>JAHLWS010000059.1 GCA_019057795.1 Promethearchaeota archaeon | reverse complement strand
TCTTTTATTTAGATCTTCTCTTAACCTAACCCATTTATTTCAATTTCGATTATCTTTAAAGAAACCAAGAGATCTTTATCGAATAAATCTAACCACCTACAAAAAAAGAATTATCAAGTCGTTATCACTTATATATTTAATAATATTTTCGTTATGTTTTATTATTCCTATCTATGATTTGGTAAATAAAGATACCTCAACTGATTCTAATTCTATTAATATTCATAATTCTTTTAAATCACGGAGATATACTAAAATAAATAATACATTTTATTTGATATGGGTTACTGAAAAAAATATAAAATTAGCAAGCTATTCATATAAAGATACAATAAGTAATAGTAAAATTCTAATTGAAGCCATTTCTGATGCACATTTTTCAGCTCCTTTTATAGAATATGAAAATTATTCAAAAACTTTTATTAGTACATGGATTATAGAAAGCTATTATGATAAAATTATAATAAATCAAACTGAATTCTCAACAATTTCTCAATCTGACATATCAGCAACACCTCCTTTATTTTATAGATCTATTAATGAATATTATTTTACTTTAGATAGAAATCAAGAACCCATATTTATTATCAGTCGTCTAGATTTCAATATTCTTACAAATAACCATTCAGAAAGAACCGAGATTGTTTTTTCATATAATTTATCAAATTCATTAACTTTCCTAAATCAAAGTTCTTATAATTATAAGATTTGCAGAAATAATTTAGATGAAATCTATTTTTTTTTTAAAAGTAACAATACTTTTTACTATTCTTTAATTAAAAATAAGAATTTTAGTAAACCTCGAACTTTAAGTGATATTGTTGATATTCCGGATAATAATGAAAATTTAAATGTTTTTTGTGATTTTTCAAATATATTTTATTTCTCTTGGATAGAAAATGAAACAAATATTTATATTACATCTAATAAGACTGGCATTTTTGAAACACCTATATCATTATTTAATTCAACCATTCCTATTTCTAATCCTATTATTAAATATTACAATAATACTAAAGGATTTATGACTTTTTGTGATGAAAATTATCAAATATATTTTTTTGAATTAAATAATTTCAGTATTGAACATAATCGAATTTTTTCAAAAGGTCCTTATGTTTTTCCAAACTTTGAAATTAATAATGATTCTTCAGTAACTTTATTTTGGCAAGAAATATTAAATATGGAGAATACAATTGAAAAATCTGAGAATAATGTTGTTTTAGTTAATTATTTAGGTAATGGGCTATACTCCGATTTAGTTCATATTAATTAATTATTTAGTTATGATAGCTTCTAAATTATGCTTAAAGATATAGCAGAACAGAACCTACAGATTTCTCGTTTTGGGAGTGTTAAAAAAGTTTACAAATTCCTTGAAGTAATAGTTTCTAATTCTTTAGCTAGGTTATCATCAATAGGTTTTAAAGAAGCTTTCTCAGCGAGTTTAGTCGCCTGCTCCTTTGCTCTTTTTCTTGCAGACTTAGAGCCATTTTCTTTCCAAGCGTTTCGAGACAAGCGATCTATTACAGGTCCAGCCATAAATAATTCTTTTCTGAATAGCTTTAATGTTGAAGGGTGGGAGAGCAATTCCTCTTTATCGTCGAAATCTTTAAGGATATCTGATGCGAACGGAGCACCGTAATCTTCGATACCTCTTAAGAGACGTTTTACCATTCCTACTATTTCGTTATCGATTACCAATTTTTCAATGCTCTGCGTGGATTCAAAATCTAACATGCCGGCACCTGAAACCATGTTAACTCCAGCAAGTCCAGCTAAAAGAGCTCCCATACCTCCTTCGAAACCAGCTTGGGTATCTAGAACTTTGGAGTCACTTAGACCCATGTAAGCATGAGTAGGCATTTTTAGAAATCGTCCGATTTCCACATCTCCTAAGTTAATCATCATCGTTTCAATTGCGCCCATCGGGGTTGTACCTCTTTTCATGTCCAATATTGCTGGTGACCCTCCCCACACTAACGGAGCTCCTTTTTTCGTCAATTGTGCAATTACAACTCCCGCAAGACATTCAGCACAGTGTTGAGTAATACACCCAATTAACGACATCGGCGCACTTGCTCCAGCTAAAGGCATAGAAACAAACTCCGAAGGTATCATACTACTAGCTGCGTCTATAACCGATTGAGTGGTTAAATCGGACCATTTCAGTGGTGGACTTGGACACGCATCAAATATAGCCAATGGTTTTTTAGCAAGGTCTTTTTCTGACAATCTACACGATAGTAAAATCTCCTTCATAATTGAAAAACTTTCTTTACGAAATGTTCCGGTAATAACGGGTTTATAACAATTTAAGAGCGCTATATACAATCGATGCCAATCTTGAGCTATTTTAGGAACATCATTGTAAACTATTGCTGTACTTTGCGCTTCGATGTATTCTAATTGTTCAACAACCTTTGAGAACTTGATAAAGTCTTCTGTTAGAGCTTCTCTAATATCTCCTGTATTTACATCAAGTATAAAAATTGCTGCTGAACCGGGATCGAAGTGAACCTCATCGTTCTTTAAGTTAATATGCTCGTTACCTTCTCGATCAAATAGTTTGATCTCATTAGGGACACTACTCAAGCATTTATCTACAATATCAGAAGGGATAAAAAATCGCGAATCCTTATGGGTAATTCCGTTCTTAGCGAACAATTCTATCGCGTCTTCATTTTCTACAAAAACACCTTGGGTCTCAAGAATGTTTTTAGCTTCGTTAAAAATTTTATTTTTGTAATCTTCATCTAATACCTTAATTTGCGGTCTAATAATCGTCATATTTATATCTCTTTATTATTTCATATTGAATTAATAACTTCTTTGATTTCCTTAATCGTTTCAGGAGACGTACCACAGCACCCTCCTACGATTTTAGCGCCTATTTGAATAATTTCGCGAATATCGCTTACAAAATCCTTTATTGGCTGGTCGTAAACGGCTCTATTGTTTTGATCGACTCTTGGTTGACCCGCGTTAGGTTTTGCCGATATGGGTTTATTAGTAAGCTCTTTTAGTTCTTTTATTAATCCTATCATTTCATCGCTTCCTAATGTACAATTAGCTCCAATCACGTCAACTTTTCTATCTTCTTGTATTCGCACGCACTTTTCTAAAGAATCGCCCATAATGGTAAAAAACCCCCTTTTTGTTTTTTTGTATGTCATTGAGCTTATGATGGGTTTTTTTGAAATCTCTCTTATTGCTTTTATCGCAGCTTCCATTTCTTCAATGTCTGAAATAGTCTCGATATGCCAGAGATCTACTCCTTGTTCTAAAATATTTACTTGTTTTACATAACTGGAAACCCATTGGTCGGCGGTTGTTTTTCCTACTGGAGGTCTAAATACACCAGATGGGCCAATATCGCCTACAATTAAACGATTGGGAGGGCACGCTCTTTTTATGTTTTTTAAGGCGCTCTCATTTAACTCTTTAATTTGGCTTTCAATTCTATAGCCTTGCAAATTTAAAAAGCTAGATCCAAAAGTACCTGTTTGGCACATATCTGCGCCTGCGTCGTAATAAGATTTATGTATCTTAAAAATTATGTCCGGTTGGTCGATATTAAGGGTATCGGGAAGCTTTCCTAGCGTGATTCCATGTTTAAATATCTCTGACCCCATTCCTCCATCAAATAATATGATTTTCGAATCGTTTTTTAACCAATCGTGGAATAACATAGCAATTTACCTCAAATAAGCGTTTTTTAAATTTTTAAAAGGTTCTTGACTAGATTAACAGCTTCTACGGCGCTACCAGCAAATCCATCTGCTTTGCACTCATCTACCCACGCTTTAGAAACTGGAGCACCCCCAAGTATCACTTTGAATTTGTCTCGGATACCTTTAGTTTCGAGTATTTCTATTATCTTTTTTTGGCCGATCATAGTTGTAGTCAATAGAGCAGAAACTCCAATGACATCCGCATTCTTTTCAACAGCAATTTCTATAATTTTTTCAGCTGGAACGTCAGCGCCTAGATCAAAAACTTCAAAACCGTTGGCACTCAACATTGTAGCGACAATTGTTTTTCCTATTGAGTGAATGTCTCCTTCTATTGTTGCAATTACCACTTTTCCATTCGAGATGCTATCTCTCTCTGTTTCTATGTGTGGAAAAAGAATCTGCATAGACTCTTGCATAATAGTCCCACCAAGCATTAATTCCGGCAGAAAAAATTCTCCTTCGTCCCATAAAACCCCTATTTGACGGATCCCCGCTCCAAAACCTTTCTCTATTACTTCAAGAAGATTCATTTTTTCTTGAATTGCTTTATTGGCCAATTCAATAGTTTTTTCTTTGTCAAGACTTACGATTGCTTCAGATATTTCTTCATAAAATTTATCATTAGACACAAAAATCTCATCTAAAAACTTAATTAGTTATAATTTTAAAAATATCATGGTTAATTAATTAAAATATCGAAAAATTATTTGTATGAAACGAGGGAAAAAGTACGCTAATTTATTATTCCATTATTATTAGGTTTTTTAAGAAATAAAAATATAAATTCTTACACTATATAAATTTTAAAACTTAATTATCAAATAATTTGATATTGTAAAGGTGTTTTATAACGTCTTGAAGATATTACGCAAAAGGTAAGAAGACTTATGCTAAAGACCAGAGTTTTACACAGGACAATGTCGGAGAAGAGAAAGAGCGCTATCTCATCAGTATTGATTTAATGAGCTTAAGACCATTTAAAGAAGGACTCAACAGTCGCAGAAGAAGAATATGAAATAGTTCTTCCTTCCAAAACCCGGTATGTTATTTTACAGGACGATAAAAAACGGACTAAAGCAAAACTACGAATTCAGGCTTCAAGAACAAGATATTAAACAAAATATATTTTATTATTCTATTTTTAATTATTCAAGAACTTCACACTCAGAAGCAATCAAAGATTTAATAAATAACTTTTATTTTTAATTTTATAATTGTTTTGTTTAGGAAAAAATAAAAAAAAATATTAAGTTTAATAGAATTATACGACGCTATAGTTTTTTTTCTTGCGATCTATATATAGCAAATGCTCCAATAACAAATGAAATAGCTACTCCAATCTGGACAAAACCCCAAAGTGTACCTCCGAATATATCACCTAAAGCTAAAGATATAACTAAAACCGCTATCTCGAAAACGGCAAGATAATTTAGAATAGCTAAAAATTTGTTTTCTATTGCTGCCGATTTTGTATTTAGTGTGTTCCTCTGTCTATTAAGTGTTTTCCTGACTCTGGAGATTACATCGTCAGTTTGCTTCGAAAATTTAAAACCATCTAATTTATCTATCATTTCGTTAAACATACTTGTTTTAAAAGTACTAGTAAATAATAAGCGAGTTATTTTGGAGATTATTATATCTTTATTTAATTCAAGAATTATTCTGTTGAGTTCCGTTTCCAGTTTTTCTAATCTATCGATTGTTTCCGTCAAAGTCAGGCTTTCTTCTTTAGCTCTGGTTTCTGAGATGACTATATCGAATTTATCTGCTACAATTAGTATATTTTCCATATGCATGAGGATCAAAAACCTTTGAACGTTGCCAACTTCTGGACCAAAGAGTGTATCGATAAGTAAGTTTTTCATAGAATTGGGATCCATGAGACCTGGTCCCGGGATTATTACGTTTCCCGCGTGAGTAATCATCACGAATTCGTCTAAATATGGAGATAAATTTTTAAGGTTAATTTGATCTCGATACGCCACAGGATCTAATTCTCGATATTTGTCCGTTCTTAAAGTAAGCCCTATTGAATATCGCGCATTCTTACCAATATTATTTCCAATAAAGCGATAATCTGCTCTGTTAAAGTCGGGTTTTGCGTCCCAAATAAGCCAAGTATGGTGCCACGGTTCTAGTGAAGATTCTAATTTTGCCTTTTCTGGAAAAGTTCCTTTTTTTAATAACATTATAATATTTTCTCTTATTTCTACGAATTTTTCTGTGATAGGTCTTCCTGTGCTTTCCAGGATCATGTTTGAGGGTTGGGATATTTCTATAAAATCCTCAATCTTATGGTAATTATCGAACATTAATTCGCAATGGATTACCAAAACTGAACCATAATGGATGTGCCCTTCCAATCTAATCTTTCCAAGCACGTGTGGTACTGTAGCGCAAGAAAATCTATCCGACCCGCCGATCTTAAAGCAAACGGGAGCAAATTTCATAGATTGACTTGAAATCCACTTTAGTGGTTGGCTACACTTTTTTGCTTGTCCGGGAACTTCGATTTTACATCGATAATCTTTATATAGTTTTAAAGAGCCTTCTTTTTCTAAATACTTTCTTACTTCTGGTAGCTCAAAATATAGTCCTAGCTCATAAAATTTCCAAAAAACTAGAGTAACTTTAAAAGTATACTCTTCTTCAGTTGAGATTGTCATATTTATTTCCTTGAAAAGTTTTATCTAATCTAAATATATTATAAATTTAAAATATTCTTTTATTTGGATGATCATTACAATCATTTATTAAACTTTTATGTAAATTATGGTGAGTTTTAAATGGTTAATAAAAATGTAAATTCAAAAAACTTGGAAGTAATAGTTCAAATCGCAAGTTTAAGAGATTCTTCAGGTATTCACAACGCACTTAAGCAAAACTTAATTGAAATACGCGATTTTGACGAGATTACAGATCAACAAAGAAAAGAGTTAGAAGATCGAGGCTTCCTGAGAAAAGAAGTTGACGAAGAATTTTACGCCCAACTTATTCAAGATGTTAATAAGAAGGTTTACATTGCAAAAAATAAACGCGGAGATGTCATTGGTTTCGCAAGCATATATAATAACGAGATTAACATAAAAACGATTAGGAAAACTTTGCAAAATCTCCATATTAAAGATAAAGAAATTTTAGATTTGCTCGTTAACGAAAAAAGAAAATTCGCTTATTTGGACCAAATTAGCATCGTACCAGAATTCCAACGCAAAGGCGTTGGGACTGCCATTTTGGAGAAAGCGTTGGTTGAAATAAACATTCCTTTAGTTGCGTTCATAGTAAAACTACCATTAATGAATAAAGCTTCCGCTCTATGGCACGAGCATATTGGTTTTGAACTTGTAGGTACTGGAGATGGTGATTATAAAGGGAAAAAGTTTGAATGGTTGATCTATATTAAATAGATTAACAAAAATTAGCTCAAATAAAATTTATAATGAAAAAATTAGAATTATGAGAATTCTAAACAATTTATCTAACTTAAAACTTTTATTCTCTAATATTTTGTAAAATTTGGACGAGCTATTCTTTCTTGTTTATACCTTTAATTTACTCGTCCTGATTTTCTGTGCTAAACTCAAGATTTAAACTTTCGGCAAGTTTAAACCCTACTTCAAAGAAGTTCTTCATCGATTTATAGAAGATATCTCCTATAACATCGCCTAATTCCGCATTTGGTTCAGACGAGTTCTCAATTTTTCCAGGGGTATTTAATTCTCTTATAAGATCCTCTTTTCTTTGCTCTAATTCTTCGCTTAAGCTGGTTAAATTTATCTGAAAATCGTTCATTTCTGAACTTTGGCTATTTTCCATAATAAAACCTCATTTTTATATTTAATTTTATACTTATTCAATATCGGGTTGTGGTTTAAGGGAATCAATAATTCTTAATATATCCTCAGCGAGTTCGTATCTCTCATCTCGATATTTTGGTCGAGATAATCGTTTTTCTACCTTAAGCGGGGCCCCGATTTTTACTCTTAACCCCTGTGATTTAAACATACCTAATATTTTCGCTTTTTCCGTATATATTGCTATGGGAATTATAGGAGCCTCTCCAGCAACCGCAAATTTAATGATTCCCGCCATTGCTTTCACTTGAATTTCGGGGGTAAGTTTTGATTCTGGCGTCATGGCTACAAGATCCCCAACTTCGTTAAGATAGTGGAACACCTTATCTATAGGGACGGTATCGTCTTTATCGAGGGTACTGCGAAACATGCCTAACGATTTAAGAACGGGACCATACATTTGATTCTTCATTAGTTTATGATGAACCATAAAATGAATTCTTCGTCCAGAAACTTGACTTATAATCGCCATGTCTCTTAACGCGTTGTCGCTTATCGTAGTTAATATCGCTTTTCCTATAATAGGAATGTTTTCTCTTCCCAGGATTTGTAAGTCTGCGAATGCCGTTAAACCTAGGTTCCCTAAACCTTTGGTAACTGCGTAAAAAATATCTTGCATAAGGTTCTTACTAAGCATCTTATCTTTTCCTTTCGTTTCATTCTCCTCGGAAGATGTTTCAACCATGTTTTTTCCCTCGTTTATAGTTTGTCTATGAAATTATTAACTTCCTCCATCCGTCTCTCGTAATATTCCTTTAACTCTTTTTCGGAAACAAATGATGGGATTACTTTTTCTAAATAAATATCAAATATTGTCGATAATTTTGTTTTATGTTGCAAGGACTCGAGAAATCCCTCGCCCAAGTCCTTTAATTGCTTAAAAAATTCTGTCATTTTACTTCTCTTTTATTAAAAATTGGACAATATTTTAATAACTTTAGTAGATATGTTTTTTCTTATTTTAATCAAATATTCATTTATTAAATATAAAGTATATCATACTTTTCAAACTATTATGATATCAAAAGATAAGAATAGAATATAAAACTCCAAATTAATCTACTTGGTCCCATTTACCACAACGAGAGCCCCAACGCGCTATAATCTTATTTCCCTCTTGGGGCATCTTTACTTGGACTATTTCGCAATTATTAGGACAGTCTCCGCAGTTAAACGCTGAGGTCGTGAATTCAATTTCAGCTACTTCGAGTCCTCGAAATACAGTTTGATGTTCGTGCTCTAAATAGAAATCTCTAACTAAAATTGCCATTCCTATAGCCCCCATTAGGACATTAAATTCAGGAACAATTACTTTGCAACCTAAATGTCTTTCAAATGCTTCAATGATCCCTTCGTTGTAAGAAACGCCACCTTGAAACACAATAGGTTCTTCTAAGTCTTTACCCTTACCTACGTTGTTCATATAGTTGCGAACAAGTGAATCGCATAAACCTGCAATAATATCCTCTTTAGTGTAACCCGCGTTTTGCTTGTGAATCATATCGGATTCTGCGAATACAGTACATCTTCCCGCAATACTCACAGGATTTTTTGATTTTATAGCGTAAGCGCCGAACTCCTCTATAGCAATTCCAAGTCTCGCTGCTTGATGATCGAGAAATGAACCCGTTCCCGCAGCGCATACGGAATTCATCGCAAAATCTACAATTATTCCGTCCCGTAGAATGATAATTTTCGAATCTTGACCGCCAATTTCTAATATCGTTCTTACATCGGGATAGATGGTCTGTGCCGCAACAGCGTGGGCTATTATCTCAGTTTTAGCGAGATCGGCACCTACGATTGCTTTTGTTAAATACCGTGCCGAACCTGTGGTACCACAACAACGTATCTCATAGTCGCCTAAATTTTCGCTTTGTTCTATGTTATAGCGTAACTCTGCCATTCCTGCCTTGGCTGAGTCGATGGGAGAACCTCTATTTCGTAAAAATACACTAGTAAGTAAATTTCCATCTGTATCCATTAGAACAAATTTGCAACTCACGCTTCCAATGTCAATACCAAGGAAAGCATCTTTTTTTTTCCCCTCTTCAGCAACTTTTTCAGTAACTTCTACCAAATAATTTCACCTTTTTCATTAAACCGAATTTTGAATTAATTGAAAGCATTCATTATAAAATAAACCGCCATAATGCGGATAAATCTTTTTATTACCATTTGCTACGAATTTGGCGTTATTTTCAATTTCTTTGTTCCTACGACCATACATTAAATCAGAGAATGCTTCTAACCTCGTTCTGAAGCCCGCCAATCCGCTCTGCTCGTCGAAAGAGAAGTAAATAATGGGGAGGTCGTAGACTCCCTTGAGTTTGTTAGTTATAATCGTTCGAGCCGTCACTTCCGGCATGCATAAAAATGGGTAAATGTGGCAAAAGCCGTCGAAACCCGCTTTAGCTTTGTCTATATATTCGCCTAACACCCATTGACATTCTCCTCCAATATCCATCGGAACGTAAGGTCGCGAAAGGTGCTCTAACCACTTCCTGTGATAATTTAAATGAAATTTATGGACAACCCAATCGTATAAGCTCAGGCTCTGGTGTACTTCAATGTTCATCTCACCCAGCTTTCTACGGATATCTAAATTTACATAGGGTTCCAAACTAATGTGAATCTCTCCCGAAACACCAACCCGTAGAGGATTTCGGGTCTTATCAATATCTAAATTGCTAAAATCTTGCTTAATAACGCTTTTGAATTTTTTCAATTCTGAGAGCGAATTAGCTTGATCAAGCTTAATCAATAAGTTTTTAATTAAATCCGTCGTATCTCCCTGATTGCGCTCGTAAGCTCGGAAGATACCTTCGGCAGTTTGAATATCGTTTAACAGCTTAGCTTTTTTTAGGAAAAAAATAACAGCCTTAACGAATTTTGAATACATAAACAAATCTTTTCGACCACTAACTTCTTGAAGAGTTTTGACCCATTTAAAATCTAAGAGATCTGCTTGGTCTAAAGGAATTACAGTGATGTCTTTATAACCCATATCTTTTAAAATGCGTTCTTGGACGCTCGCGTAAAAGCCAAATCTACACGGTCCGCAATCTATTGCCATGATCAGCGTATCTGCTCCCTTTTTTATAGCATTCACAAAATCTCCAATAGTCGCTTTAAACGGAAAGCACACAAATTCAGGGGAATACTTGACTCCGATTTTAATTGCTTCCCGATTCGTTGGATCTGGAATAATTACATCTAGACCAAGGCTTGTAAATAGAGTCTTAAAAGCTACCCAGTTGGGCCCCATATTGGGAAAGGTAATTATCATTTCTTGGAAAAATCCTCAAGTTAATAGTCAGTATCTTTGTTCAAAGATTAACCTAATTTTACTCAATCAAGTATTTGATTAAATAAAAAATTACCCAATACAAACAGATTATCAATTGTATGATAATTTTAATAAAAAAACGGAGCAAAATTAATAATTAAAAAATTGATATCAATAAACCTATCCTTTTCAAAACCTAAGAAACTTATATTTTCATTTAATTTAGATTAAATCCATATTAGAAAAACTATTATTGAAAGTTATATTTTTTTCTACTGTTTATGGATGAACTGGACCTATATATATTGAAGAAGTTAATGGCAAATTCTCGCTTAACATATGGACATGTAGTTATCTAAAAATTGGCAGTATCTTTCAATGATCTATAATCTTCTTTTTTCAAATCCTCAACATAGACATTAGGATTTTGAGTTTTAATTTTAATTAAATCTATATCTAAATTATATAATCTCTCTTCTGTTTTATCATCTTCTTGACTAAATATACTTGGATAATTATCAGGTTCGAAATTAAAAATAAATACACGTAAAAATTGCCCTAATCGATATTCTGGAGCATCCATCCACTTTTCTTCCAGTAATTTACATATTCTTCCAATTCTTTTAGGATCTCTCATATTACTCATTCTATTTAATTTTATTTGTTCAATCCACGAATTTCGAAAATATATGCGACTTTTTTTGATTCTGTATCTAAATCTGCTATTTTTATATAATAATCAACTAATACTTTTTCAAATTCGAGAATTCTACTCTTAAAGATATAAGATTTTTCTTCTAAGAGTTTAATAGTTAATAGTTTTTTCATTAAGCAGATTTAATCGTTAATTTATCCCTTCTCCCGACTGTCAATCCCTTTTTCTTTCTTCGGATCATTTCGACAAAACTTTCTACTCTTGTGAGCAATCCGGCTTCCCCGCTATGCTCGTCCATAATAATTTCTAAAAAGGGAAGTCCTACAACTTTCATGTCTCTCATGATTAGTTCAGAAATAAGGCTATCTGGTCCGCATGCGAAGCTGATTAAGAATATTACGCCATCTATTTCGTCGCGTCCCTTCGTAAGGAAAAATCGAATAGCCTGCATAATTTCCTCTTCGTGTCTCCAATAATTTTGTAATTTTGCCCCTCTTGGGTTCACTATAACGGGCGTCTTGAAAATAGATTCTGGCAGGTTTTCAATGGTAATATGATTAACTCCTTGGTCTTTCAATTTTTTTTGAAAATCGAGATTAATAAAAGTATCAAATATGTTATAACCATGCCCTAATAGCAAAAATCGTATATCTCCTTCGCTTTTTTTTTTTGGTAAGGTAAAAGGTCGATTTCTTTCGACTAACCTTAAAGCGTGGTTAACTGAGGCGCCCTCTCGAATAAAGTCGTGATATTCGTCGAAATATTTCTGCGCTTCTCTATAAGCATTTAAGGCTTTGTTTTGGTTTTTTCCAAGTTGCTTTCCGAGTTCAACGGCAGCTGTCGATATCGGAAACTCTTTAACGTTTACTTCAAAATTTAAAATCCTTGGAATGTCAGGTAGAATTTTAATCACATCTGGTAAAGACAAAAATTTAGGGCAAAAGTACGAATCTTTTACTTCCGAAACATACCTAGGCACAAAAACAAAGTCTAAATCGGGATGATCTTTTACTAACCTTAAGAGTTGACCGTAATATATCTTGACTGGAATACACAACTCCCCGAATCCGTGTGTTACGCCTTCCTCAACGATTTTCTTGTTTGTAAGGGGACTTATAACGATTTCAGCGTCTAATTCTTCCAGTAATTTTTTCCAAAATGGAAAATATCTATAAAAATGAAGTGCCCTTGGTATCCCAACTTTGATCTGTTTCTTCTCTGTTTGTTGAGGTTCTTCCATTAATTCCACTTTAATTCTCGTTTAGGCATCTGGGCTATCATATAAGAGTAAATCTTTAATTTGAGCCATCATATTATCCGTTAAACGCTTTAATTCATCGTAATCTGGCATTGGTTTGCCCCAATGTTTTTTATGTTCCATGAATGGGGGTCCTGCTTTTAATATAGATCCCCTATAGAAGTTCAACATCTTAGCGTGTTTTGGGTACGTATTTTCTGTACCCGTAATTCCTACTAATAAAATGGGTACTTGCTTTTCAATAGCTAATCGCATAGCACCTGTGTGGCCCTCTAGGAGTTCACCACCGCCTGGATTGGTAGTTCCTTCGGGGTACATCATAACCAATTCTCCGTTATCAAGAAGATGTTTAGCGTAATTATACGAATCAATGTCGTGTTGTCCCCTTTTTAAGGGAAACGCGTGGTGGGTTCTAACCCAAGCGTTAACGATTGGGAATTTAAACAAACCCTGTTTCGCCATTTGAAAAAGAATTCGTTTTTTATGGTATGTCATACAAGTCGCAGTCATAATTACGTCCCACTCAGAATTGTGGTTGGTACAAAAAACTGCTGCCCCGGTATCAGGAATATATTTTTCAAAGTCAATTGCTTTATATGGTATCATTAAGTTGCCTAAATTATGGACTGCCCACCCATAGATAGCTTGCGATGGAGATGCTAAATATTCGCGTAGTCCTAATACTTCTAACGATTTTATGAAGGAGTACCAGATGTCATCAACAAGTTGTAATGTGCCCATTCCTATATCTTTTAAATATCTCAATGCTGAATTTGACTTTTTGGGTTTTTCAGCATCCTCAGGGGAACCAATCGATAGCTCTTCTTCCTTTTTCTTTTTCCTTGTGTCCACAATGACGTATTCTCTTAAATCAAGAACAATCTGTCTTAATTCATTGGTTAGTCTCTTAATTTCTTCGTAAGAAACATCGTCAATATTATACTTATCGTAGTAAATCGGATCACCTACGCGTACTTTGACTTGAGTTGGTTTCATGACCAAATTACCTTTTGGTAACGCATTTCTAGACCCAATCACTGCCATTGGAACAATCGGCACACCCATTTCAATCGCGAGTCGAACTGCCCCCGTTTTAAACTCTCCTAGTTCCCACCCAGTTTCCTCCCTAGACCGGGTACTTTCAGGGAAAATCCCTACCCATTCACCACCTCTGATAATCTCTTTAGCCCTATCCCAGCCTTGCTCAGGATTATTTCGATCTATTTTAAAGGCCCCTAAATTTGTAAAAAGCGTTTTAACTAAAGGAGTTTTAAAATTATCCAATTTACTCATGTATTGGATTCTTCTTTGACAAGCAGAACCGTAGAAGAATGGGTCCAAATGAGACTCGTGGCTTCCTACAAGAATGCCTGCCCCGTATTCCGGAAACAAATTCCCTAAAGGATATTCTACTTTAAAATTCCAGAGCAATCGGGCAAAAAACTTTATATAAACAAATGCCGTCCAATATTGGAGTTTTCCCTCTATTTCTCCAATGTTCAATTGGTCAATAGCTCGACGATAGAGGTCGTTTAATGGATCGATTGGATTATATTTTAATATTTTATACATCGAGTTCTGGTGTCGTTTACCAAACTCTAAATCTTCCTTTTCTTTTTCTTCAGTAGTTTTTATAATACTCGTATCTGCTGAAGTTTTATATTCTTCTTTAAGCACCATTAATTTCATCCTCCTAGGATTTTATCTCAATCTTATTTTGAGTATTTGAATTTGATAAATTTTTATTTTCAATTATTCTAATTAATTCATCTAACGAGTCAATTAATAAGCTTGGGTTAAATTTCGCCAACATCTCTCTTTTACTTACTCCGCTCGCAACACCAATCGTCCAAACTCCAGCTTCTCTTCCTGCTTCAATATCTGAAGGCATATCTCCAATCATTACAAATTCCTTCAATTTGCAGGATTTATAACTTTCAAAAACAGGGTTTAACGCGTTTGGGTCGGGTTTTAAAGCGGGAAGTAGATCTGCTCCAAAAATTCCTTTAAAAAAGCTTTTTACTTTTTTTTCTTCTAAATGAGGAATTATATTCTTAGTCTGGTTGTGAGAAACAATAAATAAATCATAAGTTTTTTTATATTTATTAATAAATTCAGTTGCTTCTGGATAAAACGATGCATCTTTCGCGTACTCTAGATAACGCGTGAAAATTTTCGTTGCTATTCGTAGTTTTTTTAAATATGTTAACGGTTGGAACGATTCTATGTATTTAAATAAATTGAAAGACTCCAATACGATTTTTGGAAGCGGAAGCCCTTGAATTGTTTCCATTAAAGCCCCTATTTCTTGCATTGTGCTTTCAATGTCCGCTGAAATGTGTTTTTCCTCGTAAACTTCTTCTATTGCGTCTTTAAGTGTTTTTCTGATATCGAGAATAGTTCCATCAAAATCGAGGATAATTCCCCGAATCGCTCCATTTTGAAGCCGTTTAATTAACTGATTGTCAGCAAGCATTATTTATTAAAAAAGGGCAAAAATTTTAATAACTTTTCTATTCTATAGATGAATTAAGTTTACTTAAATGAATTTCTATATAAAAACCTAATCATACTGAAAAAATTCTTTTTAATATTAATTCTTTAATATGCGAACTTTACATGGTAAACTAGGAAATATATATAATATTGAGATAGTTAAGATGCAAGAACAGATTAAACTTCAAGGGTATAAGTATCGTCACGCTGATTTTCTTCAAACTATTCCACTAACAAATAAGATATATAAAAAACTATTTCTAAAAAGAAAGTCCAAACTCAAGTGAAATAAAAACTAATATTCTTGCTTCATATTAAGGTAAAGTAACTTTCTTTTTATTAAGACACTAAAACATTTATATTTCATGGAGTTGAAATAACTTTATATATTATTAATAATACAGAAAAAAAATTGACAAATATGTCAGAAAATAAACTTGGTAAGGTTAAAGAAGGAACTTATCCAGAGGGCGTTTTTAATCTTTATATGCCATTAAATTCAATTGATAAATTTAAAGAGAAATTCGCTAAAGAATCCTTTAAGATTTTATTAAATCCAAAAGATGGTGAATATGCCGCTTTAGTAACTGTTGACAAAGGAACAGTTTCCGTAGAGGGAATTGAAAACAAAGATAAGAAGGACTTAACAGAGGAAAAACTTGGTTGGGATGGCATGATGAAAACGACAAAAGCACTATTTGATGAGATTGGTGAGGGAAAACTGTCGCAAAGCGATATCATAAAGAAAGTTGTTGCCCGTAAAATAAAAATGAAAGCTCCAAAATTTTTATTAAAATTAACCGAAATGCAAAGCTTTTTAGAAAGTGACTAAACATTTAAATAAAATTTTATTTTTCTTTTTATTTCACGAATGAGTTAAATTCTTGATTTGAATTTGCGTTATTTTTTTCTATTTACTTTTAAAAACCGAATATCATTAGCATTTTCTCTGAAACTTATGTAAAAGTTATATTCTTCTTCTTTTAGCTATTTTAATAAACTTTAAGTTCAAGATTTCGCTTTCCTTATTACCGTTAACAAATTCTTCTTATTAATATAATGAAAGCAGATAATTACAGAGTATTTCCAATATTTATTTTAGCATTTACGCGCGTTGCGACAGGTGTGGCGATTGGTTTAGCTATTCCACTTTATTTAATTGAGATAGGATTAAATCCAGAAATTATTGGATTCATTATTTCTGGAACAGCCATGGCATACTTATTTTCGCCTTTAATCTTTAGAAATGTTCAGAAAAAGCTTGGCGTAAAACCTACGATTATCATATCATCATTAGGCTTCTTATTTGTTCAAGTAATCTTGCAGTTTTCAAAAGATCCATTGTTAATTTATTTCTTGTTAATATTAGATGGAACATTTTTAGGATTGTTTTGGCCAATTTTAATGGGCGCACTTTCGGCGATATCAAATTCAGAAGAATATCGTAAAAATAACTCCTTAAAGGATAAATTAATGAAAAAGTATAGTTTAGCTTGGAATTTTGGAGGAATTTTTAGCTACGCTTTAGGTTTCTTTATTTTGTTTTATATTGAAAATATTCAGATTATGTTTTTGTTTGCGTTATTTTTTGCTATTTTCGGCTTTAGTATGGCTTTAATTATTCAAGAACCATCTCATAGTTTGGACAAAGAGATTATCGTTCCAATTGACGAAGGAGTAAAAGTAATTCCTCAAAGAGAGCACATTTCTTTTCCTTTATATCTGCCGCTTTTTATGATTGGAATATATGGTTTTTTGATTGGAGGTATGGGATTAATTTATCCGATTAAATCTGAAATACTAAATTTCGCTCTCTTCACTAATTATCTATTTTTCTTTTTAAGAATGAGTACTCAAACGATTTCAATTTCAAAATCTATGGACTTTAAAATAAAAACCACCAAAAAAATGATTCCTATATCCAATTTAATTATAATATTTTCCCTTTTCTTGATGGGATTAAATCAAGACTTATTTATTTTTGCAATTCTCTTTTGTGCGTTTGGAATTTTTAATTCTTTTTATTATACCCTTGCTTTCAAACTAATACTATTTCGGAATATAGCTAACAACACTTCAAAATACAGCATTTATTTTGAAACTGCGATTGGAATTGGATTCTTTTTTGCGCCAATACTTTGTGGTTTTATCGCTGCGGTAGATGCAAACTTAGCATTTTTCTTTTTATCCCTATTATCGTTGTTAAGCTTAGTTATATATCTACTTTCTAAAAACAAAATTAAAACTAATTAACAAATTAAAATTTAGGATTTTATATTTCATTACATTAATATTAGAAAGCTCATTTTAGAAACCATATAAGGGATATTATTATTAGAGCTCAGTTCTTATGGAAAATATCAATTCTAATAATTCAGCAGATTCTATTAGCTACAATCGCATATTATGGCCTATTTATTTTCTTAATGGGTTCCAAAGTATTGCCTGGGGCGGGATTATCTTTCTTATCGTACCAATATCAAGAATTATGTGGCCAACTGAGCCAACTCACGCTTTAGAAATGGGAATATTAATTGCAGTGCTATCATGGTCTGCTTCGATCTCAGGATTATTATTTGGACACTTAATTGATAAATACTCTCGTAAAAAGATAATCGTTATTATTTCAATATTTAGGGGGCTTGCGATAGTAATGCTTGGATTTGCATTGGAGGGAGGCGGTTCGTCCTCTTGGATATATTTCTTAGTATTTATAAGTATTTTTGGGATGTTTGCGGGATTAAGCTGGCCCGCCGTAATATCTTTGTCTAACGATATCGTTCCTAAAGCTTCTCGTTCGCGTTTTTTTGGTTTTTATGAGATAGTTCGCTCTCTTACTATGACTTTTGGATTTTTAATTGGAGCATTTTTAGTGCAGAACGGGCTGTGGAGACAGTATTTTTGGGGTACTGGATTAGGTATTTTAATTTGTGCCCTAATTTTTGCCATTCATAACGATGAGCCTAAAAGAGGAGCGCAACAAGAAGAATTGTTACATATCCTTAAAAAGAAAGATGTCATTTACGACTTTAAAATCAATCGGGAGACTATGCTTAAAACAATGTTAAGTAAAACTAATAAAGTTGCCTTAATTGAAGGAATATTTACTCAGATTCTAATGGGCTCTATTAACTTCTTAATTCTTAACCTTATCCAAAATGAACCTCACAATATTTCAGAATTTTCAACTAGCATTTTCATGATTACTTTTGGGCTAACTGGTGGAATAATTGGACAGCTATTACTAGCAAGGTTAAGCGATAAATTAGCTAAAAAGCGACCTATTATAAGAATACCAATTATCATCGTTGCTATTATTGGAGGATTGTTTACTTTTATTCTTTTTTTCTTTATTCCATGGCCCCATTTGACTATTGAGCAAGGGAAAGATGTTCCTTTCTTAATGGCGCTCCCAATAATTTGGTTAATGGGTTCTTTGTTCTTCGCATCAAGATCTATTTTTTCTCTATATATGGTTAATCAAAGTCCATTATTACAAGAAATAAATTTGCCAGAAGCGCAAGGTCAAATAGTTTCATGGAATCAATTTTTGGAAAATTTAGGGAGAGGTATGGGGCCCTTATTAAGTGGAATCCTATTGGCTGTGACAAGCATGAATTATCAATCCACAATTTTAATAATTGCTATATGTATTCTTCCCGGAGTAATATTATGGGGTTTTGCGATAAAATGGTTTCCTTCTGATGCTTATAACATAAGAGAGATATTAAAGGGAAGAGCTGACATTTTAGATTCAAATGAAGGGATGTCATCTCCCTCAGATCATCAAATAAAACCTTAATGAAATAAAAAACTCTTAAATTCTGTAATGTTTCATCAATTTAAAATTTGAATTCTCATTTTCCATTTCATATAATTATGAATTTATAGAATTTAGAATTGAAGTTAGAAATGGAATTAAACGATTCTCACCAATCTTATAATAAATTAATTTGGCCAGTATATCTACTCAATGGATTTAATAGTATAGCCTTTGCGGGCATAATTATATTAATGGTACCCCTGTCTTCGCTAATTTGGCCAGGAGAACCCTATCACGCGCTAGAGATGGGAATTTTAATGACCACACTTCTATGGACTTCTTCTTTTTCAGGGTTATTCCTTGGTAGGCTTATTGATAAGTATTCACGAGTAAAAATCTTATTAATAATATCTATTGCCAGAAGTTTTTGCATGATTATGCTCGGTTTCGCTATTGCCGGTCAAGGAATACAGACCTGGTGGTATTTTTTTATTTTTGTTCTAATTTTTGCTCTCTTTGCTGGAGGAAGTTATCCCGCCATAGTTTCCTTATCTAACGATATTGTTCCATTAAAACATCGCTCTAAATTCTTTGGATATTTTGGTATTTTTGGATCCGTCTTTATGATGCTTGGTTTTCTAATATCTGGTGCTTTAGTGCAGTTTGGGTATTGGAGATTATATTTTTTAAGTATAGGAATTGCGGTTCTTATTTCGGGCTTAATATTTTTTTTTTACGTTAAGGAACCAAAAAGGGGTGTTCAAAGCAAGGAATTACGAGATGTACTTAATGATCGATCGATTGAATATGATTTTAATATGGATAAAGAATTAATGCGTAGAACTATGCTATCTCGCACTAATGTTGCAGCTTTAATTGAAGGAATATTTTCCAGTGTATTTGTGGGAAGTTTAGATATGATTATTTTACCCTATTTACAAACGCCTCCACATAATCTCTCTCCACTAACAACAGGATTATTTATCGTTATTTTTGGAGTTACTGGACGCGTTATAGGGCAAATTTTACTCGCTCGAGTGTCAGATAAGTTAGCAGAGAAAAATGATGTCAGAAGGATTGGTTTTATTATATTTTCTTTAGTAGGAGGGTCAATTACTTTTGTTTTAATGTTTTTCGTACCATTGCCTTTTTTAACGCCTGAAGAAGGGGCAAACATCGTCCTATTCTTTTCGCTTCCTATAACATATGTAATGGGTGTTTTAATTTTAAGTTCTGACGCCATATCTTCTTTATACATGGTCAATCAACCACCGATCCTACAAGAAATAAATCTTCCAGAAGCTCAAGGCCAAATTGTTTCATGGAATCAATTCTTAGAGAATATCGGTTATGGTATGGGCCCTTTAATCGCAGGTATTTTCATATCCATTTTCGGACAGGACTATAAAATTAGTGCTGTGATAATAACTATTTTTGTAATTCCTGGTATAATTTTGTGGACATTGTCTCGTAATTGGTATACCCAAGATAAAGAGAGAATTAGGGATATTTTGAGAGAACGAGCAAAAATTTTAAAATCAAGAAATAAAAACTAAATAAATGCTGAAACTGTTTTTAATATTTTAATATTTCCTAAGAAAAATCGTGTGTTTCATTGTTTACTAATTATTAATAAATATTTGTTTTAAAAAACATTCAAATAATCTTAGTGATATATTTATTGTTGTTGGTCTTTTGTTTGACTTTAAAAAATAAAACAAATTAAATTAGATAAAATGAAGGACTCAGACTTTGAACCCCATCCACTAAAATTTAAGGTCCCAATCTTCGGAGATGGGGGAGTAGGAAAAACTACCTTGACTCACCGCTTTCTTAATGGGGTTTTTAAAGAAACCTATCAACTTACGATTGGAATGGACTTCTATATAAAAAAACTTGAGCTGGATGGTAAAAAAATCTCTCTACAAATTTGGGATTTTGCCGGAGAAAAGAAATTTAGATTTCTCTTACCTGGCGCTGTTATGGGCTCTAAAGGAACTATTTTTATGTACGATATAACTCGATATGTCACATTTAAAAATCTAACCGATTGGTTAACTGTTTTTAACGAAGCTAACGAAATTCACGATCAAAAATTACCTATACTTTTAGCTGGAAGCAAGCTCGATCTTGAAGGAATGAGAACTGTTCCCAAAGAAGAAGCCATTAAATTTGCCAACGATAATAATTTTATTGGTTATATCGAATGTTCTTCAAAAAGCGGTGAAAATGTGGAGGAATTGTTTGCAATAATTAGTAGAAGTATGGTAAAAAAACAAAAATAACCCAAAATCATTCTGAATTTCTTTCCGTTTTAAGAAAAAAGAAAAAAGATATTATAAAATTTTTATACCTTCTATTAATTATTAAAAAGTATTGTTGTACGATTTCTATTTTTAACAATAAATTATAACTTTAAAACAAAATTCTGATGGCGATATTATGAAATCTATGTACGAATTAAACGTTCCAGTTCCGTCTAAACGCGCTTTAATTGTAAGGAATATCAAAGAAGTTTCTAAAGAGCAGAGAGAAGTTGCTTTGAAAAAGACAGAATACAGTATGTTTTCTTTTCCAGCAGATATGCTTGTTTTAGATTTTCTCTCTGATAGTGGAAGTTCATCTATGACGGACACACAGTGGGCTGCTCTTTTCCACGGAGATGAATCTTATGGGCGTAACAAAGGATATTATGTTCTTCTTGATGCTATTAGAGATACTTTTGAAAGGGGAAATGAGCCAAAAAACGCTATAAACTTAATTCTTTCTGGAGAAAACAATATAAAAAAATTAATGGACGAGTTATATCTTACATCGTTCGAAGGAGGTTTTGTTAACGGGGGAATCCATCAGCTGACTCGCCCTAACGCGTTTTTAGTACCACAAGGTCGTTGTGCGGAACATTTGTTATTCTCCACTATTTCTCCAATTCTGAAGCAAAAGAGCCCAAATAAAGAATTCTTCATCCTCAACAACGGACACTTCGATACAACAGAAGCAAATATTGCTGTAAATGGACTCCATCCAATAAACCTATTCTCAGCAAACTTATTGGAAGACTTTCCTCCTGATCAAATGGATATTAAAAATCCTTTCAAGGGAAATATGGATAGTGAAAAATTGGAATCTTTTATCCAAAAAAAGGGAGCTGATAGCATCCCATTAATATATTTAACTATTACCAATAATACTGCCGCAGGTCAACCCGTTTCAATGAATAACATTAAAACAATTAACGAAATCGCACATCACTATGGAATTCCGCTCTTTCTAGATGCTTGCAGATTCGCAGAGAACGCTTTTTTCATTAAAGAATTTGAAGAAGGTTATAATAACCTTAGCATTTTAAAAATAATTCAAGAGATGTTTTCTTACGTTGATGGTTTTACTATAAGTTTTAAAAAAGATGGACTTGCTAACATAGGGGGCGGTTTATTTATTAGAGATAGAAGTATTTTTTTCCAGAAATTTTCAAATAACGGGAACATCGGAGCTAAATTGAAAGAAAAACAAATTTTAACTTTTGGAAACGACTCATACGGGGGTTTAAGCGGGCGCGACATTATGGCACTCGCGGTTGGATTATATGAAATCGTGAAATTGCCTTACCTTACTGAAAGAATACGACAAGTTCGAGAATTTGCGCGAAAACTAACTGAAAATGGAGTACCTGTTGTGCTTCCTGCGGGCGGTCACGCGGTCTATATTAATATGGATAAATTCTTTAAGGGGACAGAAATGAAGGTGGATGATTTTGGTGGCGTTGGGTTCAGTATAGAACTCTTAAGACACTACGGAATTAGAGCCTGTGAATTAGGACCTTTTGCGTTTGAGTGGGATAAGAAAACGCCAGAACAACGAAAAAGTATCTTAAATTTAGTTCGATTTGCGGTACCTAGAAACACCTATGGAACTTCTCATATTGATTACGCAGTCGCAGCCGTAACCGAACTTTACCGCAATCGAGAAAAAATTCCGAAAGTAAGAGTTTCTCGTGGTGCTAACTTAAGATTGCGCCACTTTCAATCAGGACTACGACCTATTTACAACGATTAAATCTAGGAACATCTCACAAATATAATCTAACAATAAAATGGCTTAGAAACTCATCTCATTCCATTGAAAAAAGAATAGATGATAATTTGTAAAAACCAAATTAAATTTCCAGCGTTCTTAACCTTTGAGAAATGTTTTTTCTTCTTAGAATCTTCATAAAATCGTCTTCATTTTGTTTTAATCGGCTAAGGAACATATCTAACTTGTCAAAGTTATTAAACCAATGCTCTTCTCCATTTGCTATGATTTTTACGCCTTTTCTTTCGTCATTATTAATAATAGCGTAGATTCCGCCGATCTCTGAATCATGTTTTATAAAGACCTTTTCAGATTTTACATTGCCTTCCTTTTCGTTGCCTTTCTTAGCCCAGAAATCGTTTTTTAATAGAAAACTTCTGTACATACTCATTTTTTCACACACACGACCTTAATTTTGATATATTTCTCACGAGTCATCGTGATATAGCTACTAATGACCCTTTAAGTAGTATCTAAATAATATAAGTTATGTACGATTATAGCTTGATGTATTATGCGTATTATATCCACGTATTACGCGAATTTTAATTCATTCATATTATTCAAATACACTATGATCAAAAATTCACCAAATTAGTATATAAATAGCAAAGTAAACAGGGAAGCACCATTTACTAAAAAAAAAATACCTTAGGGCAATTTCCATTGCAAATTTTCCCGATTTTTAGGCTTTAACACCCACCATCTGAGCAGTCCGAGAGTAGTTTTTAAAAAAAAAAGAAGGTTTAGGATTATAATTAGAAATATACTTCTTTGGGCGTTATCTCTTCGTAAACGAAGAGAGTATATAGATTGAAAATTTCCCATTGCAAGTTTGTAATATAGCAACGATATTCTTCAATAAAAAAACTATTTAAAAATACGATTGAATTATGTTACTTAAGTGTTAAAAAAGGAGATTAGGATTAAGAGAGGTATTCCTTAATTATGGTAGCATGCGAATGTGATTTCTATATGAATATTTTTGACGATTTTCTACTGGCTAAGAACGACGGAAACCAAAAAACCATGTGGAAAATGCGTACAATAATCGATTTAATGAAGATCACGGACGGACAAGACAACAACGGATTCATGGAAAACGCACTTAGAATGATTATGCTACTCTTCAATCATTATAATATGACTCCCTGTGAACTTGAGCGTAATTATTTTGTCAACGCGCCATTTGATGAAAAAGAAGAATTAATAACTGTTTTAAAAAAAGAATTTATTTAAATTCCTTTTCAAATTTCCAAACACTGTCTTGTATCGTGTGAAGGTTGAATAAAGCTTTCCCAGATTTCATTTCTTCCATACTCTGGGCGTTGTATATGGCTTTACAAATTGCTAAAGCTCGATCATGGGTTTCATCTACAACTACAACAATCTCGTCTTTCTTTATAGATTGATCGATTTTTGTTATTCCAGGACGCATGATATCTGCTCCATTCGCGACATAACGAATAGCTCCCTTATCAACAGCAATTTTTTTCAAATCGACCTGTTTGCTAAGAAGTAGAGTTAAAACAGGGATATATCCGTCTTTAGATTTCCAGAGTTTTAACACGTTATTTATGGCGTACAAGGTGTCTCCGGCATCCGTTTGGATAACCTCAACTCGAGCTTTTTTAGGAAAAATTTGGTTCAGGAATTTCTCGTCGTAACGCTTCAAAATGTCTTCTTGTAGCTCTTTTATCTGCGATTTTTGTATGAAGTGCCTTTGTTTAATATTCATAGTTAATTAACTTAAAAAAGATTATCAAATAAAAACCTTTTATATCCCCATGTTTATATTAACATTAATTTATGACTAAAATTAATTCATCGGCAGCAGTCATCATCCCTCCAAAAGAAATATGGGATCCAATTCAAGAAATTCGGAGGATTTACGATAAACAAATTCGTAGATGGATACCTCACATCACTTTACTATATCCTTTTCGACTTGAATCCGAATATAATACTTTAGAGAGTCTGTTCTCAACGATATGCAAAAAAATAAAATCGTTTGACATTACGTTTAGTAAGTTTAAATATTTCAATCATGGAAAACAGAAATATACCATTTGGTTGGCTCCCGAGCCTGAATCCTTAATTATTGATCTCCAGTATAAACTTTTGGCAATTGTTCCAGACTGCGATAATGTAAATTTACAGAAAAACGGTTTTACTCCACATTTAAGCTTAGGACAAATTGAAGGGAAAAAAAGACTAATAGAGGTTATAGAAACTCTTCAAAGAAATTGGAATCAATTAAAATTCACGATAAATTCAATTTATTTTATCACAAGAGAGAAACAGAAACTATCGGAATTTGAAGTTAAAAAGACTTTTTTATTAAACTAAGAATTCCTCTATCAAAATATAATAGAAGATGAGTTGAGATAAAAAAATTAATTCATTATTAATTCACTTTGTTCTTGTAGACAAGTTCCGCGATTTTGTGGAATACTTCTTTAACGATTTCACCAGTTAGAGCTGAAGTCTCGTAATAAGGAGCGTTGAGCTTTTCGCTTAGGTGCTCTGCCATGGGCAATATAATTTTACGCTCGTTTTTTAAATCTACTTTATTCCCTATTAAGATTCGAGGGATGTTACTGAGCCCAAATTTTTCAGCTGAAGCGTACCAATTAGTAACATTGGAAAAAGTGCTAGACCGTGTCATGTCAAATACTAGAAGTATACCATCAGCTCCATTAAAGTAGGGGCGATGTAACATATAGAACTGTGGTTGTCCCGCGACCTCCCAAAACATTAAGTTAATTGTGGCGTTATATTCCTTCAATTCAATTGGTTCTTTCACAATATTAACACCAACTGTGGGCAAATAAACCTCCTCAAACTTATTTTTAGCGAATTTTGTAAGAAGGCTGGTTTTCCCAACAGAAGGGTCACCAATAACAATTACTTTAAATATTGATTCAGTCCTCCCCTCAAAAAATAATCCTCCTTCTTCTCGCTTGTTTTTACTCATTTGAATTCTGATCCTTTGTGATTCTAATTTTGAATATTTATAATAAGTATAAAGTACATATTTATAATTTTTAATAAAAATTATTTAAGTTTAAGTTTGAAACCCTTCAAAGAAATTTAGATTGCTTATAGAAAACGATTTGAAAATTACAAAACTAACGCATAAAATTATTTTATTTCTAATTCTCTTTGTACTTGAAAACTAATTCTGCTATTTTTTGAAATACTTCTTTTACGGTATCCCCAGTAAGAGCTGAGGTTTCGAAATAAGGCGCGTTGAGTTTTTCGCTTAGATGCTCTGCCATGGGTAATATGATTTTACGCTCGTCTTTTAAATCTACTTTATTGCCTATTAAGATTCGCGGGACGCCACTAAGCCCATATTTAACGGCAGAATTGTACCAATTATTAATATTAGAGAAAGTACTTGACCGCGTTATATCAAATACTAGAAGCATACCATCCGCCCCGTTAAAGTAGGGACGATGCAACATATAAAATTGCGGTTGTCCCGCCACATCCCAAAACATCAAGTTAATTGTGGCATTCATCTCCTTCAATTCAATGGGTTCTTTGACAATATTAACACCTACGGTTGGCAAATATTTTTCCTCAAATTGGTTTTTAGCGAATTTTGTAAGAAGGCTAGTCTTCCCCACGGCGGGATCGCCAATAACAATCACTTTAAATATCGATTCAGTTCGCCCTTGAAAAACTAAATTTCCTTCTTTCCTCTCGTTATTACTCATTTAATTTCTGATCGTTTGTGATTTTAATTATAAATTGTTATTATAAATATGACCTACTTATTTATAATTTTTAACAATTTACTTTTTGACTATATAAGCCTAATGTTTAAAAAAGAGTAAGCTTTAATTTGAAATCGGTTAAGAATAAATTTGAGAGTTGGATAATTTGTTTAGTAATATTATTAAAAATTTAAATCTAAGACCATTAAAAAATAATTGAGTAAAATGAGAAAAATTAATAAAATAAAGGTTTATTTGGGGATATTAATCGCCGGTTTGGCTTCCTTTTGGGTCGTTCTTCTAATCGCTACGCAAATTTTTGGTTTTAGTGTCATAGGGTTGATTATAGAATATGGTGTTGATGATGCTTATACATTGGGAGCAAATATAATAATTATAGGGCATCTAATAATTGGTTTACAAATTGGCTTAGTTCTTAAATATAAATTTCCAGAATATAAGAAAAACATAATTAAAGCCCTCGATTACGCTGGAAAAGGCTTTTCAGGCGGTTTATGTGTTTTCTTAATTATTACTAATATTATTTTTTCTTCTTGGTATTTAACTTCATTACCTTTCCTTGTTGAATTAACGAATGATCGAGAAAAAGCACCATATTTAACATGGGTTGGTAATACTTCCACATCCATTTGTATTTCTTGGGAATCTAATCAACCCATTGAATCATATATAGAATATGGATTAATAAATGTTTCTTTAGGAACAAAAATCACAGCTGGGACGGGTAAAAACGAAAAAAATCATACAATCTTTTTAAATAATTTACAACCTAATACAAAATATTTTTACAGAGTAAATGGGATTAATAAAATTTATAATTTTAGAACTATGGCACATCCCTCTCAAACTAAAACAGTAAGATTTATTTTATATGGCGATAATCGATATGATACACACATACTTGCAGGTCCATTTAAAGATTCTTGTTTTCATACCGCAATCTTAAAAAAAATAATCGAAAATCAGATTAGATCAGATGGAGAATTTGATTTTAACTTTACTCTAAATGTTGGAGACGTTGTGTTAAGTGGTGGAGTTGATTACAATTGGAATCAGTTTCATCGAGAGATTTCATGCCTAGCGCCATATAGAGCATATATGATCGCTTGTGGGAATCACGAATTTTATCAAGGAAATGAAGAAGGGGGCCCTCACGAGGCAGCAAATATGCATAAGTATTGGACTTATAATAATAGTTCCGGTGATGAATTGAACTATTGGTTTACTGTGGGAAATTGTATGTTTATTGTGTATAATACTGGCCAGTATGGGACTTTGAAGCCTAGCCAAGTAGCATGGATAAATGAAACTCTTGAAAGTTATAGAAAAAATTATGATTGGGCTTTTCTGGTAAACCATCATCCTTATTATGGATGTGGACAACCTTCCTCAAATATAACAACTATGATCATGGAAACTATTAAGAAATATAATGTATCTGTATCTTTAACGGGTCATGAGCATAATTATCAGAGATATCATGATAGTATATTAAATTGGACGCATATTGTTTCAGGTGGAGGCGGTGCGGATTTATCAGAACGTTGCACTCGACATCCATTAAACTTTTCCGCTTCGTTATACCATTATATGGTATGGGAGGTTACCGGAAATAGTTCATATGTTCAAACTTTCAATTTAAATAACGAAATTATAGATAATTTCAAATTATATATTTAAAAACAGTGTTTCCAGACTTTTTAAGTATATTTGGAGATATATTTAAATAAATAGTTTTTTTATCTTTCTTCTTAATTTTTTACCATTAATTTTTTTATCCAAAATTTTATTTTTTCCTCTAAATATTTTTCAATACTCTCAGAGGATGGTTTTTCAGCATCAAACAAATTTGATAATAGTTTATAAAGTACATCAGATTTCTTATTAATGGTCTGAACACCAATCCAATTATCAAACAATAGCTGAATTTATTAGTTAAACTTTTATCGCAGTTATTTATTTCCTGTGTCTAATATTTCATCAATTAATTTTTTTCTTTCCTCGATATCAAGACTTAAAATTTCTTTGATAAAAAGTTTTTTTTCTTCAATTGATAGATCGATTAAATCGATTTTGTTTAATTCTTCGGGGCTAAGAAAGGTTAAAGGAATTTCCTTGATTAGAGGAATCTTCTTACAACTTATATTTGAATTGAGATAAGCTCTAAATTCAGGCATTTCAGCTAATAAATCGTCCATAATAGATGATGAACTCACTTTAAATGACTCAAACTGATAATATCTGGATTTTCTTTTAGCCACATAGACTACACCAAAAAAAAATATTGAGATAATACTAAAGAATAAAATTAAAAGAATTATTTGATAAATAAAATCATTATAATGTGTATCCACTCTAATTTCAACATAAACATTGTTAGAAAAATAACTTCCAGAAGAATTATATGCAATGATTATAAAATAATAATCCCCCTCAATAAGTCCATGAACAAAGTAATGATTTGTTTTGATACCACTTTCTAATAATGTAATACTTGAATTTATTTTTGTTATAAGACTATGATAATAATAGATAGAGTAATTATCTGCTCCTTTAAAAGGAACCCAAATTAATTCAAAGCTTCCATCTTTATCAAGGTTACCTGAATCAGAAAAGAATATTAATTCATTTGATGAATAAACATAAATAAAAACTATTTTCCAATCAGATATACTTGCTATGTACTTCCCATCAGATGAGATCGATACCGAACCTACTTCCCCTCCGGTTAATTGCACCCATAAAGGAATAGGATCTAATTTATTAAATAAATATACTTTATTATCTTTGCTTCCAGCCACGATGTAATTACCATCAGACGAGATTGATACAGATTTAACAATATTTTGTGTCGAATAATTCCACATAGGCACCGAATTGGTCTTATTAAATAAATAAATTTTATTATCTTGGCTTCCAGCTACGATGTAATTACCATCTGACGAGATCGCCACTGATAATATCTCATCGCCGGTATCATAATTCCATAACGGTGTTGAACTTGATTTATCAAATAGATAAATTTTATCGTCAGATCCTCCTGCTACGATGTAATTACCATCTGACGAGATCGCCACTGATAATATCTCATCCCCGGCATTATAATTCCATAACGGTAATGGACTTGATTTATCAAATAGATAAATTTTATCGTCAGACCCTCCTGCTACGATGTAATTACCATCTGACGAGATCGCCACTGATAATATCTCATCCCCGGCATTACAATTC
>JAHLWS010000058.1 GCA_019057795.1 Promethearchaeota archaeon | reverse complement strand
GTTCAAGGAGAGCTCCTAAAAAAATTGAAAACGCTCTGTCTAAAGTTTAGAAAACCGCTAAAAGAAGAGGCACGAGAATTCAGTAAAAAGCAATTTCTTCTTTTTAAACAACCAGAAAAGGTTACTCCTAAAGCAGAAACACTTATAGAGGAGTTTTTAAGGCAACATCCAACTCTCAAGAAATATCGAGAAATGACGCTCATGATCGGAGAAATTTATCGGGAGTCCTATAATCTTGTAGATGTGCGGCAAATAGCCGCCTTAACTCAAAACAAGAATTACTCTTATAAATTAAACACTGCTATAACGACTCTTAAAAAATATAAATCGGAAATAATAGCATTTGCAAGAGTCTTTCTCGAACATCCAGAATTAGGGAAAGCCTGTCGGGCAAATCTGGAATGGCTCAATAAACGCGTGAAAGCGCCATTTAAAGCAAGTCTGAATCGACAGGGGCTCGATCACATAGTAAATCGCTTGCAATTACAGCTTGGATGCGAAGTGCGCAATTTTATTAATTAAGAAAAAATTATTTATATATACACAAAATTTAGGAATTAATCAAAATATATCAATTAAATAAAAAAACTTATATAAGGGATTTTCCTTAAATACCTTATGACGAATATCACTTTTAGCGTTGATGATGACCTCCGCAAAAAAATGAAAGAACATCCAGAAATTAAATGGACTGAAATTCTACGTCAATCTATAATGACTTATCTTAGAAAAGTGGAAGAAATCGATGAATTATCCATCGAGGATTTTAGAAAACGATTAGATCCAAAATTATTATCGAAGATTGAAGAATTAAATGAACAAGATGAAATTTTATTTTTTAAAAAAGTAAAAAAAAAGGAACATGAGCGATTAGAAAGTTTACAAGAATTAGAGAACGAAAGATTAGAGAGAAGTAAAGAGGGATAATGTGGTTATTGGATACTAATATATTAATTCAATTTAATAAATTGGGAATAAAGCAATTTAATAAAGAGGATATATTTACGACCATTCTTTCATTGATTGAGTATCCTCTAGGCACTAAATATGATAATATTACAATAATATTTCCATCTACAATTCACTATGAGCAAGCTTTCAAATATGCCTTACTTTTGAGAGAAAAAGGTACTCCTATACCCACTATCGATATTTTAATAGGTACTATTACTGTAAACAAAAATCTCATATTAGTATCTGACGATCTTCATTTTCAATATCTTCAAGAAGTCGAGCCCCATTTGAAAATAATTAGTTCAGAATCATTCATAAAAAAAATAGGATAGAAATTTTCGAATATGTCGCAAAATATATTTAAAAAAATGAGTGATATGCCAAAAAGAATGAATTTCTTCTAGATTAAAAAACCGAAATATGATTTAAAAAAAATATATTAAATAAATAGAAAATTGGATTTTAAATAGTAATTCGATTCGGGATGGAATTGAATATCTTCAATACGATATTATTTAAATTAAAATTGTTTAATATTTATTGAATAAACCTAAAAGAGTATTAAATATCAATAAATAATAGTTAATATGAAAAAATTAAAAATTTTCCTTGATACATCAGTATACAGTGCAAGATTTGATAATCGAGATCCAAATCGTCAAAAAATGACACAAGATTTTTGGGATACTATGATGACTATTATTCTGAAATAATTACAGAAGAAATAAGTGCTGTTTCAGATGAAGATTTAAAAAAAAAAATGAAGGACTTATTGAAAAATGAGAAAAATGTAAAAATTTCAACTGAAGTGAAAAAACTAACTCAAATTTATATTGATGAAGGTCTTATTCCAGAAAAATACGAAAACGATGCTTTACTGGTTGCTTTAACTTCTGTTTATTCGTTGGATATATTAGTCAGCTGGAACTTTAAACACCTAGTTAAAAGAAATACTCGAATTGGTGTAAATTTAATAAATCTTAAAAACGGTTATAAATCAATTGAGATTCTAGCTCCACCAGAGTTATAGAGGAGGGAAAAAAAATGTTATATGATATTGAAAATCTATTAAAAGAAGCTAAACTGTCAGAAAAGGAAAAAAATAAGATTATTACTGAATTAAGAGAAGAGTTCCCTCAAGATGAGATGCTTTTTGAATTGCATCTTTTCCGTGTAATTCAGTACTTAAAAAAACAGAAAATGAAAAAATCTGTTAATCCTACTCTATAAGAATATTTTCTATTAACATAATACCTTATAGAATGCAAATCTTGTAAAATTTCAGTACTCCAGTAAAAATTATTTAAAAATATACAGCGAAATAAAAAAAAAAAAAGTTACTCTATTTTAATAGAATTTTAGACACATAGTAAGAAAAAAAACAAGAGATATTGTGCGAATGATAATTACATTAAATAATTTAAGACAGATTGAAATTATTACCCCTGCAGAATTACTTTAAGAGAGGTTATTTAAAATATTAAATGAAAAAGAAATTGATAAGATTAAAAAAGAGATAGAGAAAGAATTTCCAAATGATCTGGCTCTACAACAAATCCACATTGCTAGAAAAATCCTTGCTAAAGAAGCAGAATTAAAGGGCATGAATTATCTTGATTATGTAAAATCAATAACCAATATTTTATAAACTATTCACTAAATTTGATGAGGACTGGCTCCAAATGAAATATCCTAAATTTGGAATGGAAGTTTTCGTAGCAAAGGGAGAGGATGGTGCCATCGCAACGCTATTCGTAGAAAAATAATTGGTGTAAATTTAATAAATTGACCTTAAAAACGGATATAAATCAATTGAGATTCTAGCTCTACCAGAGTTATAGAGGAGAAAAAATAGCAATCATGATGTATTTAAACCCAAGGCAAATTCGAGATCTTCTTTAAGAGCTTGTTCGTCATATCCTGAAGGATAGCGTTTCTTTAGTTCGTATAGCATTTTTCTTAGCGAAACTTCAGCTATTTCTGCTGCTTTCCATGCACTAATATTCTTTTCACTAACCTCATTACAAAGAATTTCTAACATCTCCTCGGAAAGCGATTTCTCCAATAATTGACGAATGTATGTGGATTTATCGATTACTTTTAATTTCTTAAGCAAAAAACTCAGTTTTCGTTCTAAGTTATCGTCTATTCTTACTGAAAGAATTTTCATAATATTTACCTATGTGTACTAGAGCATTCCGTGGATATATACTTATATATAACTCCTTCCTTAAATTTTTTCATTTGTTAATTAACTAATCTTTTTTAACATAATATTATTCTACTCATTATTAATCTCTTTAAATTTTAAATCAACTAATTTACGCAAAAATTATGGTATTATCAAAACGTGAACGGGTATTCAAAGCTCTCGAGCTTGATGGTGAACCAGATATGGTTCCTATACATTTATTTGGCTTTGAGCAAACAGGGCTTTCTTTCCAAGCTTTTAAAGAATCAGAAGAAAGGAAAAGATATCATAGTTCCGTAAAAAATACGAAATCTAACGTTAAATACTATATTACAGAACAACGCTTTTGGAACGCCGATCTTTATGGAATGGACCCATTTGGGGAAAACAAAATAAAAGTGAGATATGAAAACGCACCTCCTGAGTACGCTGGCTGTCGTCTTAATAGGATGGACGGCAGATTATATAGAACTGTGAAGCAAGTTAATACAGGTTTGGAATATGCTTGGTATGTTGGTGGTTATTTTACAAATCCGGAGATCTTGCACTCTTATTGGGATCAGTATGGAAAACCCACTGAATTGATTAACGATAGGGTTAAATACTCGACTCAAAGATGGGAAGGATTCGTTGAAGCCCTTGCGCCTTATTTCTATCCAATGGCAAATTTACCATTAAATCCCTCCGAAGTTTTGATTGGGGGTCTTTCTTTTACTCGTTTTGCTTATTATTTACGTAAAAACCCCAAATTTATTCACGAAATTATGGACGAGTACACGAAGGTTAATATTGAAATAATTAAACGATTAGCTGAAGTAGGCGTTGATATAGTTATGTTTGGCGATGATTTGGGCTATAAGGACAATGGATTCTTTTCTTTAAAAGTTTTTCGAGAATTTATCCTTCCATATCACAAAAGAATTTACAAAACATGCAAAAAAAGAAGTGTGATAGTTGTACTCCATTCTTGTGGGAAAATTGATCAATATTTACCTGATTTAGTTGATGCTGGTCTTAATTGCATTCAATCTTTAGAAGCAACAGCAGGAGTTGACTTGGCTGGATTAAAAGAATCGCTAGGAGATCGTTTGTGCTTTATGGGCGGATTGGACTCTTCAGGGGTTTTAACTCATGGAACTCCAGAAGATGTGGACGAAAATGTAAGGAGTACAATAAAGAAGGCTGGAAAAGGCGGCGGTTATTTTGTAGGACCTAGTCATGACATCTTAAATATGCCTTGGGAGAATGTTTTAGCAATGAGAGCATCAATAGAGAAATATCGAAAATATCCGTTAAAATTTTAAGAAATTATTAGTGAGATACTATACGAGGTTTTTTTCCGCCATAGAACTATTAATCTCCTTCAGTAAATCTTTTTTAAACTTGTTATTTAACTCAATTCCATTTAATATTAAGAACTCCTCTAATTCTTCTTTCGTTATTTTCTTTTTCCCTTGTTTTTCTATCCAATTCCTTGCTTTAAATATTAATTTGCCATCATTACCGCCCATAAATTTCGGTAAGTAGAGATTTGTAATAAATTCTGTTCGGTAGAAGGTTCTTACAAATAACCCTTTGTAATCAAGATTTTTATATAAATTAGAAACTTGCTCTGGCGAAGCATCTATTACTAAATTTTTACTTGCTTTTTGAATTTTCTTATAAAGTGATATCCATACTTCTGATCCCATTGGTGCACTTCCTGCACCTGGAACCCATTGAATCCCCGTTATTGCAGGTTCGGCCAATAAGGGATCTAAGTGATGAAGTGCGTTGGGACCATCTAAATGATAAATTGCGTAATCCAAATGTTCTGCTTGAGCTACAAGATCAGGTAAGGCAAACCTTTTAAACCATTTTGGGTTTAACATCGCACTAAAATCACATTGCATAGGATAACTCCTTTTTCCACACCAGACATTGAGCCAACTACTACAGCCATCTCCATATTTGTCAATAATATCTTGTAATTTATCATAAACATGTAATAGTTTTTCAAGTATGATTGAACGACATGTGTCAATAATTTCAGGCTTTCTCTTCATAGCTAAAATTATATTAGTTGGTCCTAAAAATGCTGAAAGTATATCTAAAACACCTCCTAAATCAGTTTGTGCTATAATATAGTTTCTACCCGCTCGTTTTGCCGCATATTCAGTAATTCTTAATAGTCGTGAATACCATTCATTGTTTTGATTTAATTTAACGCTTTCAAGGTATTCTGTGATATCCTCTATTTTTGTTGGACGACTAAACCAAACTGTACTCGATTGGAATTTTGGTGTAACTCCAAAAACTGCTGCCACAATTCCTGGACCATAATTCGGGAAATAACTAGGAATAGACTCACCCCCATAATATGTAATTTCAGCTCGCTTTTCAATCCCATCAAGAGCATTTTCAATTCCTTCATGGTCTTGTGCTAAATCCCAATTTTCACCGACGATATCTAAATACGCACCAAGTTTTCCCCTTTTTTTAGGAAAATAATAACTAAAAACAGGACGATCAATTATTTTTACAATTATGTAGGACACTCAAACTGAAATAAGATATTAAAAAATTAATGAATTAATAGTAGATGGGAAGATCAATTAAAAATACTGGAATAGATCAATTTCAGAAATAATGATTCTCGATATTTGGAATTTTTATTTGAGGTGCATATTTCTTTATATATTCTAATGATGCGATAATGTCTTTTTTTGGTAATTCAAATACGATTGGACCCTCGAAATTCTTTCTATGAATTAAATTTAAGAACTCTGGAGGAAAATTTGAACCTGTACCTAAAGCACAATGATCAGATAGTAAATTATCAGCATTATAATCTTGTAGGTGAATTTCTCCTGTTAGCTCTAAATATTTATCAGTAATCTCTATTAAATCACAATCTCCCGAAAATCCTCCTAAAATATGAGCAGTATCAATACAAAGCTTAGTATTTAATTTTTTAACCATTTTAATTGTTGCGTCTAATGGAAATTCCATAGTTTCTATCACTATCTTTTGACTATTCACTCCTGTTTTATCTAATATTTCTTTAATGCTCTGAATTGAAGAATTCGTAAAAAGTTCTATTGCAACTGGAAAAATATCAGGACTCTTGATAAAATCCATTGCATCAGCAATAAATTCACCTGTTGGATGTAAGACATAAAATTCAATATCGTTTTCTAATTCTATAAATGTTTCATAAGAATCTACTATCGAATTTATACTTGCTTCACGGATGAATTTATTTGGGCTGGCAAGCTCAAGGCTTATGAAAGGAAGATGTGCAGAATATGTTATATCATATTTCCTCTTAATATTTTTCAATCTCTCAATTTCGTCTTCGTTGATTTGAATGGGAAAGACCTGAAAGATGTCAAATGTAATCTCAAAGTGTTTATATCCTGTTTTAGCAACACCCTCAACAAGTTCTGAAAGACTAAATTCTGCAAATCCCGATAAACCCTTTTCTTTTAAGATTTTCTCAATTACAAATTCAAGTGATAATGGGGAAACTCCAAATCTCATATGAAATAATATGAAATTTTTATAATAAGTTTAATTGAGTTTAATTTAAACACTATTTAAGAACTCATAAAGTTTAACTTAAAATAAAATCTAATGCATTAAATAACTCTTAACAAAACTTACTTAAAATGGTTTAAATGGATGCACATGAACGTATAATAAAAACATTGGAATTTGAGGAACCAGACCGAGTTCCCACCTTAGCACAATATTTTGATTATCCATTTACTAAAAAGGTAGTAGATAAGATGAGTATTGATGATAAACCACTTAATCCTCTTTCTAAGCATGCTATGTATGATGCAGCGCTTTATATGGGATTTGATTCCATCTGGTATCACTATGATAGAATTCGAACACACTCTCATAAAAAACCGGAAGTTCCAGAAGAAATCTTAAAAGAATATAATATAGATTCCTACAACGAATGGGGTCATTATTATAAAGGCGAGTGGTATCAAGATGGAGTACTTAAAACGCCAGAATTACTGAAAGAATGGATCACATATATTAAAACATGGGAACCTGCTGGAGAAATACATTTTAAATCTTTTAAAAAAATATGGGAAAATTATCTTCAAAAAGGTTTGGTTACAATTCCTACTGGGGGCTCTGTAGCGTTCGCGACTTGGTCAATGATAGGGATAAATAGATTTGCTTATATGATAAGGAAACACTTTAATTTAGTTAAGGATCTTGCCAAAGCTTTAGGGAGAATAACTAAAGAATTACAAAACTGTCTTTTTGAAAAAGGGATTGACATGGTTTTTATTTGTGATGATTGGGCGTTAAAGGGAAGTACAATATTTAATCCCAAACATTGGAATGAAATTATAACTCCCGTGTATCGAGAGCTCGCTAATAATGCTCACAAACATGATGCTAAATTACTTATTCATTCAGATGGAGATGTAACTGAAACTATACCATTTCTTATTAATTCTGGAGTGGATGCTATTGAACCTTTAGAGTATGAATCCGGTATGAGGCTAAAACCTCTCAAACAAAAATATGGATCAAAAATCTGTTTGATTGGTAATATCTCTGCTACTTATGTTTTGACATATGGTTCACTAGAGACTACAATAGAAGCTACAAAACAAGCTCTACAAGATGCTGCGGAGAGTGGAGGGTTTATTTTGGGTGCTGGTTCTGATATTTTAAGTACGTGCAAATATGAAAACATTAAAGCTATGGTTGAGACTGTTAAGAAGTTTGGAACTTATCCTATAAGAAATTTGATTATGTTGTACGAACAGGAAAAAACCAGAAAGGCATGATATTAGGAACGTGGGCACTGATAGGCAGATTCACAAGTTTCTTTGACGAATTATTTATTACAATTGTATTTGCTATAACGATGTTTCCAGCGGGAATTTCAACTCTAGAAGATTTAATTGCCAGCGGAGCAAATGTTGAGCTGATACAATGGGGGCTTCGATTTCTAATAGGAATTATACCTATGTGCGTTCTTTTACTAGGTGTATTAGTTTTTTGGAAATTCTATCCACTTGATCCAGAAAAAGTAGCAGAAAATAAAGCAAAGCTCGAGGAACTTGGCTTTTAAATAATCCTTTTTTTTTTTAATAATCTAAGAATCATTTGTTTTTATAAGAATTATACGAAAGAGATTATTTAGGCATAGTTTAAACTAATTTTTTATGACTAATGTGCCAAATTAATACTTATTGTCATTTTTTGCATAAATATTCAGTATCAGTATCAAAGGAAGTAGAACTCTAAATCCTCTTTAACTGAATCTTTTTCTATTAATATTTATTTCTAATTTTTATTATCTAACTATTATTTTTTCCCACTTGTTTCCAGTGGGAATCTACCTAAAAATTTATAAGAGAAAAGTGGCTATATTTATGTATGCGCATAAAATATTTATCTCCACTTTCAGATTTGGAAGCTGAGTTAAAACCACTTTTCTCTAATGAATATATGTTAGCATTTTTTAAAAACTTTTGTGACGCAATCAAATCTCAAATGTGGGGGTGTAGAAAAGGTAAAAACGCAAGATATGACGCTGAGGACTTTCTTAGAGTCTTTTTTTATTCCGAAATGACCGGAAGGTCTATAGATAGTGCCAGCGAAAGGTTGAAGTGCGACATGTAAGTCATACAATTGAATGCGGAACATTGAGTATTACTGAATGGTAAGCTTATCAAAGGATAAGCCCTCAAGAAGCCGACCTTAAGTTGGATAAGTGTAACTATCCAAGCATGGGGGGACAGTAATGACCCCTTGTGAAGCCTTGGAGAAAAAGGTACTGACAGAGGAGACTACACTCCTGCTGCAGGCTTGTAAGGATACCTATGGTAAATGAAAATGAATTGGTGATAAACCTCGTAATTCGCTGGAGGTGAAAAGTAGTGATACACCTTGCCAAAAGGCAAAACTGCCTGTAAATATTATTTTCAACTTAATATTTTTCCAACCATAGAGCAGTCGGGGAAGAGCCAATACCTAAGGGAATCGATGAAAGTCAATTGTATGAAACTTGGAAATCCCGATAAGCCCCATACATGGAGAAGTCCATGGAATGGTATCCCAAGCGTAAGTGAGGGGGAAGGTTTAGCGGGCATAGGAACTAAGAGGAAGCGAATGCCACCCAGTAATAGAGTGGATAGGGGCTTCTATAATGAAAGAATAATTTATAGAAGGGATACCCCGAGTTGAAAGACTGCTGACTTCGAAAGTGGTGGAGACTGAGAAAGCACCATGAAGAAACCATAACTATATGAGGAGTTAGACAATGAAAATTGAACAAATCTATAGACAAAACGACTGGTGGGACGAGATTAATTGGTCTCAACTGGAACGTGATGTAAGGCGACTTCAAGGTAGGATCTACAGGGCATCCAAGAAAGGCGATAAGAAGGGAGTGAAGAATCTCATGAAACTTCTGGTTAGGTCTGAATCTGCGAAATTACTCGCGATTTATATAATTACCCAGAAGAATAAGGGACGAACCACACCTGGTATAGATGGAGAGGTTTATTTGACCTCGGAAGATAGAATGGAGTTAAGCAAAGAAGATTTCGATTATAGAACACATAAATTCCAACCCGTGCTGAGGCGGTATATACCTAAAGCACAGGAGAATTGGAGGGAAGTGATACATGGACGCAAGAAGAGAAATAATGTTAAATCGGAGAAGCGACCCTTGGGACTAATGACAATTAAGGATAGGATAATGACGACGATAATCTCTTTTGCCCTTACGGCAAAATGGGAAGCACGGTTAGATCCTGGTGTTATGGGTTTCAGACCTGGCAGGAGTACACAGGACGCAATACAAATGATATATTCGGAATTAATTAAAGGAGATAAAGTTATTTTAGACGCAGATATAAATAAATTCTTTGATAATATAAGACACGATACGATCTTAGACAGGTTAGATGTATTCCATGGAGTTATTAAACGATGCTTGAAAGCCGGAATTATTGACAACGGAAAGAGACATAAGACGACCAAAGGAATCGTCCAAGGAAGTCCCGTAAGCCCTATCTTAGCTAATATAGCTTTACATGGATTACAACAGGTACTCGGAACGGACGGGTCGGCTGTAGTATATGCAGACGATCTTATTGTAATGACAAAGACGAAAGATGCGATGAGACGCATCATCCCAAAAATGGCGAAGTTCTTGAAGGATAGGGGACTAAGCTTGAAGCGGGAGAAAACAAGAATAACGGATAAAAGACAAGGCTTTAGTTTCCTAGGTTTTACGATAGAACAACCGAGACAGAAATTATATGTCAAACCGCAGAAAGAAAAAGTCAAGAGATTCTTAGATCATATGAGATTAATCATCTGGGCTAATAAACAGATGGAACAGGGAAGGTTTATAGCTCTGCTCAACCCGATTATTCGGGGTTGGGCTATGTATTATAGATTTTCCGATGCCTATCAAGTGTTTTCAAAAGTAGATAGTGAAATTTGGAGATTAATATGGCGTTGGTGCGTAAGAAGACACAAAAATGATGGAAAAGGAAAGAGATGGATATACGATAGATACTATGAGAAAACAGGAAGTCAAAAATGGACATTTAAGGTCGCGAAAACAGGATATACGTTAAGTAAAGCGAGTGATGTCAAGAGATTAAAGTATAAATTTAAAGTAGGTGATATGTCTCCTTTAAATCCTGACCCGAAAGTTAAAGAGTTCTGGAAAAGAAGGAGATACGAGGAGATCAGATATGCAATGTCATAACCATCTATGTAAACAATTGAAGTTATTGTTATATTATCGTTTGACCTAATTAACCTGGAAACGGTGACGCTGAACGGCGAAAGGGTACGCGGTGACGCGATTGGAACTTTCTGCTCGAGCCACATGAAGGGAAACTCTCACGTGTGGTTCCAAGAGGGGAAAGGGCTGGTAACAGCCCCGACCTACTCGACCAAGTATTTTTTGAATAAAAAAAAAGGAAGGCAAAAAAAGTATGCCGATGGGCGAAGTAAGCGCGAAGTCCCGCATCAAACCGAAGTAAACAAGCTTTTACGCCATATTGGGCTCGAAAAAGCAAGAGTAATTCTACGAGAGTGCTTAGACCATCAATTAATGGAAGCGTTAAGGTTACAACTCATTTCAAGAATGGTCAATGTTCTAATTGACTTTACAGAGCATTCTTACTACGGGAAACGGGGTGATAAAATGATCAAGGGAACAAATCGGGGCAAAGGGACGAAAAAAATGAGACATTACTTGGGGTTTTCAATTTTGTCGAAAGGAATTCACCTTTTCGCAGGATTAGAGCAAATCGCAAAAGGACAATCTAAAATACCCGTGATTCTTAAATTTCTTGAGCATTTAATTAATTTAGGGTTTGAATTAAATTACGTAATGATAGATCGCGAATTTTACCAGGCTGAGCTTCTAAAGGAGATAAAAATCTTGAAAGGGGAGGTTTTAATTCCTTCCAAATCATACAAAAAAATTAACATGATGATTGAAGAATATTTGAAAGGAACGGGAAGAAGAATCAGAAGATATACAATTTCGACCGCTCCTGGTGGAGGAAAACAATTCTCCCAAGATTTATATTTATTATTAAGAGCAAAAAAGGGATACTCTCTTTCAAGCGTTAAACAAGACTTTAAGAAAGGGACATTAAGTTTAGACGATGCCATGAAGATAATTTATGCTGTAATGACTACCCAAAAACCTAGGGGCGATACGAGTTCTTGGGCGTCCCGCACTTCTCGATTTTATAAAAAACGATGGTTTATAGAGACGGGGTTTTCCGACTTAAATCGGATGGGTAGGCGCTGGAAGTCGAAACACGATAACACGAGATACTTAGACATGCTGGTTCGAATGCTCCTTTATAACTCGTGGAAGATTAACAAGGCATGGCTCAAAAAATGTCGTAAAAAAGGGAAGATACGCCAAAAGTGGACCTTACAAGACAACCAAGACGCTTTAGTTGATTTATTTCTCGAAGCGTAAAGAAAATTAACAATGGTGTATCAAAAAGGTGAGAATAATGTCGGCTCAGAAAAGAATAAAAATTAATAGAAAAAAATTACTTCCTTAGATACTGAGTATATAAAAATATAGTTTTTAAAGATCTTAAGATTTATCTTAAAATATAACAATAGAATCTTTAAAATCTCTAGGTTTACAGATAAATTTATATAATTTTTTCAACAATTTTCTAACAAATTACATAAGATGTTTATTTATATTTGAAATGGTTTATTAGCATTAATGACGATTGAAAAAATTTTAAAAGAATTTAAATCAGAGCTTCAAAAATTATATGGGGAGAAATTAAAAAAGATAATTCTTTACGGTTCATATGCTCGAAGAGAAGAATCCACTCATTCTGATATCGATTTAGCAATAATTCTTAAAGGAAAGATCTCTGCTTTCGAAGAGATTGATCGTATAGGAAGAATTGCCTATGATTTTGATTTAAAATATAATATAATTCTTTCTATTCATCCAATTTCAGAAGAACACTATCAATCACTCAAAACACCGTTTTTAATGAATGTTAAAGAAGAGGGAATTCTGATATGAGTGAAATAGACATAAAACCTTTAATTGAAAAGGCAAAAAAATTCATTAAAAGTGCTAAACTGTTATTTGATGCTGGCGATTTTGATAGTACGGTTTCAAGAACTTATTATGCTATGCATCATATTACTGAAGATGTTCTCCTCACAAAAAATTTAAAAATAAAAACTCATAGGGGTTTAATTTCTAAATTTGGAGAATTTTTTATTAAAACTAATATTTTCACAAAAGAAATAGGTAGACAACTTAGGGATATATTTGACAAAAGGCTAATTGGAGACTATGAATACATAACTGAAATTAATAGAATTGATGCTGAAAATGTATTAATAACTGGACAAAAATATCTAAAAGAATTAATTGAATATTTAGAAACAAAAAATTTCATTTAAAATTTAATACGCCTTGCTATACGGTGGTGGATCTTCTGGTAGATCCGCTATTTTAAACGTTATTTTCGAAGGTAATTTCGGAAGTTGCTTTTTCATGATTCCCCAGAAAAAGTGTTTGGCTCTCTTTTTTTTCTCTTTATTGGACATTGGCTTCTCTCCGCATGCCATTTGTAATAATTCGATAATATGATAGATTTTTAATTTCCCAAAATATAGTTTTTTGGTTGTGCTATAAGTAGCGAGGCATCCTGCACAATATACACAAAGCGCATCAACTTTTACTTTTTTAAATTCTTTTATGTTTCTCATTGTTGCTGATCTTATTTTCATTGTGTGGTACGCCGAATCCACAGAAAATCCGCCCCCAATTCCACAACACCTCATATCTTCGCGGCATGCTTCGATTTCTATTACTTTTACCCCAATTGCTTCTAAAATTTTTCTAGGTAAATCCATGTAGTCATCTCCAAACATTTTTGAATAACAGGAATCTTGAATCGAAACCGTCATATCTAATTTATTTGTAATTTGAATGGTACCATTCTCAATTTTTTCCCATAAATATTGGATATAAGATTTAATTGAATCAAATTTATAGGTTAATCCATAATGAGGTAGCACATTTTTGAAAACATTAGTTCCTGCTGTACACAAAACTAGTAAATTTTTGGGTTTTAATGTGTTAAACCACTTGTCTAACCTCTTTGTCACTTGAAATAATTCGTCTTTGTACCCTGTTCGAAATAATGTTTCCCCACAACAATATTCTAGCCTACCCCTAATATCTAGATCCTTAAAAAAGCTTGCTTGCGTTAACTCGGCATAAGTAATTATATTACATCCTGGATAAGTAAGCGTGTCCCCTTTTAAAGGAGATAAATCTGCCCATGATTTAACAAGTTCTTGTGTTTTTTTAGGCATGTGGTCCATAACATAAGATCGGAAATTAGGGTAGTGCGGATAAAGAGTCATGTAATACTTCCCACGGATTCTTAACCCCTCTTTTTTGTACTTTTCATTCCATCTCTGCAAAATCAATCCAGCGGGGTGAGCATTTTCAGGGCAATAAAAATTACATGAAAGGCAACTTTGGCATTCTTTAAGCACTCGCGTAGTATCTTTCCCTTCAATTAATTTTTTCATTTCCTCAATAGATTCTTCAATAGAAAGTCCCATTACGGGGCAATTATGAAAACATTCTCCACAAAGAGTGCAAGCTTCTTTATTAAACGGAGAAAAAAAATCTTTATCAACGGGTTCAATTTTAGTCATTTCAAACTCAATTTTTTTATTCTTTATCTCTTCTTGATTTTAATAATTCGTTTATTTATTATGGGCTAAAAAGTATATAATCTTTTAAAATCATTATTAAGAATGTTATTTTTAAGGTGCTATGATCAAAATTATAAGATATACGAAAGTAAGATTTCCTAATATGATTCCTACATCTTTCAACGAGCTTCTACCAGCTAAATCCGTTCTAGGTTTTCTGAAAATATACATAATTCCAAAAGGAAAGAAGACTACTGGTAGAAATATAATGTATTGAGTAATAACTAACGAAAATATAGCGATTGTCAGCGATATTATAGATGCTATCCAGATTATTAATCGAGAAGTTTTTGGAGATAATTTTGATAACGAATCTCCATCAATCATTTCGTGAAGCATTTGACCGGAAAATGCCACAGAAGCTATAGAAAGTATTATTAATAACTCAAATAAAGTTAGATCAGGAAAGTAATTCATAGAAATATCGCCAGCGTTGATTTTTATCATAAAATAAGGTAAAAAAATATGCGATATTCCTAAAATAATATGGTTAATAATAACCAGCGATTTAAATAGGCAGTAGAAAATTACGGAAATAACGATAACTGCTAAATAAATTCCTAAGAGGGGGTTTGCTACGATACTATTCATGAAACATACGGTCCCTAATAAAAAACTTGCCAAAGAAATTGTGAATATTTCTTTTCGTTGATAACCCTGTACTCTTTCTAGCGTTTCCTTTTCGTTTGGATCTTTCATATCGATTACGTCATTAAGCGTATTTCCCGTAATGGCATAAAACCCAAATCCAGCTAATATCCAAATGTGAGCAAACACATCGTAATCGTTTAAATATATGCTCAATAAACAAGGAACGAGCACAGAAAAAAGATATTCAACCCTTAGAAGTCTAAATCCCTTACTCATCGAAAGAATCACTTTAAGTTACTCGATATTAAATTAATATATATCATTCTAAAAAGGATTTAAGATTTATAGAAATTATTTTACACGAATTTTTGTACCATTATTATTTTCCAATAAAATTGGGATCCTTTTTGTCGTTTAGGGCAAATACGCCAATCTTATAATCTTCAGATTCAGCCGATTTTACTTGCATTTGGCGCTCAATTTCAAGGTGTTCTTCTAATGGAGTACTGAGGGCTTCAAAGAATAATCTTTTGGTCCTTGCATATGTTAGTGTTGGTCCCTTGGCGAGTCGCTCAGCCCATTGTAAAGAAATCTCCTCTAAATCTTCATGAGGAACGATTTCGTTGACAAAACCTAGTTTTTTCATCTCCTCAGCTGAATAAGTATCTCCGAAAAACGCCATTTGTGTTGCTTGTTGCCACGTAAGCTGACGGCTTAACAAAATAGTTCCTGCAAATCCTGGTATTAGAGCGAGTTTGGAAAAAGATTGCCTAAATCTCGCTTTTTCTGAGGCAATTATAAAATCACACGAGAGAGCGAGGTTCATTCCAGCTCCTACTGCCCAGCCATTCACAGACGCGATAACAGGTTTTGGATAAAGACGCAATGTTAACGCAATTTTATAAAGGTCTCGCGTTAAATCGTCCATAACTTGACCTGATGTGCCATTTTCAATACTCGCCTTAAATTGTTTTATATCTCCGCCCGCTGAAAAAGCCTTTCCGGAGCCAGTTATTATTAAACATCTTACAGCGCTATTACTTCGAATAGATTCTATAGTTTCTAATAATTTTTTCCCGGTGTTTTTATTTAAAGGGTTAAAATTCTCTGGATCCATTAGTCTTATAATCGCAATATTATCTTTAATTACTAATTCAATTTTTTCTTTCATTTTTTATCTCCATTCATTTTATTTTTCTTACATCGTAATTCGTTTACATATAATATTATCAGTTTTCCGTTATATTTTTTTCATATTAATTCTAAAAAAACATTCTAATTGCTAAAACTAGTAAGATTATCGCCACTAAAAATTTTAAATATGTTTTCGGTATTTTTCTTGATATTTTTGCCCCAAATACCGAACCTAAAATAGCGCCAATGGTTATTAGAAGGCCAACTAGATAATCTATTTGCCCTAAGAGACACTTAATGATTGTATTATATATAGCAGTGAAAAAAATTATTGAAGTTGAAATTGCTGTAGAATTATGGATAGGAAAACCTAATATTATGTTGAGGGACGGAGTATTTATAATCCCTCCGCCAATTCCTAGTAAATTTGCAACAAAACCTGCTAATATAAATAATGGAATAGCTTTTTTTAAATTGGTTTTATAATCGTAATCGTGCAATGAGAATTCTCCCTTTTCCAGGTCTTTACTCCTTAAACTTCCTTTTGTTTTAATAGCTTTATGAATCATATTTAATCCTGCCACGAGTAATGTCAATGCAAATAAAATTTTTAGCATTGAATTATCGATTTGAATAAATGAAAATATAATAGTGGCTAAAATGCTCCCTAAAATTGAAAAACCACCAAATGCTAAAGCTAGTTTTAAATTTGTTCTTTCTTGTTTTAGATAAGTTATAAATCCCGCACAAGAAGATGTTAAAATTATGAATGTAGATGTGTCTATGGCAATATTAATCGGCATCAAAAATAAAAGAGTCATTATTGATACAAAAAAAACTCCGCCTCCAATTCCCGCAATAGCAGAAATAGTTCCCGTTAAAAAACCTAATAATATTAATAAAAATATTGTTGTAAGATATAAATCCATAAAAAAAAATATGTAAAATTTATCATAAACTTTCTTGATAATGAGATGCTATCAAAAAAATCAAGAATTAAATTCTAAAAAAGTTATTAAATTAATAATTTAAAATTTAAATAAATTTAAACTTTAATTATTTATCTTTTATGCCCGAACCTAACGATAAATTAATTGTTGCGCTCGTTGAATGCCCTAGATGTGGAAATCCCTTTATGATTAAAAAAGGGCAAAAAAGATCGGGAGAATTAATATGTGATAACTGCATTAAGTTAGAACAGAGAAAAAAGCAGTTAGCAGATTCAGTAATCGAATCACAAAAAAAAATAGAGAGCTCGATCAAGGGTTATAAAAGTTCTCTAAGAGTTGCTAAATCTCAACAAACAAAGCAACTATATTTTGATAAAATCAAAAAAACTTCAACTGTATTAAATAAGTCAGTAGAACTTCTTAAGAAAATAGAGGAAACTAACGACGAGAAATACATAGAGCAATTTAAAAAGTTATTTGAAAAAATGAAAAAAGAATACGCTGAAAACAAATAAGATTATAATTTTAGAAATATGAATGCTATATTCATCATTCGTTTCGGAGAATAATACTTCGCATCTATTTTCATTAGTGTCGAACTAAGTTTGACAAAAAGGTCCCAAATCTTTCTGAAAATTAAATTTGAGCGATATTTATTGCGTAAATTTATTAAATTCTTTTCTGTTTTTTTCGGATTAATCGATTGTAGTAAGGACATTTTCATTAATATCCCGTAAACTCCAAAATGTTTTAAATATTTGAAATTATGGCGTCGGAATAATCCTAAAATTTGCTCAATTTCATATCTACGATAATGACCGATTATCTTATCTTGTTTTGAATAGTATTTCATCCTGTGTGGAACTGTAATTACAGCAAATCCTCCCTGTGTTAATATTCTTTTTATTTCAGAGATAGCTAAATCATCATTTTTTACGTGTTCTAGCACATCTAAAGCAAGTACCAAGTCAAAAGTATTGTTTTTATACGGTAATTTTACAACATCTCCACATAAAGGGTTCTGTTTAGAATATTGCTTTAAAGATATAGCAGATATATCGTAATACGATTTATTTTGTACATTTTCTAAGAAGTAAAGAAGAGAGTTTCCTGAACAACCTAAATCTATCGCATTTTTAAAGGCTCTACTATAACCAATTATTTCTTTTAATAAATCGAATTTACATCTAATTCCGGGAGAAAGATCGTATTCAGAAAGATTTCTAGCTGAAAAATTTTTATGGTGTTCGTAAAACTGTTTTAAACTCATTAATTTTTATCAATTCTTTAAATCTTCTTAAGGTAATACCCAAATATTGGGATAAATAAAAAATATTTATTACTTTCTATACTTTGTATAATCAAAACTGAATTAAATTTTTTAGTATTTAAATTTTTTATGTAAAGATCTAAATCGTTAACTAAACTCGCTCTATTTACGCTTGGGATCCATGGAAAACTTGAACAAAAATGCTCCACGAGTCTAAATTCATTTGAAAAGTATTGAGGTATCTTCCTTCCTATTTCTGGGTCTGCTCCTGAATCTTTAAGGCTATTATATAACTCTTTCTTTAAACCCGTGTCAGAGTATTCAATAATTCCTCCAAAATCAGGCTCACCCAAAATCAAAAAAACTCCGTTATGTTTCAAAATTCTATGAATTTCTGCCAAAATATGATTTATGTCCATTTCCCATAAGAAATAACAATAGGTAATAACAACATCAAAAAAGTTATCTTCAAAGTTATTATTTAATATATCCATCGTTATGAGCTTAGCATCGATAAGATTTTTCTCTAAGTTGGCACTTGCGTATTCGATTTTATTTTTATTCTTATCTATACCGAATAGTTTTAAATTATATTTTATTCCAATTTCTTTAAGTAGTTCGCCATTATAACAACCTAATTCTAATAAATTTTTTTTAAGAGAGAATTCTGCTTTTTCATATAAACAATCTCTTAATTCAGCAGTCCATGTTAATTGCTCATTAAATTTTTCCTTCCAATTAATCATATTTACCACTTTTATCCAAATTTAAACTATTAAGATTAAAAATAAGTGAAATTTCGCTATATGAATCCAGAAGTAAATTACCTTTAAAAAATTAAGTGAGATCTTTAAAAATTTTCAATTTTCGTTATTTCAGTATCATTTTTAAACGTAATTTAATTAAGTACAATTATCATTTAAGATAATATTTCGAATAAAAATTAATATAATTTGATTAAAAAATGAAACTCAAACAAATTTCTGTGTTTCTCCCTAATGTACCAGGGACTCTAGCAAATTTTTTTGAATTTCTGATGAACAACAACATATATATCAGATCTATAACTGTGGCCGAAACAGAAGATTATGGATTATTATTGCTCTTAGTTAAACCATATGAGAAATGCGTTGAGTTATTAGAGGATAATGATTATATGCATTCAGTTACAGAAGTTATAGCAGTAAGGCTCACGGATAACATATCTCAATTGTATAACATTGCTAAAACACTCGGAGATAATAAAGTCAACATTGAATATTTATATACATTTGCCGAAAAATCGTCAGAAGCTAGAACTATGACAGTATTAAGATTAGACGATAACGAAAATGGGTTTGAAGTGTTAAAAAAGAATGGCTTTGATGTAGTAGAAGATTTTGAACAATAGTCTATAAAAAAAATTACTTTTTTTAAGAATTCCACTTTAAATTTTCAGTTTCAATCGTTCTACTAAAATTTTTATAGCGTATGCCGCTTCAAGAGGAGTATAAAAAATTGGAGCTTTTTCTTTTTTAGCAAATTTCTTTAGATCTTTAAAATCTTCTCCAAAGAAAATTAAAGGTATAATAGTTTTTTTAAAGGTTCAAGGTTCATACGGAGGAACTCCATAAGGGAGGATGTCTATTCCTTTTTCTTCAATCAAGTACCTAATTTCTTCAAATGGGATACGTCCAAGCATTCCTTTAATTGAAAGAAATTTTAAATTCGGTAATTTGTCGAGTTCGGTCATAATAGATGTCAATCTAGTATTATCAAGATATATCTCCTCAAGCTTAATAAGAGCTTCAATTCCTTTAAGAGATTGGATGGGATTTCGACTGAGATTTAAGTATTCAAGGCTAAATAAATTCTGCAGTCTTTGAACGTGAGTTATCTTATTACTACGGAGAACTAATAAACGAAGGTTAACCAAATCATCAAGACCTTTAATCTCAGTAATCCGATTTATACTAAAGTCTAATTCTTGCAAAGCGGACAGGGTATCAAGCCCTTGAATGCTGGCAATATTGTTTAAGCTAAGCCCTAATCTCTCTAGGTTTGCCATTCCCTCAAGTCCGCGAATTGTAGAATAATTATTACTATCTAGAATCAATCTTTTTAAATGGGGTAATTTATTTAAATTTTCAATCTTAACAATCTTATTCCCGCCAAGGAATAATTCCTCAAGATCCTTAAGATTTTCAAGACCCTCAATTGAGACGAGCTCATTCCCCTGGAGTTCGAGCCGTCGAAGCGTAGTAAGATCTTGAAGTCCATTAATATCTTTAATTTTTTTTATTCCGAGCCCGTTTAAATCAAGGGACAATCCCTCAGGATTGACAAATCTTTTTCCAACGCCTGTAATACTCACGAATTCCATTATCTATAAAAATAAAGCCTATTTTAAATTAAAAAACTAATCAATCATATTGTTTAAGGTTGCTTCTTTTTCGTACTATTTCTGCAATTATCCATTAAAGAACTTTATTGGCTTGGTGCCCAAGCTTCTAATTCCAAACTTCCCGCGATTGTCACTTCTTGAGGAATTTTCTCAATTGGAACTCCCCTTCGTGAATGAAAGGGGTATAGAAGGAAAGTCCCATCTTCAGTTTTAAGAGCAGGTGGCTCCTTGAATAAAACTTTAAATGATTTTCGTTGAGTTAGGGGAGCCCATTTTTCAGGGATAGTGTAAGAATCAATAAATTCACCGGTTAATTCTATAACTCTCTTATTGCTGGATGAAACGACTCTTTTCTTTCTTAACAACTCATCAATGAGCCCCACTGAATAAAATTTCTCTGGTAAAAAAATTTGGCTTTGAATTCTTCTCTTCAACTCGCAATAGGGAGACCTCATAAAGGATATTAGCATATCGATGTGGCGACCTATACATTCCCTAAGGTCATAGTAAATATCCTTGATAATAACATCTATACCACTCTGAAGCCTTCCAACTACCCAGTAGTAATCAGGACCATATTTATCCTTTTTAACGATAACATCTGATATAAATACCCTCAAAATCAAAACACCATTAATTAATAAAAAAAAGAAAAAATCTTATTTAAATTTAAGTAGTGCGCGGGAATTCTAATTGCTGTATTTAGAAGGGTATGCTGTAATAATAGATCCGTCTTCATGATATTGATGTTAAATGGTATAATTGTCCATACTGTGATTATAAAGCTAAACAAAAATATAATTTAACAATTCATGTAAAATCGAAACATAGCATATTTAACCAAAATGCATAAAAAGTAGTTAATATTCATTATTAATAAAAACAACTTAATAGTGTGATGAATATGGAATATTTTTATAATATCTCTGATGAAATTGATAAAATTGGATTTGAAGTATATGGTAAAATCATAGAAATTGTATTTATAGGAGGAGTTATTCATAAATATAAAAATGTTCAAAAGGAAATTTTTGATGATTTCAGGGACGCTGATTCACAAAAAGATTATTATATTGATCACATACAAAACAGCGATATTGATTATGATACTATTAAAGAGGGCAAAGAAATCGATATTGAGAGAGCATTGAAAGATCAACAACGTACTCTTGTAACTCAATTTGTCGATTATAACTTGAGAACATTGTCAGAATTGTTAGAAGAAGACATTATTAATCTTCACCCTGAATATCAACGAAGATATCGTTGGAGTGATGAAAGACAATCGAAACTAATAGAATCATTTATAATGAATGTTCCAGTTCCTCCAATATACTTAAATGAAGATGAATATGGAAAATATTCTGTTATAGATGGTAAACAACGGTTAAATTCTATTCAAAGATTTTTTACAAATAAATTAGAACTGGTTGGGCTAAAAGTATTTAAAGATTTAAATAGAAGACTTTTTTCTGATCTACCATCAACATATCAAAATTATCTAAAAACTCGAACTGTTTTGAGAGCAATTATAATACTCAATGAATCTGATGAGGATATTAAATATAAAGTTTTTCAACGTTTAAATACCGGAGGTGTAAGCTTAAACGATCAAGAGATACGGAATAGTGCTTATCCGGGAGATTTAAATGATTTGATTATAGATTTGTCTGAGAATTCAACATTTCACAAATTATTAGGAGTAGATGATAAAAATGAATCAAAAATTTATCAAGAAATGAAGGATGTAGAGTATGTACTCAGATTTTTTACTTTTTTTGAGAATCCAACCTATTTTTCAGGAGATATTGCTTGGAAAATGAGTGATTTCATTAGAAAAAATCAAAGGATGAATAAAATTAAAATTGAGAAATTTGAAAAGAAATTTCTTAAAACTATAAACTTTATTTATAGATTATTTGGTGAATTTGCTTTTAAAAGATGGTTTAAAAGTAAGGGTTATTGGAAGAAAAAAATGACGACGCCATTGTTTGATGCTGTTATATTTGCATGTGTCGACCGTGATGAAACTCTCTCAATACCGAATGATTTTAATCAGGATGATTTTATCAAAGAATATAAAAAACTCTTCTCAGATGAAAACTTTGATTATTCAATTTCTTATCACACAAGTACTTCACCTGCTTTTTTCACACGGAAGGATAAAGTCTATAATTTTATAAATAATTTCTTAAAAAGGTAAAAATTCAATGATTAAATCTATTGCCTATAAAGAGTTTCTTCAATCCTTAGAAATTGCCAAAGCATTAATTCAATTAGATACTTATAAAGTCCCACCTAAACAAAAACATAAGAAGTATGTTTATGGTTTACGAGGGGGCTCTGCAATTTTGATTGTTGCATCATTTGAAGAATTTTTAAATCGTCTACCAGATATCTATTTAGATGTCATAAAAAGACACACCAATAATATTGATTTTTCAAAACTACCTGATAAATTAATAATAACAAATGTTGATAGAACCTTAAAACAATCATCATTGAAAAAAGATGTTAAAAAATTAGCAGATGCAAAAAATGCATGCAGATCTATTATTAATGATGAGATAAATACAGCAGTATTCAAATTACAAGGTTATAATCCTACCCCAAGAGTGATAATAAACCTTTTTGATGTAATTGGATTTAATAAAATTTTTGAACACATAACAAAAAGATTTCAAAGAGGATGGCAAAAAAGAATCAATACGAATCTTATAAAAGGAAAATTATCCGAGATAATTAATAGACGAAATAATGTTGCTCATAAGACATCTTTTGCATCTCAAATAACTAAAAACGATTTAAATGAGGCAATTAATTTTCTACGGATTTTAGCTCGGCATTTAGATATAACTTATAAAAAACAAATAAATAATATTTGTATATCTGCAAAAAAATAAATCTTTGAATAATTTTCTAATTTTTTTTCTTAGTATTAATTCTAAAAAATTCATTTTAATTCAATTCCCCAGTATTCTCTAGAATCCTTTTTTAGTTTATTCAATATGAATAATAGAACATCCTTAACTGTTATCTCATTTATATCTTCTTTTACTTCATAAAAACCCTTACAAACAAAAAGATCTCCACCTTGCATCTTTATCGAGTTATTATAAAAACTTCCGAACCCATATTCATAAATCTCATCAATCCATAAGTATTTATAATCGTTTTTAAAGAATTTCAGAAGTGATTTCTTCTCTTCATAATCTCCTTCAATTGGAATATGAAGATCCTCTTCATTCATAGATATTTTTGGATTTGTATAACTATGTTGTGCTCCTTGCCTTCCAATTACACTCAAAAACAATCTCTTCTTAGTGTCGAATTTAAGTGTATTAAAGACTTCTTTAACAATATCATACATTTTTTGAACACGTTCATTTCTCAATTTAATCTCGTGGTTAAGAGATTTTTCTAATCGTTCATTGGTCTTTTTATTTTGCCACCAATTTAAGATGATTGCGATTATTATCGCAATTGTACTTGATATTGCACTTACTAGAATACTTACTATTGATAAATCTTCCATACTACCATATTAGATCTTGACTTTATATATAACTCAAGAGTGAACAGAATTATGAATGAAATACTAATGCTTTAAATTACAGGTCGATCAAATCAATATGAGTTATGCTTCAAAAAATAGTTTTATTATCAGTCAAATGTTGTTTCATTAGGCAGATCTAGTAAAAAGTGAAATTAGATCTATCAAAATGTGAATTTATCAAATAAAGCACATCCATTTATTTGTAAAAAGTTGTCAAACTTCAGAAGAGTGCCAGCGGGCTGGAAGCTTCGGAAAGGACGCGAGAACGACTGGGTTTTGACGGCAGATAGGGGAAGCTCCCAACCTTTAGGGATTTACGCTAAAAGGTTCAACACCCAAGTAGACAACAGCTACAAGAACGGATACCAAGCGTCTTTAGGAGAGTTTGCTGGTCGATGGTGTCGCATCGCCCCTCTTAGAAACACGCTTTGAGAAGCGTTAAAAGACCGTTTTGAGTTCATGAAAGCCCATAACGATATACGCCTTCTTAAGACTCGATTAAGCGAGGAAAATTTTGCTCAGAATTACGCAACTTCTATTTTTTAATTATCTACTTTTTTGTTTTTTTTTTGCTTTTTTTTACAAGCTTTTTATTAATCCACATCTAACGGGGGCTACGGGCTAGCGCAAAAATACCCAATAATAAGAAATTCTTCAAGTTCTTCAGCAAACGCGGTAATTTTCTATTGAATTTGCTTTATGGTCCAAAAAATTCTTTCTATTAATTAATAGATTTATAGCATAAGCAGCTTCGTGTGGTGTATAGAAAATAGGAGTCATCTCTTTTTTAGCCAACTCTTTTAATTCTTTAAATCCTTCACTAAAAAGAAATAAAGGAAATAAAGGTTTTTTTCTCCCAGTTTCGTTCCAAGCTCGAATAAGTCCACGAAAATGTTCGTCAGTGTTCATCCTTAGAAAAGGAGGTATTACAACACACCCCAAAACAATATTTATTCCCGGATCTTCAAACATTTCTCTGGCAACATTATAGAATTGTTCCTCACCAGCAACCCCTATCATATCAAGTGGGTTTTCTATCTTTACTAGAGATATCAAGTGAGGCGATACTCTTTCTTTAAGTGTATCAGAAAATTCTACTAGTTTTAAATTAAATTCTTCAGTTTTATCACTGAATAAAACAGAGCTCCCTCCACTATTAGTTAACACTCCTATCTTTTCACCTTTAGGAATTGGTAATAAAGAGAATGTTTTCAAAGCGGTAATAAAATCGGAAGCATTTTCACATAATGTTGCTCCAGCTTGTTTAATGGATGTTTTCAACATTTTATAATTTGTTGCTATCGAACCTGTGTGGCTACTTGCCGCCTTCATTCCAGATGAAGTTCTTCCTCCTTTCAAGACAATAACTGGTTTAATAGGAACAATAGATTTTAAAGATTTTAAAAATTTTCTTCCATCTTCAATCGTTTCCATGTAAATACAAATGATTCGACTGTTAGGATCTTCCTTAAAAAATTCAAGAACTTCGACAAAAGAAATGTCTATGTTATTTCCAATATTAGCGAATTTTGAACATCCGAGATTTTCTCTTTCCATCGCATAAAAACTGGCACATCCGAACGAACCAGATTGGCTAATCATACTAATACTTCCTGGGGGCGCTGCTTGAATAAACGAAGCGTTAAGCCCTATATCTATGTTTTGTATTCCTACACAATTAGGTCCCATAACTCGAATGCCCACTTTTGTACATTTTTCTGCGATTCGCTTTTCGGCTTTTTTACCTTCTTGATTAATTTCCCCAAAACCAGCAGTAACTATTATTATACTTTTTACTTGTTTTTCTATGCATTGATCTATTACGCCATCAACTGCTTTTGCAGGGACTAAAATTATCGCGAGATCCACATCTTTTGGGACATCTAATATACTTTTATAACATTTTAATCCTAAAATTTCGTTGCTTTTTTGAGTTACAAGAAATAATTCGCTTTCTAAATTTTTATTCTTTAGAATATTAATCGTAACTGCGTTTCCGAACTTTCTAGGATTTGCGGTTGCGCCTATAACTGCTATGCTTTTAGGGAAAAAAAAATTATGCATTTAAGATTCAATCTCCTCATAAATAGCTTCTTGAGGGCATACATCAATACACACTTTACACCCTCTACAAACCGTCTGATCTATTACTACTTTTTTCTCATCTTCATTAAAATTTAGCGCAGAACATCCAAATTTATTAACACATATAAGGCATCCAACGCATTTGTCTTGATCTACTTTTACTGTGGGTGGTGTTATCTGTTGTGCTCGAAATTGATTTGCTTCTACTAAAGAACATAAGTGTCTAGAAATGAAAACTCGAACACCTTCAGCCTTAACAGCTATTTCTAGCTTTTCTATAGTTTTATTTAGATTGTAGGAATCTTCTACCCAAATCTTATCCGGAGATACGCCACAGCCCTTTACGAGATCTTCAATAATTACGCGAATTCCCTGTTCTTTTGTGAGCGTAATACCTGTACCTGGATTGTCTTGAAATCCCGTCATACTAGTCGACCTATTATCTAAAATTACAACTAAAATGTTATTTTTGTTATAAACAGCGTTTATTAAAGCGGGTATACCAGAATGGAAGAATGTGGAATCGCCTAATATTGCTAATACGGGATTTTTCTCCGATTGAATTTTAGCAATTCCATTTGCTAAGCCTATAGAACCCCCCATACATACTTCAGTGTCTATTCCTTCAAGGGGTTTGTACACTGCGAGCGTGTAACAACCAATATCAGAAGAATTAACGAACTTAGTTTTCATCTTTTTTTCTACTTGTTTAATTGCGTAAAAAGTTGTTCTATGACCACATCCAGGACATAAAATAGGAAGCCTTGGAGGTATAATCATCATATTCTCTGGCACAGGTACTTTTTCGTAGGGCAATCCAACCAAACTAGCAATATTTTCTAAATAAATTTCTGCAGAGAATTCACCATTTTGAGGAAATAAGTCTTTACCATGAATTTTAAGTTCATTTGAGATGCCTTCTTCGAATGCTAGTTGTTTTAAGATATTTTCAATAAATGGTTCTAGCTCCTCAACAACTACAATTTCATCCGTAGAATCGAATAATTTTTTGATTAATTTTTTAGGCGGAGGATAAACTAACCCGAGTTTTAAAATTGATACTTTATTAGTAATACCGAAAAAATTAAGAGCATCTAGCAATTGAGAGTACGGTATGCCAGCAGCAACAAATCCATATCTAACACCGTTAATTTTCTCTTTTGATAATTTTAACGAGTTAAAAGGAAATTCGTCAGCAAATTCAGAGATGTTCTCTAATCTTTCTAACAATCTAACACGCAAAACTCGTGAGTGTGATGGCAAACAAACCCATCTGGAACGATCCCAATCAAAACCGTAATCGCGATTAATTTTTTTAACTTCTCCAAGAATAACGTCTCCTCTCCCGTGGTTCAACCTGGTTGTAGTCCGAAATAATACTAAAGAGTGATATTCTTCCGAAAAATCAAAAGCGTATTTTATCATATCTTTTGCTTCTTGTGGTGTCGCGGGTTCAAAGACCGGTACTAAAGCGTGAATGCCAAAATATCGATTATCTTGTTCGTTTTGAGAAGAATAGCAATTAGGATCATCTGCTGAAATTACTACCATCCCACCTCGAGCTCCAGCATAGCAGGCCGTCATGAACGCATCTGATGCGACATTTAGCCCAACATGCTTCATTACCGCAATTGAGCGTACATTTGACATAGATCCGCCGTATGCTACTTCAAAACCTACTTTTTCGTTAATACTCCATTCTAATTTGAGATGTGGAAAATATTTTTGCATTTCCGCTAAGGTTGGCAATATCTCGGACGATGGAGTGCCAGGATATCCCGCCCCAATGACAACGCCCGCTTCCAAAATTCCGCGAGCAATTGCTTCATTACCTAACATAACGATTTTCTTTCCGGGATTGTCTTCTGCATAGTAGGGTTTACTCATTAAAATCCCTCCTTATGTTTTTTCCTTTTTCAATTCCCATTTCAAATGCTTTTTTATTTACATCGTGTACTTTTGTTGGGAGATAGCTCAAAATAGCCTGTACAAGAGACTCCCTTTTGAGAGGTATAGCTTGTGAACCTAACAGTACGCCTAGCATAACAACATTCATGGTTCGAGGATTCCCCAAATTCATTGCTATCTCATCAGCATTTATAAAATATATGTTTTGAGAAACACTCTTCAAAAATTCGCTTATTTGTTTTATATCTGGATAGTCCATATTCATCTGATGAATCACAGGGGGGATAATGATGTTTTTATTTATTAAAAAGATAGTTTGTGGTCCAGCATAATTAAAAATCCTAGCAGCCTCACTTGCTTCAAAAGCCAAAATAGTGTCGGTTTTCCCTCGTGGAACAAGTGGTCCTTCTACCTCAGTACCAAATCGAAGATATGACGCAACTGAACCACCTCTTTGGGCCATGCCATGCGTCTCTGCAGTTCTAACTTTATAGTCTTCCAATAAAGCTGCATATGAAAGAATTTGTGCCGCTCGAATTACGCCTTGGCCACCCACCCCTACGTTCAATAAATTATAACTTTTAATTTCCATGATTAAATTTCGTTAAAAATTAAGAGATTTACTATCTTTAATAATTTTAATTAGGCTCTTAAATTTAATTAAATTATTCGTTATTTACGATAATGGGAACATTTTCCCCCACTTATTTCTATTAGTAGGTTAAAATATATGGTTAAAAATCAAATAGAAAACAAATAAAAAGTTAAACAAATTAGTATTTGAGTACGATGTATTTATTTCGCATTTTATGACGACTTTTTCCTTATTAAGTTCTTAATAAAATCGTACATTTTACAATTTTATTCTTAGCGATCAAAAATTTTGTACGCTAATTTGGATAATATTTTTGAAATAAATAATTCCATGTCCCAAGGAATTAGAGAAAAATATTTTTTTTTAATTAAAATTATGAGTTATCTTAGCAATTATATTTAATTCTAAGATTGTATAGTTAAAATAATAGAGAAATTATTTCAAACCAACTTATAACATGTAAATTTATTGAATATTCAAATAGAGCGTTTGTAAAATTAGCGAATTTTTCGAAATATTTTTATATCTGAATGATCTTATTTAAGATAGAAAATTTCGATTTTCTATTTGTAGTGGAATGTTTCTATTTTAGCCCATAATTTATTCCTCCACGAATGAGTTTTTCCCGCTAAACATAATCACATTCCATTACTTAATCTTTTTTTTTTACGCCTTGTAATTCCTTTTTAATTGTAATTGAAAAGAAAATAGTAGCAAAAATATAATTATATTCATCGAACTAAAATATAGTACTAATCAAAACAAAAGTCCGCGATATAATTATGGTTAGTAATCTAGATCCAAATGTCCTATCTTAAATAATAAAAATTTTAAATTCTTATTCTTCTTCAAATTTATATTGAACAGTAAATTAAATAAAAAAAATATAAAAAAAAAACTAAAACTCGAGGTCGAATAAAATGGGAAAATTTGATGGTAAAGTAGCCTTTCTCACGGGTGGAGCTTCAGGTTTGGCAGAAAGAGCCGCTAAGGATTTCGCAGCTGAAGGAGCAAAAGTAGTAATTTTTGATTTTGATAAAGAAAATGGGTTGCGTGTTGAGAAAGAAATTAAAGATGCAGACGGAGAGGTCCTATTTATTGAAGGAGATGTACGAAAATCTGACTTGGTCGAAGCTGGAGTTAATCAAGCGTTTGAAAAATATGGAACGGTTGATTTTCTAATTCATTCTGCCGGTATTTTAAAAGATGGAATGATACATAAATTATCAGAAGAATCTTGGGACGATGTGATAAATACGCACCTTAAAGGGTTTTACTTGACTTTACAAGCGTGTGCTAAGCGATGGATTGCTTATTGCAAGGAAAACCCAAAAGAAAAGATCGCTGATTATCCTGATAGGCGAGTAATTTCGATTAGCAGTCAAGCTGCCGAAGGAAATATTGGTCAATTGAATTATGCTGCAGCCAAATCTGGGATGATTGGAATGGTTAAAACAGCAGGATTAGAATTAATTCGATACAATATAAAATCTCATGCAATTATGCCTACACTTATCGAAACTCCGATTCTTGGTGAATTATTAAGTAAACAAGAAGGAAAATGGAGAAAATACTATTCAGGAAGGATTCCTTTAGGAATAGGGGAAGCGAAATATGTCTCTCAAGTAATCTTATTCTTATGCAGCGATGCTGCATGGTTTATGAATGGAGAGGTCATAGGAATAAACGGTGGTCGTCTAGATAAAGTTTAAAATAGAATTAACGAAATTATTTTATTTTTATTTTTAATTTTTTATAATTTTACTCAGATTTAGTCTTTTTAAGTTCTTCAATCAAAGCAGGTACAACTTTATGCAAATCGCCAACGATTCCATAGTGAGCTACTTGAAAAATCGGAGCAAGTGGATCTTTGTTAATTGCAACGATAATTTCTGAATTTTGCATGCCCACTAAATGTTGGATTGCTCCCGAAATTCCGCATGCGATATAGAGTTTTGGAGAAACAGTTTTCCCAGTTTGCCCAACTTGTCTATCTTCGCCCAGCCAATTTAGTTCTACTGGAACTCTTGAACCTCCCAGTTCTGCTCCTAAAACATTAGCTAATTCCTCAATAATTTTAAAACCTTGCATTGAACCAACGCCTCTCCCTCCAGTAACAATTATTTCAGCGTCTTCTAAATTGACTTTCTCCTTTTGTCTTGCTATGATCTTTATGATTTTAGTTAATGTATCTTTTTCTTTAAATTCTTTTTCGATTTTAATAATTCTTACTTTTTTTTTAGCGGTTTTATCTGCTTTAAAAGTACCAGGTCTCACAGTTGCCATTTGTGGTCTGCTTGAAGGCGTACGGATGGTTGCCATGATATTTCCCCCAAATGTAGGTCTCGTTTGCATCAAATTACCCGTTTCATCTTCGATATCTAACCCAGTACAATCTGCTGTCAATCCAGCATTTAATCGCTTGGCAACTCTTGGGGCAAAATCTCTTCCTGTTGGAGTAGCCCCGATTAATATAATTTCCGGCTTATATTCGGTAATTAAATCGGTTAATATATTTACATACAAGTCCGAATAATAGTCTTTTAATATAGCTGATTTAACGTATATAACTTCGTCCGCACCGTATTCACCAACCTCTTCCAATTTATCGTCAAATTTATATCCTAATATAACAAGAGTTAAATTCACATTTAATGTGTTTGATAACTCTCGCCCCTTCCCCAAGAGCTGAAACGCAACTTTATGAATTTCGTTTTTATAATGTTCTGCTATTATCCAAACACCTTTATACTGTGCTTTATCCACCTTTTCGATTCGTTCTGCCCGTACCAATGTAATGGCATCTACAGGGCATGATTCTATACACGCCCCACATAAATTACAATCTTCATTAAAAACAGCAATGTCATCGATTATTTCAACGCCTCCATAAGGACATGAAGTTAAACAAGCACCACAGCCTTCACATAAATCACTATCTACAATAATACTCATCTTCAAACCTCCTTTCACAAAACTTTATCGTCTTTTAGATTATTAACTAATTCAGAAACCATTTCTTCTATAGTGCCTTCCAAGATGAGATGATCTCCTTTTCTTTGCGGAATAAATATTTTCCAAACTTCCGTCATCGATCCGTTTAACCCTACATCTGCTTTATTTGCGCCTAAATCTTCAGAATTTAAAAAATGAACTTCCTTTTCCTGATAAGCTTTTACAATTCCTCCCATGCTTGGAGTTCGCGGCTTATTTATATTTTTTAATACAGAAATTAATACTGGTAACTTTGTTTCAATAACAACTACCTCTTCAGTTCTAAACACCCGCTCTACAACAACAAGATCTTCGCCTTTTAACTGAAACTTTAATACATATGTTATTTGAGGGATCCCTAACTCTTCTGCCAATTCTGGTCCTACTTGAGCAGTGTCTCCATCAATTGCTTGAGTTCCACAGATCACTATGTATTTTTCGCCTTTATCTACTTCTGTCAATATTTTTTTAATCGCTAAGGCTAGCGTGTGTGATGTAGCTAACGTATCTGCCCCAGCAAAAGCTCTATCAGTTAAAAGGTACGCTTTATCGACGCCCATTGATAATACTTCTCGTAAAGCTTGCTCCGTCTGGGGAGGTCCCATGCTTATTGCTATTACTTCACCACCGTACCCTTCCTTAATTGAAAGCCCTAATTCGATCGCATGCTTATCGTGTGGATTTATAATTGATGGTATTCCTTCTCTTACTAATGTATTGGTTTTTGGGTCTATTTTGACCTCAGAAATACCTGGTACTTGCTTAATACAAACAAAGATTTTCATGGTTTCAAATATCCATTTTTTAATATAGTTAGATAGAATTAAATCGTCGTTATGTTATATCAAATTATTAAAAGACATTATAAAATCTTATTAAATTTATCATAGTTATAGATTTTTTTAAGCTTATTTGAAATAAATCTAAAAAAATTAAAAATAGAATCTCTATAAAATATTAAAAAATTGAAAAAATAAATTATTTTTTTCTTAACATATGATTAGCGATAACCAATCTTTGTATCTCTGATGTACCCTCATAGATTTCTCCCATCTTTGCGTCCCGAAAGTATCTTTCAACGGCGTACGCCTTCATAGTACCATATCCTCCATGAATTTGAACTGCTTGGTGGGCTGCTTTCATTGCAGCTTCAGAAGCTACAAGTTTAGCCATAGCTCCAGACAATCCATAGTCCATTCCTTGATCGCACATCCACGCGGCTCTATAAGTTAACAACCGAGCAGATTCTATGTCAGTTGTCATATCAGCAATTTTCCACTGAATCCCCTGAAAACGCGAAATTTTTTGTCCAAATTGTTCCCGCTCGTTAGCGTATTTAATGGCCGTTTCTAAACAAGCTTGACCTAGCCCTACGCATTGAGAAGCTATGGAAATTCTACCGTAATCTAAGATTTGAAGACCAATCCTAAATCCACTCCCAAGTCCGCCCAATATATTTTCTTCGGGAACTCTAACGTCTTGAAATACCAATTCGGAAGTGTTAGACGCCCGAACACCTAACTTATCTTCTTTCACACCTACTGAATAACCAGATGTATCAGTATCTACTATAAAAACAGTTAGTTGTTTTCTTTTATCCTTTTCGCCTGTTTTAGCAACTACTAAGAGCGTTTTTGATATCCCACCATTCGTCGCGAAAATTTTACTGCCGTTTAGTATATAATCATCTCCATCTTTCTCTGCAGTTAGCTGAACGCCTCCAGCATCAGAGCCCGCATTTGCTTCAGTTAAACAGAAAGCACCTATTTTATTACCTTTCGCAAGGTCAATTAGAAATTTTTGCCTTTGTTCTTCAGTTCCAAACTTATAAATAGGATAAGCACACACGCTCGCGTGAACGCCCGTAGTTATGGCCCAAGACGCATCAACTCGTCCTATCTCTTCAGTTATAATCGCAAAACTTATAGTATCGTTATGCAATCCAGCACCTCCATACTCTTCTGGTATACAAGAACCGAAGTATTTTAATTCTTTCATCTTCTCTAAAACAAGTGGGTCCAATTCAGATTTTTGATCGCTCTCTTGTGCCACTGGAGCAATATATTCTTCCGCAAATTCACGAGTTATTTTTTTAATCATTTTTTGCTTTTCAGTTAACGAAAAATCCATATAAATCCTCTACTATTTATTTATTTCGTATTTCATTACTTTAAATTATACTATCTTAAACGATTATATAGTTTAGTAAATAATTCTAATTAAATTTAGCAGATCAAATGGTATAATAGTCTTCTTTATTTTTTTTCTAAGAACGCCTTTAATTTTTCTTTAGGTTCTCCAGAAGTAAAAAGCTCGTGAAAAGCTTCTCCTTCCATTTGAAACCCCATTTCGTTATTATATATTCCCTCTTGAATCAATCGCTTACAAAGTGCAATTGCTCTACCTGAATTTTGTATCATCATTCTTGCCATTTCTTTGGCTCGATTCTCAAGCTCCATCAACGGGACAACTTCATTAACCAAACCCATTTTCAAAGCTTCTTGGGCGTCGATGATCCTTGAAGTGTATATAATATCTCTTGCTTTTAAAGGTCCTACTAAACGAATTAATCTTTGAGTTGCTCCTGCAGCAGGTGTCATACCCCATTTTGTCTCAACTTGCCCAAATCTTGCGTTATCGGCAGCAATGATAATATCTGCACACAACATAAGTTCAAATCCCGCCGTAAGATTCAATCCCTTTATAGCCATTATAACGGGGATTGAAATGCTTTCAAACTTACCAAAAATTTTCTGTAACTTCCTTGTCATATCTTTTGCTTTAGATTCGTCCAGAGTTACGAGCCATTTAATGTCAAGCCCTACGGTAAAAATATCGTCCATAGAAGTAGTGCATACTAATACGCGAATTAAGTTTAAATTTTGCTTTATCTCTTCTTCTAGGATTTGGTCCAATTCATTAACAACCTTAAGATCAAATGCGTTTTTTTTATCAGGGTTATTAAGATAGAGCCAAAAGATGCCATCTTCGATTTTAGTTAGCCAGAATTTATAGTCTGCCATGATAATTATGATATTTTTTAATTATTATTAAAACTAATTAATCATTAATTAAAGTATGAGTAGTGAACAACAGCATTTCAAAGTTTCTAAACATAAGGAGCATTTATATGTTATTAAAGAAAACATCTCTGTTGTCCATCCCGTTTATACAAATGACCCTTTGAATCTATACTTGATTTTAGGGTCTCATTCTGCCCTTTTAGTTGATACAGGGTGTGGTCTCTTTCCCTTAAAACCTTTAGTAGAGAGTTTGATCCAGAACAGAAAATTAATAGTTATAAATACACATACTCATTGGGACCATATTTTGGGTAATGAAGAATTTGGAGAGGTTTATGTTCATGAAAATGAAGCAAAAATGATTTCTAAGCATTATAATGTATCTTACTTTAAGGATTCTCCTAATGAAATTGTAAAGATATATGAAGAACAAAATTTTTTAATTCCTCCCGCAAAAGTAATCAAAACTTTAAAAGATGGAGACCTTTTTACCTTAGGTGAAATAGATGTAAAAGTTCTGCATTGTCCAGGACATTCTCCGGGATCTATTTGTCTTTTAACATCTAAAGGCGAACTTTTTACTAGTGATGTAGCTTATTATGGGGATCAATTCTTGCCTAGACTAGATAAATTCCCCCAAGTTCTTGATACTCTTTTAAAATTGATAAAGCTGTGCAAAAATCAAGGAATTGTTGAGATATACCCTTCGCATAGACGATATCCTTGTGATAAAACTCTTTTAACAGATCTTTATAATGGTATTGAAAATATAGAAAATTTATGGGATACTAAGAAGGTATTTGATTTTTTTGAAGCGTGGCAGATTGATGACGATAAATTTAGATACTATATTTCAAAAGAATAAAACATTTAAAATGATATAAATCTAAAAGCTTAACATTTTCTATAGATTATTTTCTAATTTTCTAGATATGATGATATTTTCTCAAACTTAAACTTATAAATTCTAATCCATGTATTTAGTTCTTCTTGAGTTAATAAATGAAATTCAAACGGGTGACTAAGCGGTAATCCGGCATTTTCTTCGATTTCTGCGATTAATTCTGCTCGTTTCAAGTGCTTTTTAGGAACATCTGCAATTATCAATATATCTATATCACTCCCAGCAACTAGATCTCCTTTAAGTATACTACCAAATAAATAAATTTGAGAATCATTTAATATAGTCTTTATACTGCTTTCAATTTTTTTTAAATATTTTTTGTTATTTTTAATCATATCATTCGTTCTTATCATCATCTCTAACATTTTCGACAAGATCTTTTACCTCTACTGCAATTTTTAAAGCTTCTTTAGCATCTTCTTTCTCATAAACAAAGCTAAAATATCGAGAGTTTAAATACGCACTTTCGAGAAATATTAAGGTTTTTCTATCGTATTGGAATACCTTATCTTTAGTCAATTGATACAATAATCCAAATAACTTCCTGATTGAATGTGTTTTGGGAACTTCACCACCTTTTTCTAGAATTATAGCTTTTATAAAAAGTTGAACAGATTGCTCTGCCATGAAACAAGTTAAATCCCAATCTTCTTTCTGAAATCTCTCTTTAGCTCCATCCAAAAAATTTCTAGCTCGTTTTAGAAAAAGCTCAATTTCTTCCTTATGCATATATAATAACTTTGTTTTTTAACTATATATGTTTACTTCATATTGAGGTTTTTAAGATGTAATCTGATTAGAATATACTATAAAATTACTTGTAAATTTAATAAAAAAAATATAAAAAAAAGGTGTTTTAGTGCCCATCCTGAACAGCTAAAAACACTAAGTTTTCAAGAGTTTTAATCCCTCTTATTTCGTCCGCTTTAATAAATACAAAGCCATTTTTTTCAAGGGTGACCTCTCCAGCTTCACTTGTAAATATTCCAGAGCCTTCTAACACTAAAAAAAATACAGCGTAAGGTTCTGGGTGTGGTTCTATTTCGAATCCTGTTTCTAAGCAGACGCGATTAATATTAAACATTTTTGATTTAATAATCGTCTTTAACAGAGGTTCACCTGACAAAAATTCTAAATCTGACAGAAAATCTTTCATTTTTTTGACAACACTTCCATTTTATTTGTTCATTTTTTTTTGATTTTTATTTTTTTTTATTTTTTTTGTTTCTGCTAACCTTTTTGGCATTGTTTTTTTATGTAGAAAATATCCTGAAATAAATAATACAACAACCCACAAGGTTAGCAAGACGAGATCAAATTGGTACGCAAAGAAATTGCTTCCGTCTACGCAGAATCTTAATAAGTCCGTTAGAAAGGTTATTGGTGAAATAAAGGATAAAAATAATAAATAAGGGGGCAAACCATGAAGAGGAATAAAAATGCCGCTCACAAATAGTATAGGGAACTTAATAAGATTCATGATAATCATCACATTAGAAGTCATATCTGTAGGATATGCTGCAACTAAAACCCCCAATAGAGATCCTAGGATTGACATTAAAACAATCCCTAAAAACATTAAAAAGATCGTTGCAATTGAATTAAACACTATTGAAAACAATAGGATAAAGATAACGGTTATTATTGTTGTAATTATTAGTGTATATAGAGTCGAAGCGATGACTATCCCCAATAAAATTTCGTTCAATGAAATTGGAGAGACTAAAATTCTTTCTAACGATTTTTCACGAGTTTCAATAGGGAGCACTACGGGACTGATTGCTGTTGCGGTGAAGAAAGAAGTCATAGATACAATTCCAATAAATACGTGATTTATGGGGATGGCTCTACCAATAGCCCAAGAAAGCGTCATAAAGAAAGGAAATAGCAACCCAAAAATTAAAACGGGACCTCTTTTTATGTAGAGCGAGATGTTTTTCTTACTTAATATCCAAATTCTATTTAGACTATCGCTTATCATTTTTCTAATCCTCCCATAGAAATTGAATCTTCTTTTATTAGATGGATAAACACTTCTTCTAACGATGTTTCTTTCACTTTAAAATCAGAAATCTCTAAGTTATTTTCTTTAGAATAATTATATAACTTAGATATATCTTTTAAAACGTCGTAGCTAGATATAGAGTAATATTCGTTTTTTTCCTTAATACTATCGAATGTGTCCATCAAGGAAGTTTTTTGCTCGTTAGATAAAATACCATCAATTTTAAATAGGATCGTAGATGTAGATTTAAATCGTTCGCGAATTTTATCAGGACTTTCATCAGCAATGATCTTTCCTCTATTCATAATTAAAATTCTATCGCAAATGGTTTGTGCTTCTTGCATGTCGTGAGTAGTAATTAAGATAGTTTTACCTTCCTTTTTCAATTGAAGAATACGGTTTCTCATTAATTTAACGGAAATTGGATCTAAACCACTTGTAGGCTCGTCAAGAATTAGAATAGATGGCTCGTGAAGTAACGCTAAACAAAAATTAAGACGCTGCTTAAGCCCTTTTGATAGTGCTTTTGTTTTAGAATGCATTTTATCGATTAAACCAAATTGTTCTAGTAGTTCTTTTGAGCGCTTTTCAATCTTTTCCTTTGGAAAACCATATATACCGCCTGAAAACTTAAGGTTTTGCCATACAGTAAAATCCGAAAAAGCATTACTAACTTCTGGAACGATTCCAAAGTTTTTTTTATATTTACTTAGATTTTTTGTTATATCCTCGTTAAAAATTTCTATGCTTGCCTTGTCTTCTAATTTAAAAATACCAGTTAATAATCGAATAGTGGTAGTTTTACCAGCACCATTAGGACCAAGAATACCTACGATTTCTCCTTCATAAATTTCAAAAGAAACATCGTTTACAGCGATAAGATCCTCAAATCTCTTAACAAGGTTAGAAACTTTAATTACAACAGATTTCTTTCCCAAATCTAGTTCTTGGCTAATTTTTTTCTTATCATTATTTTGAAAAGTCATTTATTTCTCACAAAATCCTTATTCTATTCTGATTAGATAGAGTTTATTAAAAGAATTTAATTTACTATTTTGCTCATAAAGTAGATTAAAAAAAATTTTACTCTAAATTAAATTATGGATTTTATTTTATTAGTTTTAATCGCAATTGCATTGGCAATGGATGCCTTTGCAGTTTCAATCTCTAGTGGAATCATTATCAAAGATGTTAAATTAAAACACGCCTTAAAAATTGCTTCATCCACGGGTTTTTTCCAAGGATTTTTTACATTCTTAGGTTGGCTTGGAGGAATGTATATCGCACATTTAATATCGAATATTGATCATTGGATTGCGTTCGCTTTACTTTTAGTAATTGGAATTAAAATGATTTTCGAATCTAGAAAAACTGACTTAGACGAGGATAAAAAAATCAACCCTCTCAAATTTTTAGTTTTAATATTATTAGGTATCGCAACAAGCATCGACGCGTTGGCTATAGGATTAAGCTTTGCCCTTCTGAGCGTCTCTATTTTAGTTCCAATAATTTTAATTGGAACTGTTGCCTTTGGTTTTTCCGTCCTCGGAGTTCTTATTGGAAATAAAGTTGGTCAATTTTTCGGGAATAAAGTCGAATTGATTGGTGGGGTTATTCTAATCGGTATAGGAGTAAATATATTAATATGACCATTTATTTTTTGTGTGAACTCATTCCATAACTTGTTGTTTTTATTTTTTTAATTTAAAAAAGTGTTTTTCTAAATTGTTGGGTTTAATTAAATAAAACATTTAATATTGTAACATAATTAAATTGATATTATTAAAAAATGAAATAATTTATAAACATTAATTAATTATATCAATAAGAACTGCCATGGGTGTTATTAAAATTTTTTCACCTATTTTAATACATCCATTAACTTTTCTCTTTATGTCAGTTATATGATCATCTTATGGTTAATTCATTGAATTTACTTTTATGTGAATTTTTTTAAGAAAAGTTTATAACTATCTTAATATGAATATAATTATTTCATTTCAAATTGTAATATTATAATACAAAAAAACTTAAAAATATAATATTATAATAAAATAAAACTTAAAAATGAAATATTTTAATACAAAAAAACTTAAAAATGAAAGAAAATCATGGATTGATGAAAAATGGTTGATATAAACGATATATTAGATTGCAGAGGAGAGGTTTGTCCTTATCCTGATGTTAAAAGTAAGAGGAAAGTTAAAAAGATGGGTTCAGGAGAAATTCTGAAAATTATTATAGATTATCCTCTTTCTGCGGAGCGAATTCCTGAAACATTGAAATCGATGGGGAACGAAGTTCTTTCTGTAGATAAAGTCGGCAATTCAGAATGGGAAATCTTAGTAAAAATAAAATAGATAGGAGGATGAAAAAGAGATGGTAGATATTTTTGTAGTATTATTACCTGGATTGATTCTAGGAATAATCTTTGGAATTATTTTACAACGCGGTCGTTTTTGTATGAATTCTGCTTTTAGAGACATTATTGTTTTAAAAGAATTCACTCTTATAAAGTCTGTAATCCTCGCGATTTTAATTTCTATGCTTGGATTTGCAGTAATGGCTTTTGGGAACATAATTACGTTAAACCCTAAACCTTTTGCACCAGTAGCAAATATTGTAGGTGGATTAATCTTTGGAATGGGTATGACATTGGCTGCGGGTTGTGCTAGTGGAACTACATATAGAGTCGGGGAAGGAATGATGGGATCCTTAGTAGCATTGCTTGGATATTCGCTTGGAGCCTATATAACCAAATCAGGAGCATGGTCAGAAGCCAAAACGATATTACAAACCTATAAAATCAGCGAAGTTGGAACAGGCGCTAATCTTACTGTTTTTGGCTCAGAGCTTACTCCAATATTTATGCTCATAATCGGGATTGTTGGGATTGTTGTTGTACTCTACTTTTGGATATGGCCTATGTTGAAATCGAGAAAAACAGCTGACAATAAGATGTTTGATTTTTCTGATATTGGTAAGAAGATTTTTAAAAATGGATGGCCATGGGCTATTACTGGAAGCGCAATTGGAATTTTAGCTTTGTTTGCATATGTATCTTCCGCAGCAACGGGTAGAAATTATGCTTTAGGGATTACTAGTGGATGGGCCGGTTGGCTCAAATATTGGATTACTGGTCTTGATTCAGCATTAAGCTGGGAAGTATTCTTAGTATTAGGTATTGTAATCGGTGCTTTTATTAGTTCGATGATAGCTGGTGAATTTAAATTAAGAAGCCCTAAAGATGGAAAAAGGATATTAATCCAATTTATTGGTGGATTAGCAATGGGTTTTGGAGCAGTAGTTGCAATGGGTTGTAATATTGGGAATACCCTAAGCGGAGTTCCACTTTTATCTGTCGGTAGTTTAGTATCCACTGCGTTTATTATACTAGGCGCCTGGTTCCTAGCTTATTTGCTTTTCATGAGGAAATAAAATAGTATACAAGGAGTTTAAAAATAATGAAACTAGGAATTCTTTTTTTTGATGGACCTTACCAAACGCAAGCTGCTGAAACGGTTGTTAAGATATCTAACGCGGCATTAGATAAAGGATTTGATGTACGCATCTTTTGCTATATGGACGCCGTTAACGCCCTCTTAGATAAGCAGAAGAAAATTGAAGGTATCTTTAACATCGAAGAAGGGTTTAGAGAGATTTTAAATAAAGGAGCCACCGTCAGATTATGTAATCTATGTCTTTTAGTCAGAGGTACTATGAAAAACTGTTTGACAAAGGAATGCGGCGACGTGAAGCGAGCAGGAACGCCTGATCTCGCGAAGATTATAGAAGAAACAGAAAAACTTATAGTAATTTGTTAAGGTGATAAAAAATGTCAGAAGAAAAAAATGTAGTTATCCTTTTACGGCAACCACCTCATGGAACGCTTTATCCTGTCGAAGGATTGAGAATGACGGTTGCTGTTAGTGCTGACTTTGATCCAATTACTATTGCAATTAACGAAGCTGTATATACCTTTACTAAGGACGTCGATAAAACTATGTATTCTATGCATATCGAGTTTATAAAAAATATCGATTTAGATATTTTTGTAGATAAAAAATCGCTTGATGAGCTTGGTCTTACAAAGGACGACCTAATAGACGCTGTAGAAATCAAAGAACATGAAGAAATATTAAAAATGATTGCGGATTCAACCGTAACCATACCATTTTAGGAGGATTGAAAAAAGATGGGTAAAAAAGTGTTGTATTTTCTTACAAGTGAAGATATTACTGGTGTAGAGCTT
>JAHLWS010000057.1 GCA_019057795.1 Promethearchaeota archaeon | reverse complement strand
TGTTCGGAGAAAGCTTTTTATAGACAATATTTGTTCGGTAAAGTTCTCTAATCTGGTAAATGGGGTGTGGACAGTGTAGAAAATAAAAAAAGGGTTGATTTTTAATTGATCATTCGCTTATAAAATTAGCCAAAATTATTAGTTAATTTTAATTAATTTAAGTTTATAAGATACATATAGTCCAACAAAAAAAGAATTGTTTAGGATGAGTAGAAAAATTGATACTTCTGCGCAATTTATCGCGTTTTTCATTAAAAAAGGGCACTATTTAGTTGGACTTTCTGAGAATCATTTTCTGAATAGAGAATATAAAAAATCCCTTGAATTACTCTCTCAAGCGCATACAATGTTTGAAAAGGGAGGAGCAAAAGCAGATGCAGAAAATGTTAAAGCAAGATTTAACTATATAAAAAAGAACTTCTTCTCAAACACTAAGACTTAGTTTTCGGTCATATTTTGTATTTTTCTATTAATATCCACTATATGTGGTCCATTCCAAAATACTTTTTTACATGTTGGATTAACACATTGAAAAAATTCATTGTAGTTCAAAAAAGTTTCACGTTTCACTAAGTTTTTTATCAAATTCTTATCAGTAACTTCTTGAAGAGGTGAATTACAAATCGAGCATCTCGCATTCTGGATGTTAAACTTTAATTGTAATTTTAACTTTACTTTAAGTTGGTTTAAATAGTTATAGACACCTTTTCCTTCTAGATATAATGCTTTTTCCCTCATTTTTTGATAGAACAACAAATCTTTGGTTATAACTATTCTATCATACTTTTCGGCAAATTGTTTTAATTTTTCATCTGGAACTGGATCAGCGTGATAATAATCGATTAAATCGTTAGCATAAATTGTATCGAATCCAAAAATTCTCAAAAACCGAGATAATTTGCCAAGCATTGCATCTACAAGAAATTTCATTCCTATTATAAATATATTTAAGTCATCTAATAAATTATTTATTTGATATTTTTAATAAATCTATAATTATTAGCTGATTTTGAATGGAAACTAGAGAATTAATGAAAAAAGCTACGATTTTTCACGGTCATATATGCCCAGGTATCGCTGTAGGCGTATTAGTTGCTAAATATGTTTTAGAACACGGTTTTGAGCGTTCCTCTGACGAAGAACTAGTAGTTGTTGTTGAGACGGATAATTGTAGCGTTGACGCGCTTCAAGCATTATTAGGTACTACATATGGTAAAGGCAATTTAATTCATAATGACTATGGTAAGAATAATTTTAAGATATACAGTAGAAAGAGCCAAAAAGCGGTTAAATTAGCTTTAAAAGCTTCTGTTTTGGATAGTAAAAAATTATCAAGGGATGAAAAAATTCAAAAGCTTTTGGATCAAGAACCTGAAGATCTCTTTGATATAAAAGAAATTGAATTTAATCCTCCAATATTGGCTCAAATAGAAGAATCAGTTCCTTGTGACATATGTGGTGAACTTACAATGGACAGCCGTATCATGAGATATCAAGATAGTAATATTTGCATTCCTTGTTATAAAGAAATAAAATGAAGAAATTTAGAGTCAAATTTTTTATCAAAAATCCGATTTAATTTGCGATTTAATATGAATGATCAGTCTAAAGTTACTTTATCTGGTGCTGGGCCTTTTTATTTTAATGGAAATGATATTGGGATTATAATTATTCATGGTGGAGGGGGGGGAACCTGCGCAGACCTAAAGCCTTTAGGGGAAGATTTACACAAAAAAAAAGGGTATACCGTTCATATACCATTATTACCAGGATTTGGAACCTCACCCGAAGATTTACGAATTACTCCTTTGAGTGCGTGGAAAAGAGCTTTAGAAAAAGAAATAATATTAATTAGAGAAAAATGTGAAAGAATTATAGTTGGAGGTCATTCTTTGGGGGGTGTTTTCTCTTTAATATTTGCAAGTAATATTAACATCGATGGAGTCTTTACTATAAGTGCCCCCATTGGAATTCGAGGATTTGCTCCCAAATTAGTTCCATTGTTAAAAATATTCATTAAATATTATCCAATTCCGTCAAAAAAGTTAAAACAAGAAACGAATGGAAAATGGGTAGGTTACGATAAAATTCCCCTTAACATTGTTGGAAAATTTAATAAGTTAATGAAGGAAATGAAAAAAGCATTAAGAGCAATAAATTGTCCTGCTTTATTTTTTCAAGGACGTTTAGACTCACAAATTAAAAAGAATAGTATGGATTTTATTTATGAAATTGTTAATTCTAAAGTCAAGAAAAAAATTTGGTTAGACCATAATGACCATCCAATTTTGTGTAGTCCAGATCACGATGAAATTGTATCTACACTAATAAATTTTATCGATGAAGTTTGTAATTAATTTAGAAAAAATAATCAACAAATAATTTAAAAAAAATTTAATTTATTATAATTAGATGGATGTAATTTAAAAAATTTTTAAAAATGTTAATTAGGGAATTTTCAGAAAGGGATACAGAAGAAATCACATTATTAATGAAGAATCTTTGCATATTAAATGGTCAGGAATTTGATGAAGAGAGATGGAGAAATAGTATAATAGAACATATGAAAAAAGATTCAAATTCTGAAGTATTTGTAGCACTTGATGATGAAAAAAAAACCATTATTGGAATGGCAAATTGTTCAATTAGAACATCAGATAAGGGTTATCGATTTGGTCTCATTTCTAACTTAATTGTAAAGGAAGAAAAAAGGAGATTAGGAATAGGAGAAGAAATCGTGAGATATATTGTTGATTTTTTTAAAAGAAATCATATCCATTCGATCAGATTAGCTTTAAAGCAAGACGCAGAGAATGCCGCAAAAATTTTGTTTACGAAATTAGGTTTTCAAGAAACATTACGTATTTATGAATTAAAAATTTAAGATAATGAAAGAAAAAGTATATTTCTGTTAGTTAATAAGTATAAAATGTAAGAAGAAAAAAAATTATTATTTTTATTATAAGATGATTTGAGGAATATATGATACAAGACGTACAAAAAGGACATACTCTTTTAATTAAGGGTCCTACAAGGGTTATATTATTAGAAGGAAAAATTGAAGTCTTTGGAAAAACATTAGTACCTAAAAAAAACGAGAAAGAAAACACAATAATCGTTCCAAGTGCTAATAATTATCCATTATATGCGTTGGAACCATCGAAGTTAGAGATTTTCACCGGTAATAAAGATAATATAGAAATAATTGAAGAAAACACGATCAATAATGAATGGGTGAAAATTAAGGATTCAATCATTAGCGCGATTAGAAAAAACGAACCTAACAAACCATTAAAAGTAATGGTGTTAGGAATTAGTAGTGGTAAAACTAGTCTCATAAAATTTTTAGCGAACAATATTGTTAACGAAGGATTAAAAGCAGCTTTTCTTGATTCAGATTTAGGACAACAATTGTTATACCTCCCAACAACCCTTAATATAGGGGATATTAAAGAAAATATTGTATCAAGCGCTGAAATTGATACCGATGAAACAGTTTTTATTGGAAGCACTTTCCCAAAAGCTAATTTTAAATTTATTGTTTCACATTCTTGCAAAAATTTGATAAATAATTTTGTTGAAAGGCATAAGGATACGGATGTCATTCTTATTGACAGTGATGGATGGATAAAAACTGAAGCAGGAGTTGTTTATAAAAACTTCTTCATAGATACGGTCGATCCTGATATTTTGATTGTATTTCACGACGATTCTATTGAAGAATTAAAAGAAATTGAAAAAAATGCGTCTAAATCGAAGAAAAGAAAGATCTTTCTTTTAAAGGAGTACAATGAATTTTTTTATGAAAAAGATAAAGAAGAAAGAAGATTTTTAAGACAGAGTCAATTTGCAAAGGTTTTAGAAAATTATAGAAAGATTTCAATACCATTAAACGATATCAAATTCATAAAAAACGATTACGATGTTGAAAACGGTGAGATTATAGAAGTAGAAATCAGCCTTAATAATTTAGTTAATCTCCCTTATCATTATGTAATTATTTCTTTGCTTACAGAAGATTCTAAGATGATTAAAATTGGTCTTCTTTTTGTTATCAATTTAGAGAAAAATTATATTCTATTGTTTTCAGATCTGAGTTTTAAAGAACAAAGTAAAGTGAAGAAAATATTACTTGGCTCCCTCAGACTTAGTACTAAGGGGAACCACCAAGGTTATCTTTATTTATAATTGTTATCTTTAAAAGCATTAAAAACATAATAAGATCAATTGAAATCGGACTATCAATTTTTTAAATCACGATTGAGTGATATATTTGGGAGAGAACTTACTAACCAGATTCCTTAAATTAATGTCAAAAGATATCACCGAGTCTGATTTAGAATTAATTCAATTAGGAAATACCTTAGGACTTAACTTAATCTCGTTCGCGGAACTTCGTTCATCTCAGGAAGATGAATTTGTAGATCGAATGAGAGAAAAAGCTTTGGTAAAATTAGCTAAAAATGGGGATAATGTTCTAGTTAATGCTGACGCATTTTATGCTGGTAGTATTGATTTTATGGTGTGTGATGAGCCCGAAGGTAAGAAATTTTTTCTTCTCGAAACAAATGGAGGTTCTAATCGAGGTTTGTCTATTCTTACTAACAAACAACAAGAAATAATGTATAATGGGTACTTTCAAGCAATTAGTCAAGCAATAGTAAAATCTAAAGGAAATAATGAAAAAGTATTAGTGTTAGTAGGCGTCCTCGTAAACGACTCTTTAATCCATGAAAAAGTAATTATGGTTGAATTTTTTAGAAAAAAAATTAAATCGATGGGTTATTCACTTAAGATTTTTAATTCCGATAATTATTCTAAGGAATATAAGGCAGAAATTGTGTTTTTAATAGCGGATTATAAAGAATTACATCAAAATTTAACATTTTCTAATGGATGGATTAAATATCTAGGTGAAAAAGTTAATGTCTTGATTGGAGATGGTATAGCGAGGCGTCTAAACGACGTGGAATTTGCTAATCTAATTAAAAAAGACTTTCGCAGAATAAATACTATAATTGTAAATCCAATTTTCAAAATTACTGATGATAAATCTCTCACATATTTAGCAAGTTTTTACAATAGAAGTCTCCTTGAAAAGTTTAATTTGAAATATCTACTTTTCACAAAAGTTAATAATAAGAAGGAATTAAACCAAAAAATAAATTATTTAATAAAAAATTACAATAAATCTTTTATCATTAAACCTATGGGAGGATCTGGCGGAGCAGGAGTAATCCCAATCTTAAAGAATGAAAAACCTCAAAGAATTAAACACATTATAGAAGAAAGTAAAAAAGAGTTCTTTGCAAAATTTATGAAAAATCGTAATCCATATCCCTATACAATTCAAGAGATGGCTAACTTTAATACTATCATGTGGAGGGGCGGAAAACATACCTATGATATAAGACTCTATTTAGCCCAAAAAGAAGGTCTTATAATCCCAGTTGGGGGTCTAGCAAGAATTGCTAGAGGTGTATATAAAGGTTCTTTAAAGAAAGAAGAATTTGTAGTAAATTTATCTGGTTTCGATGGTCAAATTGAAGTTGAGCGAGGTATTGGATTCTCACAGAAAAATAGTAAACTATTAAATTTGTCTATAGATGATTTTGTTAATATGTCTTGCATTGGATGTACCTTATTCGCTAAGATATGTAAAAATTACCAACAGTTAATTGATTTCTCAGATTGGGATAAAATTATTGGTTAGCACAAGCATATATCTTAAAATATCCTAAATGTAATGAAAACTTTATGAGGAAACTGGCCTTTTCTTAAAACCTATCGGCTTTTCAGAAATGTTACTAGAAGCAGCTAATAACACTTATTATTTTATACTATTAAAAGCTCTTTCTCATTGAGATTTTTTTCACTTAAACAATCCTTATGATAATAAAAGGTCTTGTTACCGTAAAATTTCCCGTTTATTAAATTTCCTAAAGTTATTTTGAAGTGTGAATTTAACTTTTGAAGTTTAATTTCTTCTCTACAAATAGGACAAATCATTAAAATTCAATTTATACGCTTTAAATTAAATTAAAAATGAAATATTTAAAGTTAACAATTTTAAAATTCTAACTTAAGATTGAGCTAAGAGTTAAAAAATTTTAGAGAAGCTGCGACTAAAACTAATTCGTTTTTCTTTTGAGTGTGGCCACCCTTATTTAAAACTAATGTGTTTTCTTCTGAAAGATCTAGCAACTCAACATTTTCCTTGAAATTTTTAAATTTTATAATTTTATCATTTCTAGCATGAATAAGAAATATTCTCTTAGAATAATTACGCCATAGCTCTTCTGATAATAAGCGTTTAGATTTCTCGATTACGATGTATGGAGATAAATCTTCATTTTCTTCTTTATTTGGGAACAATTTTACTCCCCTTAAAAGATAGCTAAGCATTACTATAGGATTATATTTAGGTAAGTTTTGTTTGTAATAAGATATTGAAGAAATGGCAATTATTTTTTCAATATGAACATTTGAGAACCCCCCACATAGAACAGTTATAGCTCCGATGCTGAATCCGACGGAAAAAAACTTTTTGTTCTTAAGCTGGTCATGATCCTTAACCCATTCAATTATTTTTCTGTAATCATCTATTCTCTTTAAAAATTGACTCCTTCTTCCTACCTTTTTAGACTCTCCAATGCCACGTGCATCATACGCTAAGATTGTATATCCTTGGTAAGCTAACGGTAAATAATAGTATTGTAGAGTTTCTTTTGTGTCTGAAAAACCATGGCAGACAACAACAATAGTATTTTTAGATTTAACAATTTCTTGATCGTTTGAACATATTAAACAAGCTACAATACACCTACTTTTTCCTTTTTTGCTTTTGCCAACTTCGATTTTAATTTTAGAAGTTATTAAACTCCCAAATTTAATTGGAGCCCATCTATCGAAGTACAAATCCCTAAAGCTCCAATATATTTCAAATGGCGTGTAAATGATTAAAAAAGTTGTTGTTGATAATATCAAACACGTTTCAAAAGGATTACCCCACGAGGCATTTACGTTCCAGATGTATGCACTAAAAATAATTCCAATAACGATTATAATAATGCGTTTTTGATTCTTTGAGAGCATTAGTTATCCCTAATGTTAGTTTAGAGGCTGAATACGATAAGATTTGAATAAAAAAAATAAAAGGAAATTGGTATTTTATGGCTTATTGGGCTTTGGACAGCCGTAATCATGAGCAATTTTACATCCTGGTCTACTTTTTAAACCAGGACATGGATCGCATTTCACTTTTATTAACATTTTTGCGACTTCGTCAATGTCCAATCCGAGTTCCTCTTCCTCTGTTTCATCCGCTAACATATCGTCTTCAATTTCATTTAAATCATAATCAATATCATCTTCTAAATTATCTTCCTCATCAAATAAATCAATAACCTCATCTCCATCATCATCCATTTTCCCTTCGGGAACATCTTCAATTTCGGTTTCTGCTGGTGCTTTCTTTTTTTTAGCCATTAAATTCACGAATAATATTAGTTATTTTTTAATATTAATATAAAATAAAATTAATTCAATAAAATTTAGATTTTATTATTTTATTTTCGAAAAGTGAAAATTTCTTTCAATTCGCACTTGGTGTTAAAACCTAAAATGATTAGATGTTAATATTTTAATGCCTTAATTGTCTAAGGTTAATTAGATAATAAATTTTATTGAAGTGAATTGTTAATGCAGAGAACAAAAGAATTTAAATAAAACACTTAATCTACTTAAAATAAATAATAGATATGTAAAAAACAAAAAAAATGTCAAGTTATATTCTTAAAGATAAAATGGGCAGTTGGGGACCCTTTGAAGAAAAAGAATCTCAATGGATAATATTTTCCGTAGGGAATCCTTATGAAGGTCATGGGTTAGCTTTACCTAAAGCCATTGATGATTTTCATGCGAAAAAATCGGCTTATGACTTGGAATTAAACACTGGGCAAAGATATGTTGCCCACATTCCGTATACTACAGATAGGTGTGGTCCTGTAGCGAAAGATTGGGCGCCTTATTACATCCCTTGGGAAGTTTTTTACCGAAAATCTGTTGATTTTATGAAATATTATATTGAGATGATACGAAATCGGGAGGAAGAAGTATCAAAGGTTATGTTAATAACTGGACATGGCGGAAATGGTGATATTTTAGAACATAGATTTCAAAAGAAAATACAAAATGAATTAGATGTTAAAAAATTCGTAGCAATTACAGCCTTAGTCTCTAGAAAAAATGCTGTTCAAGTCTTAGAAGAAGTAAAGAAATTATCAGAAGAAACTATTGATAAAAAAAAAATTTTTCATGGGTATGACAACGCAGATAATTTAGCAAATTTTTATAAAAAAATCTTATTATCAGCAGGGCACGCATCCCATACAGAATATAGTTTAGCTGCAGCCCTAGGTTGTTGTGATATGAGTAAAGTAGAAGTTATGAACGATTTATTAGAGAAAAATTTTGAAGAAGCTTTAAAAAAATGGCCTCCAATAGGAGGTTTAGGAGGATACTTATTAGCAGGAGGTAAATATACCGAAGCATTGGGTACAGAAGACGACGACAAATATGGGCTTTGGAATTGTCTAAATGGTTTGAGAACTTTAAACAATGGTAAGCTTATTGTCGAACCTGATTTAGGGCACCTGATACATCGAATAAGTTTGGAAACAAAAACTCAAATCATTAATAAATTTTTATAAAATTTATTTTTCAGAATTATAAAAAAAAAATTAATTTTTGTTAAATATTCGAATTATTGTTGATTTCTATCTGGTTTTTGTTGTTTTTCCAATTCCATCAGTTTAGCATGTTTTTCGTCGTGTAAAACAAGAATTTCTTTTTTGACTTTTGTCAAATACTCTCCCTTTAATGGGTAAAGTTGCAAAATTAAAACCTCAATAAACAATGCAATGGCTGGAATTAACCCCATAAAAGCTCTAATTGCGAAATCAACATCAGCTGGATGTGTTTGGGTTTGAATCTCCCCCAATGCATTTCTGGGAACGAAATTAGCTATAGTCAACAAAATGGCTGGAAGAGCAAGTGCAACGCTCTGTGCTGGTTTAGTAATAAAAGCATTCATGCCAAAATAAGCTGCTTCTCTTCTGACTCCCGTTTTTAACTCATCTTCGTCGATCACTTGAGCGAACATTACATTAGTCAGAACTAATGGTCCTACAAGCCCAATACCTGCAAGAGCAAAGCAAAAATATATTATTGTAACTGGCGTAAATGTTATAAGCAGTAAACCCGTAGCTCCTATTGTCAATAATATTTGATCAGCCCTTACAACTCCAAATTTTGCAATCAATTTTGGGGTTATCCATACTCCTAATATAAGCGGAACGAATACAGCTACAAGCAATAGGATAGTAGATGATTGCGTTACATAATCAGCCAAGTAAAACATCGAACCGATAATCAGCGATTGCATAAAAACGCTCATAAAATTGGCTAAAACAAGAACAATAAACGATTTGCTTTTAAAAGTATATTTTATAGCATCTTTAATTTTGAGAGGCTCATCTACTTTTGTAAATTCTGGACGTTCTTTAAACTTAAATGTAGTATATAATATAAAGAGAGTTCCAACGATTCCAACTGCTATCATGGCCATTTGTAGAGGAAATATTCCTTGTTCTTTTCGGAAGAAGTCTGGAATTAGGAAACCTAAAATCATCCCTATTAGACTAAAAAATGAAGCAAATATAGATAATTTATTTCTTTCTTGTTCATCTTCAGTTAGCTCAGGAGGAAGCGCTGAATATATTAGGAACACGATAGTATAGCCAGTATCATACAGGAATGTTGTTACTAACATCCACCAAAAAACAGATATTTTGTCAGGACTTATCGGGGCAAACCAAACAAGAATAAAAGATAAACCAAGAAAGGGCGCTGTATAGCGCATGAATGGAATTCTTCTTCCTTTTTTTGATTTTGACCGATCAGAGTAGAAACCAAAAAGAGGGTCGTTTAAAGCGTTCCAAACAGCGTAAGCTATGCTCATAATAACCACTAAATAGGCATAAGGTCCAACAAGACCTAAATAATCGACGTAAAAAATCGACAAAAGTGAACCATAAGTTCCACTTATCATTGCTCCACCAAAACTTGCTAAGCCCCAATGTACACATTGCTTTGTAGTAAACTTTGGAGGTGTCAAACCTAATTTTTCTGTAGTAGAATTTTCCATTTTATAAATCCCTTTTTTTTTCATATATTTTTAACTTAATCTTTATTTTTTTTATTTTAGCTCGTTACGAGGTGTTATCGGCGACAAAAAGAACGAAAAGTTGAAATACAAGAATGATATATTATATTATAATGAGTGTATCAAAAAGAGGTTCTTTTATCGATATTCAATATATTACTTATCCGAAAGAACTCGATAGAAAATGTATTTCCTGCGGTAGTCCCGTTGAATTCTTGTATCCTTCTGGAGGGCACGGGTATATGGATTTTCAAGGGAAGATTAAAGAAATCCGAAAATTTTATTGTTGTACGAATCCCGATTGCGGATTACACGCTAACCCCTTAAATCCGACGCCTCTTAGCGTCCTTCCCTTTAAGCAGTTTTCCTTAGGCATCTGGAAGTGGATTGCCCAAGAAGCCAAAGTTTACAAGCAAAAACCTGCTCTAATTTGCGAGCGAATTTACGATCAATTCAATGTGAAAATCTCAGAAAGCACGATTCGAAAATATATTAACGAAATTGACGCATTTCTTTCAAACCAAATAGACAAACGTACGGTCCAAATACTTAAAGCACAAGGAAAGAT
>JAHLWS010000056.1 GCA_019057795.1 Promethearchaeota archaeon | reverse complement strand
TTCTTGATTAACTATTTTTTGGCATATCGTTCGGTCCGTACCACTTTGCTACCCACCGATAAAAACAGCTAAAAACATCGAATTCAACAAATGTGAAAATTTCGAATTCAACGAATTGAAATATGAGATTCTAAAAATCATGACAGAAATTACAATATAAATTTTAAATATAATTCTAGATAATAATAATTCATGCCATTTTGCGGTAAATGTGGAGAAGAGATTTCGGACGATCAATTTAAGAAGTTCAATAAAATGTGCCCAAATTGCGTAAGACTCGAAAAAGCAGCCCGAACTCAAAAGAAAGCTGCGAAGAAGACTGAGGAAAGTCAGCAGTACAAAAGGTTTTTGATAATCATGGTAATAGTATTAATAGGGATCACAGGTCTCGGAACGGCGATCGTAATGGGCGTTCATTACTGGTTTATAACTTCTTATATAGACTCAGATTTGCTATTTGGAACATTTTTCATATCGAATTTCATTCCCGATGTCATTATTGGATTTTTTGTAGGAATCGTAATAGTTATCGTTATTGCGATTATAGTCGTAGTTAACGCTTAGTTATAAGAGTTAAGCAGGTCCACTTAAACTCTTTTTTTTATTTTTATAAAATTAATTTTTTGGTATATCGTTCGGTCCGTACCACTTTGCTACACACCGATAAAAACAGCTAAAATTATCGAGCTCGCCAAAAATGGAAATCTAATTAAGCAAGAACAAGAGAAGGAAAGGAGAGGAGAGTAAAAAGAAAGGACGACTCCTGCTGTCGCGACCTAATAAAAAGGTCAAAAACAAAATAGGGGGAGTATTAGATGAGTGCTTACCGCACTACCAAAAGACAAAAATCCAGGGTGACGCAGGAGTCATGGTTATGTTTTCCCTATCTTATTTCTATTTTTTCAATTATTCTTGTTTCAATTTCAAAACTGACAGATAAAAATCCAAAAGGATTGTTTTGTTCGAATTTTATCTTTCTATGGATAGAAATTATTTCGCAGTATTTAAATCTTTTCCCGTAGCCGGTTTAACGTATCGCCAGAATTTTTCCTTTTTATATGGACCATTTAAACTTTAATTATTTCTTTTCTTTACAATCTCTACAGAGCAATTCTAAGTAGTTTTCGCTTTCTTTTAGGAACAACTTATGCCGTTTTGCGTCGCATTCGTAACACTCCATCTTTTTTAGGAAGTAGTTAGGAGTCAACGCGCCCGTAAATCGTTTTTTTGGACTAATCATAACGTTCAATTACACTTATTTTCTTGCGATTTTAAATCGAGACTCTATTTCAGTTTTCTTATCCTCACCGAATTTAAACAAAAAAAGATAGGGCACTACAACTTTATTTTTTATAATGCTAACTAAAATGCTAACTGAATGATAACTTAAATATATTTTTAATATATTGTTGAAAATTAGAAAAATGACGGTTAGGCGTTATTTATAAGGCATGGAGTGATCATAAAAAGTGAAGGTGGTCAAATAATTAAAAATATCGTTTCTAAGGAAAAGCGTTTAAAATCTACAAGTTTTCTTTTCACGGATCGCGGTTTCCCATAATAGAGCAACACCTTTCTCCAGAGAAGGCTAAGAAATTCAGAGAACTATTCCAGCTTCATCTCCACAATTAGGACAAAATTTCATTATATCAGCCTTATTATCTACTTTATAAATAAAATTCAGTTTTTAATCATCAATAGTCAATTTAGTCTAATAAATTTAAGGATGGGAGAGAAAATATACTTAGATTTTAAAGAAATTTTTTAACTAAACTAAACTTTTAAATATAGAATAACAAAGAAGTGAGAAAAAAAATGTCAACAATACCAAGTTTGCTCAAACTAAAGGATTACATTACTCTAACTGGGACGACAATAGGTTTAGTTGCTTTAATTTTTGGTTCATTTGGAACCCGAGACGCCATCTCTTTAGGTTTTTTTTTAATCTCAATAACTTTTGGAACGGATTTAATTGATGGATATATCGCGAGAAAGACAAGAACAGTAAACGAAATCGGCAGAGAACTCGATTCTTTGAGCGATTCTCTCACATTTGGTATAGTACCTGCCGTGCTATGTTTTCAGGCGTTTAAAACAGGGACGTTTTACGATTACATTCTAGCAATTGGGTGTATTTGTTTCGCACTAGGGGCTATATTAAGATTAGCTAGGTTCAATATTTCAACAAGTGCCGGGTATACAGGTGTGCCAACACCAGTAACCACTTTAGTAATCCTCGTCTACTTTTACGCTAATTATTTTTACGCGTTTGCGTTTGGTGGGTTGAACTATCCTTTCCTTGAAATTGCTTATTTTATTACTCCATTCCTTTTAATTTTCTCTGGATGGTTAAACATTACTACTTACATTAAATTTGGAGAAAAAGGTAAAAGCATTTATTACTTATTCATCATTTTAGCTCCATGTTCTCCGATATTTGGCATTATTGGTATTTTAAACCCTAATTTTATAGTATCTATAACCATTTCTCTGATATTTTTAGGTTTCTTTTTATTTTCGCTTAGTTGGGTGCTTCTTAACTCTGTTATTAAACAATTATCGATAAAAAAGGAAAAAGGGTCAAGCTAGAACAAGTTAAAGAAAAAGAGTCATATTTACTTAAAACTATACTATAAATTTGTTATATTAGATGTTTTTTCCATTCTTCTATACTTTCAACAATATGTTTAATATCCACTTCGCTTAAATGACCCAAATGGGTTTTATATTGGTTGATTTTACTTCTTAACTTGTGTAAAGTTACGCTAAATCCTTTTTTCTCCAAAATTAGCTCCGCAATATTTTCTAATTCAGTACTAAATTCCTTTCCATTAAGGTTTTGTAGCTTTTGAACTAACGATTTAAAAGCAGTATCGATTAACATTCCTACCTCATCGCCAGCTTTAGGAATCTGTTTTGATTCCTTAAGAATCTGATCTGTTGCTTTAGGAGCTTGTTTTAAAGTTTTTTGTTGTGAAGTTTCTTTAACCTTGTCTTGAATCTTTTGAGTTAATTCCGTAACTATATCTTGTGTTTGAGAGATACTTGTTTTTTTTTGGGACGCTTTAAAACTACTAGGAGTAATCGGTTTAATAGTTGCTCTTGTTTTGGAAGTAGTAATTTCTCTTGGAATTGTCGTTATCCCCAGAGATCTTGGAGTTTCGTGTAGACTCGAACTTGCTTTATCCCACACTGTATTGATAACAGAAAGAATAAGTTTAATTAAAGGTGCGTGATCAGTAGCAAATCCGACAAAATCTTTTAACGAATCCTGTGAATATTTCTGTATTATTCCCATAAGTATGTAATTATCGTCGCTATTAATAACGATAACGCTCTCATTTTTGAGAGTTCTATATTCCAAGTTTTTAATTTCTTTAAACTGTTTAACATTGCTATTAGTATGTGCCTCCGAAGAAGCAATTTTAATTTTACGAGTTCCCGAGATATTTTTAAATTCTTCTATCGATAAATGATCTCCAAGTTTAGGAACAACTAATAACAAATTCTCTTTAGCATGGGTAATTTTACTTAATATTTCTTCATTAACTCTAGAAACGCTGTTAATGTGCCAAAAATTATCTAGTTTCGCTTTTTCAGAAGAAGTAATAATCTTGTAATAACTTACCATTGCTTTATTAATAGGATTATTTAAAGCTGCCACGGAATCGACTGAACTACTAATTATCGCATTAAGACTGTCGATAATAATGTTTTCGAAATCTTTAAGATCACTAGATAAATTATTTCGCTTTTTTTTTATCATTTCGATTGTTTTATTAATTTTCGATTCATAACTATTTAACATGTTTAACAATAACATCTGAAAGTCGTCCCGAAATTGAAAGGTTGAGTCAATAATATTATTAAGAGATTCGATTGTATTATCAAATTCGTCTTCAATTAATTTATGTAAGTTATCAGTAAAATCTTCAAGTATTTTTTCAAAATTTTCTTGAAACACGTCTTCAATTACGCTCTTAATGGCGTTCTCGGATTTTTTCAATTCTAAAGTTTCGATTTTTTTGTTTAAATCCTTTTTAATTGTGGTAATTAGCTTTATTAAATAAGAAAATTGATTTTGGGTTATACCTTTAATTGTTTTATGTAGCTCATCCAAAACATTTTTTATTATTTTCAAGTTCTCCATTCCCTGAACAACATCATCTATATCCTGTTTTTGGATAATTACGTCCTCTTCGAAGTCTTTTCTTAATTCTTGGGTTGCGTTAAAAGTGGTGTCTAATTCAATTATCGTATTTTCTTGAAATATTTTCTTTGAAGAATTTGAAAGTAATTGGTGTATTTGGTTTTTAATGACGTCCAGGTTAGCATTTATATTATCGTAGTAATTTATAATGGGGTTAATTGGAGGAATGGTTAGGTATTGAAGTAATAAATCTGGGCTTTGAGGAATGATAGGTATTAACAAACCAGCATCTATAAGTTCATTTAAATATTTTGCATATTCTTCTTCAGAGATATTAGGTAAAATAGAATATAGTTCGAACGATGACAAGGGTTTTCTACCAACGCTTTGTAAATAAAGTTTCATCGCATTATCTGAAATTTGTAATTTTTTTAAAAATTCTTCCATACTGTAATATAAGTATTTATTTTTTAAATTTTGTTAGATAAACATATTTAAAGAATATTTTTCTTTAACTTAATTATAAAACATTAAAGTTATCAGTAGTATTATGAGCTCATATGAGGATGTTTTTTTCTATTTAGATTTAACTAAGGACTTCGTAAAAGTGAAAGAAGTAATTAAAGCAGTTAAATATTATATCGCTGAAAAAAATAAAATTAACATTAAAGGACATTACGGATTATTGATCTTTCAAGAAGAAGGCAACCCTATCTTCATTACAGGTAAAAAAGATTCAGACATTATAGAAAATGCTATCCAAGAAAATTGGAAAACTCGTCCTAAGAAGCAATCCTTTTTCGAAAATGGATTATTTTATATATTTTCGTACATAGCAGAGACTATAAAAAAAAAGTCAAAATACAATAGAATAATCATTATCACAGATACTCCTAGCGATCTATCTGATGAATATACCGAAGCTTTGTTTAATTTAGTTTCAAAAATAAAAGTTTTTCCTACTTTTATAGATATCATAAGAGTATCCGAAAAAGAAGAGCGATTTTTTAAAGATGATGTTAAACTAAACATTTTAGCAAGCGATACTAAAGGCGGGATCTTTTACATTTTTAATAAAAAAGATTTTATACCTACAATAAAAAAATTAGTTAAAAGAAAGCAATTAGTAAGCACATTTGAAAATCAACACGATAGAATAAAAATTAAGAAAGACGATTACTTCTTCTATGATCATCTAGCAAAAAGTTTAAAACCCGCACATCTCAGCGATGTAGGGTTAAAATGCCACTTCTGTCAAGAAGAAATCTGCCCTTGTTGTGCCGATGTAAATGATAAACTGTTAATTTGCGAAGATTGTGGTACTAAGTTTCATAAATGTTGCGTTACGAATTATACAATTCAAAATAATATAGGAATACCGCATATTTTTCGATGCCCTAAATGTGATATCCTATTAAAAATAAATCAAGACGATATCGTTTCTCCTTATGATGTGAAGATGGATTCTGCTGAAGAATATATAAAAACAGAAGAAATACAGCCAGACCAATTAGAAGAAGAAAGTATCACGGCTTCTGATTACTTAGAAATTGAAGAATCGTTGGAAGAAAAAAAAGCAATCAGGATAGGTGGTTTTTTTGGAAGTTACTATGAAGTTAAAAAAGAGGGATATAAACTCGTCTACCAAAAAACAACTAAACCCAATAACTCAATAAATGATAGTCAAAAAGTTACAAAAAACTCAAGAATTATTACAGAACCCAAACTTAAAAAAGTTGAAATACCACAATATTGGAAACCGTTAGAAAAACAAGATAGAAGCGGTACTAATAAAGGAAGGCCCAGCTTTTTTGTTTGCCCCGGATGCGGAATACACATTAAAGATAAGGATAAGGATCGACATTCATGTCCAAATTGTGGTTTTAAATTAATTGATTGAATTTTTAAATCTTAATCTACAAGAGTTTTTTAAAGAAATAAAAATTGATTAATTGAGAAATATCAATAAAAATAAATAAAAATTCTATTATTATTTTATATATCTTTACATTATTTTAGGATAAAATTTAGACTATATTTTAATAAGAATATGTTTCGCAAAACATCAGTGAACACAGAGGAATTTATCTTTTATATTGACCTTACGACAGATTTTTTGAAGAAAAAAAGCCTTATTAAGAGTATTAGTAGTTTTGTTAAAGACAAGGAAAAATTTAACACATTAACTTCTTATGGTATTTTGCTTTTTCAAGAAGACGATAACCCGATAACTGTCTATGACGAGAAAGATTTTGAGGCTCTCTCTGATGTTATAGATGAAAAATGGGAAACTAGAGAATCTGAGAAAAGCCTTTTTGAAAACGGTTTATTTGAGATCCTGGCTTACATCTTTAGAAAGAGTAGAGAAGCCAGAAAAAATTATCGGGTAATAATAATTTCAGACACGCCCAGTCTATTATCTGAAGATTATCATAACGCCCTTTACGATCTTTTAATCAAAGCTAAGAAGTTTGACGCTTTTATCGATATAATTCGCCTAGGGGATCAGAAATTTTATGCTGATGATGTAAAGCTAAAAGTAGTCGCGAGCGAAACACACGGAGGCGTATTTTATTGTACAGAGGCAAAACTATTCTTAAATATTCTAAGGTCTTTAATTCAGAGTAAATCTGAATTTATTGTGGTACAACCTGAAGAAGACGATGACATTTTCGAAGAAGATAAGATATTCTACGAAAAACTCGCTGTAGATTTAATATCTTTAGATTCTGAAGAGGAGGAAAAGTGTGATCTTTGCGAAAGAGAGATTTGTCCCATCTGTGACGCTCATTCAGACGAGATTCACAAATGTTTTAATTGTAACGCAAAATATCATGCTTGTTGCGCCGCGAATTATGCGATTGCTAACCCTATAGGATTCAATCATTTGTTCAGATGCATACAATGCGATACTTTATTAAAGTTAGACGAAGAATATGTAGAAATGATATATAGGGAAGAACACGAAGAAGAATTTGAGGCTGAATTAATGGAATTAGGGATTACGGATGAGATCATTGAAGAAGAACTCTTTGAAGAAGAACATATTGAAGAAGAACTTATTGAAGATGAACTTATTGAAGAAGAACAAATTGAAGAACAATCAATTGAGGAGGATGAAGAAGAATTAGTAATTGGAAAAGAGATATTTGGTCCAGAAAAGCTTGGACCTCCACCCCGATTAGTTAAACCTCCACCCAGATTAGCTAAACCTCCACCCGATTTAACCCCTACTAAAAAAGTTAAAGTTGGAGGATATTTTGGTGTAGAAATAACTTTAAAAACCAATGGATTAAATAATGATCTTGTTCCGCCAGCGACAGAAACAATCGTAAGTGATTCTGAAGGAACCATACAAGTGAAAGAAAAAATCTCGATTACTTCGTTGCAACCCCCTAGAAGGAGCACAATTAAATTTTGTCAAATTTGCGGATTTACTCTAAGAGCTACTTCTGTTTGTCCTAAATGTGGATTTAAAAATTAATCAATTAATAGATTAGTTTTTATGGGTATTTTATTCCTTATGTTCCTGGTTGATATGAAATTGATAAGTAGAGTTTTAATACCAAACAATTTTTAGATTTACACTAATTTTGTTTGTGAATAATTTAATTACAATAAAATTAAAACAATGATAACTTCTACAATTCAATGACCATAGAGGAATTAAATGAAGCTCATTTTAATCCAACAGTTTCCAAAATAAGCATGTTCTTATCTGGAATTTTTATGGGTAATGTGGGGATATTTATCTCATTATTAAGTGGGTATCCAATTTATACAATAGTCTTGTTCAGAGGTATTTTTGGAGCTGCTTTTCTAATTTTATTTATGTTAATAACAAGATCTTTTTCTATTACTTTCTTTAAAGAGTGTTTCAAGATGCACTGGAAATATTTAATTATAATAGCAATTTCTAACCCATTGGTGGTATTTCTTTATTTTTGGAATATAACGCTCACTGGTTATGCTTTTGCAGCTTTTTTATTATATACTAGTGGTGTTTTTTTATTAATCTTTTTAGTAATAACGAAAGAAGATAAAGTATCAAAAATCAACTTTATTAGTTTCATTTTAGCAATCGTGGGGATATCCATTATAATGGAATTTTGGACCGGTCAAATTTTAATATTGGGGATAGTTATTGGGATTTTTTCAGGTTTTTGCTTAGGTATTTTGATTTTTTCTAAAAAAAAAATTTATAAAATTAGAGGAAAAGTTCAGTTAAAAATTAATTCGGATGGAAATTTTGATGCATTTTTAACTTTATGGTCAACTTTATTCTTAATTTTTCCATTTCTACCATTTAGTATTACAGATTTATTTAGAATCACATTTTTGGATTTAATATTTATTTTAGGGCTAGGGCTTATCCCTACTGCTTTAGCGTTTACATTTTATAATGTTGGAGTGAAAAAAGATAAAGGAGGTAACATTATAATTTTATCTTATTTTGAACCTGTTATGGCAACTATTAATACAGCTATTTTTTTAAAGAATCTCTCTATTTTCACCATCATAGGAGGTTTTTTTGTTCTATTAGCTAATTATATTACGCTAAAATATTCAAAGTAAGAGAAGCACAAAATATGGAAAGAGTAAGGAATTATCGAAAAATTGAAATTCCTTCAAATATTAATAAAACAAAAACAAATACGTGTTCTCCATGTCAGATAAGGAAGAAAGGGAAATCTCAAGAATTAAAGAAGTCGAAAGTACCAATTTAGCTCGAGATGATATAAGAGAGTTAGTTATTGAAACTAAAAAAGCGGTTGAAAAAGATAACGATTTATTAGCTAATAGAGTTCATCGAAATTTTTTAGATAATAACATCAAATCCTTTGATATCGTTGGGGCTATAGGGGCTGGAAAAACTGCTCTGTTAGAAAAGATAGCGGAAAAGTTAGCAACAAAATTTCGAATGTTAGTCATTTGTGGAGATATTACTACTCGTGTAGATGCCGATCGCATAGAAAAATATAACGCTGAAACTATTCAGATCAACACGGGCCGAGAATGCGCATTAAACGCGTATCACATACACCAAATAATTAAAAACAAGGATTTGCAGAATTACGATGTTATCTTTATCGAAAATGTAGGAAATTTAATATGCCCATCGGAGTTTGTCTTAGGAACTGATAAAAGAATAATCGTAGTTTCCATCACAGAGGGCGAATGGGTGGTTGAAAAGCATCCTATGCTATTTAAAATGTCAGATATAGCGGTAATTAATAAGATCGATCTAAAAGAACGCTTAGGAACTAATGTTGAGAAAATGATCGCTGACGCTAAAAAAATTAACCCGGAAATAGAGGTCATTACAACAAGTGCGAAAACTGGGGAGAACATTGATAAATTACTTGAATTATTAGGATTTTAAAGTTTAAAAGTTTAAAAGTGAAATATATTAAAAGTAAAACCTTAGATGAGGGAATATGAAAGAAGAATTAAATAAAATTGAAGAAATTATTGTAAATCCTAAAGAAATCAAAATATCAACCATTCAAGAATTAATGGAAAGGTTCTTTGTTAAATTAAAGAATCGGGTTGACAATTATATTGGAGATTACCCAACTTTTATTGAACCCGTTTATTTAGAAGACAACGTTAAAATTGGAGACGATGTTCTTTTAGGACCAAATGTATATGTCGGCGCCAATTCAGAAATCCCAGATTATGTTGAAATATCAAACACGATCATTTTTGATAACGTAAAAATTGGAGAGAACTTTAGATTGGAAAATTGTATCGTTGCTAAAAATAGCTCTTTTAATTTTAAAAATCTTAAAGTGAAAAATAGCGTATTAAAGGGAGTTGCCAATTTAAAAAATGAATTACAGACTATTGGATTTTAAATAATATCACTAATGTAATCATTAATAAACTCTATGTTAATTGTTAGAATATAAATTGTTGCTGCTAAATGAAAGATAATGAAAAATATTTCAAAACAAATTTAAGAAGATGGAACGAATTAGTTGAGATTAATGCTAAATCCAAATTTTACGACTTAGATGGATTCAAATCGGGTGAATCTTCGCTTTTTCCAATCGAAAGAGAAGAAATAGGAATTGTGGATGATAAAACGCTCTTACACCTACAATGCCATTTTGGAATGGACACCCTTTCTTTTGCGCGACTCGGGGCGAAGGTCACCGGCGTTGATTTCTCAGATAAAGCCATTAAGCTTGCTCGTGAATTAAGCGAAGAATTAAATATCCCTGCTAAGTTTATTAAGGCAAATATTTACGATATACCAGACATATTACACGAAAAATTTGATATCGTTTTCACATCTAATGGAGTTATTGGCTGGTTGCCAGATTTATATAAATGGGCAGATATAATCGATTATTGTCTGAAACCCGGTGGTACTTTTTATATTACTGAAAATCATCCTTTTGGTAATTTAATCGACGAAAAGTACGATAGTGCTTTTCAGGTTGGCTACGATTACTTTAACGAAGGAAAACCTTATCTATTTGATGAAGATGATGAAGCATACGCCGATCCCAATATTAAATTACAAAATTTTGAAACATACGATTGGTTTCATCCAATGGGAGATGTTATTAATTCATTATTGAAAGTTAATTTTGAGTTAGAATTTCTCCACGAATTTCCATTTAGTTTTTTTCAGATTCATCCCGATATGAAACAAAACAAAGAAACGAAATATTGGGAATTTCAAACTTTAAAGCATTCAGTTCCGATGATTTTTTCGATAAAAGCACATAAAAAGAAGGATTGATTCTTTATACTTACTTTTATTTTAATTTCTTTCTCCGAAAATAATAAATCTTCTATATTTACACTTGAATGGGAAATTGATGGGAAGCGAATCACAAGAATCTTTTTCAAGGTCAATATATTTCTAGATCTAAGAAAGAAAGTTTTAGTGAATTAAAAATGAAACCACCAGTTGAACCATTTAAAATTAAGGTTGTAGAACCTGTTAAAATTCCTTCCGAAAAAAGAAGAAAGGAAGCGATAAGAGAAGCAGGATTTAACACTTTTTTATTATTATCTGACGATGTATTTATCGATTTGCTAACAGATTCTGGAACGTCAGCAATGTCCGATAATCAATGGGCGGGTATGATGTTAGGAGATGAAGCATATGCTGGAAGCAAAAACTTTTATAATTTGGAAAAGTCAGTGCAAGATGTATTAGGATACAAATATTTGGTTCCCACTCATCAGGGCCGAGGCGCAGAACATTTAATGTATAGTAATTTGGTAAAACCAGGACAACTTGTTCCGCGAAACATGTATTTCACTACTTCAAAGGTTCACGTAGAGCTTCCTGGTGGTAAGATGGTTGATGTTATAATTGACGAAGCCCACGATCCAGAAAACACTCATCCATTTAAGGGAGATATAGATTTCAAAAAACTTCAAAAATTTATCGACGATTATGGAATTGATAAAATTGCTTTTGTTAATGTCGAAATGAATGTTAATATGGCAGGGGGTCAGCCAGTTTCTATGCAAAATTTAAGAGAATTAAGAAAATTTTGTAACGAATACAAATTAAAGATTATTTACGATGCGACCCGCTCAAGTGAAAACGCGTATTTTATTCGAGAAAGAGAGAAAGGGTATGAAAATACACCAATCATAGAAATATTAAACGAAATGATGAGCTATTCTGATGGATGCATTTATAGCTCAAAGAAAGATTGTTTAGTAAATATTGGTGGTTTTCTCGCAACACACGATAAAGAAATCTTTGAAGCTACACGAAACATGGTCGTGGTTTACGAAGGGTTGCATACATATGGGGGGATGGCAGGTAGGGATATGGAAGCCGTTGCTAGAGGACTGAGAGAGGGTGCCCAATATGAATATTTAAAATATAGAATAAACCAAGTTCGCTATTTAGGAGATCTTTTAATGGAAGCTAATGTGCCTATCGTTAAACCTACAGGGGGCCATGCTGTTTTCTTGAACGCATTAAAGTTTTTACCGCATCTATCTAGAGAGCAGTGGCCCGCACAAACTTTATCTGCTGCCATATATGAAGATTCTGCTGTTAGAAGTATGGAAAGAGGGGCGATTTCGAAAGGAAGAGATTCAGAGACGGGCGAAAATATCTTTCCTAAGTTAGAGTTAGTACGCCTTACTATTCCTCGACGAGTTTACACTAATACGCACATGGAATATACCGCGGAATCAGTCATTCACTTATACAAGAAGCGTGATATAATCCCTGGGTTAAGAATGATCTATGAACCGAAATACTTGCGATTTTTCCAAGCTAAATTTGAACAAATGCCACTATAAATAAAAATAAATGCATTATTATATACTATAGATTTCTATCATACCATGTTTTTTCAAGCAAAGTTAGAATAAATAACTTTAGAAAAACTTATTTTTTAATATATTCAAGATATTTTTAAATTACAGCATTGATAGGAAAGTATAGCAAGATCGCGAGAATTGCCGCTATAGGAAATGTTAAAAGCCATATTGAAACAATTTTCCACATACCTTTACGCGTTGGAGCACGTCTAGCTTTTGCTAAACCGACTAATGATGCGACTAACATATGCGATCCAGATAATGGAATACCTAATATTGTTCCAAAAAATAAAATGACAGCGATAGGGATTTGAGCTGCAAAAGCCGTGCTTGGATGTAATTCTGTAATAGTTCCTACGCTTTTTATAACACCTCGCCCCAGTATCACTAGACCGCTTGCAAGACTAAATCCAGTTATAATTAACAGTATATTGAGATCAACACCAATTCCCACACCTACCACAATTCCTACGGCGTTTGAGCAATCATTACCTGCTCTAGAAAAAGCCGTCCAGCAGATGACTGCTAATAACATATACGAAAAAAACTTTTCAGACCTTTCGTAGCTTTTAAACCCGGTAAGTTTGGGTGTTATAGTTTTATGGATTAATTTATAAGCATAATATGTTACAATGTATCCTATTATGGGAGATAATAACCACCACATTCCCAATTCTAAAATTGTTGGCCAGTTTACACCAATAGGACCACCCAATAATAAACCTACTCCAATTATCGCACCAATTGTAGCATGAGTAGTAGAAATAGGTAATCCAAACGCAGATGACAAAATCAACCATATTGCCGTAGAAATCAATACTGTCAAAACCATGGAGTGAGATATTTCGATGGTAGATGAAAACAAGTCCTTCCCAACTGTCTTACTTACTGCGCTGCCTAACAATACAGCTCCAAGAATTGAGAGAATAGTGGCCAGAATAAGTAGTTCTTTCATCTTTAAAGTTTTAGAACCGTATATAGTTGCCATTGTCTCATCGTTAGCACCAATTCCAAAACTGATTATTATAGAAATTATCACAAAAAGAATTATTATATATTCTAATGCCATTTTGTCCAACCTTCCCTTTTTATCTGCTTGGATATTTAATAATTAATCCTCTTAAATAATCAGAGACTTCTTCAGCCCACTGTGCTATTTCGTATATGTATGTCACCAATTTTGAAGTTAGGTAGATTTTTGTTGGGTTATCTGTCTTTTTGAATACAACTTCTAATAAATCGAATTTAGCTTTGCGCGCTTTTCTTCTTGCTGCTTCAATTTCAAATGTCTTATCATATGCTGCCTTAAAATCTGTTTCAATGAGAGTAGCACAATTCAATAGTTCTTCTACAGTTTCCACTGTAAAATCGTTCAAATCACTAAATTCTTTTTTTACATCTTCATAAAGATCAAATGGATAGACAGCAAAAAATCTGGCGAAAAATTCTATTTTATCGTTTGTCTCATCGAGCATCATTAAAATATTATATCGGTCTTCTACCAAAAAAGGAAGAGCTCGTTTGTCTCTAAAAAGGACTTGAACGTATTTTTCTTTAATTCTATCGCACTTTTTTTCTCCTTGAATTACCTTTTCTAAATCCTCTTTATTAAACTTTTTATTAATGAATTGGTTGACTATTTCATGCAAAGTTATAATATTAGTTAGTGATTGCGATAAAAATTCTCCGTTAACCTCGTCCAACTCGTTTATCTTTTCTTTAAACAATTTCATTTTATTCACATCCAATATTTATTGAATCTCTTCTTAAGAAATAATTAAATTAATTTATATTCTATTTATTTTTTATTCAATAAAAAAGCTTATACCTTTCGTTAAAGTTATACTTGATTGTAAAAGATAAAAATAAACCTTTTTTTGTTTAAACAATTCTTTCAAATTAAGATTGAACGAGTTTTTGTAAATTTTAAAGTGAGTATAAGTGCCCGCTGTCGAAATATATTTGGAAGATATTACATTTGATTCCAAAGTTCAAACTTATTGCAATAATCCCAAATTTAAGTGCCCTAACTATGGGCATTCGTGGGCATGCCCGCCAGAGGCACCTTATCTTGAAGAAAAGGTTTCCCATTACGAAAAATTCTTTCTAATATATTACGAATTCAATTTAAAAGAGTATGTAGAAAGAATCAAATTAGAATTTCCAAAACGCAGCGAAGAAAAGATAAGAAATTCATTTTACCATAAAGACATTGTCAGAGATTATTTAGGAAAAGAGATAAATACTTTTTTACAAAATTATAGTGAATCTTACAACGAAAAGCTTATTTTATGGGACGGTTATTGCAGAATTTGCTTTAAAGAAGGGAAGAACTGCACTTATGATGATGGCATACCTTGTCGTTATCCAGATAAAAAAAGATTTTCGATGGAAGCAGTAGGGATAGATGTCGACAAAACAGTTAAAAGGGTCGATATTGAAATAGAATGGCCTCCCGTTAATTTTGCCTACCGATTTGGATTAATTTGCTTTAAATAAAATATATAATTTTTCTAATTAGATGAAAAAATATGGATTTTCCGAAAAGATTTAAATATTCCGAGAAACATAAATAACTTATGACAACACAAGATAAGTCTATTGTTGGAAAAAAAGGAGAAATCCTTCCTAAAAAACCACTAAGAGAAATATCTGGTATTAAAGCTGGAGATGAGATCTTAATAGAAGCCCATCCTGGCGAATTAATAATTAAAAAAATTTATTCTGTTGAAGATTTATTAGAGATGCCTATTATTGCTGAAGGAACAGTGGAAGAAATAGAAAGAGAGATTGAAGAAGAAGGTAAGCAACAAGAAAAGATGACGGATTAATGAAAACCCAGAGACTTATTTTGGATACCTCTTTTATTCTTCCATTGTTTGGAATAAAATTAAAGAGTCTAACAAAAATAAATGAAGGATTAAAACTTATTTGGAAGGAGGGATTAGATGATTTTGAAGTTTACCTACCATCCATTTGTCTCATTGAAAGCCTCTATAAATTAATTCATGAATATAAAAAAAATAATGATTATAAAATTTTAAAAAGATATCCTTTGACAATTCCTACAATAACAACATCTCAGAATGTTAAGATTTTTAATTCTTATATCGATTCCACAGCAAGTCAAATTGCTATAAAAATCCGACACGCTGGTCATTCTGACATGATGGATTGTTGGATCGCAGCTAGCGCTGCGGCCCTAAACGGGATTCTTTTAACTGAAGATATCCTCTTAAAAGATATATTAAAAAATGTTCCAGAAACTAAATTTCTATCAATTTGGTCTTGGAAAGAGTTAATAGATGTAATACTTTAAAAAGAAGTATAAGAGAAAATTTATTTTTCTGTAAAGTTAAATTCAATAATATTTATCTGTGAAAATCTTGTAAATAATGTTTGTATATCAAAGAGAACATATTTTAGGTGAGAACTTACTATTTTTGATATAAAAAAACATGTGCAAGTTAGACCATTAAATCAATCTAATCGTAAGTGGGCAATGGACTTAATAAAAGAAGTGTGGATATCTACAAAGATTATTTCTAAAGGAAGGGTCCATAATGCTAATGAACTTCCTGGAATAATCGCTATACATAAAAATCATAGAGTAGGTTTGCTAATTTATAACATTATTGGCAATGAATGTGAAATAGTTTCATTGAATAGTTTGAAAGAAAATGTTGGAATTGGTACCGCATTACTAAAAGAAATTGAGAGAATTTCTACTTTAAAAGGCTGTAAGAGATTATGGGTTATAATCACTAACGATAATATCAATGCACTTCATTTTTATCAAAAAAGAGGTTTTAAAATTGCAGCAATACATTTAGATGCTCTAGTACAATCTCGGAGATTAAAACCCGAAATTCCTTTTTTAGGATCAAACGATATTGAAATACGAGATGAAATAGAATTAGAAAAAATTCTATAATCCTCAACAACGAATAAAAAAAGTAAAAAAAATAAATATTAGTTTAAAACAAATCTTCGTCCAGAACAATCGTATCATTTCTATTTGGTCCGATGGATATTATAGCGATATCGGTTTTAAGTTCTTCCTTAATTGCCTGAAGATAAATTTTCATTGTGTTTGGTAAAGAATCATATCCTTGTTTAGCAATTTCAGACCATTCTTCACTTGATTTTTTTTCCCAGCCTTCAAATTCTTTATAGATAGGTTTACACTTTTCAATAATTTCGTGTTGAATTGGCCAACTTTCAAGAATCTGTCCGTTTAATTCGTATCCAATACACATTTTTATAGGTGTTATCCCGTGAAGCGCATCTAATAAAGTAATAATTATTTTATCGATTCCGTTTATCATAATGCCGTACTTGATGTTAAATAAGTCAAGCCACCCCACCCTTCTTGGTCTTCCAGTAACTGTTCCGTATTCGTGCCCTTGCTCTCTAATCTGCTCGGAGATATCATTAAATAACTCGGTCGGAAACTTGCCTTCGCCTACTCTTGAGGTATAAGCTTTTATAATTCCAACAATCTTTCCTATTTTCTTAGGAGGAATTCCCGTTCCAGCACTTATGCCTAAAGCGTTTGGATTCGAGCTCGTTCCAAATGGATACATGCCATGATCAATGCACAATAAATTCCCTTGAGCCCCTTCAAAAACAACTTTCTTTCCAGAATCTATCGCTTTATTCAAATAATATGCGGTATCTGTAACATAGACTTTTAATCTTTCGCCATAAGTTTTATAATCTTCGAAAATAGATTCTAAATCGGTATCCCAATTAGGATCATAGGTTTGAATTAAATTTCTCTTAATTTGGAATAACTTTTCCAATTTAGGTTTTAATAATTCAGGATGAATTAAGTCAAAAATTCTAATTCCCCACCGTCCTGCTTTATCTGAATATGTAGGACCTATCCCTCGCTTCGTGGTTCCTGCGCTATACTCTCCTTTTGACTCTTCTTCTAACCCGTCCAATGCTACATGAAAAGGAAAAATTACGTGAGCCGTTGAACTAAGTTTTAAGTTTACCTTTTTATTTAATTTATTTAAGTTTTCAATTTCTTCAAGTAAAACTTTAGGATCGATGACACAACCATTACCAATAACAACTTCTTTTTCTAACGGAGCACCTGAAGGAATTAGTTTAAATTTGTATTTTATCCCATTAGCTTCAATTGTATGTCCCGCGTTATTTCCGCCGTTGTATCTTACCACAATATCTGATTTTTGGGCTAAGTAATCAGTTATTTTCCCTTTACCTTCGTCGCCCCAAGATAGCCCGCAAACAGCAATAGTGTTAAATTTTTTAGTCATAATTCACATTCCGTTAAGTGTGTTAACCATTTGTTTTTTTAGTTGATAAGGTATTAATATTTGATATTTATATCTAAAATATGTTCCAAAAAGGATTATTCTTTAATAGTTATAAAATTTTTCTGTTAAAGATTTAGTTATGCAATAATTTTTATAGGCTTATTTTTATCACATTTATAAGTAAAAATGCTGAGAAAAACGATTCTTTTTGACTTAAATCATAACGAGATGCTCGATATTGATTTTTCAGATTTTTCAGATCTTTTAAAACTTCTTCAAAATCTAAATCTCAAGATTAAGAAAAACGAGAATAAAGATGTAACGAAAAAGCTTTTGGAAAATGTTGATGTTTTAGTTCTGGGCAATCCTATTGACGATTACTTTTCAAACATCGAGATCAAGGACATTGTTAATTACGTTAGAACTGGAGGGAATTTAATTCTTGTAAGTGAATATGGAGCCGATTATCTTCAAAAAACTAATTTGAATGATATAGCTCCTAATTTTGGTATCCTATTTGAGAAGAATCTTATAAAAGAACAAAATTCCAATAATCATAATCGTTCAAGTATATTACATATTCAAAATTTTCCTAAAAATAATATTATTAATGGATTAAGGGAAGTTGTAATAGGTGGAACTTGTTCCCTCTTCTTAAATAAAGGTGCAAAACCACTTTTACAAACAAATCAAAATAATTTCTGGTCAGAAATTTTTAATACCTCTTCTGAAAAATGGATAAGAGATAAAGAGCAACAACATATAGTAGCCGCTTATTCTGAATTTGGGCAAGGTAAGGTCGTTGCTTTTGGCGATATCGATATTTTTTGCAGTGATGATAATATAGGTATTAATACTCTTGATAATCAGAAGTTCTTACATAAAATTTTTACCTGGTTGACTGAACCTGTAAAAAAATCAGATGTAATGTCTTTCATCTTAGATCAAATTGGACAAGTTCAAAACAGCGTCAAAGAAATCCATAAAACAATGAATAATGTAATTGAAACAATGAGTATTTTGGAAAAAAGGCTACGTCATTTAGAAGCGAATCAAGATAGTCATTAATACCATCAAAAAGAACATTCGATTTAAAACTTTAATTTTTTCACTTTATTGTTTTAGAGATATTAAAGAAATTTTTAATTACATTACTTGTTTTATTTAAAATAATAAATTAAAAATCTAAGAGAATAGAAAAATGCCTTTAAAAACCCCAGAACAGTATTTAGAAAGCATAAAACGACCTGTAAATTTGTATATTTTTGGTGAAAAAGTTAAGGAATTTTGGAATCACCCTATTATAAGACCCTCAATCAATACGGTTATGAAGATTTACGAATTAGCTCAGATGGACGAGTATGAAGATCTTATGACCGCCACATCACATTTAACAGGTGAAACTATTAACAGATTTACGCATATTCACCAATCTGTTGACGATTTAATTAAAAAGGTAAAGATGCAGAGGTTATTGGGTCAACAAACAGCGTGTTGCTTCCAAAGGTGCGTAGGTTTTGACACCGCTAATGCTTTATATAGTGTAACCTATGAAATGGACAAAAAAAATGGTACTGATTACCATAACCGCTTCAAAAAGTATTGGATTGAAGTACAGTCGCAAGATTTGATGGTGGGTGGTGCCATGACAGATACTAAAGGAGATAGAAGCAAAAGACCTAAAGACCAACCTGATCCAGACGCTTTTTTACATATTGTCGAGGAAATTGATGACGGAATAATTGTTCGCGGTGCAAAAATCCACCAAACTGGATATTTGAACTCACATAGAGCAATTATTATGCCCACTCTTTCTTTACGACCCGGTGAAGAACAGTACGCTGTAAGTTTTGGCGTTAATACGAATGAAAAGGGAATAACATTGGTATATGGAAGGCAGTCGTGTGACACTAGAAAAATGGAACCTGGTAAATTAGACATTGGAAACTTCAAGTATGGCGGCCAAGAAATATTTGTAATATTTGATAATGTGTTTATACCAAATGATCAAATATTTATGAGGGGAGAAATAGAGTTTGCAGGTAAATTAGTTAATAGGTTCGCTGGTTTCCATCGGCAGTCCTATGGCGGATGTAAAGTTGGTGTAGGTGATGTACTCATCGGTGCGTCATCCTTGATTACTGAATACAATGGAACCGAAAAGTCATCTCATATACGAGATAAAATTGTGGAAATGGTTCACTTAAACGAAACACTATATTGTTGTGGTATTGCTTGCAGTTCGTTAGGGTTCCAGCGGGAAGCAGGAAACTTTGAAATGGATATGCTTTTGGCAAATGTATGTAAACTAAATGTTACTCGTTTTCCATACGAAATAGGGCGGCTTGCTGAGGATTTAGCTGGGGGGCTAATCTGTACAATGCCCTCTGAAGCAGACTTTAAATCGGAGGAAATTGGGCGTTTAATTGCGAAATATCTTAATACATGTGAAGAAACATGCGCTGAGGATAGATATAAAGTTCTAAGATTTATTGAAAATTTAACAATGGGCGTGGCTTCTGTTAGTTATAGGACGGAATCAATGCACGGAGCAGGAAGTCCACAAGCGCAAAGGATTATGATATCAAGACAAGCTAATTTGGAAAATAAAAAAGAGTTAATCAAAGATATTTTGGATATTGAATGAGATAACCTTAATAGAATTTACATCTAAACCTATATATTATTAGACATATTATTTTACTATAATTTTTGTTATAAAACTAACTTAGTTCTAACTTAAATTTTAAAACTTTGGTGAAATATGTGAGTGACAAATCTTACGAAGAAATTTTTTCTGAATTTGAAGAAATAACGAACCACTATAATCGTCGCGATCAATATTTTGACATCTTATACGATTCGGTTTCGTCCACAACCATAGCAAAAACCCGCTCCTCTGAAAACTTTTCAGTTAATACTAAAAAATCGGGTATAGTTGCTCGTACATTTTCAGGAATATGGAAAGAAATAGCAATTGAAGAGAGTTCTGATATTGGCGTTATTAAAAATAAGATCCCAAAATTGACCAAAAAGGGAGATGCAATAGCGGAATTCGAAGGCTGGGAATTAAACAAAGAGATTAAGCCTAAAATCGATCCTGCGAACATACCTATAGAGGATAAAATCAAGAAAGTAAGGGAAATATATGGTTATATCAAGAATTACGACGAGAGAATTATTAATGTTCAAGTAAAGTACATGGAATTTATAATTGAGCGAATCTTCGTCAATAATGAAGGATGCAAATTGAGACAAGTAATTCCACGTGTACGAATTATGGTTTTACCTATTGCTAAAGAAGGATCTGTTGTTGATTATGATTATTCGATTATTTCTGGAGAGATTGGATATGAAATTTTTGATTTATTTGATTATGAATTATTAGAAAAAACGGTTAAAAACTCTCTTGAAATGTTAAAAGCTGAATTACCCCCCTCAGGAAGACGAACAATCATTTTAGACCCCCCAATGGCGGGATTGATTGCTCATGAAAGTTTTGGGCATGGTTTGGAAGCAGATCAAATATTAAGAGATCGAAGCTATTTAAAACAACACCTAAATAAGCAAGTTGCTTCCAATATCTGCTCGATCTACGACACACCATCGTTAGAGAAAAAATTAGGTTCTTACTTTTTTGATGACGAAGGAATAAAAGCAGGTAGCAATGTTTTAGTAGAAAATGGTATATTGAAAAATTACATATATGACAGGAGATCTGCCTCAGATTTAAGTGCCATCCCTCAAGGAAATGGAAGACGAGAAAGTTTCGCCCATCCTATCAATGTTAGAATGTCAAATACTTATTTCGGTTCTGGTGATTATGATCTGAATGAAATTATCTCAGAAATCAACGAAGGAATAATGTTGGTTCATGGGTTTTTTGGAATGGAAGACCCTCTAGGCGGAGGCATGCAATGCACATCAAAAAAAGCGTATCTAATTGAAAATGGGGAAAAAACAAAAATTTTGAAGGCTACAGCTCTAAGTGGAGATGTTCTTGAATTATTAAAGAATATCGATGCTGTAAGTAAGGACCCTACGAAACTTGATGGCGGGACATGTGGAAAAGGTAGTGAAGATTTCGTTCCCGTTACTTCTGGTGGTAGTTATATTAGAGTTAAAAACGCATTGGTGAGTCCGGGGTGAGAGAAAAAATGTCAAACGAAAGATTAGATTTAATTGAAAAAGGATTGAAATCAAAGAACATCGAAGAATACGAGATATATCTTGTGGAGAAGAATATTTACGAGACTATTTTCTTGAAAAATCAAGCAGATAATGAGCGAGAAATAAAAGACTTTGAATATTTTATACGGATTCTTTCCCAAAAGAAAGATGAAACTGGTATAGGTGTAATTAAGGGAAATTCTCTGGATAAAGGACAAATTGATAAAAATATTGATATTTGTGCTATGTTATCTAAATTTAATTCAAATACCAAGTATTTTTTTCCAGAAAAGAAACATATATCGGAACTAAATACTGCAGATAAAAAAATCTTAGACGATCCCATAGCAATTAAGAAAGATTTAGCAGAGGAGTTAATATCAGAGGCGTCCCAGCAAAAAGATGTAAAGACTACTTTTGGACGCTTTAGAATTCATAGTTATCACAGCTCCTTAAGAAATAGTAATGCCTTAAATTTAGATTCTAAGAAAACCTTCTTCTTTGTTGAATTTGCGTTAAAGGCACAAGAAAATGGGGAGTTATCTGAGTTTTGGGATGTTGGATATTATAAAGAGAAAGAACATTTAAAATTTAACGAAAGAGTGAACAATTGGGCAAGAAGAGCAAAAGATACATTAAGAGCAGAAGAACCTAAACCAGCCAATGACGCCATTGTAATATTTTCTCCATCTGTCTTAAGAGCGGCAATTAATACCGTGATTGGATTCCATGTGCTCGCTGAAGCTCATTTTGAAAAAATTTCTCGCTATAATCTTGGAGACAAAGTTGCAAGCGATAACATCACATTAATCGACGACGGATTGCTAGAGGGAGGACTTAATTCGAGTTCATGGGACTCAGAAGGAAATCCTCATCAGGAAACAGAAGTCTTAAAGAACGGAGTCTTTCGAAATAGGTTGTACAATCAGAAATATGCAATTTTAGATAATGTACATTCAACAGGAAATGCCAGAAGAGCAGAAAGTGGGACGGTAGTTAATGGCATCAGTAATTTAAAAATATTACCAGGAGATATTTCCTTAAAGGAGATGATTTCAAATGTTAAGGAGGGGTATTACATCGAACAGTTTTCTTGGCTATCTCCGGACGATATATCAGGTAATTTTGGAGCGGAAATTAGAAATGGATATTACATTAAAAACGGCGAGTTTCAAAATCCAATTAAACTAGGAAATGTTAGTGGCAATGTACTTGAAATGGTAAAAAACTGCTTATATATATCTAAAGAGCGGGAGTTTTCCGAAAATGTTCTTTTTCCATATATGGCGTTTAATAATTTGAATGTTTCTTCTTAAAAACAAAAAAATAAAATTTTTATTATTATTACTTTTTTTATAATCCCAGCACTTTAGCAGCATTTATTCCTAGAATTTTGTCTTTGTCTTCTTCAGTAAAGTCCGTTAATCCCATTAGTTTGAGAGGAGGAGGTATTTTTAATTTTCTAATACCTTTTACCCAATCTTTAAGAGATAAGAACGAAACAAAAAGAGGCCAATCTGAACCGAAAAGTATCTTATCAATACCACACGCTGATTTCGCTTGAAAAAGCGTTTGAATAAAGGCGGCAGGAACCCTTTTTAAGACCGGTTCCCAAGCAGAGATGTCAAGATAAACGTTAAAATTCTTGCTAGCAACCGATATAGCTTGATTTGTAAAAGGGTCTCCCATATGAGCCATAATTATTTTCATATCGGGAAAATCTATAGCTACTTTATCAACATAAATTGGTTGGCAATATTTTATGTATGTACCTGGCGGTCCTGACCCTGTATGCATCAGAACAGGAATCTCCAATTCTTGTACGCGCTTATAAAAGGGGTAAAAATTTAGATCATCTGGATAAAATCCAGTTAACGGCCAAAGTTTTAGACCTCTCAATCCCAATTCCACGCACCTTTCAAGTTCTTGAATAGCTTCTTTACCTCTTCTAGGATCAATTCCCGCAAATCCTATTAATTTATCTGGATATTCATTAATGATATTTGCAACGTAATCGTTGTAATCTTTATAAGTTAAATTAGCCGTAAAAGCAATATGACCATCTAATGCTAATATAACCGTTTTATCAATTCCTGCTTCTTCCATCTCTCTAATTAATCTTTCTACTGATCCATCATATAACGTTGAAGGATCTGATAAACCCATTTGCTTAGCTCCATCATCAATTAACTTCTTAAAACTTCCACTTATGATGGATTTATCCCAAATATGGCAATGTGAATCTATAATCAATTTATTTTACCTATTTACCATTTATTATCTCTATTGGTTTTTTTTATATGATTTATAGATAAAATCTTTTTTTAAATATATCTGTTTTTTATAAAGAATTATTTATATAGTCGCAAGAAGTATAAAGAATAAAATCTTTTCCTATAAACCCAGCTTTTATTTATTTATATGTATAAAATTAAACCATCTTAGTTCTTCGGCCTCAGGATCATCAAACTGATGATATTCAATTTCATCTCCGAATGTTTTGACTAGTTTCCTAGCATCATTCAAATATTTAGTAAATTCCACATCTCTATCAATTAATTCCTCGTCAAAACAATCTTTTAAATTTGTTGTGAGCACCGATTTAATGTCTGGTTTGTTGTATAAGAGAGTATCTTTGAAATTGAGATGTGTCCATACTCCCGAATTAATGTTAAAAGAGTATTCTCTAAGAAATAGATACCCATAATCTGCGATAAATTCAATCGCCTGACAGATAAATTTGAACTCTATCTCGGAAAAGAGATAATGGAAATTAACGCGGCACCATCCTGGTCTAATTCCGAATTTCCCTTGTTGACCAATTTTTCGGAATTTTTGAGATTGTTCTTCATCGATTTTGAGCAATAAGTTCCCATATGGTCCAGAACACATGCAACCTGCCCGACTTTGAATTCCAAACAAATCGTTGAGCAATTTAGTGACGAATTTTGGGTGTAAATCTTTATTTCCATGTTTAATCATAAATGACACAATTGGGATGCGATTTTCTGGGTCGATTGGACCGAGAACTTTGATTTTTGAATGTTTGGATAATCGCTTTAAAGCTCGGGTTGAATACTCTAGTTCTTTCGATTCAATATTATCAATTCCAATAGCATCCTTTAGATCAATAACTAATGCCGCTTTAATTGTTTGCAAGACCCCTGGAGTGCCCGCTCTTTCTCTGGTTTCAATATCTTTTGAATAATCCACTGTGGTTGAGCTAACAAAATCAACGGTTCCACCTCCAGCAGAAGTTGGAGAGAGTGCGAGATTGTAAACTCGTTCATTAAAGACTAAGATTCCTGACGACCCTGGACCTCCCACGAATTTGTGAGGCGATATAAAAATTGCATCAAAAAAAGTATCAGAATCATTGTTCATATTAATTTTTACATAGGGAGCACTAGCGGCAAAATCAAAACAAACTAAAGCATTATATTTATGCATTATACGAGCAATTTCATAAACTGGAGATTTTAAACCAGTAACATTCGATGCTGCTGAAAAAGAGCCGATTTTTAGCCTTTTTTTATACTTTTGATCTGAAACTTGACTTTCTAAATCCTTTAAGTCAAGATAACCATCGGGGGTAAGTTGAATGGTTACAACTTCTGCAATAGCTTCTCGCCACATTATATCGTTAGAATGATGTTCATAAGGACCAATAAAAACAACGGGTTTCAATCGATTAATTTCTAGTTCAAGTTTCTTTCTCAAATTTTGATCTATAACATTTTCCTCAGATGAATTGTCTAATATTGAAAGAACAAGATTTCTCGTTGCTGGAGGTAGACGTATACCTATAATTTCATGGAACTTGGATATCGCTCCCGTTGCACCTGTACCCGTGGCTATAATTTTGCAATTTTTCTCTGCATTAAAAGCCTTTTTTATTATAGTTTCCGCTTGATGTAAGATTTCCGTCATTTGACGCCCAGTTACATCGTCTTCTGTGTGAGTATTGGCATATTCTCGTTGAATTTTGATTAAAAATTGTTCAATAAATTTGAGAGATCTACCAGATGCAGTGTAGTCTGCATATGTGAGAAGACGCATTCCATAAGGCGTCTGGAAAATAAAATTCCGACCTATAATAGCATTTCTTACTTCTTCAAGGGTTAAAAATGGTTTCATTATCTCACCTTTAAATTTAACGAGAAAGATTAATCATATCTTTAATTTAAACGATTTATTAAAAAAATTTTCTGGATTTGCCTTGTAGATTAAAGGCTGCTATTGCACCACTTCTATTTGTAAATTCCCAATTCTTTCCAAAATCGTTGAATTTCCAAGAGTGAGTGTTACAAATCTTAATATCAGAAAACATCATACTAAATAATGAGTTTTCGATACGTTGAGGATTCTTTCCATCCCCTCCTGGTGCCAACGAGAGATTCATTTCTCCATAGGGCATCTTAATTTTATAAATATTGCCTTCTTGTTCTAAAGTTATATCGACATATTTAATTCCCAAAACTTTTCTCACTAATAAGCCACCAGGAATATTATTAACGAAAAAAGGTTCTAAATACTTTCTCTGTTCTTCAGATGCATCTTTACTAATGTATATTCCCCCTTCTCCACCTTTCGCCACTAAATCGGCAGCCTTTGGGGAAAATAAATCAATTATATTAATTGCTAATATTCCCCCGACATCAACATCTTGAAATTTACCTTCATTAATTTGAAATAATTGAAATGATTTACAAGGAGATTCCATGTTTCTACCGAAATACATCGGACAATGACCTTCCGCAGCACATGCTTCGTACCATACTCCTTTTATATTCCAATTTATCCTTTCTTTAGTTTGTTTAGACATATAATTTCACCCATCTGTTATCTGTATTAAATTTAAGATAATTCTATTAATGATTAAAGTATAGAATGCTTTTTAATTCTTCTTCTTACTTTCTACTTTCACTTCAACTAAATTATAGTCCTTCGACCCCAATCCGATATCTTCTGCTGCTTTCAATTGTAATTCCCAGTGTTTGGATTCTTTCCCATTGAGATTTAAGTCCAATTCATGTGTTTTCGGATCAAATCTAGGTACGTAAGAAAACCATTCATGTGTGTTATCTTTAGATATATTTTTAACATCACCTAAAATTGAATGAGGGTTCATTAAAGAAGAATGAATTAAATCAATGGCAACTTGATCTATTGCAACGGGATCCAGTGAGGATAAAACACCAATATCGCTCACAAATGGAATATCGGAACCACCTGTACAATCACATTGCCATGTAACATCTATAACATAATTGATATAAAATATTTTATCCTTTCCAAAATAATCAACAACACCCGCAGCGTTATCTACCATCTGAGTTATAAATTCCTCTCGTGTTGATGCTCCAGTATCTATTACATTATTTTTACAGACTGATTTACACATATAACAGTATCTACATTTATTCTCATCACGCTTTAATTTACCGTCTGTTCTTTCCGTTAAGGCATTTGTAGGACAAATTTTCAAACAATCTTCGTAATCAGAAATTGGTGCGTCGTAATTAAATTCAAATTTTTTACCAACATGCGCTTGAACTTTACCTCCTTTGCTTACGCACCCAATGCCTAAATTCTTTATAGCCCCACCAAACCCAGCTCCAGCGTGCCCTTTAAAATGTGTAGCTAAAATCATGTGGTCAAATTCTCTCAATCTCCCGGCAACTAATATTTCTTTAAATCGCTTACCATTAATTTTTTGTATCGCTATATCGGTACCAACGCTACCATCAAGCATTAAAATTTTTGCTCCCATGGTTTCATCGGTAAAACCATGCATTTTAGCTATTTCTAAGTATTCCTTTTCTGTTGCTCGACCACTGTATTCCGTATGGGTCCCTGTAAACGCCTCTGGAGCACCCCAACCGCACGATTCTGCTACAGATGGAATTGCTTTTAAACCCTTTACATAATCACATAGGAATCTTAAATAACTAGGACGTAAATATCTAACATTCTCTAAAGCTCCGAAGTGAGTTTTGATTACTACTTTATCTCCTTTATTCACTTTGTTCTTAAATCCGATTTTATCTAGCGCTAAAGGACCTTTAACTTTACTTAAACTCTCTTCATGAGTGTGTGTTCGTGCTGTAATGTAATAGACATCTGATCTCAATAATACCACTTTTACAAATATTATGCTAATAAATGACTAATTTAATGATTTTTATTAGATTAATACAACATTAAAAATAAATTTGGAGTTTAAGGTTAACAATAATTATTTTAACGGTGTTTAATTCTAATATTACAAGAGAAAAAAAAATAGAAAGAAAAGAATATGGCTCGTTGTCCAGAATGCGCTGGTAACATGAAATACAATCCCGACAATCGTCTTATGGTATGTAGTTCATGTGGATTGTCATTATCTCGTTACGAATTAGATCAATTTTGGCATAAGATACGAAATGAACGGGGATTAGAAACTGATGAAGTACAGAAAGCAAAAAACCGACGCAAGGATTGGTTGGACTGGTACTCAAAGTCAAAGGAAGAAAAAAAAAACTATTAATTAATTGATTAATTTAACCAATATTAAAAATCCTTTGAGTAAGTTCAAATTCTCCAAGATTAATATTTCTTATTTAATTAATTCTAGAGTATATTTTTTAGCTCAAAAAAGCGAAAGGACTTATTATTATAGTCCAACTTTTACAAATATAAAGACTTATTAATCAAACTTTCTGTTAAAAATATCTATTAAAAATTCTTCCAATTTAACTGCTGGAATATCTAACAAAGTAATTTCAAGATGTCGACCTCGCTCTGCTTCCTCAATTCTTACAGTTTTCGAAGAAATAATTTCTAATTGATTTAGTTGCCGTATATATTTCCTAAAACTCATTTTTACGTGTGGTTCTATTGAATAAGTTTCGCATATTATTTGATACTCTTCGAAAGCATCATCAACTAAAGAGAAGGGTTCCTTATGGTTAATTAAAGACCTAGCTATCCCATATAGCGCCAGAAGCTCTTGATCGTTTAATTGATCAATAATATCTGCTCTAAAAGTGGGGTAAACTTCATTTGAAGCTTCTCTAATAATCTCAGCATTTACGCTAGATAAGCTATTTTTATCCGCGTAGAGCCCACTCTTTCTCAAAATCTCAATTCCATGACGCATATTCTCGTGATCAGCAACAATTTGACTCACCATATTTAAAATGTCATCACTGATAACGTACTCTTTAAACGCCTCCTCGCTTCTATATTCTAATATTTGTTTTGCCTCGTCATAATTGTAGGGTTTAAGAATAATCTTTTCGTTTAATCGACTTAAAATCCTTTCCGTCTCAATCCTCATCCAGTCTCTATTACGAGATATTAATAAAATCGAGAGTTTAGCGTTTTGATGTCCATAAGTTTCGGAAATATCTAAAAAAGCTAAAATTTCTTCGGATTTTAATAGGTGAATTTCGTCGATAACTAATAACATATAACCTTTTTCTCTTATTAACTGTGTTAATATTAATTTGAGTGCTTCGTCGTCGCTAAAACCGCGCCCAGATCCGTGAGTATATTTAGCCAAAAGTTCTCGTACAATTTTACTTTTTGAGCGAAAATTTATACAATTAAAATATTCAACAAAAATATTAACATCTTTTTCTAAGGCAATAGTCTTAAAATTTCTACCGAAATATCTTGCTGTAACCGTTTTTCCAACCCCACCTTTTCCTAAAATCAAGCAACTGATCGTAGGCTGCACTTTTTCTTCAAGAATTCTTCTAAAGTTATATATTAAGCTTTTAATTACCTCGTCTCGACAATATAACTTTTCAGGTACATAACTCATATCAAGCGAGCTTGCTTTCTTAAACACTGATTTCGTCATGAATTGTTTTCGAAATTCATCCTCGTCCATGATTAACTATCCTTGTCTATGATTAACTATTAATAATGTATAAGTAAATATAGAACAAATTAAGTTTAAACTTTCTTATACTTTTAAGTTTTTATTAGAAGATTATTAGATAATCACTTCTATGATAAAAAAGTATATTATTAAAAACTTGGTTTTTACAGTTTCAAATCATTATTATTTAATGGATGCATCGTTGAATACGATTGCTTTAATTTAGTAATATCGTTCTTAGCATAGATTCGGGTAGTATTTGGAGAGCTATGGCCTAAAATGTCCTGTAATTCACTAATATCCATCCCAGAACGCCTAAGATGCGTCGCTCCAGTATGTCTAAATATGTGGGGCGTAATAATCTTTGAATCTGGAAATCCACACTTTTCTTTTATCAATTTTATATCAGCCTGAATAACGCGAGGATTTAATTTTTGATTTCTTGTATTAACCAATAAATAATCTTCAGAACTATAAGATATCCTATTATTCAAATGTTCCTTAAAAAGCTCTAAAGTCTTTTGATCGACGGGAACAATCCTTTCTTTACCCCCTTTCCCTTTTAACCTTATATATCCATTCTTGAAATCGATATCCCTAATTTTAATGTCACACAATTCGCTTACACGAGCCATAGTGGAATATAACAATCTCACAGTTAAGTAATACCTTAGACTCTTTCTTGAATTAAATAGCCTCCAATCGTTCAGCTTGTTAAAAATAACTTCAATGTCAGAAACATCCAGAAATTTAGGGAGGCTCTCTTCTAGTTTGATTTTTGGGGATTTAATTGTTGCCATAGGGTTTTTAGTGATAAATTCATTTAAAGTTAAAAACTTAAAAAACGATCTTAACGACGCGATTTTTCTACTTATACCCTTTTTTGAATAATCTAAATCTTTCAGTTTTTTTAAAAAGAGTCTTATCCTTTGTCTCAAAACTGGCGATTCGAGGTCAATATCTCCTACAAGGTTAATAAACTTTTCAAGATCGTATCGATACGCTTTAATGGTAGATGGCGCACACCCTTCTTCTACTTCTTTCGAAATCAAAAAATCTTCGATAAAATCTGAAACCTTATAATTAACCATAATAAAAGAAATAGCATCGTGATATTACATAATATGGTATAATATCTCCGTATTATGAAGAATTAATTTATGAAGATTAAAAAATAGATTTTAATTATTCTTTCTTTGATTTTCGTAGGTATTTACAAGCGTTTATCCCTGCACGCGCGCCTTCTGCCGCAGCAAAAACTACTTGAAATAGGCCTCCAGTTACATCTCCGGCGGCATATACTCCTTGAATATTTGTTTGTTGATGCTCGTCAGCAGCGACATTACCATTCTCATCCAATTCTACTCCCGCTTTTTTAAATATCGAATTAGAAGGTATGTGCGATAAGATGAATAGACAAGCTAATTCGTACTCTTTTATTTCTTGATCTTCTTGCTCTGGTTTTGTTGTTTTGCACAAAATTTTCTGGATTATACCATCGGAATCCGAGATAGCTTCAACGATTTCCATATTGTCAATAATTTCGATTCCTTTTTCTTTAACTTCAGTAGCTAATTCAGGTAAATCATTAAATCCTACATTAGTAATGATGTGTGTTATACAACCCATTTGATCAAGAACAAGCGCGTCTTCCAAAACTTCTTCGTCCGAACCATATAAATAGACATGTCTCTCTTTAAATAATGGACCATCACATAACGCACAATAAGACACGCCAAAACCAATTAATCCACTTTCTCCTTTAATTATTTCTTTCCTTACTCCCGTGCCAGTGGCGATTAATACAACATCAGCAGTAATATTTGCATTTCTAGTTGAGACCATATTCATACCCATACCTAACATTAGTGCGATGACATCTCCTTTTATAATTTCGACATTATCGAAGCTTTCAGCGTGTTTCCTAAACTTTTTTAGAAGCTCTAACCCTCCAATATCTGCCTCTCCCAACCAATTTTTTATTTCTTTCGTTTTCTCTAAAGCAGAAGGCTCTTTTCCGTCTAATATAATAGTACTTCTGTTTGCTCTACCACAATAAACTCCCGCACTTAATCCCGCTGGGCCTGAACCTATTATTAAAACCTCACATTTGTACTCTTTTAATTCCATATGACAAAACCTTATACCTTTCTTATATTCTAATTGTTTGTAATTTAATTAAAACTTTTTTCTATTTTATATTAGAACAGAAAATTTCAATCTTAAATTCAAAATAAATATTTCATTCTTTTGGAGTCTTAATGATATTTGTGTAAAATAAATTAATAAATTTATTGAAATTACTAAAGGAAATTAAAAATAACCTAAATTGAAATGTATAAGAAATAATTTAAATGCCCTCTTATATGAAATAACTTGAAAATTTATAATTGAGTTTGAATTAACTTTAAACAAGGATTACCTAAAAGTTAAACTTTATATTTTTTAATTATAAAAAATTCTAAGGAGCCATTAAAATGAGTGATTTAGATAATAAATCCGAAGTTAAGAAAGAAGTACCAAAGTATAATATAGTTGAACCTCATGATTTATCTTCAAGGTCGAAATGGTTAAGAGAATATTACTTTAAGGGAGTTAAACGTGAATGGAACAATCAATACATGCCGTTTACTACTGGAACAGATTGGGATATAATATGGAAAGAAACAGATTATTATGTTGCCCCTGAAGTTCACTTTTACATTGGTAATAAGGGAAAAGGAGTTTTTGAGGGGGCTTTAAGATCCATGGCATTACCTGTTAAATTACCCGACAATTTCTGGGAGTTATCCTTACCCGAGCGTAAAATACGCTTTTTTGAGGAGGTTATGCTTAATTATATTCCTCAAGAAATTATTTCTGAAAACGATTTAATTGCAGGAGGTAGATTTAACACTCAATTGAGTAACTGTTTAACAAAAAAAGAAACTAAAAGATACTGGAAAAATAATCTGAATGTCAGACAAAAATTTTATAAATTTCATAAGTCTGGATTTGGAAATGTAGGAGCTACAGCTGGTCATCTCATCCCAGATCACGAAACAATAATTAAAAAAGGCTTCAAGTACATTTACGAAAAAGCAGAAACACAATACGACCAATTGAACGAACGCGAGAAAAAAGGTCCTAAAGGCCAAGAATTAAGAGCAATGATGGAAGCTGCGGAAGTCCCAAGAAAATTAGCGATGAAGTACGCCGAAGAATGTAGAAGGCTTAAAGAAACTGCGTCATCGTCAGAGAGAGTAGAAGAACTCGAACAAATGGCTAAAAATCTCGAAAAAGTCCCTTGGGAGCCGGCAGAAACCTTTTGGCAGGGCGTTCAAGCAATTTGGTTAACTCATATGTTAATCATGGCGGAAGAATCATATCCTGGCCCAGGTATATCTTTTGGTCGGACAGATCTGCATCTTTGGCATTTGTATAAAAAAGATGTTGTTGATGAGAAAACTATCTCAAAGGAGTTTGCAAAAGACATTTTAGGAAGTTTTTGGTTTCATTGCAATACTGCCTATGACGCACAAATAATGGTAGGAAAGCAAGGTATAACTTCAGCGTTCGGACAATTGATGACGCTTAGTGGGTGCGGACCTAATGGGGAAGACTTAACCAACGAATTAACTTATACTATTTTGGAAGTCGTAGACGAATGGTCGCCTATTTTAGAACCAAAACCTAATGTTCGGCTGCATCGAAATTCACCCGAGAAGTTATTGAATATTATAGTAGACATAGTATCTCGATCGCAAGGAGCACCATTCCTCATAAATTTCGACGAAAGGAGCATCGCTGGAATGATAACAGAAGGAATTTCGCCCGAAGAAGCTTGGGATTACGCTTGTGTTGGGTGCTTAGAAAATACGATGCAAGGAAACGATCGATCGGGTACTGTAAATTGCAACCCAAATTTAACTAAAAGCATTGAATTGACTCTTTGGAACGGAAAGAATATGCCCGGCAATGATGTCGTTACTAAAACTGGTCAACAAATAGGACCAAAAACGGGAAATCCTGAAAGTTTTCAGACTTGGGAAGATTTTTGGAATGCTTGGAAAAAGCAAATTGAATTCCTTATTAAATATACTGTAGATACATATAATTTAACCGAAGACATTAGAGCCGAATTCGTGCCCACGCCATATTTATCCACTTTAGTTCGAGGGTGTATTGAAAAAGGATTGGATATTAGAAGAGGCGGTCCTGAATTAAGGTTTATAACCGTTGAGGGAGTTGGATTCGCAACAACAGTCGATTCTTTACTAGCAATTAAGAAATTTGTTTACGATGATAATAAATACTCCATTACTCAAATTAAAGATGCTCTCATTAACAATTTCGAGGGGGAAGAATTTGCTGTTATCCAAACGATGTTAAAAAATAGAGCACCTAAATACGGAAATGATGTTGACGATGCTGACGAGCTGGCAAGAAAAATAATGAAAGTATGGTCTGACGAAACTTGGAAGTACAAAACATCTACGAATTATCAATTTAGACCAGGTATGTTGTCTTGGAATTATTGGGCGGGTGCTGACGCTGGTTTTACAGTTGCTACCCCAAACGGCCGAAATAAGGCGACATTTTTATCTAACGCAATTTGTCCTTCAAATGGGGCAGATCTTAAAGGACCAACCGCCGTAACAAATTCTGTGGGTGTGGTTCTGGGGGGTAAAACAGAAAATGGAGCCTATATTAATTATTTACCTAACGGAAGCAGTCATACGATTACATTTAATCCTTCGATACTTAAAGACCCAGAACATAAAGAAAAATTTAAATCTTATTTGAAAGGTTACGTTGAAAATGGTGGTACATGCTTGCAAATAAACATGCTTGATGTAGAAATGCTAAAAGACGCTCAAAAACATCCAGAAAACTATACTAATCTCTTAGTTCGAATTACAGGTTATAATGCTTACTTCAATGCTATAGGAAAAGAATTACAAGACGAAATAATCGCTCGAGAATCTCATAAAATTTAATATTGTTTTTTTGACTAATCTAACTTTAATTTCTCTTTTAAATTTTCATTGAGTTTATTCCATACTATATCAACATGTAGTGGCTTAAAAGGAACTTTCTTAAACTGTTTTTTACAAAGATCATAGAGAGTACGATTAAATGGAACCTCTAACTCAAACTTATCTGCTAATTCTATAAAATACCCATTTAATGTATCAATTTCTGATTTCTGTCTTTTTAGGAGAACCATATCTTGTGCCATACTGTTGAGCCAAGAAAATTTCATACTTTCCTCAAAAGAATCGAGAGCCATTTTTTTTTCTAAATTTTGTGCGAATTCAATTGTTCTCCATGAAGGTAATCCTTTAAGTTTTTGTTCTCTATATCCTGCTTTTTTTAATACTTCTACTCCTTCTAAAAAGGAAGATACAAAAATTTTCCAGATCTTAAATTTATCATCAATAGTTAAATTCTCCTTACTTATTATAGTAAAAATTGAATTTATTATATTTAAGATTAGTTTAGAGTGGGCTGCATCATTATATCGTCTCGTTATTTTAGTAGGAAAGCCAAGAGCCAGAATATCCCTTACTTGCTCCAATATTTCTTGATTTTCGTTATTCGTTGTCCCCAATAGAATTTGTCCTTTTCCTCGATTTCCAAAAATTCCTGGTTCATCATACCAAGCTGAACATACAATTACTCCATAAATAATCTTTGAAAAATACTTGGGTAATATCTTTTGGTTTTCAATACCATTTTGCAAACCCACAATTATAGGCTTATCACCTAACTTTTCATATATATCTTTAGCAACTTCCTCAAGATCATAATTTTTTACAGTGATAACTATTATATCAAATTGCTTAAGGTTATTTACGTTGGTTATTATCTTTAATGGAATAGTTTTTGACTTTGTTTTATCTATTTCATATAAAGTCAATCCCTTTGATTTTATGACTTCAGCATTTTCTCCTCTGGCTAAAACATAAACGTTTTCATAATGTTCACTTAGCCATCCGCTAAGAGTACTACCAATAGCACCTGCACCGTAGAATAAAATATTTGGATTAGCCATGTATCTTTCATCCCTTTATTCTAAGCATCTAAATTCTCAATTATTGTTGCAACGCCTTGGCCGCCTCCGACACAAGCATTAGCAATACCATACTGAGCTTTTTTATCTTTTAAAATTCTCGCTAATGTTCCTGTTAATCGTACCATTGTTGATCCTAGTGGATGACCAATAGCAGTAGACCCTCCCATGATGTTAACTTTTTCTTCGGGTATATCAAATTTATCCATACAATTTAACGCAACGATACAAAAAGCTTCGTTAATTTCCCAGTATTCAATATCATCAGCAGACATTCCCGCATATTTTAACGCTTTTTGAGTTGCTGGAACTGGCCCTCGCCCCATTACTGTAGGGTCAACGCCCGCCCATCCAATTGATACAATTTTTGCCATTGGTTCGATTCCCCTTTTCTTAGCCTCTTCAGCTTCCATAAGAACGGCTGCTGTAGCTCCCGCATTTAAGGGCGATGAATTTCCAGCAGTTATTACACCTTCCTCTGTGCCTTCTCTTTTTATATATCCTTGTTTTCCCCCATTTTTTTCTAAGAAAAAAGGTTGGGATATACGACGTAATTGAGATACTGCTTCTAATGTAGACTTTCTTGCGTTCATATCTCTATCTATAATCATTTTCTCTTCAACATTGCCAGGAGCATGCCCTTCTATTGGTATGATTTCACCTTTAAACCATCCTTCTTCGTGATTCTTGACAGCTAAATTGTGGCTTCTCACGCCAAACTTATCTAAGTGTTCTTTAGTAAATGTAGGAACTTCTTCTTCGTATAGTTTTTGAGCTGTTTGGAGCATGTTAAACAAAGTTCCCAAGTCTAAATCGGGTCTATAAAACTTACTTTTCTTATTCGCTGTTGATAAATTTGGATCTGTACCTTTACCTCGAACGCGCGTCATGTGTTCAAAACCAGTAGCTAATACGCTTTTACTATGACCTGTCATAATTTCCATAATTCCCACATGCATTCCCGAACCTGCAGAAGCACATTGTCTATCGATGAAGAACGATGGAACATCGTAGGGAAATCCTGCTAAAAAAAGAGGGCCACGGCCTCCATAAGTCCAATTTTCCAATACCCCAGCAGCAACACCTATTGATACTTCATCCATATCTTTTTTTTCAATTCCTTTATCTGCTAATTTACCATCAAAAAATTTTATTAGTAATTCAGCAAGGAGTTCATCTCCTCTAATCTCACCAAAAACATCCCTCTCAGGTTGAGTTGGTCTTGATCGAGAAAATGCAGTACGAGCATAATCAATTAACCAAACCTCTTTCAATTTCAATTCACCATTCAATTTTTAATATTATCTTATAATAAAGAATTACACTAGATATTTGAAGAATTGTAATTTAGTTAATTAAATTACGCATGTATGACCTTAGGAAAATTTTTTTGGGTTAAATATTATTGAGGGTTTATATTTGTCATTAGAATTAAAACCCTCAGCTTCCTTGTTATAAATATATTTTTGTTTTAGTTCCTCAATTGGACCCACATCAAGAGCAAACATGGGGCAAGCTTCTACACAAATAGCTTGTTTTCCCTTTTCCACCCTCTCAAAGCAAAGATTACATTTCTCCATCTTAGCATTTTCTTGGTTTAAAAATTGAGGGGCATTCCATGGACAGACTTTTAAGCATTTCGCACCACATTCTTTATATCCCAAACATTTCTCTGAATTAACGATTACTATTCCATCCTTTTCTCTTTTACTAATTGCATTTGTTGGGCATGCTTTTACACAAGGAGGATCAGCACAATGATTACAAGCAATCGAAATATATGCCATCTTTAATTCTGGATATTTCCCTTTAAGAATTTCCTTTACTCGTATCCAATTTACCGGTCCTGCGTTAATATCATACCAATCTTTGCAAGCAACCGCGCAGGTGTGACATCCTATACATCTTGTTTGATCAAAATAAAATCCATATTGAGTCATAATTATTCCTCCATTTGGTTTTTAGAAAATAATTCGATTTCTACTAGAGAACTATTTAGTGGAAAAGCTCCTCCAGGTGAATGACCATCTTGAGTTAATGTATTGGCAGAACCCCCAATATCAACTCCATCTTCATTAGGATTATACCATTCGCCTTGATGAATACAGACAACACCAGGCATTATACGCTCAGTTACCTTAGTAATAATTCTAACTCTCCCCCGATCATTATATACATCAACCATATCTTCCTCTTCGATATTTCTTTTCATGGCATCAATCGGGTTGATCCAAACACAATGAGGTTCTATTTCCTTTAGCCAAGGTATGTTCTGTAGACTTGAATGGGTACGTCGTTTATTATGAGGTGTAATAAGTTGCAGAGGATATTTCTTAGCTTTTGGTGAATCATAATGTTCTTCATGACTCATATATTTTGGAATAGGCGGCATGAGGGGGTTATTTTTTTCTGCAATATGTTCACAGAAAATTTCAATTTTACCTGACAATGTAGGAAACGGATTATTTTCAGAATCTTCAATTTGTTTCTTAAACGCAATAAAAGGCTCCTTAACCTTTACCTTATAATATCCATCTTTTTTCATCTTTGCATAACTTTTAATATCTTTCCGAGGGGATGAAAGTACTCGTAAAAACTGATCCTCCTCGAAGTTGAGTAATCCAGGATCGAGTCCTAACTTCTTTGATAATTCTCGAGCTATTTCTAGATCAGATTTACTTTCATAAAGGGATTCGATTGCTTTATTTAGATAAATATAATATGGCGATCCTAACCAAGGAACAGCAATATCATTTCGTTCCATAAATGTATTTACAGGTAAAACTACATCAGCAAATTTAGCTGTTGGTGTTAAAAATTGATCTTGAACAACTATAAAATCAAGGGTTTTTAAAGCTTCGACTCCCTTATTGATGTTTCCATATTGATTTAACCAATTTGAAGCTACTACATATGCAAACTTTAAATCAGCGGGGTAGCCCCCCTCCTTACCTTTGAGTATGGCATCGTAATAATAGTTATAATGAATTCGCGTACTTGCTGGATTTGTACCACCTCTTAATTTATAGAGACTATCCTTCCTTGGAGGAGCTCCAAAGTCTACTGGATTATCTTGAGGTCGTAGTTTCTTTGGTTTCTCTTGATCTGGTTTAATAGGTCCTATTTTTTTCTTGTTCTTGGACATAACTGATTCCCGACTAGAATAAGCTCTCATAAAACCAGAGGCGTATCCTCCATTAATTCCTATATTGCCTGTTATTATACATAATATATTTGCTGCTCTGGAATATATTTCTCCAAAAGCTGTGCGAGCTGGTCCCCATCCGGCTATAAGAGTTGCGGGTTTAGCCTTAGCATATTCTCTCGCCAAACTCTTAATAATGTCTGCTGGAACTTTAGTAATTATTTCTGCCCATTCTGGAGTTTTTGCAATTCCATCTTCCTCCCCCAGAATGTATTTTTTATACTCATCAAAGCCAATAGTAAATTTGTTAATAAAAGAGTGATTTTGGAGATTTTCATTGATTATTGTATAACCCATCGCAAGGAGCATTGCAGTATCTGTGCCTGGCCTAATAGGTATCCATTGATCAGCAAAAATGGCTGCTGAATCGGTAAATATTGGGTCGATAACAATAATTTTGATGCCTTTTTCTTTAACTCTTGCTAACATTAAACTTGTTCCAGGGTCCCATATGGTATTTGCTGGATTCCAGCCCCACATGATCAGCAAATGCGTGTTTAAAAGATCCTCGCGAGCATTACCAGTTGTTATCGTTCCGTAAGTAGCCATAGAGCCAAAGAGAGCACCTTCGTAGGATGGTGCGCCCCATAGCCGCGTGTATCCTCCAAACAGATTCAACATCAATCCTACTGGCAAATATCCATGCAACATACCTTGATTTCCACTTCCAGGAACTAGAAGGATGGCAGAATTGCCGTGTTTTTGTTTAGTCTCTTTGAGTTTAGCCGCAACAATATTTAGTGCTTTATCCCAACTAATTCGTTCAAATTTTCCTTCTCCTCTATTTCCAATTCGCTGAAGAGGATATTTAAGGCGATCAGGAGAATAAACGCGCTGTCTATATGCCCTTCCTCTCATGCATGCTCGTATTTGTGGTTCTTCGTCATTATCTGTTTCAAAACGTATGATCTTTCCGTCTTTTACATGAGCTCTTAAGACACATCGTCCTCCACAATCATGACAGCAACCAGTTTTTATGACTTTTATCTCATTACCAAAGTTGTCGATTCTATTTTCATTCATAGTTTTATCATTGTTAACCAGAAATTTCATGAATATTAATATATAACTTAGATTAATAATAAATTAAAATATTTCAAATTTTATACTAAGTGATGTATATGGTATTGGAAACAAACATAACCAAGATGCTTGGTATTAAGCATCCAATAATAGCTGCCCCGATGGGGCCCTTCTATACAACTGAATTGACGATTGCCTTATCTGAGGCGGGTGGTCTGGGCGTGTTAAGCCATACTGCTTTAATCTCAGATTATGAGGCTGGAAGAGAGCCAGTCGGCATAATGAAAAAAAATATGGAATATGTTGTCGAACACACAGATAAGCCTTTTGGTTTTAACATTAGGACTTCGCGAAGAGAAATGGCTGCTTCAGGGCTCGCTAAAGATATTCCTAGATTCATTATGAAAAACCCAAAATTAAGAGAACAATGTGTGTACGCAATTACCAGCGCTGGTTCTTCAAAAACTCTACCGCAATCTAAACCCTTCCAAAGACTAAAAGAAAGCGGATCTCAGATCAAACATTTTCACGTAGCTCCCGCGTTATGGCTTGCAGATAAATGTGTTGCTTCAAATGTCGACGGTCTAGTAGTTTCTGGTGGGGAAGGTGGAGGTCATCAATCTTATGAAAAAGTCAGCACTTTAGTATTATTACAACAGGTTCTCCAAAAACATCCAGAGGTACCTGTAGTGGCCTGTGGTGGATTTGCCACTGGGGATGGGTTAGCCTCCGCTTTGGCTATGGGAGCTGGAGCCGTAGCAATGGGTTCCAGGTTTATTGCTTCTAACGAGAGCGAATTCGATGGAACCTACAAAAGTGTTGTTCCTTCCGCTAAAGCTCAGGATACAATCCTAGCAACTGGCGCTTTGGGACCTATACGGCTTTGGAGAAATGAATATTCATTACACCACGGTCTTGTATCTGATAAGGAAACAAAAATGGCCGAAGAAGCAGAAATGTCGATGGAAGACATAATAGAAGAAGGAAGGAAATATGAAGCGGCATATTTAGGAGATATTAATACCGGGGCTGTTCTTTTAGGTCAGAGCATAGGTGTCATAAACAGTTTAAAAACCGTTAAGAAAATAGTCGATGAAATTGTAGAGGACGCAGAAAAACGGATTAAAAGCGCTTATGGCTATTTAAAATAAAATCCTTTTGTTTTTTTAATTTTTCTCTGTTTTAATTAATTCATATGATTCCTAAAATCTCTTATATTTTTTACATTTAATAAAATTAAAGTAGCTTCAAGGCTTCTATAATTTAAAAGTTAGCTGTAAAACCTAATAATCATGGCAGAATCTGAAGCCCTAATTTTCCAGATACAAAAAATGAGTACCGAAGATGGCCCCGGTATTAGAACAACGGTTTTCTTTAAACAATGTCCATTAAAATGTATCTGGTGTCATAATCCCGAATCAATTCTAAAAAAGCCGCAATTGGAATGGTTTAAACATAAATGCATCGGATGTAAAATCTGTATTGAAACATGTCAGCAAGGGGCATTATTTCTCGATGAGGATGGGATGCATATTGATAGAGAAAAGTGCAATAGTTGTGGAGATTGCTCAAAAGAATGCCCCAGCACTGCTTTACATATGTTTGGAGAGTTATGGCTTTTAGAGGATTTATATTACGAAATACAAAAAGATAAAGTCTACTACACACAATCTCATGGCGGAATAACGGTTTCAGGCGGCGAACCAACGCTCCAATCAGATTTTATCTTAGATTTTTTGAAAAAATGCAAAGAAAACGGGATATCAACGGCTTTAGATACGTGTGGATACGCTTCCAAGAAAATTTACGAAAAATTACTTCCTCATGTTGACTTAGTCCTTCTAGATATAAAAGAGATTAATTCTGACAAGCATGAAGAATTTACTGGAGTTCCAAACGACCTCGTTTTAGAAAATGCTATTTGGATTTCGAATTATGTAAAAAATAACGGTAAAAAGCTTTGGGTTCGAACGCCAATTATCCCAAATTATACCGCCACAGAAGAAAATATTAAGGGTATTGGAGAATTTATTGCAAATAAATTACATAACATTCCCGAAAGATGGGATTTATTAAGTTTCAATAACTTGTGTACTGCAAAGTACGAAAGATTAGATATGGATTGGCCCCTAAAGGACTTTCAGCTTATGACAAAAGACGAAATGGATGATTTTGTTGAACTTGCTAAGAAAATTGGCGTTAAAAACGCTCAGTGGTCTGGATTAACAAAAAAAGAAGTTTTCAGACCAAAATGTTAAATATTTTTCCTTAATTATTTTATTAAAGATTGTGAAGGTGGTTTTAAATTCCAATATTTGAGAAAGGAAACATCAAAATTAATTACATAAAGGAAGGAGAAGGAGAACCTCTCATATTATTCAACGGATACTGTTGTAAATTAGAAAGTTGGAACTTCCAGATACCATTTTTTAGACAAAAAATGACCGTTATTGCATTAGATAATCGAGGAGTAGGAAAAAGTTCAAGACCAGATGACCCTTATACGGTGGACACTTTCGTGGAGGATACTAAGGATTTACTGAAGTATCTAAACATTCAAGAACCGATCCATATATGTGGTTTTAGTAATGGAGGTGCTATTGCTCAATCTTTCGCCTTAAAATATCCCCATTTAGTTAAAAGCTTAATGCTATTTGGAACTGCTACTTATATGCCTCCTGTTGAATTCGATCAACAACTTAAATTACTTGATCAATTTTTTAAGAACGCTACTCCAGAAGAGATAATCCAAATAGCGATTCGTAATATGTTCTCACCCTCTTTTAGAAAAAAATTGAAGACAGACAAAGAATTATTTGAATTATATAAAAATGATATGGGTTTACTTGCTCACGTAAAGGACCCTCCCCGGTATCAAGATTATGTCAACCAATGGACAGCAATGAAGGGTTATGATACACGAGAGATATTACATAAAATTACACAGCCAACTTTGATAATAGTAGGATCCAGAGATAAAGATAATCTGAGAGAATCAGAATTTATGCATCAAAAAATTCCAAACTCAACTTTCGAAGTGCTTGAGGGCATTGGACATGCGTTCATTATTGAAGCACCAGAAAAAACTAATGAAATCATGTGGAACTTTTTAAAGAAACATTTGAATTAATAGCTTTGATGAGTAAAGAAGAAGTAGAGAAACTTAATAATATTGCATTGAAGACCGGAGTAAAGGAAGTTCGGTGGTCAAGCTTAACTAAAAAAGAAGCTTAATAAACTTAAATTCGTATTAACTCTTCTTTCCCTCATTAATATAATCTAAGTAAAAGGGATAAAAAGCTTCAAATTCTTCAATAATATCATTCGCAATTTTGTATACCTTAAATTCATCCCTCATATAAAGAAATTTACCTTTAAGTATTTCAACTTGGACATAAATAGGAAGTAATTGAAATATTTGAATATCAAATTTCTCATCTAATTTTTTCAATAAATTTAAGCGTATTTTAGCCAATTCCTTTTTTTCATCTTCGATATATATACAAATATCAATATCACTATCTTTATAAAAATAATCACTCAAAGAAGAACCATACAATACGATAAATTCAATTCTGGGATAAATTTTTTCCTATTTTATTAATTCTAAAAATTCCTCAATTGATTGTTTAATATCTTTATCCATAATAACATAATGTTTTAATTAAAATATAAAATCATCTATAAATTTTTAAATTGAGATTTTATTTTTCCTATTACTATATCGGAATATGTTTTATTGGTTCTGATATATTTTATTTTCAAAGATTAGAAATCCAAAGTCTCATGCAAGATAGGGCAAAATAAATCGAAAAATTAAGTATCTTGAGGGCTCAAATGTATTTGATTCCATTATTAAATCAGGTAGCTGGGGTTTATAAGCCGTTAAAGCTTTTTTCGCTCTCACTCTTTTTTTCTCTCTATTTATATCCAACATAGTGATTTTTACTCTTTTTTGCATCACTATTAATTCTACTTTGTTTACTGCTAAATTAAAATTAAGGAAGAAATATTTTAATTTAAGATAACATTTTAAAATTTGAAACAAAATGGGTAAGAAAAATAATATAGTTAGGTGGTCGTCCGAAATATCAGAGGAAGGAATAGAATTTACGCAACCAGATATTATGTTGAAGTTAATATCTACTATAGACGATCGAGGTTGGCCCCACATAACTCTAATTTCGAGTAATCGGGCTATTAATAAAAAACAAATAGTGTGGGGGGCTTTTACTGAAGGTACGTCAAAGAAATACGTTAAAAAGAGACCAAAACAAGGAATCTTTTTTATGACTGCTGAAATGCCATTTAAATTTCTCCAAGCTAAAGCAGATTTTACTCATACTACCAGTGAAGGAGAAGATTTAGAGCATTTTAACCAGTCGCAATTGATGCGCTACTTTACTTATGTAAGAGTTCATACAGCGTACTACAATAACATAGTAGCTGTGACGCCTGTTAGAAATTTACCCTTGTTTGGTGTCGTAAAAGGAATAATTAAAGATATGATTGGGAAAGGCGGAGCGAAAACAAAACTCGAAGAAAAGCGTTTAAATGTTCTTGGACACAAATTATTCGCGGACTTAATCGCCGTTAGAGTAATTGCGTATATAGACCCCACTGATGGTTATCCAACTATGATTCCTTGTATCCAACTTCAAGCGGCCGATCACAACAGATTAGTGTTTCCTCCTTCTGTTTTAAAAGAAGATTTATACCAGATACCCATTAACTCAAAAGTGGCTGTTTTTGGAATGAATTTTGATTTTTATAATCAAGTCGTAAAAGGAACGTTTACGGGTTTTAAGAAATTTAGAGGGATTAAGTTTGGCGTTATAGAGATTGAAGAAATTTATAATAGTACTCCGCCCATAGTAGGAAAGATTTATCCCGAAATTGAAACTCGACCTAAGGTTAGTGACTTTCACTTGTAATTATCTTTCATTTTGTTAATTTATTACTAATTAAATAAAAATTTGAAAATTTTATTACTGATTTTGGTTTTTCTAAACTAAGTTAATATTTACTTTTTATTACTATTTAGGAGATTTATATTATTATGAGCAAAAAAATGAATGTACTTTTTATTATCACAGATCAGCAGCGTGCTGATATGTTGGGTTGTTATGGCAATGAAATAGTTAAAACCCCCAATTTAGATAGGTTTGCTAAAGAAAATATAAGGTTTTCTAACGCTTTCTGTGTAAGTCCCATGTGTATGCCTAATAGAGCCACGATGCTAACTGGATACTATCCTAACGTTCATGGCGTGCGAAGTAACGGTATAAATTTACCAAAAGATCTGCCACAATAACTCAAACGCTTGTAAAAAGAGGGTACCATACTATTACTATAGGTAAAACTCATTACAACACTTGGACGCCAAGATACGACCCAAAAATACAATCGGCAGAGGATTTTCAAGACTGGAAAACGAGAAACCCTAAAGGTAATCATCTAGCACATGAGAATTTTCCACTCCCCTATTATGGGTTTGAGGAAGTCGATTTAGTTGTAGGACATGGTAACGCATGTTTGGGACACTATCTTGAGTGGATAGAAGAAAGAGATCCTAAAATTGCGAAAAAAATTGTAGAGGAGTATTCAAATAAAATACCAACACAAGAGATTTTTTATGATAATTGGGTTCCTTTAGAACTTTATAATACTACATACATTCAAAATAATACCATAGCGTTTTTAGAAAAGTATTCTAATGGTATTTACGGAGAAAAACCTTTCTTTTTGCATTGTTCATTTCCAGATCCCCATCAACCAGTCTCACCACCTGGAAAGTATAGAGAGATGTATAAACCAGAAGCCATGGTACTTCCTGAGAATTTCCATAATATAAAGAACTTATATAAACACCCTTATTTAAAAAAGCATTTAGAACATCCCCCCGCAAGAGGATCATTATTACACGAAGAAACAGAAGAAAATATAAGGAAGTTTATTGCTCTCAGCTACGGTTCTGTTTCTTTAATTGATCACGCTGTAGGTCAAATTTTAGCTTCATTGGAAAAATTCGGATTAGCAGATAATACGATGGTGATTTTCACATCAGATCACGGAGATTACATGGGAGACCACAGTTTAATATTAAAAGGAATTTCTCCCTTTAACGGAACTTTGCAAGTCCCTTTAATTTGGCGGGTTCCTGGCGTTACTAAATCAGCAGTTTCTGATGCGTTAATCAGTTCAGTAGATATACCTAAAACTATTCTTGAGTTACTAAATATCAAGGAAAGATATAGACCACCGGGAATGCAAGGCTATGATATGACGCCCGTTTTGAAGGATCCTACAATAGAATTACGAGATTCCATTCTAATCACGGAAGACGAAGAAGTAGGTCCGCGCGGACCCTTATATACGAGACTAATTCATATAATAACAAAAGATTTTAAATTAACTAAATATGCTGAGTTGCCGGGGTACGGAGACCTTTTCGATCGAAAGAACGACAAGGCAGAATTAAATAATTTATGGGAAAAAGATCAAGAGCTAAGACTAAAACTATTGGACAAAATGTTCCACGAATATTCCATGACTCGAACTAGGTTCCCTAAAAGAAATTCAGGATTCTAAAAATCAATGATAAGAGGTTAAATTTTTATCTTATTAGAAAATGAAGTGGAAGACTAAAATAACTCAAATCTTTGGAATTAGGTACCCCCTCGTAATGGGAGCTTTTGGGGGCTGGGGTAAAGCCGAATTTGCATCATCTTTTTCAAACTCAGGTGGGTTAGGAATAATAGCTGCGTTAAACTTTCCAAATCCAGAAGATTTTAAGAAAGATTTACAAAAAATGAGAAAATTAACTGACAAACCTTTTGGAATAAACCTTTCTTTGCCGCATCGTAGCTTAAAAGAAAATGGTGAAGATAATAGAACCAGAAAAAGATATTTAGATTATGTGGAAATAGCAATCAATGAAAACTGTACCATCTTTACAACTTCTGGATATAAAGCTTCGTTCATCGGCACAAGAGTTCACGAAGCAGGTGGCTTATGGTTTCATAAATGCGTGTTGGTAAAGCATGCTATTTCAGCAGAAAAAGAGGGTGCAGATGGCGTTACTATAGTAGGTTTAGAAGGAACTGGATTCAAAAATCCCCTAACAAACAGTACTTTGGTAAACATAACGATGGCAAAAAAATTGCTTAAAGTTCCTATAATTGCAGCAGGAGGAATCGGAGATTCAAGAGGATTTTTAGGTGTTCTGGCATTGGGTGCTGATGCGGTGTGCTTAGGTACGGCTTTAATGGTTACTAAAGAATGTCCAGTGCCAGAGAGAATTAAGGAAAAATGGCTAAATCTAGATGTATTTGACGAGCAATTTCATAAAAAAATATACACTTTCAATGTAAAAAATTTTATGGCACCTTCAACCGCAATAGGACACCATAATGAAATTATCCCTGTGAAAACCTTAATCGAGGAAATGATTAAAAATGCAGAGAATATATTACAATCTTGGGGATTTAATAATGACGAATTCAATACACTTCGCCTTTAGTATAGGGATTAAATTATAGGTTGGTTAAAGCCATGAAAAATGATAAGAATAAGAAAAAAGAAAAATCCAAACTTGACGACGATAAAGTAGAGGAGATTTTCGAGTCAACTTGGAAGAATTGGGCTTCCCGTAGAAAATGTGAGCAGACTCATATACCAGAGTATATGAAAAGAAAAAATAAAAAGAATCTCATTAAATAAAGGTATTCTTTAAATCTTTTTGAAATTTTGCTATTCTTTCGTCATTTTTGTTCAATAATTTTACAAAATTCAAAAAATTTATAGGAATTAGGCTAATAGAATAAATATTAATTATATCTTAATATAAAAATTTAAATAAAAAAAAATAAAAAGTGAATAAAAATGGCAGTGCCAATAATTTTAATTGTTGCACTAATCGCAGGGATAATTTCAATCGTTCTTGCTGTATACTTTAGATCTTTAGTTTTAAAAGAAGATCCTGGCAACGAAAGAATGCAAGAAGTCGCTGGATATATCGAAGAAGGGGCTAAAACATACTTAAAAGTCCAATATAAAGTTCTTGGAATCTTTGTAGGAGTACTTTTTTTAGTAATGTTATTCTTACTTCCTAATATGACGAATCCTGGGACATTAAATTGGGAACAAGCGATAGCGTACTTAATTGGTTGTGTGGGTTCTATGCTCGCAGGTTGGTTAGGGATGTATGTTGGTGTTAAAGCAAATACGAGAGCAGCACAAGGTTGTACCAAGGGCACAAAAGCCGGTTTCGATGTAGCATTTTTTGGAGGAGCAGTAATGGGTTTAGCCGTGGTGGGAGTTGCTTTAATAGGCGTATCAATAATCTATTGGATTTTTCAGTCTCCTCTTGTTGTGTTAGGGTTTAGCTTCGGTGCCAGTAGTATAGCTTTATTTATGAAGTGTGGCGGTGGAATTTTTACGAAAACAGCAGATGTAGGTGCTGATTTAGTAGGAAAAGCTGAATACAATCTACCTGAAGATGATCCAAGAAATCCAGCAACGATCGCTGATAATGTAGGTGATAATGTTGGTGACATAGCTGGAATGGGCAGTGACCTATTCGATTCTTATGTTGCATCCATTGTTGCAGCAATGATGCTTGCAGCAGCCTTTGGTGTAGCAGGTATTATTAAAGCACCTTTCGCAAATGTAACATTAACAACTATAGGAACCTCTGTATTTATTGTTGCTCCAGTTGTTTTTTGCGGCGTAGGGCTAATTGCTTCGCTTATAGGAATATACATAATAAAATATAAAGGTTCTGAAGAACCTGGAAAAGCTTTAAACACAGGAACTTATTTAGCAACTTTAATCTATTTTGCATTATCCGCTGTAATAACGATTTTCCTATCAATTGGATTAGGAGACGATGAAATGTGGTTATTATGGCGAATATGGGGCACATCAGTGATTGGACTTATATCTGGTATAGTTTTAGGTTTTACGAGTGATTATTTTACTCGGGATGATAGGAAACCAGTACAAAACATAGCTCATGCTGCTAAAGAAGGTCATGCAGTTGTAATTCTTTCTGGTTTCTCATATGGACTTCTAAGTGTAGTTCCTCCTGCAATAGGAGTTATACTTGCTATGACAATTGCATTTTGGTTAGCTGGTGTATTTGGTGTAGCAATGGCTGCTGTTGGAATGTTAGCAATTGTAGGAACAATAGTAACAAATGATGCGTATGGCCCAATCGTTGACAATGCAAGAGCTATTGCAGAACAAGGAGAATTAGGTGATGAAGTAATTAGAACTGCTGATAAATTAGATTCTGCTGGTAACACCGCCAAAGCAATTACAAAGGGATTCGCAATTGGAGCTGCGAACTTAACCGTCATGGCTTTAATGTTTTCCTTTGCAGAAGAGGCTGGTATTACTGTTGTGGATTTATTAAGCGTCAATGTTCTAGTAGGTGCCTTTATAGGAGTTGTTATCCCAGCGCTATTTTCAGCGTTGTTAGTCTTAGCTGTCCAAAGAAACGCAGCGAAGATGGTCGATGAAATTCGTAGGCAATTTGAAGAAAATCCAAAAATATTAACTGGTGAAGAACCCGCTGATTTCCATAAAACAATTGATATTGCAACAAAAGGCTCACTACGTGAGTTAATTATACCAAGCATTATTTCTATAACTGTTCCTATTGGTGTTGGAATTCTTTTTGGCGTAGCTTCCTTAGTAGCATTCTTAGCTGGAGCTATCTTATCCGGATTTGTGTTTGCAGTGTTTATGTCCAATGCAGATTATAGCTTATTTCGAGCAAAAAGCATAAGTGGGGCATGGGATAACGCAAAGAAATGGATAGAGGACGGTAACCTTGGAGGAAAAGGGACTGAAGTACATAAAGCTAGTATAACGGGAGATACGGTCGGTGACCCATTTAAGGTCTTTGGTATTGAAAACCAATTATCGATGAAAGGACACCGCAGGACCAAGTATAAACACGCTGTTAGTAGTGATGTCGTTGACAGCTTCGATTTTCATGGGTTTACTTCTAATGTTCAATGGCGGAGCTGGGTTGCTTGGAAACTTACTTGCTCTATCCTAGTTCAAGACATTCTAACAAATAAATAAAATAATTAATAACTTTTTTTTTATTCTCTATAAAAAACAATCCCAGTGATATATAGATTGAGCTTTAAATTCAAAAGTATTTTTAATTTTGTAAATAACACCGTTGCAAGATAACCTTAAATTATAAATAGTTATGGAACTATGTATTAATTGGAAAGTAAAAAGCGAAAAAAAGAAAATCACATGAAATATGGGGCTGACGGTAGTCATTGAACTGCTGAGGAACCTCACCTCACTTTCCAAGCAAGGAGTAGATAACTACTACGGTGAAAATCGTATTTTAGCAACTGAAACGGCACTGCCCTTTTACGTACATTAATGACTTGGATTTAAGCCAGAGAAATTGTAATCGGGAACGGTTGGAACGAGCTAAAACCTTGGTGCAAGGCCAAATGAAAGCGATGAGTATTTGGAACGAGTTTTAGGTAGGCCGCTTAGTTTGATGCCCCACCTATTTCTTGGCGACGAGAAATAGAACAAAAAGGTGGGTATATATCTCAGGTGTCGCTTTTATTCTTTCTAAATTTACGCATCCGGAGGAAGATATATTGCAATTTTGCACACTTCGTCTCCTTTCATAACAGATTCTAAAACCTTAACTTTTACGGGTTTTTGAAGGATTTCTTCCCAGATACCTTTGAAAAAGCCTGCTCCACAGTAGCAATAAATTTCTGGTAAATTCTCTATTGACAATTTTAAAGCGTCTCTAACGCGAGGACAATGGCAATAAATGGCCCTTTTTTCGTCTGGATCAGTTGTTTCTAAATATTGTTTAATATAAGCGCTTTTAGGAATCTTGGTAGCTATAATTACATTTCCTTCCTTAACTCCAGCAGTACTCCATCCTTTTTTAATAACTTTTTTGATAAGATCTTCATTTAATTTAAGTGTATCCTTGAGCAGAGATTCAAATTGTTCCTGTAGCATACGATGTGCTACGTTAATATCCTTTGTTTGTTCGTACTTTTCTCTTATCTCTTGTAATTGAGATTTAGAATAATTACAAGCGCATCCCGTCATGACACCAATTTGTTTTTCGTCGTTAACTAAAGAACTTAATCTTTCCATAGCTTGATTAGACCAGTTAATAACTTCTTCTCTGGACGATGCATCTGAAAGCTTTTCACTTCCGGTCATTACATCTTTTCTTACTTCTTCTCCAGCAACCTCGTCTAAACAGTTAGAAAACTTATTTAGCCAATACTTTTCAAAGTCAAATTCCTCGGCCATTCGATTTACACTTATCCTATTTTGCTTTTTTTTTGTGGAGTTTAATTTAATAATTAATGTCACCAAATAAGAATTTTGAAGTTTAATTGTGTAACATTCTTAGAAAAAGCAATCTACCTTTAAAATAAAAAAAAAACAGTATCAAAGGATTTAGATGTTAGAAACCCCTTGAACTGAATCTTATCTTTCGTAAATTTTATTTCAATTTTACAAATGCTTATATTCAAACTTTAAATTGATTTCCATCGGAAATCTACCTTAAAACTTTTAAGAAAGAAGTGATATTATTAATATATGCTACCAGGCAATATATTTCCTAATTCGGTTAGGAACTCGGGCATAAAATCACTTCTTTCAAATCATAATATGCTGTCTTTTTTTAAAAAGTTTTGTGATGAAGTTACCTCTCGCACCTGGCGTTTTAAAAAGGGCAAGAATTCGAGATATGAAGAGGAGGAGTTTTTGAAGGTGTTCTTCTTCTCAGAATTACTAGGTAGGTCCATTCATGACACGAGTGAATTGCTCAACGCCCAATTAATGAGCCATAGAGGAGGAAGACCAAAAATATTTGCGGATGGACGGAGAAAGCGCGCGATACCTCACCAAACAGAAGTCAACAAGTATCTCCGCAAGATTGGATTTAGGAAAGCGCAGAAGATCTTACGTGGGTGCTTGGATGGGCAGCTCTTGGATGCCTTAAAACAAGGGTTCATCTCAAAGAAGGTAAATGTGCTCATTGATTTCACTGAGCATCCTTATTTTGGAAAGAGAGAGGATAACATGATCAAGGGAACGAACCGGCAGAAAGGAACGCTAAAAATGCGTCATTACCTCGGCTTCTCGATATTGTCCCGAGAAACACATCTTTATGCAGGATTGGAACAAGTGGCAACGGGTCAGTCTAAAATACCCATCATCTTAAAGTTTCTTGAAAAATTACTTAAGCTAGGATTTAAGTTAGGCTTCGTGTTGATGGATAGAGAATTCTATAGAGCTGAATTATTAGATAGGATTAAAGGAATGGGGGGTGAGGTCATCGTTCCTGCCAAGAAATATAAAAAGATCAAGCAATTCCTTACCGATTATCTCAAGGGAACGCATGCTCGAGTGCGGAAATACACGTTTTCTAGCAAGACGGCTGCAAAATGTCGATTTTCTCACCATGTTTATGTGATAATAAAAGCAAAAAATCAATTCACTCTTCAAGGAGTCAAGCGAGATTATAAAGCGGGAAGAATATCGTTGGACGATGCTCGAAAGCGTTTATTCTTAATAATGACTACCGAGAAGCCTCGAGGCAAGACAAGCTCTTGGGCGTCCCGCACGGCACTATTTTATCGTCGACGATGGTTGATCGAAACGAGTTTCTCCGACTTAAATCGAATTAATCGTCGTTGGAAGTCAAACTATGATAATGTCCGATACTTGGATATGTTGGTAAGAATGCTCCTTTATAATTCATGGAAAATGAATAAAAAGCTAATTCAAATTTCTAGTAGAAATCAAGGTAAGGGACCAGTTTGGACATTAGTTCAAAATCAAGACTACTTGATGGAATCATTTCTTTCATCAGAGAAAAAATCACGTGGGGTGGTCGGATAAATTACAAATAATGTCGGCTTGTTGACCATCGAAAATAATAATAAAAAAAAATAAATACTTAGATACTGATAAAAAAAAGAATATTTGTTTAATGTCCAACCTCTTTCAAGATTGAGGGAATTATAACTCGAAAGTTCGACATGTCGCTTATACCCTCATTGACATCTGTAGGTTTTACGATATTTAAGATTGCAATGCTCGCTCCATTAAAATAGGCTTTTCTCACGCTTTCTTCTTTTAATCCACCGGCAACAGATATGAGAACATCATACTTAGAGCGAATTTTATTAATGTCTTTGTACCTAATTATGGTTCTTGGGTTTGCTTCCTCGTCTCGCCCCTTATGGATTACTACTCCTTTTGGTTTGTTTTTTAGCGCAAAAAGTTTTTTTAACGGATTATCTTGTCCTAACATGTCGATCATTGAAAAAACATTATATTGATCGCATGTCTTACTAAAGTAATCTAAGGTTTCTTTTGGAGCAGTACCCGCGGCAGTAACGGCATTAGCTCCTGCATTATATGCCATCGCAACCTCTTCTTGAGCGCCGTCAATAACTTTTAGATCAGCGACGATTAATCCTCGCCAATACCTTCTTATTAGTCTGATGCCATTCTGTCCCTCTCTTTTGACGTATGGCGTCCCAGCTTCTATTATGATTCTCGGGTCGAGAGGAATTTGAGGTAATATTCGCACAACATCGTGAATGGTGTGATTAAATGCAATTTGGATGTATCTCGTGCTGGAATTGAACGTTCTACTCATTGATGTTCACCGCTGTTAATTACAATTTCTTCAATAAATCGCTAATTCCACCTGGCATAAAAATAACTATCTTCTCAGAGGGGTCTTGTGAAATATCTCGAATTGTTTGAAGAGTCCTTAATTGAAGCGCTGCTGGGTATGCTACCATTATGGTCGCTGCTTTTACTAAATTTTCAGCCGCTCCTAGCTCGCCCTGACTTGCAATTATTACGGCACGCTTTTCCCGCTCTGCTTCTGCTTGTTTTGCCATAGCTCTCTTCATTTCAGCAGGAAGTTCAAGCTCCTGAATATTAATGCTCTTAATATCGATACCCCAATCGCTAGTCTCTTTATCAACGATACTCCTAATTTCTGTAGCAACCCTTTCTCTATCGGTTAAAACGCTGTCCAATTCCATGTTACCTAAAACATCTCTCAACGCGGCTTGCGTGTACTGACGCACGGCATAAGCGTAATTTTGAATTTTTATGATTGCATCTTCTGGCTTTTCAACTTTATAATACACTACTGTATTTACTAAGACAGGTATATTGTCTCTTGTCATTACTTCTTGACGAGGAATGTCTGCCGTGATGATTCTCAAGTCAACTTTTTGAGATTTTTCTAAAAGCGGGATGATAAATACAACACCCGGGCCAATTGTACGCTTGAATTTACCTAATCTAAAGATTACGAGCCTTTCGTATTCTAAAACCACCTTAATGCCCGCCAACAGCCAGCATCCCAAAAAAATTGCTAGACCAATTGCGAGAGGAAAAATTAAAAATAACCAATCAAATCCTTGTAATAACATATTTCATCATTTATTATATTTTAATTTAGATTCCAAGAGATATATGGTGACTTAGTATATTTAAATGTTAATAAATAGTTATCTTCTTTTGTCCAAAAAATTGTAATTCGAAAAAAATTTGTACTTTTTTCTGTATCTTTTAATTACTTAAGGAACTAATTCTGATTGGGAGTTTTCACATGTCCAATCTTGACATCATGCCATAATTTTATTAATGTATTATTTTGTATATTCTCATGGTACGAAAAAACAAGAAATAGTTGTATTAATTATGTCTTCATCAATATTTGAGTTTATACGTTCATTTTTCGTAGTGGTTTTCGTTGTGGTCGTTATCTTTCTTATTCTTGTTATTCTCATCGTATTTAAATTGCTAAGAATGAACGTAAACGAAGATAAATCTAAGAAGATAGACAAAGATAAGAAAATTGCTGAACCCTCAGTTCATTTAATAGAATCCCTAAATAACGTAGATAAGAAAAAAAGTGATGCGGGCGTGAATGCCCAATTCTGTACATTTTGCGGAGAAAATATATCTAAGGGGCTCAAACTTTGCCCGTTTTGTGGAACAGAAACCAAATAAGGGTTCTTTTTTAAATTTTAATCAACCAAGCTAAATGTTCCATCTTCAGCACCACATTCGGGACATTTTTCAGGGATTCCCTCTAAATCGAATATAGCTCCACACTCATCACATTTCCACATTTAGCTTCTTCTTTTTGTAACTATTTTTTTAGAAAAAGTAATAAAATTATTTATTATTGAAATAAAAAGTACAATTAAAATTTTTTTATTCAATCAACGGAAATGGCCAGAGGATTAAACATCAATCGAAATTTATATAATATAAATAAAAGCTATAAATTCCAGCTAAATTAAATTTTGTTTGCTTGTTTTAAAGCAGTGATAATATTTTGATAAACAAATTCTTGATTTTCCCTAGTTACTGTGAAAAGCTTGATGTTTGGATTGCTTAAAACAAATTTCTTTAATGGATGATGCAACTTTTGTCCTATTGTTGCTATTATGTTAATATTAGTCTGAAAAATCCTCCTGATGAAATTTTGAAATTTCTCTGAATATAATTCCATTTTTCCAATTTCATCGAGAAAGATTATATCGACAGGTTTGAAATCGAGAGAATCAAGATGTGATATTATTTTCTCAAATTCTTCAATGAATACATGATATTTACCTAGCTTGAATTGAGTGGTATAGCTTCCTACCCTTGCCAATTTGTATCTTTTTTTAGTATCCAACTCTTGAACATCAAACCCTAATCTCCGGTCGTCATTTTTTACTTCTGGAGTTATAAAACCATAAATATTATGTTCTTTTTGCGAGCAAAAATTAATCAATTTAGAAATTAATGTCGATTTTCCACATCTTGGTGGACCAGTGATAAGTATTTTGACGCTCATAATTCAGTTTTCAATTATGATTTAATTAAAAGTATTTATATAATTATATAAGTTAAATAATCTTAGTAACGGGATAAAAAACCATATTTAAGATTTTAAATTATTAACTCTTTTATTTTGAGCTCGATTTTTTGAATTTTAGTAATAATTCTTTTTGTTCCTCAGTAATTTTCTTAGGAATTTCAATATTAATTATAATGTATTGATCTCCCTTACCTCTCCCCCTTAAATAAGTAGCGCCCCTATTTTTAATTCTAAATTCTGTACCATGTTGGGTTCCTGGGGGTATTTTTAACTCTTTCTCAGTTAATTTTTCAGTTTTGTAATCTAATGTTGGGACTTTAATTTCTCCTCCTAAAGTTGCTGTTACAATATCTATATTAATTGGAGTATAAAGATCGTTTCTGCGGCGTATAAAGTTTTCGTTTTCTTCAATTTTAATGCCTAAATAAAGATCGCCTGGAATTGCTCTAGAAGAAGGAATATGTCCTGCCCCTTGAACTTTTAAATGAACGCCATTTTCTACGCCAGGTGGAATACTTACATGTATTTTTTTAGTTTCAAGGACTACTTTCATTCCATTGCATATTGGACATTTTTTCTTAATTACTTTGCCTGTTCCATTACATCCATAGCATTCAGATTCGCGTATGATTGTTCCAAAACCAGATTGGGTCATCTTTCTCGTCCGCCCCGATCCATTACATTGAGGGCAAATTTTTACACTTGATGGATCTTCAGCTCCCGTTCCCTCACAATCGTCGCATGGTATGTATCTTTTAATAATAACATCTTTTTTCGTACCAAACATAGCGTCCTCGAATGTAATTTCGATATGGTCCTCAATATCTTGCCCTACTTCCCGACGTGGTGCTGATCTGCCTCTACCTCGAGAACCAAAAATACTCCCGAAGCTATCTCCAAACATGCCCCCTCCAAAAAGCGAACTGAGTAAATCATCTAAACCAGGGATTCCACCTCTGAAAAAATTACTCATATCAACATCCACACCGCTAAATCCGAATCGATTATAATTTTGTCTTTTATTAGAATCACTTAATACGTCATAAGCTTCTTGGAGTTCAATAAATTTCTCCTTTGCATTTGGATCCGTCTTATTAACATCAGGATGAAGTTTTCTTGCCAATCGCCTATATGCTAACTTTATATCATTCTCGGTAGCATTTTTACCCACACCTAAAACTTCATAGTAATCCCTTTTTTTGCTCGTACTCATGATCTTTTAGTCACTTCATAATATCTTATGAGCTTAAACTATATTTATAAAAATTTATTATGAAATTTATTTTTTTAGGTATTAGGATATCTAAAAATAATTATATAAACTTTTTAATATTAATTTTAAAAGTAAAATATATTAATGTACATAATTTAAATTTAATTAGAAATAATCATTTTAATTATCAGTTTATTGTGAAAAGAGGTATGAGTTATAGATTGGATAATACTGATGTAGTAATCTGCTTTTGTTTTTTGGTTGTATCTATTACTATTATGATAGTCATTATTAATATGCAATTTATCTTTAGTATCATTAAGTTTCTAGCTTACTATTGGGTTATAACTGTGCCAGTAATAATTTTTACAGTTATAAGCACAATGTTTTACTCTTCTCAAAAAGAATTAAAGAATAGATTTATTTCTTTAAATACTAAAGAAAATCGAGAAGGATTTGAAGCAGACACTGGTTTAAACCCATTTAATGAAAAAGGAAAATTTGTTAGAAAATATAAATCATTTATGAAAAAGCAGATTCCAAAAATAAAATCTAAATATAGCGTGCCAATCAAACTTAATGACTTGACGGGATTCGCTATCGTCATTTTACTATTAATTGGAGCAACATGGTTAACATTGTACATTTATTCACAAATTTTTAAAGATTTTCGAATCAATTTTTGGGAAGCTGAAATTGGATTTTAACATAAAATAATATTCATTAAAAGTTATATCATCGGTTTGCTGAATTGATATTATAATTAAAATTATTTTAAAAACTTATAACCAAAAATAAAAAGAAATATAAATCAATAAAATAAAGGAGCATATTAAGCTAAAGCTTAATCCTCCTCATCCCAGTCTACATCGACTACTTTGCCCTTCTTTTTCTTATCTTCTTTGTCTTTACTATAAGCTGCTCCACCGGCACCGGCACCACTCATTCCATCTGGAGGGGCTCCACCCATGCCGCCTGGAGGAACGCCACCCATTCCACTAGCTGCTTGTTGTGCTTGTTCTGCTGCTTGCTGATATACTTGATCTTGAGCTTGTTGGCTATATATCCTTTGAGAGAAACCATGTATCGACTTTTGCAAGTTTTCAAGCCCCATTTTAATTCTTGGAAGATCATCTGTTTTTATATCTTCTTCTAAAGATTTCATTGCTGCTTCTATTTCGCCTTGTTCTTTCTCTTCGATCTTATCTTTATTATCTTCTATCAGTTTCTTTGTCTGATAGATCATAGAGTCTGCAGCATTTTTTGATTCGATTAACTCCCTTAGCTTTTTATCTTCTTCTTCAAATTGATCAGCAGATCTAATCTTTTCCGCAATCTCCTCAGCTGTTAAGCCCCTGGCACCAGTAACCGTAATACCTGTTTCCTTTCCAGTTCCCAAATCTTTTGCATTAACGTGAACAATGCCATCAGCATCAATCGAGAATTTCACTTCAATTTGAGGTATTCCACGTCTAGCAGGCGGAATTCCAGTCAAGTGAAACATTCCTAATGTTATATTATCTTTTGCCATTGTTCTTTCTCCTTGCAAAACATTGACCTCGACGCCAGGTTGATTATCGGCAGCAGTGCTAAATACTTGCTTTTTTTCCGTTGGAATCGTTGAATTTCGCTCTATTAGCTTTGTAAACACGCCTCCCAAAGTCTCAATTCCTAAGGAAAGAGGTGTAACATCCAATAAAAGAAGATCTTGAACATCACCCGCAATGATGCCTCCCTGAATCGAAGCTCCAATCGCAACGCATTCCATAGGATCAACTGAGTGGTCTGGTTCTTTGCCAAAGAAGTCCTTAAATCTTTTCTGAACAGAGGGCATTCTCGTTGGACCACCAACTAAAATAACTTTATCAATTGTATTAACTCCTATTTTAGCGTCGGCTACGGCTCTTTTAATTATAGGATCTAATCTTCTTAAAGTAGGTTCAATTAGTTGTTCCAATCTTGCCCGTGTAAGTTCAATTTCTATATGAACTGGATTTCCCTCTTTCTGAGTAATGTAAGGCAAGTTAATTTGAGTACTTAAAGTAGTAGATAATTCGATTTTTGCTTTTTCTGCGGCATCTTTAATTCTTATCATGGCTTTGTTGTCTCCTTTAAGATTGATCCCTTCTTTCTTTTGAAAGTTATCGACGACCCAATCTATAATAGCATTGTCCATATCGGTTCCACCAAGCTGAGTATCTCCTGCTGTAGATAAAACTTCAACCACGCCTTCGCCATATTCCATTAAAGTTATATCAAAAGTTCCTCCTCCTAAGTCTAAAACGCAAATTTTTAGGAGTTTGTCTTTTGTATCTCTATCAAGGCCGTAAGCTAAGCATGCTGCTGTAGGTTCGTTTATCATACGTACAACTTCAAGTCCAGCAATCTCACCGGCATTCTTAGTAGATGTTCTCTGGGCGTCGTTAAAATAAGCTGGAACGGTAATAACTGCCTTCTTTATTTCCTCCCCGAGATAAGCAGACGCATCATTCTTTATCTTTTTTAAAATCATCGCACTAATTTCCTCTGGAGAAAACTCCTTCCATTCGCTTCCAACTTTAACTTTTGCTTTATATGAAGTTCCCATTTTTCTTTTAATAGCGTAAACGGTCCCCTCCGGATTAGACACAGCTTGGCGTCTTGCGGGTTCACCTACGATTTTCCTACCGTTATCATCAAAAGCAACATAAGAGGGAAATGCTTTGCCACCCAACGTCCTTCCTTCGGCAGCAGGGACTATTTCTGGTTGCCCCGTTCCACTTAAAATAGCGCATGCGCTGTTTGATGTTCCCAAATCGATTCCAATGATTTTTTCTTTTTTCTTCGGTTTGCTTTCCTCACTCATTTAAATTTCAGCACCAAAACTTTATTTAATGCATTCATAATACTGTATTTTATTTAGTTAGTTAAAAAAATTAAAGTTTTCTATTTCAATTTAATATGATGATAATTCATGAGTTCTAAAATCGATTTTCTTAAGATTGTCAGAATCTATTACTTCTTCCAATCTTCTAATGTTTCTTGAGATCTTAGACTTCTGATCAGAGGGAATTGAATTATTCTTACTTAATAATTGTCTAGCATTTTGTATCATAGAATATGCATTATTCCTTGCAATTCTTAGACCTAACATCTTAACAAATTCAAATGTAGATGAATCGTGAAATTTGTTGTCAGACAAATCTAAAGATTTAAGGTTTTTCAGATTAACAAGAGTGGATGGTAAACTTGATAATTCGTTTGATCGTAAAGATAATTGCTCTAGATTTATAAGCCCTCCTATAGATTCAGGCAGTTTCTGCAATTTATTACTTGTTAATATTAATTTTTTAAGCGAATTAAGGTTCCCTATAGAATCAGGGATAGTTAAGAGATTATTGTCATATAAATTCAAAATATTAAGTGATTTTAATTTCCCAATATTATTGGGTAGAGCTTTAAGCTGATTATTGCTTAAATCAAGCTTCTTTAATCTTGTTAAATTATCTATAGAATCAGGAAGGCATTCTATCTGGTTTTCTCTCAATAATAGAACTTCAAGAGTATTATGCTTTAAAATAAATGAGGGTAGGATAGTAAAATTATTATTTAAGAGGTTAAGAATTTTTAAACCTTTAATTGGAAGTGTGTTTATTAAGGGAGGAATTTTAACGAGTCTTCTGCTAGCTAATATGAGTTTGTTAATTTTTATCTCTTTTGGATAACTTGATTTTAACTCCTCATTAGATAAAAAGCTCAAGTAATTCTCTTCTATGAACATTTCATTTATAGGGGCATAGTTTTCTGCTAATCTTTTTGCAATCTCTTCCTTAAACGCTTTCCGAGCATAACGATCTCCTATTTCATATAATTTCCTAAGTAACGGAAAAGCTAAATTAGAATGAAGTAATACCGTATCATAATGATGCTCATACCACGCTTGTAAATTAGAGCTATGTCCCCAAAACTCTTGCTCTGGGGTAATTCTAAATTTTACCACACCATTTCCTTCCTTACTGCCTCTAAGGACCCTTTCTGCATCATCTATTGAGACAATGTTATTTAGGTTATTTTTTTCATGCGTCAATCTTAATAGCAGATGTTTACACTGTAAAAATTTTTGACCGTTAACATAAATAACAGTGCCTTCGTCCTCTAACTTAAGTGTTATATATTTACCAACACTAAACTTTACGGCATTCATCTATAAAAAAATAAAAAAAATAGAATTTAAATTTAACTAATTCAATTTAAAAAACTTTATATTTATCTTGCATATATGCAAGATATATAATTTCTTCGAAATTTAAACCTGGAAAAAGTTTTGAGAAAAATTCCCTAAGCCTGAACCCGCTTTGTCTATCAAAGTTATATGCCCTTTGAAAATCTTCCATATAAATTCTTTCAAAGGACCAACCTTTCGTAAGACGTTCTAATGTGCGCACTTTACGTAATTTAATTTGTATCTCGGCATACTTGCCTTCAAACAGAAGTTCTCTGACGGTCTGGTGAACATGTTTTGTAAACCCTAATGCTTTAAAGTCGGTCTCAGACATACCTCTTATTGCCCACTCATTCCACTGACTCACGGGTACACCGAAAAAACATCTCTCCGCAAATGTTTTTAAATGAGCTAACTTTTTTTGATCTGAAAGTTTTTTATATCCCTCAGAAAAATCAAGAGTAACCTTACCTAAAATCCATGCTGAGAAATAACTATTTGCTACGCTACTTAATTTGAAAGCATTGTAAATATCATTTCCATCATACATGAAAAAGAAAAGACGTTTCATAACGGGTGAAAAAAGTTCTTCTTGAGCTTGATAAAATGAACCCCAAATCTCAGAAATCCTTCTTTGCACTACGCCCCTCAGTAAAGTTAGTTAAAATGGGGTTAATTTAATCTTAATTCAACAAAAGATTAAAATTTTGCCATAATGTTTTTTTGAATTATCTAAAAAAATCTATCTTTTTAATTCATAGGGTGGGATCCCATAAGGAAGAATATCTATTCCCTTTTCTTCAATCAAGTACCTCATCTCTTCAAATGGGATATGTCCAAGCCTTCCTTTAATTGCAAGAAATTTCAAATTCGGTAATCTGTCGAGTTCGTTCACAACAGAAGTTAAGTTAGTATCATCAAGAAACAGTTCCTCAAGCTTAATAAGAGCTTCAATTCCTTTAAGTGATTGGATGGGATTTCGACTGAGATTTAAATATTCAAGGTTAGTTAAATTCTGCAGTCCATGAAAGTGAGTTATCTTATTACTAGGAAGGCTCAATAAACGAAGGTTAACCAAATTATCAAGCCCCTTTATTTCAGTAATTCGATTAATACTAATATCCAACCTCTGCAAGCTATATAGTGTGTCAAGTCCCTGAATATCGACTATATTATTCAAACTCAGTCCTAGCCATCTTAAATTGGTTATTCCTTCAAGTCCATGAATTGTAGAAAAATTATTACTATTTAGAATTAATCTTTTTAAATGGGGTAGTTTATTTAGATTTTCAATCTTAACAATCTTATTCCCGCTAAGGAATAATTCCTCAAGATCCTTAAGATTTTCAAGACCCTCAATTGAAATGAGCTTATTCCCCTGGAGTTCAAGCCGACGAAGCGTAGTAAGATCTTGAAGTCCATTAATATCTTTAATTTTTTTTATTCCGAGCCCGTTTAAATCAAGGGACAATCTCTCAGGATTGACACATCTTTTTCCAACGCCTTTAATACTCACGAATTCCATGTGCTATTATCTAAAATATTAAATTATCTATAAAAATAAATCAATCAAATTGTTTAAGGTTGCTTTTTTTTCGTACTATTTCTGTAATTATCCATTAAAGAACTTTGTTCGTTTGGAGTTCAAGCTTCTAATTCCAGACCTCCCGCCATTGTCACTTCTTGAGGAATTTTCTCAATTGGAACTCGCCTTCGCAAATGGAAGGGGGTTAGAAGGTATGTCCCATCTTCAGTTTTAAGAGCAGATGGCTCCTTGAAAAAAACTTTAAATGATTTTCGCCGAGTTAGGGGAGCCCATTTCTCAGGGATAGTGTAAGAATCAATAAATTTACCGGTCAATTTTATAACTCTCTTATTGCTGGTTGAAACGACCCCCTCCTTGCTTAACAACTCGTCAATAAGCTCCACTGAATAATATTTCTCTGCTAAAAAAATTTGGCTACGAATTCCCCTCTTTTGCTCGCAATAGGGAGACCTCATAAAAGATAATAACATGTCAATGTGGCGACCTATATATTCCCTAAGATCGTTGTAATAATCATCGATAATAACTTCCACACCGCTCTGAAGCCTTCCAACTACCCAGTAGTAATCAAAACCATGTTTATCCTTTTTAGCGATAATATCTGATACAAATACCCTCAAAATCAAAACACCATATATTAATAAAAAAAAGAAAAAATCTTATTTAAATTTAAGTAGTGCGCGGGAATTCTAATTGTCGTACATAGAAGGGTATGCCCCATTAAATCTTTTATAAACTCTAATGTAGAATAAGATTGCTTATTTTCATCAAATTTCTTTCTTACCGATTCGTCCTAATTTCATCAATTTCCTAATATCTTTACCTCATTTTTTAGTTTTTAAAAGATTTAGTTTAGATGGTGGTTCATTAAGGGCTTGAAAAACAAAAAGACCTATCCATATTTTATATTCACTATCATATTTTATATCAATACACTTATGGCACGGAGATCGTCGAATTAAATGATTTTTTATCTCATCTCTTACATCAGCAACGATTAAAAAGCCATATTTACTTTTTTTCCCCTCAGCATACTGAATAACTTGGTCAACATATTTCTCATAAACAGAAGATATAAAATCCTTTATATTTTCAACATTTTCATAATCAGAAACCAATTTATCTTCCAGAGGTATTGTATCAATCCAATGTTCGCACTTACCTCCCCCTGACTCTGCTTCTCTATGATATTTATGATTGGTATACACTTCAAAGATCTTTAATTCTCTTTCCATCCAAGTGTGCATTTGTTCTTCAGCATTCCAATCTTGAGCTGGTTGTCTAAAATACTTCTTATTATCATATGCCATATTTAGCATATTACATAACCATTCACATAATTTGATAAAAATTTTATCGTGTTCGTCATAATTAGGAATATTCATATCTTTTATAAGAGAGTATAATTTATCGTGAGTGTTGGAACGAAATGGAGGGAATTCTTTTCTATTTATGGTAAACGGATAAATTTTATTCATAATTTTAATCTTTTCTTCTAACATAGAACGAACAAAAAATGGAAACCCTCGTTGTTCTAAAATTAAATACATAACATTTTGATAGTTATGACCTTCTGTATCTACTAATCCAAATTTTGCTACTTCTCTTTCATCAACTTTATACCTATTTTGTAATGCTTTATCATAGTAATAATACGAAAAATATGCATTATCTAGGTATCGCATCACATTTACATCTATTAAATCTTCAATAAGTAATTGCTTGAATAAAAACAAATCCCCCATTACTTCGCTGTAGATAAAAACATTATCATAATCTGCTCTTCGTTCTGCTTCATTTATAAAAAAACCAATAATTCTCTGATATTCTGATATATTATTAACAAGGATATTTAGTACACGATTAGGATACGGTGAAAATGACGAATAATATAATTCAATTTCGCCTGGTATATCACCATTATGAGTAATTAAATAGTCATATTCAAATCCTATATTTCTTATAAACCAATGAGCATTATTTAACACATCTATAGAATTTTTTAGTAGAATAGAAAGACTCTTCTCAATAGATATAAACGATTGTCTTTTAGCTTCCATCATTTCATTATAATCATTTAGAAGTTTTGTCACATTTCTTCTGAGTTTATACTGTTCTGATAAAATGTAATACGATTCAGCAATCTTTTGAAGAAGTTTAAACTCATTTTCGGAGTCTTCTACACGGGATATTTTTGTTTTTAAATCATCTATTTCATTTTTGTATTTATCAATAAAAAAATCAATTCCACTTGTATCCATAATTTAATTCTCCTAATTTATTAAATTCTGCTAGGATCTCTTCTACGGTTTTAAGTTCTATAGAGATCGTTTATAAACATAAAATAAAAAAATAATAAAATTTTATATTAAAATATAGAATTAAAGTATTCTTGTAAAAATCAATAGTATTAAAAATTTATAATTTATAGTGGTTTTCGCTTATGACTCGGAAAAAAGAAAAGAAAGAAAATCCAAGCAATGAAGCGTTGCTAGAGGATAAGGCTGAAGTTGTTACTGATGGTAGTAAAGAAGATGCAATTAAAGAACAAGACGATTTACAAGCTAAAATAGATGTACAAGACATTAAGCTTTTAGAAGGCAAAGAACAAAAAATTCTTGAGTATTACTCTAAGGATAATTTATTAGAGGAGATTAAGACCCTTGAAGAAGGAAATAAAAAGAAAGATGAGCAACTTTTAAAGTATCAAACCGAAAGCGACGATTGGAAAAATAAATACATGAGACTTCAAGCAGAGTTTGAGAACGCTCAAAAACGTTGGAACAAAAATCGACAGAATTTAAGGATAGAATACACAGCCTCGGCTCTGAAAACATTTCTACCTTTATATGATTCCTTTAAGAAAGCACTTGAAAATAGCGACGAAAACCAAGTAATCTTAAAAGGTTTTTTTGATCAATTTATTAATATTTTGAAGTATCATAAAGCGATACCTATTGATGTTAAGATAAACGATATTTTTGATTACAATTACCACGAAGCTTTAAGTTCAATAGAAAGGGACGATCTTCCCAACAATACTATTATTAATATCATTCAAGACGGTTGGAAGTTGGATAAAGAAGTGATACGATATACTAAAGTTATTGTTTCTCGTGTTCCTCCCCCGCCTGAACCGGAACCAGAACCTGAACCAGAAGTAAAGGCAGAAATAGAACAAGAAATCACTCAAGACAATAAAGAGAGTGAAACTATTAGCAATGAAAACGAAAAAGAAAAACAACAAGAAACAGAGAAAGCAGATAAAGAAACAGTTGAACCTGAAGAAAAGAACCAGTAAAATTTTGAATTCTTGAGAACTTATCTTCTCAAACCTTTTCTTATTTATTATATGTAATAATTTATAATTTCAATGTTAATGAATAGACTGCATTATGATTTATAATAAAAACTTTTTATTACTTGAGTTTAGTTATGTAAACTTAGAATAACAAGAAAAACACTAAATAAAAGAGATAAGAAATGTCAAAAATTCGAGAAGTAAAAGTAACTCTAAAAAGTAGATCAACAATGGAAGGAGCTGGGGTTAGGTTGAAACGAGCGTTTGGTTATGCTGATTCTTCCTTAGATCCATTCTTACTTTTAGATGATTTCCACTCAGATAATCCTAATGATTATATGGCAGGGTTTCCATGGCACCCACATCGGGGAATAGAAACGATTACTTATATGCTCAATGGCAATATAGAACATGGAGATAGTATGGGAAATAATGGTATAATTGGAGCAGGAGATGTTCAGTGGATGACTGCTGGGGGCGGGATAATACATCAAGAAATGCCGAAGAAAAATGAGAACGATCCTGTCTTAGCTGGCTTTCAGTTGTGGGCAAATCTTCCGGCATCTCATAAAATGATGGATCCACGCTATCGAGATATTAAAAAAGACCAGATTCCAGAAGTTATCGTAAATGAGAGTGCGAGAGTGAAAATAATTTGTGGCGAAGTAAATGGTGTCAAAGGACCCGTACAAGATATAGTAACCGATCCAGAATATTTAGATGTCTCTATAGAACCCAATTCTGAATTTAAACACGCAATAGATAATACTCATAATGTTTTTGCGTATATCATTGAGGGGGAGGCTATTTTTGATCCGATTAAAGATACTCTAGTGAATGCTGAAAATTTAGTAATTTATCGCGACGGAGATGAAATAGTCGTGAAAACTAAAGAAATACCAGTCAGATTTCTATTGATATCCGGCAAACCGATAGGAGAGCCTGTGGCATGGAGAGGTCCAATTGTTATGAATACTGAAGAAGAATTAAGAATAGCATTTAGAGAATACTCTCAAGGTACGTTTATAAAACAAAAATAATCTTCTTACCTTTAAATTGTAAACCTAAAAAGTTATTAGTTGTTTATGATTTATAATTATAAATATCAAATTCGTTTAGTGCTGTAATATGAGTGATGAACCTCAATTTCCAGACCTTCCTGACATCGGAGAAATACTCGGTCGAAAAGATCGCTTTATACAGAAGAAAACAACGGTCTTAAAGTGTGGAGAATGCAAAGCTAAGTATTCTCGAGAGTTTAAAGCGGGAGACTATACCTTTAAAAAGTTGGACGACGAAGAATGTGAAAAATGCAATCGTATTAAAGTTCTTGTTGTTGAAGAGATTTATTCTGAATGGTTCGATCCAAAAAAGACTAAGTGATTTAGCTTCCTTAATTCGAATGCACTCTTGTGCAATAGATTGAACAATTTATAAGGTTTTTTAATAGAAATATAAAAAAAAATCCTCTTTCTAATTAAATAAAAACCGTTATTTTCACTTAATTATAAGCTTTTTGTTCTTTTTCTGTTAATAGCAATATATAGGGATCCCAAAACTATTCCTGCTGTAATTAAAATTGAGACGAATAAAACATATCCTAAAATGCCGAGTGCATTGATATCTAGAAAAAAATATAAATAATTACCTGTAAATGTGCCATGTATGAAAGCAAACACTAAATAACATAATGGATATATAATCCAATAGGGTATGTAGTTCCATTTATATCTCAATTTAGTTTCTGTTAATATCCAATCGACTATAAATGCGATTGGGGTAATATAGTGCAAAACGAGATTGCTAAATGCTGCAAATCCAGTGGGCTGGTAAAAAGGGGCCAATAGAACTGCAAAGAAAATAAAGGTTATTGTAATATAGAGGGTAAAAGCGCCTTTGAGAGGTCCTGAAATTTTTTCAAGAGTTTCTGGTTTGTTATACCATAGAATTGCTAATGTAAGCCATATGGTAACCATTAGGTTTGTTTGCATGGTGAAAGCTTTAAAGCTATTAAACCACTCGAGAATTGGGCCAAAATTTAGGGCATAATTAACTGCGCTAGCTATAAAAGTAAACCAACTTAGTCCAGCAAGAAATATACGGTAGATTAAAATAGTATTACTTGAAAGAGATATGTTTTTCATTTTTAAGACTATCCATTTAATATTCAATATATCTTTTAAGGGACGAATAAAATTAAATCTATTACTTTTCCATCCTTTTAAAAAATTGCTTTTTATTCTATTCCCAATAATTTAATAATTAAATTTGCCATAGAATAAGGATCAAGGCTTTTATCCATAACTAATCTAATGTATTTGTCAATAGCAGAGTTGGAACTAACTAATCCTTCTACTTTTTTTGTGATTTTGTGCTTTAGAATTTGAAGTGTTTCGCTTTTTATTCGATTTACTTTATAATTTTCTACAATTCCTGATTCTTCTAAGAATTTTTTGTGCTCTTCAATCAGCTCAATTACTTTTTCAAAATTTTCGCTTGTTTTCGAATTAACTTTTACAATTTTGGGGGTCCAATTCACTATTTTTGCGTAATTTTCATCAATGTTATTAGATTGATACTTATAACTCATGTCTAATTCTAACATCTGAGTAATTTCAGCAACTTTTTTGTCAGCCCCAGAAAGATCCATCTTGTTTACAACAAAAATATCTGTGATTTCCATGATTCCAGCTTTAATAGCTTGGATATCGTCCCCCATACCAGGAACTAAGAGTACAACAACAGTATGAGCTGATTTAAATATGTCTACTTCTGATTGCCCAACTCCAACGGTTTCAACAATAACTACATCACATCCGTAAGCGTCTAAGATCTTTATCGAATCTTCAGTTGCTCTAGCTAATCCACCTAGTTGCCCTCTATTTGCCATGCTTCTAATAAAAACATTATCTAGAGAAAAGTTTTCTTTCATTCGGATTCTATCTCCTAACAAAGCGCCTCCTGTTAAAGGAGATGACGGATCTACGCAAATTATTCCAATTTTTTTGCCTTGCTTAATAAAAAACTTCGTTAAATTTGAGATAAAAGTAGATTTTCCGCTTCCTGGCGCCCCAGTAACGCCTAAAATATACGCGTTCCCCGTATTCTTGTATATCACATTAACAATCTTTTCTGCGGCTTCAATATCATTTTCTACTAAAGTGATAAGACGTGCTGCTGCTCTGGTATTTCCTTCTAGCAATTTTTCTATTAAATCAGAATAAGGCATTGTACACTATCTTTTCAAATTGTTTTTAACGAATTCAACAATAGTTTTTAACTCTGTACCTGGTCCATAAAAACCTTTTAGCCCGTGTTTTTCGAGAAAAATTTTGTCCTCATCTGGGATAATTCCCCCAACACCCACAAGAACATCATCAATTCCATTTTCTTTTAATTTTTCCATTATAATTGGACATAATGCATTATGTGCTCCAGATAGCATGCTTAGCATAACTGCATCTGGATCTTCTTGAATAATTGTCGAAACAATGTCGGATGGCGTCTGATGGAGTCCAGTGTAAATAACCTCCATACCTGCATCTCGTAAAGCTCGGGCAAGAACTTTAGCTCCCCTATCGTGCCCGTCAAGACCTGGTTTACAAACTAAAACTTTAATTTTTCTTTGTTCTGCCATATTATTTACCTCATTTAAAATATTGAATCTTCTACATAGGTTCCAAATACTTCTTTAAGAGATGCCATGATCTCGCCTATCGAAGCGTATTCTCTTACAGCATCGACGATATATGGCATTAAATTCTCAGAACCTCTCGCAGCTTCCTCCAACTTTTTCAGTATTTCCTGAACTTTTTCATTGTTCCTTCTATTTCTTAAAAGTTGTAAATTTTCTATTTGCTCTTTAGCAACTCCTTCATCTATTTTTAACAAAGGGGTCGCACAAGGTTCTCTTAGTTGGTAATCGTTCACGCCAACAAATATTCGATCTTTGCTTTCAATTTCTCGTTGATATTTGTATGAAGCGTTAGCAATCTCTTTTTGAAAGAAATTAGCTTTAATTGCTGGAATCACCCCACCCAATTCCTCAATTTTTTCAAAGTAAGCTTCAGCTTCCTCCTCCATTTTATTTGTTAGCCATTCAACATAGTACGAGCCCGCTAATGGGTCAACGGTATCGGCAACACCCGATTCATGGGCAATTATCTGTTGCGTTCGTAAAGCTATTTTTACTGCTTTTTCAGTTGGTAAGCACAAAGCCTCGTCAAAGGAGTTTGTATGAAGAGACTGAGTTCCTCCTAAAACAGCTGCTAAGCCCTGTATCGTAACTCTAGCAATATTGTTTTCTGGTTCTTGAGCGCTTAACGATACTCCCGCAGTTTGGGTGTGAAAGCGCAACCTCATTGATTCTGTTTTTTTTGCACCATATTTATTTTTCAATCGTTTTGCCCATATCCTTCGAGCAGCGCGATATTTACACACTTCTTCAAAGAAATTATTATGAGAATTAAAGAAAAAAGAAAGTCTAGGAGCAAAATCATCAACATCTAAACCTCTTTTCATCGCTGCCTCGATATAAGCAAAACCATCGGCTAAAGTAAAAGCGAGCTCTTGGACTGCGGTAGAGCCAGCTTCTCGTATGTGATATCCTGATATCGAGATAGTATACCATTGGGGGACATTTTTGGCGCAATATTCAATTGTATCAACGATCAAGCGCATAGACGGTTCTGGTGGAAATATCCAAGATTTCTGGGCTATATATTCCTTAAGAATATCGTTCTGAATTGTTCCTCTTAATTTATCGGGAGAATGGCCTTGTTTTTCAGCAGTTACTATGTACATTGCTAATAATATTGACGCAGGAGCGTTAATTGTCATGGATGTAGATATTTTAGACAAATCGATTCCACTAAACAAAGTTTCCATATCTTTTAAAGTGTCAATCGACACGCCTTCCTTCCCTACCTCGCCCAAAGCTTTATCATCGTCAGCTTCATATCCATAAATGGTATGCAAACTAAATGCCACGCTCAAACCGGTCGTCCCATGTTCTAATAAGAATTTATAGCGTTTGTTTGTTTGTTCAGCACTACCAAATCCCGCAAATTGCCTCATTGTCCACAAGCGACCCCGATACATGTTAGGATAAGCACCACGAGTAAACGGGTACTTTCCTGGTTCTCCTAAGTCCATATCGTAATTGAACTCTTTGATGTCTTCGGGCGTATAGGATGGTTTAATTTCAATATCAGACAAATTAGTAAACTTTTCTCGCCTTTCGCTTTTAGTCGGTTTCAAAGTCTTACTCTCATCAATTTCTGTCATAATACTTTCCTTTCATTTAAAAATTAAAATACGATTATATAATTATTAACATAATTCTTCCTACTTTTTGATAAGTATCCAAATTTATTAACTTTTTTCAAAAAATCTCTTTCAATAAAAAACAATGGCTATGAAAATTATCTCTTTTTAATCGCAGTTTGAAAAAAGCTATACATTTTTATAAGCTTCATTAATAGCAGAACAGCCACCACACCTTACACATCCCGCTTTGGTTTTCAAAGGATTGACTCCATATTCTTTCATTAATTTTGCTGCTTTTGTGTAAATTTCAACCATTATGTTATGATTGGTTATTGGCAAATCTTTTATCCCGGGTATCGATCTCACAGGTGTAATATACGGAATTACGCCTAACGAAATTATTTTTTCGGTGTCCAATACAAAATCATCCTGTGATTCTCCAAAACCAGTTAAAAGATAGGATGAAACCTGATTTTTGCCGAAAATCTCAAGTGCGTGCTTCCAATTTTTCTCATATGACTCATACGAAATGCGAGACTTACCTGGAGTAATACTATCCCTGATATTCTGATTGAGTACCTCAACATGGATTCCAATAGTATCTGCGCCGGCTTCTTTTAACTCGTTTATATACGATAAGTCTTCTAAAGGTTCAATTTGAATATGTAAAGGAAGATTAGGGTAATTCTTTTTTATCCCTTTTAAAAGCTCAATATATCGCTTAGCCCCTTTATCAATGTTCTCGTCAGTGCCGCTTGTTAAAGTCATATGATTGCATCTTCCTTCTTTTTTCGCGACCGCGATAACTTCGGACATTTGTAGAGCATTTTTCTCCTCTATGGTTGCGTCGCTCTTTAAGCTTAACTCGATGCCACAAAATTTACAAGCTTCACCACACGCCCAATAAACGCATTTTTGATATATAGTACTAGATAAACAATCTACGCCGTGGACCAACGCAATCTTTTTCATTGGTATTCCATCGGAAGTCATATAATCTGAATTGTAATAACGCGGGTTTTGAATTAACTTCAATTTACTGTGTTCTATTTTATTCCTAACATCATATACCTCAAAATAACTATCTCGGTTTTCTCTTAACACCAAATTAGATTTTTGAGGATCGTTCCAAAGTGCGGCGTTCACGAGAGTTCGATTTTCAAAAAGAAAATACCTCCCACCTAACGGCCCTGCACCGCCTTTTCGGCCAAAAGATATCTCGATTCCTTGATTTTTATAATGATCAATTAATTTTTCGTCTAAATACAACCCTTTACACAATATTTCAGTCTTCTTTACAAAAGAAGTGTAATCATCGAGCATAGTTTCAAATATTCGTGCTAAATATGTAATTTTGATAAAATTTTTTAACTATTCTTCATGGAATGAATATAATAACCTTTTATAATTTTATTTCTTATTAATTGTAATCTGTTAATTTAACGCTAAAAAATTTAATTGAAGAGGAAGTGTAAAATGGCAAGTCGTAGACCTTGGCGGTGCTACTCAAGTTGGAGTCGAAGGCCATACCAACACAAGCGTAGCGCTAATCATAGAAGAGAATACGCGCGTGGAGGTGCGCAGTCAATGATAGTCCGGTTTTGGGGGGGCAATAAAGCTATCCCTTGGGAAGATTGGGAGCTTGTTGTAGGACTTAAAGTCAGTCGACAAATTCAAATATCTTCAAATGCTCTTGAAGCAATCCGTATTACCATAAACAGTGCATTACAAAATAAAATAGGAAGATCGAACTTTCGTTTTCGAATAAGACCTAAACCATTCCAAAAAATTCGAGAAAATAGGATGTTAGCTTTCGCGGGAGCTGACCGAGTGCAGAGCGGAATGAGAAATTCATTCGGGCGGTCTACGGGAGTTTGTGCGCGGGTACGAGCAGGTGCTATTGTATGCGATGTCGGAACTAGCTTGAAAGATTTGCCCGTAGTCAGAGATAGATTAAGAATAGCATCTATGAAAATCTCGTGTAATTGTACAACAGTTGTCCTTAAGTATAAAACCCCTGAAATATTCAAGCAATCGGGTTTACCTCTCTATGACGATAAAAAGCGGCGAGAAGTTCCAATGTTCGAGTTTGTCGTTGCATAGGTCTGTGATTTTACTTAATTAGCGTTTTTCATTATATTTTTATCTTTTTATCCCTAGTTATTATTTAATTCTTTAGTTATCACCAAATAAGATTATGACTTTAAAAGTAGGATTAATTGGAGCGGGCGGCTTTGGGACCATTCATTTATTAGGTTATGTTAGAAATCCTAATTGCAAGTTGGTAGCGATAGCTTCCAGAACTGAAGAACATGCGAGAAAGGCAGCTGAGAGATTCAGTATCCCAAAAATCTACGGAGGAGTCGATAGCTGGAAAAGAATGATTGAAAATGAGGAATTAGATGTTATTAGCATTTGTACTCCCAATTATTTGCACGCTCAAACAGTTTTGAAGGCAATAGATAAAAATTTTCATATTTTATGCGAAAAACCAATTGCTATTTCTCACAAAGAGTTAGGTGAAATCGAATCGAAACTAAAAAATAAGAAGCTTATCTTTTTTACGTCGTTTCAAAAGCGATACAATCCAATTTTTCCGTTAATAAAAAAAGTAATAGATGAAATGGTTCTTGGTAAAATCATTTTGGTTCGATATTATTTTAGTCACTATGGACCTTATAAATCTTGGAAACCACTCTCCAAAGAAAAATGGTTTTTTGATTCTGAAAAAGCGGGTGGAGGCGTTTTATTAGACCTTGGCGTACACTGTATTGATATCCTTCGGTATTTAATAGGTGAATACGATAAAGTTAATGGAATAAATTACAACACCTCTTGTATAAATATGGACGACGAGGATAATTGTAACATTCTTTTTCGATTTAAAAACGACGCGCTAGGACTTATCAGCGTTTCTTGGTGTAACGAACCTTCAGAAACTATCGAGATTTTTGGTTCTAAAGGGTACCTCAAAATCGATTTAGGAAAGAAATACTCCGTTTCTTATGGACCAAGAACTATAAAAAGAAACGAATTGATTAAGAAAATTATCAACTATAAAAGGTCTGGAGACATGGCTCAATATCGCCTAATTGATCATTTTATTAATTGCGTCGCTGAGAACAAACAAGAAAGTCCTAATTTTGAAGATGGAAAAAGAGCGGTTGAATTTGTATTAGAAGCGTATTCTCTAAAAGAATAATGCTAGCGATTAAAAAATAAAAAATAAACATCAAATTTTTAATGATTATTTCTCTCATATTTATTATAAAAAGTAAATGAAATGTGAAGGAAATACCTTGAAAGATTTACAACCGTTTTTTAGCCCAAAGAGCGTACTTATAATCGGCGTTTCAAGGCAAGCGCTATCTTTTAGTTATACGGTATTGAAAAACTTGTTAGAAATTTTTTACCAAGGAAATCTTTATATTCTGAATCCTAATGCAAACGACATTTTAGGTGTTAAATCTTACCATTCTTTTGAAGAATTACCTGAAATTCCCGAATTGGCTGTAATCGTTTTAGGAAAAGGCATTCTCGAAATTGTAGAAAGTTTAGGAGAACTAGGTGTCAAATACATAGCAATCCAGACAGAATTAAAACCAGGAACAAAGATTAACGATTTAACTATTAATTTACATAAAGTTTGTAAAAAATATAACATCACTTATTTAGGACCGTCTATGCTTGGCATTATAAATTTTAACGATAACTTTACCACATCCATAATCCCAGTTCGCCAACATATAATGCGAGAAAATAAAAATGTAAAAGAAGGAATGAGCTTTATTGCTCAATCTGGAGGTCTAGCGGGAGCGTTAGGGTGGTGGACGCCGTCACAAAAATTACCCATCTCAAAGGTAATACATTTAGGAAAAGGTTTTCACATTAATGAAGCCGATGTACTCGAATACTTTTTAAATGACGATACAACTAAGGTTATTTCCTTATTTCTAAGAGAAATCTCAGAAGAATTAATTGGAGCGGTTAGAAAAGTCAGCTCTACCAAACCAATACTCTTCTATTATGTGGGAAAGGATGACATAAAAGAGAGAGAATTACAAAAAGCTGGGGGGATATTGGTATTAAATTATATCGAATTATTTGAGATTGCTAAAATCTTTTTATGGTGTCCTGAACCTAAAGGAATAAATTTAGGTATAATAGGACCAAGTTCTGGCGCAATTCATTTAATCGTGAAAGAAATGAGAAAACAACATTTATCGCTCGCGAAGCCCAGTAAAATTTCTCGAGAAATCATTATAGATAAAGTTGGGGGGTCTACTTGCGCCTTTGGGAATCCTGTAGATTATTGGCCTCCAGAAAAATTTGTTGGAATTAAAATATGTGGTATATATAAGACATCTTCAGAAGCTTTATTAAAAGACGATGCTGTTGATGGATTAATTTTAGCTTTAGAGTTCTTTACTGAAATCGAGTTCGATTTCAACATTTACGCGCCTTTGGTTAAAAAATATCCAAATAAACCGATTATTACCATTCTAGTTCAGGCAGAACACGAAGGAGCGAAACGTGTAATTAAAGCGGCAACTGAGTTGAAAATACCTGCCTTCGAAAACGAAATAGAGCGAGCCGTTCGAGGTTATAAGCTTTTATACGATTATTACGCAAAAATTAAAAAAAGAAAGTAAAATTAACTAAAAATCTCTTTTAGTTCTTCGGGAATTTCAGTATTTTCATCCATTAGAGAAATAGCATAAATTTGGTCTCCACATTGGCATTGTTTTCCTTCAAATAAGTAAAACTTAAACTTATTTTTCCAATTACAAATATTTATAACTCTAATTTCGGTTATCTCTCCACAAATACAATAAATTGCCATGTCTTCGGAATAGTTAGGGATTATCTCCGTGAATTTGAGAGGTGATTCGGTAAACTCAGAATCGTTTAACATTTGATTAATTTTATCGGCAAGGTTATCTTTTAAGCTGGGTGTAAAGCTCGTAATTACCCCATCTTTACCTTTCATTTCTGTTAAAACAACGAAATTTTTCTCATCCTTTTGCTTTTCCGGAAATAACGGTTTCTCATATTGTTGTCGAAGAGTTTCAGGAATAGGGAAAGGCTCCATACCTTCTGGGTATTCAAATGAAACGTAATATTCTGTGAGCCCCCTTAATATTTTTTGGTTTAATATTTTTAAGTTTTCATAATCTCGATTAAATAAGGAAAACTTAATTAGTTCCAATGGTACTTCCATTTCTAAAAGATTAGCTCGAATATTAGCTAATACTTCGCCAATATAACTTTTTAAAACTAAGAAATCGTCTCTATTTTTCGTGTAAATCTCACGTCTATTCTCTTCCTTAAACCTATACCATTTTTTCACGACAATACTCTTTACTAACTGGGGAACCATGCAAAAGACACATAATAATGGAAACATAAGAAATGCATCAACAGGTATTCCAAAATAAGGCAATATTAAAAAAATCACAGCAATAGCAAGCAAAGGCGCGGAAACCATAAAGCTTAGGTTCCTTAATCTTTTGTCAACTGATTTGTTAATTCCTTTACTTATTGCTAATTCTTCGACATTAGCCTTTAAGCGCTCAACGGTCTCAACGATTTTCTTATCTTCAAATCCCTTTTTAAGAAGTTTGTCTTCTTCTCCACTCAAACCAAATTTTTCAATTTTCTCCGATATCTTTGTTATATATTGCTCGACATTGCGATCCTTAAATATAAAATCTAAAGTCTCCTCCGAAAAATAATCCAAAAATTTAATTATGGATAATTTAGCTTCGATGTTCCTAAGGTTCTCTGGCTCTAAACCTAAAGCCTCTTGTAATATTTGACCTTGTGTCTTTCTAACGGGTCTAGTACGTCTCGACCTCCTTAATGGTCGTTCGATTTTTTCGTTCTCGTTCATATTATTCTCAATAATTTAATGCGGTTATTAATTATTTATTAATTAATAAAAGATAATTAACTTTTTGAAAATATTTCCTTTAAAAAACATGAATTTTCTACTTCGAAAAATCTTTTTATAACTTTTTATCATCAATAAATTATGAGCAAAAGAATTACACTTAAGACAGAAATATTAATTGAAGGATTAAAATTTCCTGAAAGTCCACGATGGCACGGCGATAAACTCTGGTTCGTTGATATGGACACTTATAAAGTGATGACAGTTGATTTAAAAGGGAAAACTGAGACAATAATTGAGAGACATAGCCAAATTTCAGGAATAGATTGGCTCCCTGATGGTAGATTGTTGATAGTTTCAATGGAAGATTGTCGCTTACTACGACTCGATCCGGGGGGAGTTACTGAAGTAGTTGATTTGAATAAATTCGGAACAGTTTATTTAAATGATATGGTTGTAGATAAAAAAGGCCGCGCATATATAGGAAATTTTGGTTTCGATTATCTTCACGAGAAACCGTTTGCTCCAACAAAACTCATACTAGTAACACCAGATGGAGACGCAAAAATCGTAGCAGAGGATATGGCTTTCCCTAATGGTACTGTTATTACCCCAGACGGTCAAACTCTTATTGTTGCTGAAACTTTTGCTGCGCGATTAACAGCATTTGATATTCTCGAAGACGGTTCTCTTTCAAGACGCCGTGTATGGGCTAACCTTAAATCTCTAGCTCCTGATGGCATCTGTTTGGATGAAGAGGGTGGTATATGGGCTGCAGCACCAGGGCGTAGAAGAGTTGTTAGAGTTGTAGAGGGCGGTAAAATTACACACATAATTAAAGTAGAAAACGATGCTTATGCTTGCATGTTGGGCGGACCAGATCGTCGAACGCTTTTTGTAGCTACATCAACACACACAAGAACGAACGGTAGAATTGAAGTCGTTGAAGTTGATATTCCAGGAGCAGGGCTCCCATAAATTCTTTAAATTCAAAAAATAATTCAAAAAATGGAAGTTAATACCTTTTAACTAAAGGGAGTTTAGAATTATCTTCAAATCTAAATTTTATTTTTTTTAAATAATTATAAAGTTTATATGCTCTTTCAAACCAAATTCCTTTTTTAAAAATAAATCTGAAATTAGGTTTTGAACTTCTTTTTTACATCTTCTAATAAATTCTCATTCAGGAGGTAAATAAATAGTATGATAAAGTTCCTTTAGAAGACTCAACTTATTAATCTTTCCAAAAAAGATGATTGGAGCAGTATCAGATATAACAATTATCATAAACCAACTCTAATGATGAATCGGTATTCTAGCTTTTGATCGAATAAGATCAAATTCTCGATATGGCAATCGTGCTATTTCTATTGCTCTACCCATGGATATGTCTCCTCTCATGTAAAGTTCTAAAGCGTTTTGTACTTTTTTAGAGAGAGTATTGAAATATTCCCAATCTATAGGTTTTAACAAATTTTGTTCATCGAACCAATATTTTTTTTTAACTTCTTGAACCATGAAATTATCTCCCTTGCTTCAATTAAAATAAGTCACTTCTAATATATAGTTCTATTTGAATTGTCAAGACGACGATAAATATTCATCAGCTTAAGCAAAGCATTTCCATTTATTTGCAAAAAGTTGTTAAAAGTTGATTAAAGACTGTTTAGAGTTCAAATTTATTAATTAATAAAAGATAATTAACTTTTTGAAAATATTTCCTTAAAATTTTTAAGTCTTTATTTAATAGGATTTTTTCAAAAAATATCGTTCCTAATTAAATGATTATTCAAAAATATTCATATTTTAAAGAGCTTTGCTTTAAATATGTTAAATAATTTAATTAAATTAAGATATAAAAAACAAATATGTGATTTTATATGCTGGATAAAGAAAAAGTAAAAGAAGTGCTAGAAAAAATTAGGCCTCAATTACAAATGGACGGCGGAGATGTAGAACTCGTTGAAATTACCGACGACGGAATCGTTAAAGTACGATTATTAGGTCATTGTGCGGGCTGTATGCATGCCCAACAGACCCTAACATTTGGCGTTGAGCGTGCGATTAAACAATTTGTTCCAGAAGTTGTCAGAGTCGAAAATGTTGCTTAAAGCAATCTGGAGTTGCTTTTTTTTTTAATTTTTTTTAATTTTATAAGAGCAAGAGCTTGAAATTTATTAAAATTAGAACCTTCTGATTAGTAAAATGAATAATAGTGAATTTATTAAAAAAATTCAAGAAGTTCAACTACTCATGAAGGATGAAAAGTATCAAGAAGCGTTAATTATCTTAGACAAATTGAAAGAAATTGAAAAAGCGGGAAATTTTGATTATAGCCTTACTCATAAATTGTATCAATTAATTTCTAATTCTCATTCGCTTTACAATCAACAAATAGTATTAAAAGTTATCCAAGAAGAATCTTCGCAACAAAAGTCAATCTTTTTTACGGGACTAAATGAAATTTTAAAGGAACGTGAAAATATAAACATTGAGGAACCAATTTTAAGAAGAGAAGTTGAAATACTTATCCTTCGATCGTTATTACGTTGTAAAATCGAAGGAGACGAGTTAGTTTTTTAATTTCTCTACATTTGACAAAAAAGCTTTATTTTTCCTTGTTTTAAAAAACTCGGCTTTTTTAAACTTATTTTTAATATTACTTAAAAACGAGAACTAGTATTTAAGATGATAATAGATCAATTAACTCGAAGTATTCAGTTGAAAATTTGCTATTTTGGACCCGCCCTCTCGGGAAAAACGACATCTATTAAAGCATTATTTAACCATTTTGGTAAGAAAGATCGAGTCTTAAGTATAGACAGCAGTATTCGCAGAACGCTGTTCTTTGATTATGGCACTATTGATTTTGAAAACCAACAATGGCACCTAAAAATCCACCTATATTCTACAACTGGGCAGGACTTTTACTTAATTACCAGACCAATTACTTTACAAGGTATAGATGGAATTATTTTCGTAGCGGATTCACAACAAAGCGTTTACCACCGAAATTTGACGTCTTGGAACGAATTATGTGGTTATTTCGATGATATAATTATTACTCTTCCTAAAGTTATAGCATTTAACAAGCAAGATTTACCAGATAAATTTAGCCCTCCTGAGTTTTTAGAAAACATTAATTATTTTAGATTTAAAAACATCGACTTCAAAAAGACAATAGCAGTTAACGGTGAGGGAATTTTAGATTGTTTTGAAGAGATTTTAAGCCTTGTTTTTAAGAATTTGTATAGAGATCAAATAGTTTCGATGTTAAATTGAAAAAGTAAAAATTATTTATAGAATTTCTATTTTTTTAAGCCTTAAGGAATAACTTTTGTGTTTAATTGGGTTCCACAGGAAACACAATAAGTACCCTTTATGCTGTTTACTTCACCGCAAGCGAAACAAAATACATTTGATAAATTCGCAATTTGATGTAGCGGAATTTCTTGGATTTTATCAAGATTAGCTAAGAAATTATAGTCGATTTCTTTAACCAACTTCATAGGGGTGATACCCATTTCATAAGCCCATTTTTTCATCATGTCTTTTGGTACTTTCGATGGTATACCCTTTCCGAAATTTGAATACTTAACAAAAACGCTGACATATGTAGTGTTATCAGAAGGGTTATAACCAAAAATCATTTCGTACGTTTCACCCATAGATGTACCATAAATACACATTGAAAAATCATGGCGTATTCTAAGCTTACGATATAAATTATTTGTAGAAATGTATTGATCTATTATTTTACCCTTATGCTTCTCAATAAATACTAACGTTCTATTCCAAGCCAGCGCTCACCATGCGAAATTATTTCAACCCTTTTTAGAAGAAGTTCGGTAACAATTCGAACTCGTCTTCTTGCCTCCTTATTCCCCTGATTTGAATGAAATCGAAAAGTTATGGCAAGAAATTAAATCGGAAGTGGTTTATAATGGATTTTATGATACATTCACTGATTTCAAGAATGCTCTCATCCGAGCTTTAAGGCGCAAGAACAATTCCGGGTATATTAGGTCTTTATTTAACAAAAGAAAATATTTATATGAAGAACTCCTAATGGAGGAATAGAAAAACACTTTAATAAGATCGCATCATACTTTTTATCATGACAGATGAAGGGAAAGAAGTATCAAAAGGGAAGTTTA
>JAHLWS010000055.1 GCA_019057795.1 Promethearchaeota archaeon | reverse complement strand
CATAATTTCATTTCCAATTATTTCTAGGGTTTCATCTTGATATCTCCACACGGCTAATATATGTGTAGTTGAGTTCTTTATGAAATTTTTCAGGTCGTTTGTATAAGAACAAACTTCTTTCTTTAAATGGTCGTAAATTATTAACTTTTTATATTTAGCTACTTCAGCATAGAGAATATTCGATATAAGTTTTATTATGACAAAAATTGCATTATCAAGAATATTTGAATTAGTTTGAATAGTATAATTCACTATAAACTTTTTTTCGCTGTTTTCCATAAAAGAAACTGAATTTTCCCCATTCGCAACTACCATTTGAGCTATATCTTCTATGGAAACCTTTTTAATAAAAGAATCAACATAAACTTTTTGTATAATTCCATTTCCTTCAGTTTCTATTATATTAAGCCACTCAAATTTATTCTCCTTAATTTCACACTTATAGAATACCTGGTTTCCGTGTAAAAAAGGAGAATAATTAATTTTGTTGGACTTGATTTTCATTTATATTGGCACCCCTAAAATTATTATATCAATTTAACTATTTAAATTTTGCTAAAACTCATGTGATTATGAGATCTTAATATTTGTTCACTTTTTACCTAAAATAAGATAAAATTTTTGCTATTTGTTTCTGAGATTTTTGAAGTTTTTTAGTTTTTTCTTGGTCGGCTAACATCAATTGTAAATCTTCATGGGTAATTTTATTTTCTAGCTCCAAAAATGCTTTTTTTTCATCTTTTGGAAGGAATTCTTCAAGATTAACTTGATATAATTCAGAACACAATTTTTTTATAACTAGCCGTTCACCATCAGAATAGGGTTTCATAAGTTGGTAATACATCCGCAGAGAAAAATCCATTATTAAATTATATATTTCTTCGGTCATCTCTTTAATTTATGAAAGATAAAGCATAACAGCTTGAAGTGAATGGTTTTTTAATTAATTTATTATTCGCGAATCGAATAATAATCTCTCTTCGATTAAATTCTATAAATTTCAGTTCTATCCTACTTTTTTTTTAGATATATGAATTTGTATTTATTCTAATCTCATTTAAGGATATATTTTAATCTTTTAATTGCTCACGGCAGTTCGTGGCGAATTGTTCACATTCCTCCTCCGTCCATTTCGGGTGAAGATAGGTTTGCGTAAGAGAGGGAATTGGGATATGTCTCTGTTTAATGATATAAGCACCCCAATTCTTAATGAGTACCCTCCTTTTTTCTATCTCCCCAAAAGAATTTTTTATTACTTTTTTTAATTATTTCAGCGAAAATTTAATAATCGTCTATAAAATCAGTTAAAAAACGGGTTAGAAATAGCTTAAAATGATGATTTTATAAAAACATGATGTTGTTAGAGAGAGCAAAAATTTTTTAATATTCTGTCCTCAAATAAGACTATGAAGAAAAAAATATATGTTCCAAAAGATTGGGGTTTTTTTAAAAAAAGAATAAAATATAAAAAATGTCTAATTAAGGCTTATAAGGTTGTAGGGTTTAGTTTACCAATAGGGATGAAATTTTTTGATGAATGTCTTAAGAAACAAGATGAAATTTGGAATAAAAGAGTAGTTTTTATAAAGAAAGGTTTATGGGCTACAATTCCAACTTTAATTGTAGGATTAATTTTAGGATTAATTTTAGGTATTTTTTTTAGGTAATTTAGCATACTTATAAATGGTATTGAGAAAATTTCCTTAGCTACCATCAACGGTAGCAAGTAGTCAAGCTAAAAACAGAATTGCCGAATTGTTTAAATCATGAATGAATCTCGTAATCGCTTTTATACTCTAACTCTAAGAAGCTCTTTATACAAATCAGAGATTTTTTTCTCTTTCGAGGGCTAATATCGAAGCTCTCAATCTCGATTATCCCATTATCGTTATTTGGTTTAAAATCTAACAGAAAATCTAAATCTCTCATTATAGCGTTCAATATCTATATTCTTTTTAGTGTTTTCTACTAAATAATATAATCTTAAGAAATCATTTGTAATATCACCAACATTATTTGCAGTAGCAGAACTTGCATCTTAATTTCTCCTCATTTAAAAATTTAATAGATTTTTCACAATAACCAATACAGGTCATGGCCATTTAATAACCCCACTTCTCCATTAGGGAGCATTCGTGCTTTATTATGACCTTTTATAATTATGACATTCTTTTCCTCTTTTTCAGCATAAACTTTTAATAAAAAAGAGAAGACTATCGAGATCAGTTATATATGTATTGCTTATTTCTTACATAAACTATTTTTACATTTCGTAGGTTGATACAAGTTTAATTTTAATATTTCTTCTAAGATTTGCTAAAGACAATTTAATAAAGATTATAATGTTATTTTAATTAACAAAATTCTAAAATCTAGAATTTAATTCAAGGCAATAAAATGCATAAAAAAGATGTAAATTGAGAGAGATCACACATAAAGGTTTAGCTCGATTAGTAGGATTATACGGATCTCATGCTATAGATTCCGATAACTTGCAAATACTCGAGTCTTCATCAGTAGAACCAGACGAAATAAATAGAGAGGGCTTACGCAAGGGTATGCTCGAAGCGATAACGACCTCAATCAGATGGTTTGCTGACCATACTGCTAAAGCAAAGGAATTGTCGATCCAATATATTAATAAAACCTCTGAAGCTTATAATTCTGGTGATCAGTCTTGGTCTCGTTGGCTCGGATGGGTTTTTCATTTTATTACGGATTGGGCAACGCCATACCATTCTTCAGATACAATGTCTAAATATATTTTGGACTCAAAAAGTGATATATTTAATAAGGAGTCTGAAAATGGTGGTGAGATTTTTTGGGCTATATTAGACAGACTTTTTAATCTTGTCAAGTTCAAAGCAGATCATGACAAGTTTGAAGAGATATGCGAAGAACGTTGGCAGCAAAACGATTCTATTATTAAAGACAATATTATCAAATTTAAGGAAAATAGCATATCTTTCGTAGATTTAGAAATATTTAGCGAAGAAATGGATGAATTACGGGCTAAAAGCGAGAAGAAACTCCTTGATTGGATTACAGATTGCTCGGATCAGGAATTTTCACTATACATGACGGATATAGCAAAAGTAATGGATGTTGCCTGCCGGATAGTTTTAGGATAAAATCTGATGTTTCAGATTGTGCTATAATAAAAAAAAAACTACTTAATTCTATAAAATCAAGCTTGTTAGATAATAGACAAAAAGAAACATTAGTTAATGATCTATATATGATATTTAAACGATATTTTAGCAACGTCTTGAATTTTCAATTCTAATTCACTGAATTTTGTATCCACCCAAAAATAAAGATTATAATAAAATTTAATTTTAATGATTTAACCTTTTTTTGACGATTATTACAGCTATAGTTGATACAATTCCTAAAAGTAATAATACATCGTATCTTGGACTATTATAATTACTTTTCTTTTTGTAATTTGTTTCATTTTATTCACTTTTGTCTATTATTAAATACTAAATTAGATATAATTCTTATATCAAAGTTAATAGAGGATTGATAAATAACATTATATTCAAACATTGTTTTCATAGATAAAAGCGAAAAAATTTATCTATTTCAAGTTTATAAGAATGAGACTTTCTAGATTCTTAATTTGTCTAATAATCTTAACTTTTTGTAGCGGAATATTTTTAACCATTGGGTATTTAACAACAACACCCAATTCAGGTCAATTATCATACTATCAGACATCTATATGCGAAAATAAATACAATATTGATATTGATGATTCACAGATATTTTCCCAAATAGAAGTTGGTAAAAAAGGAGAAAAAATGAAATGGTTCAAATTCAAAATTACCTTAAGTCAAAATTCTAACATAGCTTATGAAAAACTTTCTATTTTATTAAGTGCTATTCCTTCCTTTATAAATGAATATGGATTTTTTGTTTTTACAGTATTAGAGGAGCCATATTATTTTTTTCTAAACTGTCATGATAATATAATGATAGTTGATGATTTAGATATTCCATTAAGTTATTTTTCAGATAATAAAAGAGATCTTACAGGAAAATGGTATCTCATAATTTTTCATGGAGAATTAATAAATAATAATACTCAATATACCCTAACTCAATTCAATTACGGATTAAATGTTGATATTTCCTATGAAATAATTAATTTATATGATAAGAATATTTACAACGTTGGTAATTTACTTAGTTTTCTCGGAATCATATTTTTGGCCTTTACTTTCATTTTTATAGGGTATATAATTTCTCATAAAAAATATAAAAATTGGTATTTTGTTGTCAGAAAAATACAGAGAAAGAAATTTGAACCCAAATATGTAGAAATTGAAAAAGAAATAACGAAATTTTTCTCAAAAAACATAGATGTTAAACCAACTAAAGAATTCTATGAGGTTTTATCTAAATTATATGACTTTTGGGAAAAGATCAATATGCTTGAAGGATGGAAAACAACAAAGGAATTTCAAGATGAAGTAAGAGACTTTCATCCTTATATAAAGCAATATTTAGCAGAACCATCAAAATTTTCCTCTTTTTCAGAAATTAAAATTGGTCGCGGAAACATTGAATTTCTATATAAAAAAGAGATTCTATTGGAGTTCAAGTTATTAAAGAAAAGACCTAATAATATTTATAACCCATATGAAGAGTTTGCGGCTCAATGTGATTCAGAAATTATTGCATTGACTAAGAAATTCGCTTTTCTGGTGGTTTTAGATGTTTCTGATATTGGTTTAGAACAACTTAGTGACATTAAAAATTATTTTATAGCCAGAATTAAAAAAGGGGGATATCAGATAGGAGAAAAATATGATAAAAGTTCAAGAGGTATTCTTTATGTTTATATCCCGGGAGGTAATCGCGTTAGCCATTCAAATGTAAGCAATTGAAAAAAAATATAAATATTAAACTAATCAAATCGAATTAATTTTTCAGGTTTTCGTTAATGACTTGGATTTTTTTTTTTGGGTTATGTTATTTACATTCTTTTTTTTAAAATTAATATTTAAACTAAACTTAACAAAGCATATTTTCTCGAGCTTTAAAAAGGTCTATGCTTACCTTAATTATGGATCTTCAATTTATTCCTTTTTGGAAGAAAGATAAGGCTATAGCAAATGATCTCACTTATTTCTGATGAATGTAATGCAATCCGAAGATTAATCTATGATTGGGGTGGATTCAATAGCGAAATGTTTCTTCAGAAATTTCTCTTCTTCTTGGAGACACTTAACTGGAATAAAATTCACTTAGATTTTCAAAAGGGTAAACGTGGGGCCTTAAGCTATAAAATAAAATTGTATTTAAATGAACTTAGAAGGCGTAATCAAATTGATATAAGAAAAAGTGATTTTAATACGACAATTAAACCAAACAAGTCTCAGGTTAGTCGAAATTCAATTAATAAAAAAAATAAATCTTTAAATGATTAATTAGAATACAAAGTGCTTGAATTTCTTAACAATGTTGGTAATCTTGAATTTATTGGATGGTTATCCTCATTCCATTTTTTAATAATCTATGAACATAATTTTAATATTAGTCAAATTAGAAACTGTCGTTATATCCTAAGTGGGTAAAAATTTTTCGTCCGATTTAAGTAAAACCTTTTATTTTTGCTCGAATTTCTATTTTTGGTCCAATTAAATTTTAGGAATTCTATGACGGATCAAGAACTTCAGAAAATATATTATAATAAAAATGATAAGAGGTAAATATGTCAAGAGCTCTATCCAAAAGGGGATTTCTTCCCAAATAAGTGTAAGAACAAATTGTAAAACGGAAGGTAAAGCACTAGCAAAGACAATACCAGCCATTAAATATTCAGATAGTTTTCCAATCCAACCAAATAATGTATTTCCTACTTTAAGAATGACATCTGGAAATAGGGGCTCGCTAAAAGCTTTATCAAATCTCTTAGAAAGTTCTATTATCTTTCCCTTAGTTTCTTTTACTTCTTCTTGATCTTTTCCAGTACTATCTTTACCTCTCAATTCGTTAGAAAACTTATTTTCCAAAAACAAGATCACCCTATCTAATTTTTCGTTAAGAATATTAGATCCTTCAGTCTTTGGAATTAATTCTTCTTCATATTCAACTTGTACATCAGAAAATCTTAACCTTGCATAAGGTTCAAGATTATATCCTTGATCAAATTTAACAATACTTGAAGTTTGATAGGCAATTTTTTTTTCCCAACAAGTTTTTTTAAAATAAAAATCTGTAAAAACAACTGGAATAATGTCACCTCGATTTGTAGTTACTGTAATTGTAATATTCTTGATAAATGGAAAGAGAAATTCAATAGAAATATCCTTTGAATCATCTTCGACAACCAATAACAATCTTATATAATTTTTTTTACGATTAGGATGTTTGCGATGTATTGAAGGCTTTGTTTGCGTAGAAACTGCTCTATACTGTGTTATCTCATCGTTCAATAGGACTACATCTACGATCTCATCATCGGTTAAATCTATGAACTCTTCCTCTTTGATATGAAATAATGAAAATCCCCAATCTATTTCAGCATCTTGTTTTATTATAGTATCATAATATTTTTCTAAGATAAAATCCCAGTAGTATTCTTTAGCTGCAATCAAATCTCTTAAATTTCTCTTCTGTAATGAAGCAGAATACTTATCATATTTCTCTCCTGGAAATAAATTCGGAATTGCTGTAAAGTTTAACCAAAAGTTCCCATCTATTCTTAATTCAAGATCCTTATCAGAATCAAGTTTGGGTAAATCAGTGAGTAGATTATAACTTAAATCAAGGAATTTCAAATTCCTTAAATTATTTATACTAGATGGGAGAGATTCTATATAATTTTCACTTAAGTGAAAACGCGTTAAATATTTTAAATCTCCAATAGAATCAGGTAATATTTTTAATTTGTTATGCCGTATAAGTAAACTCTCAAGTTTTCTAAGGTAACCAATGTTAGGAGGGAGCTCTGATAGTTCGTTTTCGAAAAGTTCCAATTTCTTAAGATTTTCGAGTTTAGTAAAACTCTCTGGAAGAGTTTTTATTTTATTCCTATTAAGCTGCAAAACTGAAAGATTTTTGAGTCTTCCAAAACTCTCTGGAAGTGTTTATATTTTATTCCTATTAAGCTGCAAAACTGAAAGATTTTTGAGTCTTCCAAAACTCTCTGGGATTGTTTTTAATTTTTTTCCGTTAAGATATAAGTGAACCAGATTCTCTAGTTTCCCAAAACTTTCAGGAAGTGTTTTCAATTCATTCCCGTCAAGATATAAGTAAACTAGCTTCTTAAGATTCCCCAAACTTTCAGGAAGTACTTTCAATGCATTCCCTTCTAAGATTAATGTGTTAAGGCTTTTTAGGTTACCAATACTTTCTGGTATTATGGTTATAGAATTTTTTCCTAAGTCAAGATAATCTAATGAAGCAAGATTACCAATTTCAGTAGGAATTTTTGTTATTTCGTTATTACTAAGGGATAATACTCTCAAAAATTTTAAATTTCCAATACTGCGGGGAATTGTCTTTAATCCCATATCTGAGAGATATAATTTTCTAATCCCAGATCTGGGTTCACCATCATACAGACCAACAACAAAATTTTTATCCGAAAAATCACTTCCAATCAATTCTTCAAATTTTAAAAGTACTAAGACTTCTTCCTCAGGTATCTTAAATCCGCGATATTTTGTTAACATTACATAAAAACCTTTAAATGAGTTAACTTCATAAATCTAATTTTAACAAATTAGTTTAACATGTGTTTTTGCCTATTTATGATTTTGCCTTTAATAGGTCGTAAATAAATTTCGTTCTTTTTAAATCGTCCCTATTATAGACTAGTAGGTCTTCTTTAATCTTCTCTTTAGTTTTTTCTCTTTTCTTTCTTAAGAATTTCTACTATTTAATTGGAGCATCAAAACCACTCGATATTATTAAATCTGATTGTTGATAACCTAAAGACTCTGAGAATTTTTTAAGATCTTTAGCATCAATGGATAATAAGGAAATGGTTGCCTGTGTAAATCCTCTTTTTCTTTTATTCGTTTGGAACCATAAATGTGGGTTCTTCTCCATGGGAAATTTTTCCTTTCTTTAATTTATCAGATCTAGTTATCCAAGCTTTAAAAGATTGCCAAAAGCTCCTATAATTGAGTTCTCCGCTCAAATTAACTACAATTCCTGTGTTTGTTCCTTTAGGCTGTTTTAAAATGAATATCAGTCTTGCTGTACCTTCTAACTCTGGATTAATATCTGTAGCTTTTAATTTCCAAGCAGCTCTGTGTTGTAACTCATAATATCCAATAATTCTATGGATGTTAACATGGTATTCAGTCACGTTGGAAATAATTTCGCCTAGTGAGGCTCCAAGAACTTCATGTATTTTTAATGAAGGATTCAACCCCCACTTTCTTGTTTTCTTTTTTTCATCAATTTCTTTTATAGGATCCATTGAATGGTTCGTAGCATCGTCATTATCTTTAAAATTTATGTCAACTTCCATTTCTGTTATTTTTAATGGTCCACCACGGCAGGTTAATGCTAAATTAACTAAATAGTAATCATTCTGATTGAGTAGGTTTACCGTTTCTTCTGGAATCCCAAATTCATGATTACCAACCTTTACATTTTTATTATCAATTAATTTCACTTTAAAAAATTCGTGACCAATTGAAAGTACTTCCTCATCTTTTCGCTCTAAATCTGCTCTAGGACCAAAAGATTCGAAAGCTTCAAAGAAACTTGACATTTTTGTTGACTTTAATAACTCTTCCATACTCACAATAACTTCATGCATTTTAATTCCCTCTTTAACATATCTTAACAATTCTTAAGTTCTTATTCATTATCTGAATTATTTTCATATTTATGATTTATTTATTCTTTAAAAAAATTCATTATAAAAGATCGATTGTTTGACCACTTTTATCAATTGAATAATTTACAGAATAACCGTACTTCTTCATCAAACTTTTATTATCCCAGATCATATTATATTTTGTTCGATAATTGAATATCAGCTGAGTTTTCTGGCCACCGAACTTAATCACGCGTGCTATAGCTTCTTTATCTGGATGTTGGAAATATGCTCCGTTGGTTGAGAATAGATATCGTTTACAGTCAATTTTTTCAAGTAAATCGCGGGTTATATTGGCTTTGCTACCATGATGAGGTAGCTTGAAAGCATCCAGTTTAAGCTGTTCATTTGATCCTACAAGGCGTTTAATACTCTCCAGAATAACGTTTGGATAACCATCACCAGCTAAGAGAATACGTCTTCCTTCGTATTCAGCTAAAACCGCAATAGTACTACCATTCGTCTCTGATTCATCACAATCAAATGGTCTATTTGATAAAACTTCAATATTAGGAGGTCCAAGCACTTCAAATCCTGATGGAACTGGAGTTGGATCTTTTGGAACAATTGATGGATCAAGTCCCGCTTTTCGGCATTTACTTTTCCAAACTGGGCGCAAGGTCTTGAGTTGCTCAATTCCAGGAGAAAGGAGAAACAATTTCATGCCATCTTGGAGATCGTACGACGGCAATGTCCCTGTTTTGGAAACAACTACTCTTTGCTTGTTAAATCGCTTATTCCATGATATATCTGATTTTATTAGGAGGGTGGTCAATTTCTCTCCTTGAACAGGACCGAAATCTTCAAATCCAGAACCAGGAAGATGCCGCCAACCATTAAACCAGATATCATCAAATTTGACTTTATTATTTGAATTAGTCAGAAGCGCAAGGATTCCTTCAATATGATCTCTATCAACATGGGTTACAATTAATAGCTCGAAATGGTGCTGGTCGCTTGGTAATTTTTGTAGTTCACTTTGAATGTCTTTATATGTACCAGAGGTTCCTCCATCAATCAAAATTTTATTAGGATTTCGAGGATCACCGTACTGTATTAAAAAACAATCGCCATTTCGTGCAGGTAACATCTTAATGCGAAAAATTTTGCTCATCTCTTTCATCCCTTTAATAATTTATATTTAATAGTTAAATATTAGCTTTCATTTCTCAACGCACGATTACAGTAGTGAACGGTTGTCGCATATTTGTGCGTGAAGCTAACTGCCATATTAACTTAAGCGCCTCTTCCACTTCGGTATCATTTTCATTTGCAACTTTTGCATCATTAGCGAACAATCGAAGACCATCCAATAATAATTTTACACCTATTGAATAGAATGGAATTCCTCTGCGATAACCTTCCAATAAACTGGCACGAGCTTCTTTTTTCTCATCTTCAGAAATGTTTTGCTTAGTTAAAATTGTCCATGCATGCTGAATAGCACCATCTGGTAACCACTTAAACCGATTTTTTAAATTGCGAACCCATTGATGCCATCGCTGGTCCTGACCTGTTTCGATTTTCAAGAGCACATATGCACCAGCTGCAGCAGCAAGAGGATTCTGCATTTTTAAAAAGAGCATTTCCTTTGCGTAAGAATAATCCATGATTTTAGCTGCGGTTGGAAGATTTCCTGAACCAAGGTATCCTAGAATACTACCAAGAAGATTATCGCGTACTACGACAGACAGTCTATAGCCTGAGTCGATCTTTGATGATTCTACAGCAAAATGATATATTAAAACTTCTACAACTGCGTATTCCCCACGATCAACAACCATCCAAGGAATCGGTAAGACGCAGTATTGTGTAGGTATGTTTGCACCTCGAACGAAAATATATTTTCTATTACTCTCCCCATCAACAAAGTAAGGAATATCTTCAGATCCAAAAGAATGAACTTCTGATAAATTATCTTTAGTATTTGTCTCTAATATTTTGGTCCCAAATTTGATATCAATATTTAAGTTATTGAAAGGAGATAAGCGTGATAAAGAATCAATTGGAACAGTTGTTAATGATGGAAATTTAAAAAAATAACCCTGTGAGACTAATTTATTCGGGTCAGATACTTCCCTTTTATCATCAATAGTAATTAATGGTGCCGTAATTAAGACTAAATTTGCTTGTATTTCAACATACGGTTTCTCTTGCATTAACTTATAATTTTCATATTCTACATTCCCAATGAACTGTTGCCAACTTAGCCATTCATGCGGTGAAAAACCTGCAGATATATACAATTCTTGTGGCTTACGCGATTTTTTAACTGCTACTTCTTCATTTAATACTTGTCCAGATGGCAACATCACTTCAATAATATAATTACCAGGATCGAGTTTAACATCATAATAGTCTTGATATGTTCCTATAGGAATAATTATATCACGTTTGCTCTTTCTCTTGTCTGAAAGATCATAAATATTGGACAATACACCAAATCGGGGAATTCCCTCCAAAGGAATGTTAAGCCGTAATCTTAAAATACTCATTTAATCCTCACCTCAATTGGAATCTTGCGGAATGGTGGTCGCACATGTTTTTTTATTTCGTTGTTAAGATAAGGACCCCTTGGAAAATTAGCGCTGAAGACATATTCTCCTTCCAATATATCGATATACCAGTCCGATAGTTCCATATCTGGTCGTTCTATTTTCGTTGTTTGGTTAGTAAAGGAGAATTGTGCCATTATATTTGCCTTTTTAGGATCACATCCCACTGCAACGGGGACGAGAGGTTTTCCCTTAAGATAATGAATTGTAAAAGGGCTACTTAATCCATCGACGGAAATAACCTGTTCGAGAAATGGAATATTACTCATCATTCTTTTAATCAGATAATAAATCCCAATGTTAAGCCTATCTGTATAGACACGCCAATCCCCTTCGATATCATCACTTCCAGCACCATTTAGAGCCTTAATAAGCGCTTCTGTAAACACACTTGTGTCCATAGGTCGACCATAAGCACTATCACCTGGAACTGTAGAGTAATAAACAGGTGCGTACCGTCTTCCATGATTTGAAGGAGTTGCTGAAGGACCAATAATAGGATCTCCAGCGTAATTCAATGACTCAATAAGTGTCGATGAAGCAGTTCGACATGCATCAATAAAAAAACATTGCTCGCGAGCTTTACACTTATCCATCCCAAGATAAAAACCATCAAAATCAATCGTATTATCTAGGGGAGCGTGTTTATATTTACCAAAATCGTCTAATAGCAACGAAACAAAAGGACCACTAGCGATTCCGTGACCACAGAAGAAGAAGATCATTCGATTGTCTCGGTTTTCATCACCAAGATTTACCCAATGATGTATGGCTTTTTTAACATTTGACTTGTTAGCCTTTTCAATTTTGGTCTCTTTATCATCTGGAAAAATGAATTTATCATTTGCAGCATCAGATATTAGTAATTCTATTGAAGCCAAAGGTTTATCTGGATTATTATACTCACTTAGTAACCAATTTGCGAATTCACGTGCTGAATATGGTGGTGATGTTAATTGTTCCATTCCTTCGTTATCCTCGAAAGGGGTACCATCGCCTTCTGGTAAATGTGAATAAGCACCAACGCCAATCACAATAGCAAGTGTCGCAGGACCATCAATTTTTTTAGTATATATACTTGTCATCGCCCAAGTTATCCCTCTTATATTTAAATTATTATATATGCTCTTAATTTATCCAATATATATTATTTTTGTACTAATTGGTAAACAAAAATTCCTCTTAAGATATAATGATTAAGGAATATTTAAATTTTTCATCAAATATCATAAAAAGATATTTTCGAGCAAGAGATTAATACAATTCTTTCAAAAATTGACAATTTAACAAGGATAAAATAAAAATTTAAAATTGAGTATTATGTCTTATATCTGCATTTTCTCGGTCTTTCTTGAAAATATTTACCTCTCTTCGAATATATAAATTTTAGTTAATTTTTTATTATAATGAACAATACCCATCATACGAAGGAACAAGCTCGAGAGTTTCTAATACAAGAAGCGTTAAACGAAATTTGCGATATTACTGATTTTACAAAATTTTATACCCATATATATTATATCCTTGCGAAATATGGTCTCCAGTTAAACGCAAAAGAAGACCAACTTTTCTCTGGAGACGAATGGCGTAATCCTGCTCGTAAAGAATTTCTCATAAGGAGGGTGGAACAGTTCCTATACAAGCACATTAAGTAGTAATTCTAAATAATTTCTTTTCTTCAATATTGATAACAATCCAATATCATTAGGGGTTTTTTCCGCTAATCTTTTCTTTAGATAAGATTTCAAGCACTGCTTTTATGGATAAAAAACAACTGAGAATAAAACCAATAAGGTTGTTTATTACTTTTTAATAGGAGTTTAAAACCACAAATAATAATGATATATTATGTCAGAGATAGATTACAGAAATAATATATTAAATAAAGATTATCCCCCAAAAGTATTATATCGCGAAGTGGAAACCTCTAATTTAAATGAAATGATTGAAAAGTCCATTGATCTTCGTAAAATTAACATCATATGTAAAGGTGATACGGGAGAGGGGAGAAAAACTCTATTCGCAAAATATTGTAAAAAACATCTCCTCCAATCTAACCGATTGTTTTTGTTCCTTGATTGTAAAGAATCAACTTTTCCAGAAATAATTCGGAGTCTTTCACACCAATTAAAATATCACTGCCCAGTAAGCCTTAAAAACCTAATTGTTAATCTAGAAAACAATGATTTTTTGTGGATGGATTTTTATAAAACTCTAAATAAAATAAATAAACCACTCACTATTTTTTTACCAAATATCAGCAATCGTCAAAATTTGTTAACTAAGTTTGTTAATTTAAAATTAAGGACGAATTTCCTATTCCTATTTTCTCGTAGTCTCTCTGGCAAATTACCCCTTGAAATTCAAGCTAATATTGACTTCAAATTAAAATTACACCCCTTTACTGAAAAAGAGTTCTTAGAAATTACCAAAATGTTATATGAATGGAAGTTTAACCATGAAATTGATAAGGATATAATTTTAAATATCGCCATGTTAGTCTATGATGAGACAAAAGGACTTCCAGGAAATAGTTTAAAGATAATTGAGAAATTGTATCCAATTTTAAAAGAAAATAAATCACACTATCCAAATATTACCTCAAGTTTGCTTCTTAATGTGTTTAATGATACGCTTGGTCCATCTGATATTAAGCAAGAAGCAGTTTATAATTTTATTTTGAATGCAAGTAGATTTGAGAAGTACTTTTTAGGATTTTTAATAGACGAGTTTCACAAACCTATTTTCATCTCTTATAGCGTTATCAAAGAAACATTTGATTATACTTCTGACAAATTTAAGAGGAGTCCTGATAGCGATCATTTCTTTAAGATTTTAAAATCAATTTTGGGTAATTACATTATTAGAAGTAAAAAAGAATGGCTATTTAACAATGGTAACAGAGTTAACGATATAAAATTTTATAAAAACGATGAATTCTGTATAATGATTGATGCAGAAATGGTGAAACAAACGCTTGAATATGCGTTATCTAATCCAGATTTTAACTAATATGAAATTTTGATTTTAATCAAAGTACCTATGTAATAATTCGTTTGTTTATATTTACGATTTCAACATTGATTTTATTTCTGAGGATAAATTTGTTTATGTTTGCTTAATGTGTAAGAGTTATTTAATAGCATATCTCATATCGTTCGGTCCGTACAAGTTTGGTACCCACCGATAAAAACGGCTAAATTTTGAAGGATAAGTTTGTAAGGCTTTTTGCGAGCACCGGAATGGGGGGCACACGAGTTTTTAATCTTCTTGGTCTCCGGTATGAAGTCTAATTTTTTCTAATCTTTTTTTTTACTTTACTTATTACCAGTAAAAGGTTTTAATGTCGCGTAGTTTTGCAATCAATTCTTTTGACAAATTTAATTTGTTATAAGTTAAGTCTAAGCTCTCTAAATAACTTAAATCTCCTATTGAATCAGGTAGAAAATCTAAACCACAGTCGAACAAATAAATTCCAGTAACATGCTTGTTTTTAACCGTGAAGCATGGAGCTAAATGAAGATCTAATTCACCAACTAATTCAATATTCTCCTTGTGTTGCTCAAATAGATGGCTTTCTATCTCTAAAAGGATTTCAGCCTCCTCAGGAACCAAAACCAAAAATAAAAGCTCTTCACTGTTAAGATAGCGAGTATAGCCTTCTCGTACTAGATATTCTACAACAGGAGGATAACCGCTTTCGAGTCGTTTGGCAATCTCTTCCTTAAAGACTTTTTTTGCCTGAGGATCCCCGACTTCCGCGAGTTTTTTTAGCAAGCTAAACGCTAAATTAGAATGTAATAGTCGCGTATCGTAGTTGTGCTCGTACCAAGCTTGCAGATTCGAACAGTGCCCCCAGAATTCCGTTTCGGGAGAGAGGTTATAATTAATTCCATCCATTTTTATTTGACCATCTTCATCCCAGCCCAATTTCTCTGCAGCTTCGTCTATCGAATCGAGTTCGTCGGTTTCGCGGATTTTATCGATTGGAACGTTTATCAATAAGCGTTTACACAGCATAAACGATTCGCCGTTAACGTAAATAATAGTGTCCTCCCCGACCAATTTTACGGTTAAAAACTCGTTAACCGCGAATCCTTTTGGTTCTTTTGGTTTCATCTTCGCATTCATTTTCATCTTCATTTGTTCCTAAGTTATTATAGATAACAGCGATATTTAAATCCATAGTGCTATGTAATTTGCTTAAATTACAATTTTATGACAAAAATAAGATTAACAAAATGGAAAGTTAATAAAAATAAAAAAAAAAAATATTAAAAAAAATTACCGTGTTTGCCCAGATTTACGAAATCTCTTTATATTAGCTTCATTTTAATCTGCTTGGAGCGGCTCCGCAAAGTGACTTCCGTAACTTTTGCGACGGAACTTACTTCAGCCTGTGTCTTCCGACAGTTACTTGATTTTGCCGCCATGTAAATAACACTTGCCGCTAAGCCTTTTGGGTCTTTTCCTGTGCGCATTAATCCGTTTTTCGAAGCTTGTGAGAGCATGTTGATTGCTTTCTTTTGGACTTCCATCGGCAGATTTAAATCGTTGCCGAACCGAAAGACTAATTGTTCTGCGGTGATAGGACGATACCTAAGTCCCAATTCGGGCAACACTTCTTTCACAATCATGCCTAAGCTTCTGTGGACAGTTCTACGGGGCGTCATTGAAGCATCGCACACTTCTTCCAACAATCGTGGAAATTCGTGCACTCTGATTGCGGAGTATAATGAGGCAGCAATGAAACCATCAATTGACCTTCCCATCGTTAACTTCTTCCTAGCTACAAGGCTATAAATCTTCCAAGCTGTTTCTTTAATGTACTCAGGGATATTCATCTTAGAGGTGAGCATCTTCAACTTAGGTTTAGCTTCCCAAAAGTTTCTTTCTATGCTAGAAATTAGAGAATTCTGGATTTTTGAAAGTCTGGAGAATAAAGTTTTTCCTTTTGCGTTAATTAAACGTCCTTTTGAATCGATTTTGGAATTTGGTAACATAGTTCTTGGACCAAATTCTCTCCATCGCGGTTCAGTACGTCTACGCTTGTTTACTTCTTCGACGGTATAGGCTCTCCTTTCATTTCCTACTAGATTTCTACTCTGGATCATTCCACAGTTTAAACAAACAACATCGCCATCTTTCGATTCCATACAAGGATTCTCGCAACACTCGTCTGCGACACCGTTCTCATCTGAACTAATCTTTGTAGATCGTAGGCGGTCTTTATATGACATATTTTTTCACTTTTTATCGTTTCTAATGTATTTTTTGCAACAAATTTTAATGATTATTCAATAATAATAGCGAAAATTATCGTAAATAATATTGATGTTTTTGAATTATAAGTTTTTTGACAAATTTGTTACTTATAATTTTATCATTATATTGCTAATATAGTAATAAGTTACACCACTATTTAAAAGTGTTTTTGTTTAGAATAGTTATATACGACAGAACATGAAAAAGTGTGAAATTTGCGGGTATATAATGGGAAGGGCACCAATTTATTTTTTATAAATTAACGTTTAAAGAATGCTTTTCTTTACTTTTTTTTGGGAATTCTTATAAGATATTATCGTGAATCTGATTGTTATAGAATTATATCGTCAAATTGTATAGTAAATTATTGAATTGTCGTTCAAATTTAATCTTCAATATTTTTAAATTTTAGTAAGTTACTTGCGATCTCATGGAAAGTTTTCTCAATATTGTAGCCAGTTAACGCAGAAATTTCGATATAATCAAGGTCTAACGCGAATGCGAGTCTAACCGCGTCATTCTCGCTTACAATTCTTTCTTTCACTAAATCGTTCTTATTACCAATAAGATAACCTTTAATCTTTTGATCATTTTTGAAATAATTCTTTATATCTTGATGCCATTTGGGAACATTTGCAAAAGACATTGGGTTGGTTAAATCAAACAGTACAAGAATCATGCTCATTCCTTCATAAAACTTCTTCCTTATGATCTCAAACTTAGTTTGTCCTCCAATATCCCATAATACTAATTCAACAGAGTTTTTATTAATATCAAAGATTTTTTGAGTAATATTTAAACCCATTGTTGGGATATATGCCCTAAGAAATACGTTATCAGTGAATCTAAGAATAGTAGATGTCTTTCCAACGCTGGGGTCTCCTAGTACTACTACTTTAAATTTCTTTTTTTCTATCTGCTTTTTTTCTAACTTTTTAACTCCAAGTGTTGTTTCGGATGGTTCTTCCGGCTTAGAAACATACTCGCTTTTAGAACGTAAATAGTCAGTTAACTCGCATAGCGTACGCTGTAACTTAACAATCTCATCATAGATTAAATCTTCTTCCGACTCATTATTCTCTAAGTCGACAATTACGCTAACAGCTTTACTAACGTACGAATCAATATAACTCATATATCTGTAATAAATGTGATCGTCTTTTTCATCGAATAAAAAAGTTATAGCCGACTTTGAAAAGCTCCCTATTTTGGTACTATCTTCCCTTTTAAAATATTTAATCAATACTTTTAACTTTAAAGACGAAATGGGAAAAATTAAGAGAACTTCAGGGATGAAAGATGAATCTCCTGATATAATTGAAAAACATTCATCACCGATAAATCTTCGGATTCCTTTAGGAAGATCGTGTGGATACCAAAAGTTCATTTTTGGCTTATCTTGGTTCAAATCAAGATAAATAATTGCGTGCGCTAATTCCATATTAATCCTTTTTTAAGTCGACATTTCTTATATAAAGTTACCAATTCATTGATTTAAATCATGTGTTTGTGAATTCATCACATCTGATAATGATGATAGCTTGACTAAAATTGTTAGCTAAGAAGAATTGGAAGGATTTGTGGTCCATTAGGTAAAATTAATATCTTTGCTTTAGATCCATGCTTATTTAAAGATTTTTTTATAGCTTCTTCGACAGTTTTTGCATGTTTTAAGCCAATGTTTCCGATCTCATCTTCTTTCATTTTAGAAACGATATATATCTCTGCCATCATCATTATTCGGGTTAAAACTTGAATTTCCCATTGGTCAGGTACTACAATTTCTTTGTGTAGGACTTTTTTGTGAATCTCTTCTGGGGACATATTAGAATAAAGTAATTCTTTAAACTCATCTTGCCCACCACCAATCCCATCAGCACATTCATTAACTGATATTATCGTTCCGTTTTTTTTAACTGCCATTTCGCCAATTGCCATGCTTTTTACAGCTTGATATAGGCTGAGATCTAGGGGATATCCACCATTACCACACACAACGATGTCAAATGGTTCTTGAATTTCCTTGAAAATATGTTTAAGTTGATAATTAACAAGTTTTTTATGAACTCTTTCTAAATCACCTGCTGCTATTTGTGTAATTTCGTGATTTTCATCGATGGATACATTTACAACGAAATCTACGCCTACTAGTTTAGTAATCTCAGTTGAGTTTTCAGCCATTGGATTATTCTTATAAATTCCAAAACGAGCATTAGGGGAAGCTATATTTTCCGCCGAATGGTTTGCTAAGATAGTTTCAGCGCCTGCTATTCCTGGAATAATAGACTTTTTTCCCCCTGAAAAACCGAAGAAAAAGTGAGGTTCGACGTAACCCGTTAAGATTTTCAAATCGCTTTCGTAATAGTGTTTATTGATATAAATGGGAATGTTGTTAGCATTTCTTAAGTATGTGAGAGAATTTTTATCTCTTGCGATGTGATCAACGATTTTCACGCTGCTTGTTAGATATTCCCCTAAAATTCTTTCTAATTCGTCTTTACGAGATGTACGATGTAATCCCGTCGCAATTAAAACTAAAATCTTTTCCTCTTGAAGCCCATAATCGCTCAATTCTTTTAAGAGCCCCTTTAAAAGGAGATGAGATGGAACGGGACGTGTAGCGTCTGAAACTACAATGCAAACAGATTTTATTTCTTTCTTACTTTTTACAATTTTATTTAAAGAAGGAGTTCCTATTGGATTTTTGATGGCATTTCTAATCGCGTTAATTGGGTCTTCAATAACATCTTGTTTCGATGGGCGAAATATTGTCATGTTCCAACTAGGATCGAGTGAGACTTCAATTCCACTTTTACCGTAATCAAATTTCATTAATATCGCGTAAAATTTAGATGATTTATATAAAGTAATATAAAATTTATTGTTTTTTAACTTTAATCAATATATCTTATGATGTGTTAAATACATCGCCCATATAACCCCAACTTTTTAGAATTTGTTCCGCTTCGTCAATTAAATTATTGAGAAACACCTTTATTGGTAGTATTTCGTCTATATGACCAATCGCCATTGAAGCTATTGGTGAATCTTTTAATTCAAGATGAAATATTTTTTTGTAATATTTCTCGTCAAATATATCTTGATTTAATACCTGAGCTTTCCATCTTTTTGAAGCGGGACTCTCTTCTGTGGCTATAATTGAGCTTCCTAAACAAACAGCGTCTGCTCCCATAGCTAATGTACCAAGAAATCCCCTAGCATCTCCAATCCCCCCCGCAGCAATAATTGGAATACTTAGCAACCTACGCGCCATTGTAATATTTACTAAGGTTGTGTTTTGGTTAGGGTTTTTAAATCCTGTTCCCTCAAGACCTACGATTGTAATGGCGTCTGCCCCTCTTTTTTGGGCCGCCATTGCGTGTTTTATAGTCGTACATTTATGGAACCAATAACAACCAGCTTCCTTAATCTTTTTTCCTAAATGTGGTGTTTGGTAAGCAGAAGTCGTGAATACCTTAACTCCCTTCTTAATTGATACATCCAAAAAATCAACGTAAGATTCTTCAGTTTTTCCACGCCCTTTTTTTGCAATATAAGGTGGCGTAATTGTAAAATTTACTCCAAAAGGTTTTTTGGTAAATTTAGACATTTTTTCAAGTTCCTTTTGAAAATCTTCGATTATAGGATAATTTATTGCAGTAATTATTCCTAACCCGCCTGCATTGGAAAATGCAGCTGCAAATTCAGCACAACCGATCGCTGCAAAGGCACCCATTATTATCGGGTACCTTATTTCCGCCATTTGGGTTATTTTAGTTTTCCAAATCATAACTTTTTTGTTTTTTATTATTTTAATATTGTATATAAAATACAAATTTTTATTTTTTTTCCTTTTCTATGTTTAATACGGTAATAAAAAATTTCTAAAAATGATTTTTTAAATAATAAAACACCATATTTAATATGAAAGTGGGATAAAAGATTAACTAAAACTTGTGGTATTATTGCCTAAAATATTAAAAGATTTGTGGATTCTTACTGAAAATGGAGTAGTTTTATTCTCAAGGGTTTTTGATCAAACAATTAACCCCCAACTTTTTGGTGGTTTGATGAGCGCTTTAAACACTTTTGCTGAAAAACTTACTGACGGAGGGATATCTAACTTCGAAATGTCGGATCTTCGTTTTGTAATTGTAAAACGAAGAAGCTTTTTATTTATTGGGAGTTCTTTAAACAAAACAAAAGAGAAAAAAGTGATTGATGAATTAAAGCTAATATCCGATATGTTTTTTGAAGTTTATAGCGAAATATTAGTAAATTGGGATAACGATGTGAATTATTTTTCTGATTTTGGCGATTATATTGATAAATCTTTAGAAAAACAACCTATCAAAAAACTGAAAGACGCTTTTTGGTAATATTTGTTTGTTGTTTGTTATTTAAAATAACCATAAAAAATTTAAGAACGAAATGATATTAAAAACATGAGCAAAATAAAATAGGTTAGATATTCCTCAAATGAATGAAAGTAATAATAAACTCAAAAAAGTGCCAGATAAACCCTATGTAATAAGAGATTATGAAGATATTCTTAATAATAATAAATTAAATCTCTTTCCTACAAGCAATCATAATGCTCACCTTAAAAGCTTAACAAAACCTCAATTTTTAGGTTCTTATCACCTTAAAGAAGCAATAAATTCGAGATATAAATCAATTAATACATTGTTAAAAGGGGATATAGACATAAAATACGCAAAAGCTTTAAGAAGTACAATTTTAAACCCCGTAACTATAGCTCTGATTATTATTGCATTTGTATTTAATGTTATGTGGTTTTTTTTTGTCTAATTATGAAAGCGAATAAATTTGGACTTAATAAATTTTTTCCTATTAATGAAATGAAATGAAACTTATCAAATAGAAAATATTAATGTTCCAAATAAATTTTAAAGAAATAACTTGTTTTATTACTTAAGCTTTTTAATTCACTCTTTAGAATTCGAGAGGTAAATCCCTTGACAGTATATGACATTATAATTATTGGGGGCGGTGTAATTGGTTGTTGCATCGCACGAACATTATCAAAGTACGATCTTAAGGTTGCTTTATTAGAGAGGGAGGCAGATATAGCTTCAGGCACTACTAAAGCTAATTCTGGAGTCGTACACGCGGGTTATGCGTCACCAAGAGAATATGTTAAGCGGGATATGTGTATAATAGGGAATAAATTATATACTCAAGCTGAAGAAGAGCTTAATTTTCCTTTTCAAAGAATTGGTTCTTTTATTGTCGCTTTGGAAGATAGTCAGATAAAAAAACTTGAAGAACAAAGAAGACTAGGTACTCAAGATGGAGTTCCAGGCTTAGAATTAATTTTAGATAAAGAAAAAATTAAGTACATGGAACCTAATCTTACAGATGAAGTAGTTGGCGTATTACACGCCCCAACGGCAGGAATTGTAAGCCCATATGAGATGACTTACGCGCTAGCTGAAAATGCAGCTATGAACGGCGTTAAATTCTTCCGGAACCAAAAAGTAAGACGAATTAAGCATCAAAATTACATATATGTGATTAAAACTAAAACAAATGAATTCAAATCTAACAATGTTATTAATGCTGCTGGAGTATATGGCTTAAAGATTTCAAAATTGGTTGGTCTAGATTATTTCAAACTAATGCCTAGAAAAGGAGAATATATCCTTTTTGATAGGAACGCGATGCACCTAAATAAAATATTATTTCCTACGCCCACTAAAGTCTCAAAGGGAATTTTAGTTTGCCCAACTGTTAGTGGAAATACTTTTGTTGGCCCTACTGCTCTTAATATCACTGATAGAAAGGATATTTCGACTACTGAAGCTGGTTTAAAGGAAATTTTAGAAGGGGGAAGTAAATTAGTTCCTAATTTGCCAGTAAGAGCTTCTATTAGAAATTTTGCTGGTTTAAGGGCAGTACCAGATACCTATGATTTTATAATTGATAATACGGATGTATATGGTTTTATTAACGTAGTTGGCATCTTATCACCTGGTTTAACATCTTGTTATGCCATTGCTGAAAGAGTTGTAGAATTTTTGGAATTATTAGGAGCAAACACGAAGATTAAAGAAGATTATAATCCTACGCGCCCAAAACCAGAAAGGTTTAAAGATTTTAATAAGGAAGAATTAGACAGAAAAATAAAAGAAGATCCTGCGTGGGGAAGAATCATTTGTCGGTGTGAAACTATTCCAGAAAAAGAAATTCTTAATGCCATACACGCACCTGTAGGTGCGACCACCGTGGACGGAGTTAAGTTCAGATGTAGGCCTGGTATGGGGCGTTGCCAAGCCGGATTCTGCCGTCCTCGTGTTATTGAGATTCTTTCTAGAGAATTAAATATTCCCTATGAGGAAGTAATGAAAAGTGGAGAAGATACAAACTTTCTTATGGCTAAAACGAAAGAAATTGCGCTACTTCGTTTAAAAAGGGGTGAAAAAGAATGAAGAAATATAAAGCGGATGTTGTAGTTATAGGCGCTGGAGCGGGTGGGCTTGCAGCAGCTATAGAAGTAAAAGAAGCGGATTTAAGCGTTTTAATTATCGAGAGAGACAAAGAATTAGGAGGGATAACCTTACAATGCATCCATAATGGATTTGGTTTGAAAGAATTTGAAGAAGAATTAACAGGTCCGGAGTACGCTCAAAGATTTATTAACCAAGTTAAAGATTTAAAAATTCCCTATATACTAGATACAACGGTAATTGAAATTACTAAAGATAAAAAGTTATATGCAGTGAACAAAAAGGAAGGATTAATTGAAGTTGAAGCAAAAGCAATTATCTTAGCGATGGGTTGTAGGGAAAAAACGAGAGGAGCGATTAATATTCCAGGGTTTCGACCTGCTGGTATATATACTGCTGGGCAAGCTCAAAGGTTTGTTAATATCGAAGGGTATCTACCAGGAAATACTTATGTGATTTTGGGAAGTGGAGATATTGGAATGATAATGGCTCGAAGATTGACTTGGGAAGGTTGTACAGTTAAGGCTGTGGTGGAAATCCAACCTTATGTAAGTGGATTACTTCGAAATCAAGTTCAGTGCTTAGAGGATTACGGGATCCCGCTCATAACGAGCTATACCGTAACCCGAATCCACGGAAGAGATCGCATAAAAGGAGTTACCATTTCAAAAGTAGGTAGAAACTTTGATAGAATAATAGGTTCAGATAAATTCATTGAATGCGACACTTTGTTATTATCTGTTGGGTTAATTCCTGAAAATGAGTTAACTCTGCAAGCAGGAGCTGAATTATCAAAAAACGGAGGACCTGTAGTTGATGAGAATTTGGAGACGATAATTGATGGTATATTCGCTTGTGGAAATGTATTACAAGTTCACGATTTAGTGGATTTGGTAACTGCTGAGGCTAAACGAGCTGGAAAAAACGCAATAGAATATATCAACTCGAGGTATGGTAAAGAATTAATGAAGAAGGAAATAATCAAGTGTGTCCCTGGCGAAAATGTAAATTATGTTAAACCAGATATTATCAATAAACGAAATTTATCAGAAGAAATAATTTTTACATTCAGAGTTAAATATCCCGATAGAAGGGTTCTTATTCAATTTAAAGACGAAAATAATAGCATAATCTATAAAAGAAAGAAAATTTACGTCATCCCAAGTGAAATGCTTGAATTGAACATAAATCTAGGAGAGTCCGGTATAAACCCGGATTGCAAATCGATAACAATTGATGTGATTCCTCGACCAGAGGTATTAATTGAGGAGGATTAAAAATCATAGGTGAGTTAAATAATGAGTGAAAGTAGTGTAAGCGTTGTAAAAGTAATTAGATGTATCGTATGTCCCACTGGCTGCCAAATAAAAGCGATTTCAAAGGGTTCTGAAATATCATTTGAAGGGTACACTTGTGAGAGGGGATTGGAATACGCAGAGCAAGAATATTACTCCCCTAAGAGAATCCTTACAACGACAATTAGGGTGGAGAATGGTTTCTTACCTTTAATCCCGGTAAGAAGTAATAAACCAATTCTAAAAGATAAATTAAGAGACGCATTAAACGAGATCGCTCAAGCTGAAGTAAAAGCGCCAATTAAAATGGGGGCTGTTCTCATAGAAAATATACTTGAATTAGGCGTTAATATTATTGCTAGCAGAGATTTAGGAAAATATTAAGGCTTTTTTTTGTAAAAATGACACTGAAAATATTTAGTAATTATCTCAAAAGAGCTTTGGGGATATTACAATGGTTGAATTAGATCAAATTTATAAAGTTCACGATAATTTGTATATAGGTGCTTATTGGCCAAGATTAAACTTCGAAAAGTTTAAAAAAATTGGGATTACGGCAATAGTAAACTTAATGGAAGAAGACTTTTACGATCCAACACGCTTAGGATTTACCTACCTTTACAAAGGGTTTCCCGACGATTGGTACCCACCCCACAGTTATATAGAAGAGATATTATCCTTTATCGATCAACACGTAAAGGATGGAAAGGTTTTAGTACATTGTGCTATGGGGATATCTCGAAGTGGAGGAATTATCGTAGCGTGGATTTTAAAGGAAAACCCCACATGGAGTTGGAACGATGCCATGGACTACATAAATAAATCAAGGCTAATTTTTCCTGCCGTTGAAATAAGAGAATCTGTTCTCGATTATTTTGAATCTATAGAAGGAAAAAGAAGAGAATTTTAACTATAATAAATTATAACCTATTTCCAGTTTTTTCTATAGTAAAGATTATTTCAATCATCTCTTTTAGAATCTCTAAATTTCCTACCTTATCTTTAAAAAACGCGACCGATTATTGGGAAAATCTAATAGAAAAATACAATTTCAAAGACATAATCTATGAAAACGTCAAAGGATTCGGGATTTTTTAAGCTATAAAATGAAAAAATCTATTTTATTTAATTTTTTTTTACAATTCTATGTGTACATAAATTTTTAATAAAAATCTTATATCATCTAAGTAATATTAATTTTATAATTTCTATTAAATGAGGATAGAATAATGAATGAAAATAAAAAAATTAAAAATGAAAGAATTGCAATTTATTTTGATTGCATATGTGGTACCACCTCCTCATTAATCGCAATTATTGGTATATTCTTTTTTGCATTACCACTAGGGATTACAAACTTGACATTCTTCATAGCAAGCCTTACATTTTGGATTTTTTATTTATTAATTTCTCTCTATCTAATTGGGCTAGGAATTTCCATCCATTACGCAAATAAAAATTATGAGACAAGAGCCAAATCAAGAAAACCAAGAAAGTTAAAAGCTCCAATGATAAGTTAATTTTTATCTTGTAATCTTCTATTTTATATTTATTTTAAGAAAACTTTCAATTTTCTTTTTACAAAAATTTTTAATAAAAATCTTAGATCATCTAATAAAAAATATATTTTTTAAAAAAATAGAATGAGGAGATGATTAAATGTCTGAATTCGAAGATAAAGTAATAAGTTTACTAGAAAAAATTAACAATAAATTAGACAAACTTTTAAACACGAGCGACTCTGTAAGCACATCTATTAAAACAACGGCTTCATCAACAGGAGATGAATATGTGAAGCCCTCTGCTTTAGTTGAAAAACAAGAGGAAGAACAAAAGGCTATAGAGAAGCCACCAGTTGAGGGGAGAAGGGTTTGTCCAGCTTGTGGGGGGACTGCATTTAACACTGAAGAAGATAAAACTCAAGTACTATTCCAACAAGGCGGAATGAAGATATATGCTAAAAAATATATCTGCAAAAGTTGTGGAACTGAAGTTTAATTCTGAATTAAAACAATTTTTTTTTAAGCTTTTTTTTATTTATTTACTATGAAATCTATCTTATTTGTCAAAAAACTATCGCTATTTTACGATGGTTTCTTTTGGTTATCTTTTTAATTCTAACACAACTAAATGATAATAGTTCATAACAAGTCATATACCACATCAAGGTGAAATAAAATCCCTCCAATAAGAGTAAAAAATTTGCTCAGATATATTCGAAATTTCACCCTGAACAAATTCACTAATAAAAAAGTACCGTATTCGGCACAAATTGAACTTACGCTAAGATGTAATGCGACCTGTCCTTTTTGTTCAATTCATTTGATACCAAAACGACTTAAATCTAATGAGATGACTACACACCAGATAAAATCGTTAATTGATCAAATATCTGAATTGGGGGCTAACGCGCTTTCTTTTACCGGAGGCGAACCAACGCTAAGGAAAGATCTTCCAGAATTAGTCTATCACGCGGGAGTTATTCACGATTTTATGAATGGAATCGCGACAAATGGATATTTAATGCCTCAATTATTAAAGGAAAAAAGTAGGCTAGAGGGCTTAGATTACATATTACTTTCTCTCGATTACCCTACAGCAGAATTACACGATAAAAAGCGAGGAATTAAAGTTTTTGATAGAGTTATGGAAACGATAACCTTATCAAATAAAAGAGACATAAGCGTTATAATTAGCACCGTTGTTATGAAAGACAACATACAATTTCTTGAAAATATCTGCGAATTGGCCGAAAACCTAAATTGTTCCATAGAATTATTTCCGTGCGAAGATATTATAAGAGATCATCGAAATTTTCAATATAAAATTAATAACATAGAAGATATGATTCCCGATCTTTCAGTTTGGGCAAAATTACTTCATTCTTTAAGATCTAAATATAAAAATATCTTAACCGACCCTATTAGTATTAATGTTGTAGAAAAGGGGGGCTTTGGAGGGGCTCCAGAATATCATCAAACGAGTTTGCGATGTCACGTAGCAGAAGCTTATTTATTTGTGAGGTACGATGGTTTCATAGATTATCCATGTAAAATTCACCCTGTAAAAAGCTTTAACGCACTAAAAGATACTATTAATAACATCTATTACTCAAGTGAGGTAAGAGAAATAATGAAGCAGCACGACACCTATGATTTTTGCGATAAGTGTCGTTTGGGATGTGCTATTGCCTCAAGTCTCCCAACAACATTGAAAACATTATACCCTAAATATATTCAAGGTTATCTGAAAGGAAATTTAAGATAATAGTTTCAAATATTCATCCTTTGCTATTTATAGTATAGAATCTTAATTCCTAAATTGAGATAATAAAATTTATTTAAAATTGTGTTTTTCATATAATAGTGAGGAAAAATGGCAAACGAAGAAATTATTCTAGGAATAATGTTTATTACGATAACGATGATTATTGTGAGCGAGATTCTTAATAGAATTATGGGCGTAAATACGGGTGCCGTAAGAGATATGCAGGAAAAAGCAAAAAACTTACTAGAACGAATGAGAACGGCTCAACTTACTGGAAACGCTCAAATAATGCTAGAACTACAACGAGAATCAATGGAGCTATATAAATTAATGATAAAAAAGCAAACGATTCCGATTTGTGTAAGATGCCTTATTTTTGGGGGGATCTTTGTTGTCATTGGAACTGTATATGCTGGTTATGCGGAAGGACTTCTTCCGTTTCCAATCTTAATTTTTGGAAGTGGATGGTGGGCCGTATACTTCTTGTTCTCAATAACTTTTAGCTTAATTCTTTATGGATTTAAGAGATTGTACAGAAAGCTGACTGGTAAAGAAGTTAAACGTGTTAAACCATCAATATTAGGAATGGCATCATCCAAAGCAGAGGATTCCGAAAGTGTTATTCAGTTGACAAGACAAATTAACGAACCAATTCAGGAACCAATTCAGGAACCAATTCAGGAACAAGGATATATCGATGAACAAGAAGATTCTTGGAAAAACCGCATAAAAAAATGACTTAAATTGGAAAATAAATTTTGAACATTCTACTAATTTTTGATTGATTTAAAATATGGAAGATCAAGATAACATTAAGAAGCAAATGGCGCTCTATTTTATTTTTGCCGCTTGTATGATTACGCTAAACTATATTATTCAAAAGACAAACCAAATAGTTATTGCACCTTTTATCTGTGGAAGTTTTGGAAGTATAGAGTTTATCCAAATTTTTTATTGCTCTACTAGCCCATATAATATGCCTGAATTTATAGGTTCGATTGCAGCCGTAGGGATTACGTACATAATTAAGTTTTTTCTAGATAAGTATATAGTTTTCAAAAAATCAAGCTTAAAAATCAAGGAAACTTCACAGGAGTTTTTTAAATACTTTGGATTCGCGATCTTAACAACAATATTAAATGTAGGAAGTCAATTTATCTTAACCAACCTTTTCAATGCACCTTTAGAAGTTAGTTTTGTAGTCGCTTTATCTATTGGTTATATTACAAAGTTCTTTCTGGACAGAAAATATGTCTTCACAAAAGAATACTAATATTGGAGGTTAATTTACTATGAGCAACAATTCTACCACAAAAAAACCAGGCGTAAACTTCATGCGTTTTTGTACGATCAATTTTTTCGCATTCCTTCCAGTTAGTATTGCTGGATCTTTAGCCATAAATTTCATTGGACTCACCTTGAGTTTTGTTCTTGGTGGAGTATTGATTATAGTGTTGTACATTTTCATTGCACGAATTCTTCTGAAGAGCTCATTGAAGCTAGGTTCGGTTAAACTGATCGGGAAAAGCAAGTTAGGCGTGTCTGTCTATGAAATAGATGATCAAATCGCAAATGCCTTAGCGGTGGGATTCTGGAAATATTTCGGATATATCATAGTAAGCACGGGACTCATTGGACTTCTTAACGAATTAGAGTTTTCGGAAATCATAAATCACGAGGATAATCACATCCGCCAAATGCATAACCTCACATTAATGATGCCTGGGATCCTGTCGATTTTTGTTGTGTTCTCTATTGTATCAATAGCATTATACACACTTATTATATTCGTGTTCGCTTATGTGACGATAATATCAATTGGTCTAATCTTATCACTCACATTACTCCGAAACATTGAGACATTGGCCGATAGTACATCTAATCCCGCCGCACTCAGTAGCGCTCTAATGAAAATGGATGAACACAATAGGACTCTCAGAAAAGTAAAAAATAGAGCGACAGGGTCTCACTGGAGACTCTTCTCCACGCATCCCCGTTCTAGTGAGAGACCAAAGAAACCAAGTAAGATTAAGCATGTGTCTGTGGCTGGTATGTATGTATCATTCTTGGTTATCATCGGGGTGGCGGTAAGAGTTATAATAAACTCAGAGTTCAACAGCTTTCTCTTAGTATTCACTATATCTCTTATTATAATAGTTACAATATTAGGTTCTGGTTTCGTGGTCATTGAATATTTGTTTATCTATAATCTAATGGGTGTATTATCTAAACGATTCGGCGTGAAGTCATTCGACTCGATTAATGCTCTAAATGGTACTATTGCTCTCTTTATTGTTAGTGCAATACCTACAATCGCAGGTATGACGAATCTAGTGATTATGTATGTTTTTGTTTTTAGTTCCATCGTAGTAGCAGTAATAGTTACTGCCATAGGAACTGAACCTTTTAAAAAAGGTATTCTCGCTTCCGCTCTGGCATGGTTCGTGAGCTCGGGAATTATAATAATTGCATCTCTGTTATTAATCCAGATCAATCTGCTAGGAGCGTAATAAATGCGTATTTATGATAAATTAATTTCGATTTAATACCTTCTCTTCAGAAATTAATATCACTTTTTTATTCTAATTTTGTTTAATTATTTGAATATCAAAATCTAATCAATTTTTTTTAAATTTTTATAATATAAATTTATGATAGCTATGCTTATCTAAAGTTAATGTAATATAGTTTGGGTTAATTCTGATTAACAATTTTCATTTTAACAAGATTATAATTTTAATTACAACTAGAAAAATTTAATAGAACAAAAATTGTTTATAATATTATGGCAGAGGAACAGAGAGATCAAAAAGAAGAAGATGCGTCGATGGTAGACGCGTTAAGTTCACTTGGCTGGATTGAAGAGAAAGAATTGGAAGAGGAAACTCCCCTTTCCGATGAAGAAAATCTCAGAGAGCAATTAAATCTCCTTATAGAACAAAATAAACAACTTAACGAAGAAATCAGTAAGCTTAAAGAAGAAAACGAAAGTATTAAAATTTCATCTGATGCTCTCTCTCAAGAAAAAGAAAAAACCCTTCAATTAACTAATGAAACCAATTCCACAATAGAAGACCTACTTCAAATAGTTGTTCAAAAAGATGAAGTTATAAATGAGCTCGAATCAAAAATTCAATTATTAAACGAAGTCACAATAAAGGATTCAGAGATAAGCAGTTCAATCGAGAGTAAAGAACAAGAAATTGAAACGCTAAAATCTCAGTTAGGAGATAAAAACCAACAAATTCAAGAATTAGATTTCTCAAGTAAAGAAAAAAACCAAATTATTCAAGATCAAACTAACAAGATTAACGAGTTAAATAATGTTATTAACGATCAAAATCAGGAAATTCAAAACTTTACTTCAGAATTAGAACAATTAAAGTCCGAGGAATCAGCGCATGAAGGGTTAGTTGAACGACTACAAGAAAAAGACAACAAAATTAAAGAAATGATGGAACAACTCCAATATTTAGAAAATGATACGGTTCAAAAATCAAAATTCGAAAAAGTCACGATATTAGTAGAGAAGAAAGACGAAATTATTACTGAAAAAGAAAAAGAAATCTTTAAACTTGAAAGCTCGCAACAATCTTACAATCAATCGATAAAAGATATGCAACAGAAACTTGAAACTTTCAGTTTAGTAAAAAAAGATGTAGAGAAAAAAGAAGAACGGATTAATAATTTAGTGCTAGAGATTGAAAGATTAACTCAAAAAAATATAACAAATGAAGAATTTGTCAATCAAATTCAAGCGAGACTAGAAGAATCCCAGGAAAAATCTGGCAATGTTTCTGGGAAACTCGAATTAGAAATAATGAATTTAAGAAATGTCATTGACGAACAAATAGCCGAAATAAAAGATTTAAGGGAAAATGGAAAAAAATTAAAAGACAAGTTATACGAAGTGGAACAGATCGAAGACAGGATTCTAACCGAAATGCAAAAAGTTAAGGACGAAAAACTGAAGCTTGAATCCAAATACAAAGCCAAAGATAGTGAGATAGTTGAGTTAAAGAAAAAAATTAAAGTTATGCGTAGAGATATTACAAAATCTTAAACCTTTTAAAATTCTTACATTAAATTCTTAAATTAAAAAAAGATAAAAAAATTGAAACAAATTCGTGCTTATTTTTCACGCCACTCTTGACCACACTGGCCACAATTATATTTCTTACCGTAAACTCTGGGATAATCTAGAATTATGTTGCTTTTGTCAACGGTTTCGTGAATCATCATCTTATTTTCATTGTTACATTTTGGACATCTTCTGCGTCCTTCAGGTTTTTCAACGGTTAAAATAGAATCGTCTTGTCGTCCAGGAATTCCAGGACTGGCACTAGAAGCACTTACTGCCTTAATCTGGGCAATATCTGCTTTTATTTCGTCAGGAGTGACCTCTTTAACTTCTGATTTGAGTTCTGGTTGAATTTCTGCTGCGGCTTTATCGGCTTCTGTTTCGGGTTCCAACACTGATTCCGCTCTTAATTGAACGGCGTCCGATTCTTTGTAATCCACCCCTCTATCTATCGCTGCGAGAAATTCGCTATCGTCCCCTTCTTCAAAGATTTTCTCATTTTGGGCGCCAGCTCTCTCAGCATCAATGTGTCTAGCCCATTGACCCGCTTTAACTTTTTCTTTTACGTTACACGTACTTCCTTGCCAGATGTAAACTTTATTACCTAAATCAGCAATAAAACAATCTTCTGAATCTAAAGAATCTTTAGTGAATGGGACTTGAATCATTTTCATAGTGTTAATTCCATCAAACTCTTCAGCCGAAACGCGATATAGAACATTCTTCCACTCTGAGAATCCAGCAAAATCCCCCGTAGATACATCTTTGAGAAGAGTTTTTGCGTAATTCTTCTCAACAACCTTCATAGCGCCCATAGTAGATATTGATTTCATAAAATCAGATGTTTCTTGATTTTGGTCAACAGTTATTATTTTTGCTGCTCCACCCCGTTGTTGGTCTAAAGTTCGAGCTTGTGCAGCACCAGCTGTCTTTTCATCTACGCTACATTTACTTCCTATCCACACGTAAATTGTTTTGTCGTCGTCCACGATGTATGTGTCTCCAGTACTAAACACTGGTTTCTTAATTTCTTTTAAATTACCTTGATCTACTAAAAATAATTTCAATATCAAAAAAACCTCAAATAAATTTTTTTATATTATAAAAAAAGTATAAATTCAATGTTTTTAATTACTTGCAAAAATAATCAAGTCAAGTGATATATTATGTAAAAAACATCTGGGTTCGATTAATAATCTACGAGTGCAAGGTTAATTCTGTTAACGAATTCAGTAATCTGTGTAAGATCAATAGAACAATATGCAATACGAATTCCGTTAATGTTATTATTTGGTTTTTCTATGGGAATAACACCTACTTTATATTTTTTCAAAAGGTGATCAGCAAAATCGTTTGCGCGAAATTTTTTAGGGTTTAGATTTACAAAAACAAAGAAACCTCCTGCGTTTGGATCTACTGAAATATCAGAGTTTTTTATTTTTCTTAGTTCAGCATTAATTTTTTCGTATCTTGCTTTAAGGAGAGCTTTTACTTTATCTCTTTTTTTAATTAAACCATCTATTCCGACATCCTTAAAGAGATTTATAATTAGGCTTTGATAAAAATGATTAGAATTTGAAATCGTTGCTCTAATTAAACCAGATAATTTGTTATTAATCTCTGTTTTTAAAATATCTAACTCTTCTTCGCTTTTTACCCAGTTTGGTTTTAATCCAATCGTAACAAACCCAATGCGTCCGCCGTATATTAGAAATTCCTTAGTTATACCATCTATTTTAATAGGGATTATATCCTCTTCTAAATCGTGTAATTCATAAAAAATTGAGCGATTTATTACGTTATTAGAATATATGTATGGCTCGTAAGCATCGTCAACAAGTACAATAATAGGTTTAGATATATCTTTTTGAGATAGCCTTAAAACATTAATAATTTCCTCAAGTTCTTCCTTTTTGGGAATATATCCCGTAGGGTTATTAGGAAAACCTAAAATAAGAACAATTTTTTCTTGAATTTTTGAAACCTCGTAAATAGCGTCTTTTAATCCTTGAACATTAAATTTACTATTAATAAAAAATTCAAAAGATTTAATTTTTGCACCAAGTAGGTTCTCAATAATGTTATCGTAGTTTCCCCATCTTTTATTTGTAGAAATAATGTAATCTCCTGAATTCAGGAGCAAACTACAGCACAAAAATATTCCATTTGTCAAACCAGAAGTTACCACTGGCGTTGAAATATAATTTTCAAGTCTATTTAACCTTTCTTTTTCTATAGTTTTATTGATAAGTGATTTTTCAATGATCCAATTCTTCCAGATTGTTTTTAGCTCTTCAAGCCCAGAGATTTTAGGATATGGTACGATCTCATTTATATTAAGCTTAGTATAATTCTTAATATCTTCTAAATAACAAGGAACCCATTTAGAAGTGCCTCCTTCAATAAAATCTTTTTCGTAACTGAAAGCTGACCCAAGCGTACCCATTATTTCTGCTTCCTTTTTTGCTCTACCAGCCCAATAAAATACGCCTTGAGGTAGATAAATACGTTTTCCTAGCTCTGATAAAGCTTTATAGAGAGGAGTTCTTTTAATAATTTTAAATTCCATGATTATCAAATGTAATTATTCATGGAATATAAGTTTTAAATTCATCTTACTATTTTTATAATGACATAAATTTACTCAATACAATTAAATAGTGTTAACATCTTTATTCTATTTGGTGATATTATATGATTTCCAATATAATTGGATACTTTATTTTTTTCTTGATGGGGTCAATATTGCTAATGTTTTGGGCAAAGAAAAAAGAATTAAATAAACCCTTTTTTTATTCTTTTCCAATTATTTTAATCATGCTTATAATTTTAGTTCTAATGGATTATTTTGTAGTATTTCCTTTTGATACGATAATTTCATATTTCATTAGTTCAATTATAGGCGCATTTTTAATATCAAAGTTTTATGAGTTAGATTTTATGGCTTCTCTTAGATTTTCTAGTTGGTTTGTATTTGGTATATTTATCTTGTTTTATTTTATATTGGTAGGCGTAGGACTTATATTAGGTTGGTTTTTATCTCCATTCATTTAATTTTTTTAATTTTTGAATTTAATAGGAAATTAAAAACCTTAATACTAAATTTAAATATAAAAAAGATATATAACCTAATATAAATAAAGAAAAAAATTTGAGGAATATTAATAAAAAATGTCTGAAAACGAAAAAAAAGAAGATATTGACGAGATCAAACCAAAAGAGAACTTATTATCTAAGGGTTGGAATGATTTTGTTTCTAGCATTACAGAAGGATACAATAAATTCCAAAAAAGTATTGAAGAAATCACTAGTGAAAATACTGAGTCATGGAATCAAAATCAAGAAAAGATTAATAAATTCCTTAACGATGCCAAGGAAAATTGGGATGCTACAATAACAGAGTGGGGCACTGAATTTAAAAAAACTCACAAAGATAACAAAGAATTGTGGGATAACAACTTAGGAAAGATTAACGCGTTTTTCAAAACTACTCAAGAAACTTGGGATAATAAAATAAAAGAATGGACAACTGATTTAGAGAAAAGACAAATCGAGACTAAGGAACAATGGGAAGCGAGAAAACAGAAAATTAACCAAGATGTAAAAAGTTGGCAAAAGCAAACGAAAAGAGATTGGGATAAAGGTCTAAAATCATTCCGTAGAGAGATGATTAAGGGCTCCTTCATGTTCTTAGTATTTATGATACCTATCTTGATTGTCTTTGTCCTTATTATGTATTATCTCACTCAATTCTTGCCGGACTAAATTTAATATTGATTTATCCATTCATATGATAGAAATTCTCGTCTTTTCGTTTTTAATAGCGTTAACTGGAGCCCTAGCTCCAGGACCCCTTTTGACATTTACTATTTATAGGTCGCTTAAGCAAAAAAGGGGTTATTTAGCGGGTATTTATATTGTTTTGGGCCATGCTACAATCGAATTCGTGCTAATCATTGCTTTACTTGCTGGAACGGCCTTCTTTTTTCATAATATCGTTTTTCTAATGTTAGTAGGAACTATTGGAGGGTTTTTTTTAGTAGTTTTCGGAGTAGTTGTTATAAGAGATGTATCAAAAACTAATTTTGATTCGACTTTCACTTTCGAGAAGGACAAAGTAAAGGGCTTTAAAGGGAATAGCTTTATTGGAGGAATCGTCGTTAGTTTATCAAACCCATTTTGGACGTTTTGGTGGGCAGTTATCGGCTTAGGTTTTATGGTAAATTTCAACATCTCCTTTGCAAATCCACTTGGCATATTATTGTTTTTTATAGGTCACGAGTTCGGAGATATGATTTGGTACCTGCCTATCTCTACCTTCGTCTATTATGGAGGGAAATCTTTAAATCCTAAAGTCTATAAATATATTTTGCTCGTTTGCGGTGCGTTCATGATCATTTTTGGTATTTATTTATTTTTTAATATAATTTTCAATCCACCATCAATTTAAATTTGACTTCTTTTAAGTTTAAAGTAATAGCATTAGGCACTTTCAGTATCAGACATATTAAATGTAGAGATATCCTAATATCACTCATATATATATAATAAATACCAACAATCTTCTTACAAATACGAATGTAAATTTCGAAATTTATCGGATTAAGAGTAAAAATAATTTTGTTTTAAACAATTTCAAGAATCTTGTTATTTCAATTGAAATGATTTTTTGATTATTTAATTAAATAGGATAATAACCACCACCAGATGAATTATGAACGAAAAACAAATGATTAGTTGCCCCGTTTGCGGGATTAAGTTTATTCCCAGAACATTTTACCCTGAAGAATCTATTTTTTCTACGCACGATGGAAAGAAATTATCAGGCTTTAATGGATATATAAGTTCCAGAACAGTAAAACCCCCAGAAGTTATTCTAAGTACCTGGATAACTTATTGCACTTCATGTAATTACATTTTAAAATTTGTAAAAGAAATTGTTAGAAAAGAAAAGATAATTTCTAAAAATAAAGAATCAAAAGAAGTTAGAGAAAAATATAACAGTTATTACTTTGGATTCCCTTACGGAGATTATTCACAACACCTAAAAGAAATAACTGGGAAAGTTAAAAGCAAGATCGATACCGAGTTAAAAAATTTAAATTTCGAAGTCTGGGAAAATTTATACGCCATTGACGACAATTTTAAGTTTCTTGTGCGTTTTTTTGCCAATTTAGAGAATTATTTTTCCCAGTCAGGAATGGGAAACGATAAAAACATGTCGAATAAAATAAAAAGGTTAAAGCTTCCAAAAGACATCGAAATCTCATTAATACAATTAAATAACATCAAAGACGGGATTGTTAAAGGAGATTACGAACTTTCGGGTGACGATGAGGAAAATATAGATAATATCCTCGTTGATTTCGTTTTATTCTTGATTAAAAAACATATAAAGCCTTTAATTAGCAAAAAACAACTTGAAGAAGGGTACGAGTTCATTAAATTTGAAGATTTTGAATTCCAAATAAAAAATTATTTGGGTAATTACTTGTATTCCAATTTTAATAACGATCCCTCTTCTAACAAGCAAATTCGTTTATTCATGAATGATTTATTTAAAGAGCTTAAAGTCTAACCTCTTTTTTGCTATTATCAAATTTTAGTGCAGGTTTTTAATGATTTCTTAGAAAGAAACTTGAAAAGAATTAGAATAATATAATACTATTCGCCTTCAAATAATCCTATATTAGGGTCTAAAAAAGTGTTCTGGCACATAGGACATGAATTATATCTCGCAAGCCAATCAGCAACACATAGATAATGATAAGTAGACCCACAGAAAGGGCATGTAATTAATTTATCTTTGGCAAAATTTATGTGTTTATGACACACAGTACATTGAACATTGGATACTGATACACCCTCTCTTATTTTAACTTTAGTAGATAGTATTTCTTCAATTTTTGAGCGTTCAAGCTCAAAAAGTCCAAGACTAGTTGTCAATTGATTAATTTTTGAATTAATTTCGGAAATCCTTTCTCTAAGTTCATCTTCAGATAATTTATTTGCTAAAAAAGATGATAAAGCAAAATTTAAAGGTAATCCTTCGAAATTCTCGGTTTGTTTAGTGATTTCAGTAATTTCAGCAAATAAAATTGATTCTTTATCAATTAAATCCTTAAAACTTTTAAAAATCTTATTCATCAAAACTGTTAATAAGAAAGTGAGCTGTTGTTTCTTACGATTAAAATTATCTTCCCAATATTTGATGATTGAATATATATCTATTTTGCTTTCCTTGTAAGTATCCAATTTAATGTAAACTTCTTCTTTGATTTGTTCAATTTTTACTTTATAATTAATTAATAAGTCTTTTATTTCTCTTAATTGCGGTAATTCTTCTCTAATGATAACAGATGTCTTATCTTCGTATGAATTAATTAATTTATTCACTTCAGCAATCTTTTCGTCAACAAAACTTCTGACTTCTACTCGTAAGCCCTCATCTTTAATACTATTAAGATAATTTATAAATTCCTCCTTGCGTCGAATAATCTCAGATATAATATTTGCCAAGGTTTTTTTTAAAGTAGCTGTAATACTCTCATAAGGTTTTAAAATTTTATCAAAAGTTAATATCCATGTGTCAATTTCGTCTATTTTTAACGCAAAATCATCAACTTTCTCGTAGTTTGAATTCACAATTTTTACAAATTCCTCGGAGTCACTTACATCATCTATCGCCCCTTGAAATTTCTTATCTATACCCTTAAAATATAAATCAACTACTTTAGGGAGAAATTCGCTGAATTTTTGCTCCATAACGCGGTTTAAATCTAGTTTACCCTGTCCATGTCCAGTTAAATCGTATTGCTTATCTAAATCTTCAAGTTCTTGCAAATTTTCTTTTAATTTATCTTTCATTAATGAAATTACAATTGGACGCATTTTTTCTCTTAATCTTTGCACTGACTCTTTCCTTTCAATGATGTTTACAAATTCTTCTCCTTCAAATTCTTCGAACATCTTATTTTGATATAAAAAATAAATTAGATCACCGTAAGAATCTATTTTTCCATCTGATTTACTTAAAAAAAACTGGTAAAGCTCATCGAAATGAAATGTTAATAAAGTTCCTTTTCGAGATTTTATTTTTTTTGTTGCTTTGGCCTTAACTAAACTTTGTATATAGATGGTGAGCTCCTGTATTTCTTTCCAATTATTCAAATCATCTGGAATAAGGTTTAATTTAAAAGATAGGTTTTTTATTTTATTTGCTTCAATCCATAACGATATATCGTTTTCGTAATCGTGCTCTATTTTTTCTGAAAAATCCTCTAAACGAAGGATAAAATCGTCAAGGTTATTACTAGACTCCTTACAAATTGTTAAGTAATTTTCAATGTGTCTTCCATTCTTTACGAATCGCTTCACATTTCTACCATTTGAGCTTAAGTTTGCTAAATTGCTAGAGATTTGTTTTAACTCGTCAATAATTACTGTTTTTAAAGAATAATAATCCTTTTTTGTTTGAGAGAATAAATAATTCTCGCAAAAAAGTTTAATTTCATTAAAATATTCTGTGAAAGAGTTGAGAACCTCAAGCTTAAATTCAGATTTAAGGAAATCTTCCATCTCTTGTGATTTTGTTTTATCCGATTTAAGGCTAGAAATAGAATTTTTAATACTTAAAATCTCTTCTTTATTATATCCTTTTATTTCTCTATAACCTTCAAATGTGTTACCAAATAAACGCAAAGAAAAACACCAAAATAATTAGATTAACTAACAAGTAAAAAAATATATCATTTAATAAAATTTTTTAGAATAATAAGAGAGAAATAACTTTTAAAAAAACTCCTTTTTATTCCCCTAATTCCTTTATCTCAATGAATTTTTCTTTAGTACCATCTTGGGTAATTACTAGTAAATCAATGCCATTACCACTCATTACATCTCTCTTAATTGAATTTCTTATCACCTTTTCAACGAGCTTTACGCCATCTTCGATAGTCATGTCTGGTTTATATTCTGCTTCCAAAATCCCCATAGAAAGGAGCATACCTGATCCTGTTGCACCATAATCCTCTGGAATCAACGAGCCAAGCGCGTCTAACGTGTACAATTTTGGCCCATCTTGATCTACTCCCGCAATGATTAAATTTGTATAAAAAGGAGCCATTTTTCGAGAATACAACATATTAGAAAGCATTTTCGCTACGCTTTTTGTGTTAATTCTATCGTGAGCATCTAATTCATATAACACGCTTTGAGCTTTTATCACCCTCACGACAAATTGAAAATCACCTATTAAGCCATAAGCTGCCAAGCCAATATAATCTGTAATCTTAAATAATTTTTTTGTGGATTTATTTATTACAGTATAACCCCATGTTGCCCTGCGATCGTTTCCTAACACTACACCATCTTTACACTTGATAGCTACTGCCGTTGCGCCGGGTACCATTATTTGTTGAGACATATCATTTTACCTTTCAAAAACTAATTTTAAGAAATAATAAATTGTTATTGTTAATACTATTAAAAAAGTCAGAATTAATTAAAATTTTCGTTTTAAATTATAACTTTCTGTTGAAATCTCCAAAAAATTAAAATTTATTATCCAAGAATTAAAGTTATTATTTTTAATATTTGATTTAGTTATAAGATCTCTAGATTGAAACTAATTTTTATTACTTAGGTCAATTATGACTTAATAATTATGATCGTACAATCGATAAAATAATATTCATTGGGGATGATGTTTTTCAATTCAAAATTTTTTACTACCTCATTAAATGATAATAAAACCAATATAAAACGAGGTTTATTCTATTTTGATATTTGAATTATTTTGATTCTAAAAAAGTGGATTCAAATTTTTCGAATGATCAACCATTGGATGATCATACAAATTGACCATTAAATTACAACCAAAATTTTTTGTCGTGATTTTTTATGCATTTAATTCTTGAAGTTCTTCACATTTAGGCAAAAGATTTAAATAACTCTTCGGATATATTACTATCTAAGAAACTTTAATTATAAATTCAAAAAAAATTAAAAATTAAACATTTAAAAATTTCAATAGTGGAGGAATAAAAAATGGCTAAAAAGAAACATAGCTTTGCGTGGTCTCCCATCAGACGGCTTATGAAACAACAGGGTGCCAGCATTGTTGCTCGCAACGCAGTCGATTTATTAATCGATCATCTTGAAAAAACTGCTATTGGCTTAACTGAACAAGCTCGAGCCTTTACCATGCATGCTAACCGAAAGAAAATTACTAAGAATGACCTCTTACTTTCAATTAAGTACAAATAGAGAAACTTTCTTGGTATAAGTTCTAATATTATTTTTTTTCTTTTTTTTATTATTTAAAGCGTTAATTTGACATATTTAATTAAATTTCTGTATAGTTATAGAATTAATCCCTTGATAGATGGGGTTTAAAATATTTAGCTTAAAATTAATATTAACCGAAATGTATTTTTTAAATCTTAACTTATTTAATATATATCTCTAATAATGTTATTTTTGATTAGATATGGCTGATAAAGTTAATATCGAACAAAGGCTAAATGGAAAAGAAAGACAGATACTCTTTCAATCTATGGATGTGATACTGGGAAACCTTAAATCCAACATGGAACATTTGAGTAAAGCCAAATATTTCTCGCACACTCAAAAATTTATAGATTTAGTATTTGATGGATTAATACAAAAGCGAAAATTTTTCTTATTAGCAAGTGGGCGTTCAGCTTTCATTTTACAATGCTTTGCCACTAGATTAGTGCATCTTGGAGCAGAAGTTTATATGGTTACCAATTTAGGTTCTATACCTGCTCTTTCGAAGGAGGATATTTTAATTGTTCTTTCAGGGTCAGGTACAACTTCGATTGTTGTAAGTTTACTTAAAAATTACGTAAATACAGTTAAACCGCACGGGATTATAAGTATTACATCTCATCCTGAAACAATAATAGGGCGAATTGGGGATATTACTATAAAATTAAAGGGAAGAACTAAAAGGGATAAAGTCGATCTTCACGACGACACTGCTATTCTAACTCCCGAAGGTACAATGTTCGAGATTGCCGCATTTGTATACTTAGATGCAATTATTGCGGAATTAGCTATCAGAATGGGTAAGACAAACGCAGATATGTTGAAGAAACACTCTGAATCTATCTAAACTGTATTGTTACATACTGAGTTTTTGTATTTTAATTTAAAACTATAAAAATTATAGTTACTTATAGTTCTTGTGCCCATTATAGTGTATCTATGAGAGTAGTTTTATAACTAAATATCAATGAATAGATATCTCCCATGGGCACACTTTATCTTAAGTCTGATTGTTTTTTCTATTTACTGTTAAAAAATAGGGCGCCAATAGCTCCAGCAATCAATAGCGTTATTTAATCATTTTTTATTCTTTAAACTTAATTGTTTTTTAAGATAAGTCTCGTAGAGTATCAATAATTAAATATGAATATGACAATTTTATTATTATCCAATTTTTTCTTGAAAAGTTAAAAAAATGCTGAAAAAAAAATCTTTGATAATATATTTTATAATACTGCAATTCTTCTTCTGTGGGCTTTTATTTAGTACTTTGAACCATATAACAGCTTCTTCTAGTACTTATGATTATTACTATCTTAAATCAAGTGCGGTGGATTTTTCTAACGCCACTGTAATTTCAGACGGTTATGATGGTACTTACTGGAACGATGGAAAAAGTTATGACGCCGCAATCGCTGTTGATAGTAGCGATAGAGTTCATGTAGTATGGGAAGATTATACTGACGGTGTGTGGGGTACAGATTCCGAAATAATGTATGCTACATATAACAATGCAACAGGATGGTCTAATGAATGACTAATTTAAACATCTAAT
>JAHLWS010000054.1 GCA_019057795.1 Promethearchaeota archaeon | reverse complement strand
GGATGATAATCAAGACGAAGTATTGTATGCTTTTAAGCTATCTAATCGAAAAAAGATCATCGTTATTACAGTTGGATTATATGCTGTTTTAACTTTTCTGATGGCGATTTCAGATTTTTTATTTTTTATGATTATCCAAGGCATTATGCAAGTAATTGCCGGTGTAATGATGTTAAACTACGCTTCGTTAATGATAACTATTTCTAATAACGGGAAGTATAAGACTTTAACATATCAATGCTTTAAAATAGCATATGCACTTAGTTGCGTGATTTTTATACCCTTTGGAACTTACTTATCTGCCTTTGTTCCGATTGAGACTTTAATTATAATCGCTGGAATGCTATCAACCTTAGCGTTAGCTCCCTTGATATTATTAAAAGTTAAACCCAAAAAGAAGTTATTTTGAATAAGATGCTAATTTTTTTTTCTTATGCATTAGACAATTATCTATTTATATGATGTGGATCATTATTACAATAGAAAAAAGACAAATTTTACCAAACAATTCATGAAAGAGTTTAAAATCAACGAGTTCCTTACTCTTAAATTAGAAGAGGGTGGAACCAATATTTACATGAAGGGAAAACTTTTTATCCAGTGTAAGTATCTTATGTTAAACATTCCCATTGAGGAGACCGAGAGGTTTGACGAAATTGAATCTATTGACGAAGCTGCTGATATTTTAGGTTGGACATATGATGGGCAAAAGGGAGTTGAATATGAAATTGATCCTGAAACAGAATTTTGGGGACATTGCTCGAACTTGCAAGCGTGGTATGAAAACGACTACGATACACGGCTTTTGCACAGCAATCTGGCATTCCCTTTACTAAGAAAGCTTACTGAAGTTGGAGATCCCCTCGCTAAAAAAGTGTTTAAAGAGGAGATTGCAATACATTTCGAGAGCGGATATCCTTCCGTTGTTAAATGTATATATGAAATGAATTTACTGGATTACTTTGAAACACAAGAATTGATACATTTAATGGAAAAGAATATCTCTGCGACTCTGAGATATTTAATGCAATCAAATGAACATCAAGAAATTCTTTCAAAAATACTAGAAAACTCAGAAGAAAATGGTTGGAGTGAAGAACACTGTGTAGCCCTCTTAGAGGTTATTGATGAATTAGATAAGAAGGATAGGAATCATACTTTTTCTGTCCTACTTGAAGTAATGAATAAAGAAGGGTGGATAGAAGAAAATCTTGCTACCATCTTAGAAGTTTTCGATAAATTACCAAATAGGTTTGCTGCTTTTTATAAATTATGGGATTTAGTAAAAATAGAAGAATATGAAACAATGTTTTGTACTTTTCTGGAGCGAATTGTGAAATTATTCCATGTTGATATTAAATTCTTAGGTTTTAAAATGTTACTTGAAGTAGCAAAGAAAACAGGATGGATAGAGAAATATTTTTATAGTTTCTTGGAGGTTATAGATAAATTAGCTTTTACAGATGAGGATGATGCTTTTTACAATTTGAGGGAATCAATTGGTTATTTATCGAATGAAAAATTATACGCTCTTTTAACAGATGACTATAATAATTTAAAAGAGGGACTTTTACATCATCTAAAACGTAATGAAAGGGGCTTAGAGTTCCTATATGATTTGTTAATAAATTTAGAATATAGAAACCTTCAAATTATATTTACTGATGAGAATTATAATTTAAAAAGTTGGGTGTTAGATCTTCTTCGAGAAGGTATAGCATTAAAATTTTTCTTTTTGTTTATAAAAAAGATAGCCAATTCTGAAGATAAGGGTGCTCATAAAGCATTAAATCAATTGAAAGGGGAAGTATTGAAAAATAATCCGTTAGGAAAACTATATCTTATAATAGATAAAAAAGGAAATCCCAATGTTTTAATAAATCACTATAAGCTTTATCTTGAAAAAAATTATGCTCAAAACATTATTAGTAGTATACATGAAAACTATAAAGGATCTTTAACTGTAAAGATACAAAATTTTGATATTACTATATTCCTATATTGTTCACTCGAGCACTTAAAATATACCCTAAGATCGGAAAAGTTTCATTTTCATAACGAAGTAATTACTCCAAATATCGAAGATATCTTATTAACAAGGATACCGAAATATTTTCGGGATAAATTTTGTACAAAGATAAAGGAATCACTTGAAAATAAAATTATGCTATGTGCTCAAGAAGAAAAATATCTAAAAGACATGGATTTTTGTTTCAGGTTTTTATTTGAGATTATAAAAATTGAAAGTGATGAAATAGAGAGCATTATAATATAAATCAGATTCTTTAGTAATTAGATTTTTGATTAAAGAGCTCCATTCACTTAATAATTGGATTAAGAAAGGGGGGAAAATTAATCGTTTTTCTCCTCAAGCGACAACTTCTCAAAAAAAAAGAGAAAGATATAGAGTTGTAGGACTACTTGCGAGGATATTTACCCGACTTGATCAAAAACACTACCTAAGATTTCATCCTCAAATATTTCAGGGGGAGAAAGATTTCGAGTTTGGTAGCGCTCAGAGAATCTCGTTTATTGAAAATGATATAATACAAGAGATTAGTTCAAGTGAAATTCCTAAATTTAACAGTGCTTTAATAGAAAAAAATGGATTTCTAATGCCTGAAGAAGAATTTGAAGTACTTCAAGAAATTCAAACGTCATTAAGAAATCAGTTCAACCCAACTCAAGTACGACTAATAGGAAGAAAAGTGAATGAATTTGCTATAACAGTCTTAGGACACCATGGTATCGGTTTATTTTACCCTGTTTACAGAAATAGAATTTTTCAGTTGGAACTCTCTCAGTTGTATGATCTTGGAGTTAAAAACGTTGAAATTCCTATAACAATTACTAAGTTAAAAGCACTTCATATCCTGCTAATGAATAGTTTAAGATTAGAGTCAATTCCAGAATACATTGGAGAGTTGAAATCTCTTAGAATCCTTGAATTAAGATATAACAAACTAAACCAACTTCCTATGTCACTAACTAAGTTATCCGCCCTAAAATATTTAGATTTACGGAATAATCCTTTAAAATCAGATAAAAATCTTAGAACATTACTAGTTGAATTAGTTAAGAATGGCGTTAATGTAAAATATTGATGATATTTAGCAAGAGCTCAGTAAAGAACTCAGACATGCTGCATTAATCGCAAATTTTTCATATAAGATTTCTCCCAATTATTTATTATTTGGATGAGTTAGACTATTTTTAATTAATTATGATCTTTAAAATTATTGTAGCTGGTCAATTAAACGATGGAAAAAAATTCATTGGAATAGATACGATTCGGGTTATTGCCCCAATATTATCTTTTCTCTTCGTTTCAGTAATTTGTTTGATGATTCCAATAATCTTTAACAAAATAACAAGAAAAAATAGGCTGTTATTAATCTAACAGTTTTCTAAATCCTTTTTTTTTTATTTCTTTTTTCTTTGCCGTAAAATTTCAATGAAGCTTTCTATTTGATTGGAAACCTGTATCTCGTTTAATTTTCTCGGATCGTTCATGTCAGTTAAACCCAAAAAGAAGTTATTTTGAATAAGATGTTAAATTTTTTTTTATGCATTATTTTATAAATATTCAAAAAACCAAATTTTTAATTGTAAAATCAGACTAAACTAAATATTGTATATTTTAAAATTTAATAATTTTAAAGAGAACAAATAATAAATTTGGAGAAAATGAAATGGCAAGACCGAGTCCGTTAGAAGTTTATGCGCTATTAGATAAAAGTAATTGTAAAGACTGTGATAGAGATACGTGTATGGCTTTTGCGACTGATTTGCTTGAAAGAAATGTTGTCGTACAAGATTGCACGCATCTTATGCAAGATCCTAAACAGGCAAAAAAACGCAATAAATTAATAAAAATTGTGACACCTCCACAAAAACCAGTTACTATTGGAATAGGGGAACGAAAATGTATTGTTGGGGGTGAAGAAGTTCTCAATCGCCATCAACTCACGTTTTATAATGAAACACAAATCTTTATGCAAATTGCAGACGATGATCCTGAAATTGCTGAAATTGCGAAATATTTAACCGAATTAAAGATTGAAAGGATGGGAGAGGTTTTACAAGTTAACGGTATTACACTAAGATGCGTATCTGGAGACACTGAGCAATTTAAACTCTGTTCTAAGAAATTAACAGAGGTTTCAGATCTTCCCGTAATGTTAGCGTGTTTGAATCCAGATATTTTACTCGCTGCTGCTACCGAAATTAAAGAATTTAAACCTCTACTTTATGCAGCAACAAAAGATTCGTGGGAACAAGTGGGAAAATTTGCGGTTGAAAATAATTTACCCGTTGTAGCTGTCTCGAATGACTTAGATCAATTACTATCTTTAAGTGCTACCCTACAAAAGCTTGGTGTAAAGGATCTAATTTTAGATGCTATGACCGTTTTTGGTCCAGGCAATGTAGCATTAACTTACGATAATATAATGCAATTGAGAATTGCTGCTATTGATAAAGGAGACGTTAATGCGGGTTGGCCCATTATGGGAGTTCCCGCTGCTTATTGGAGTCAAGTGAAAACTGACGATGATAAGGAACTCTGGGAGCATCAATATCAAGAAATTATTATGGGAGCGATCATGCAATCAATTGATTGCAGTCTCATTGTTATGCATAGCGGTAAAAGAAAAGAAGATATTTGGGCTCTTCTGGCAATGATGACATTAAGACAGAGTATATTCAGCGATCCTCGTATTTATCCCGCTGTGGATGCTGGAATATACATAATTGGAGAGCCAACAGAGAAATCTCCTATTTTTGTGACTTCAAATTACAGGCTTACTAAGATTCCTGTTGAGATCGATATCAAAGGGGCAAATTTAGACGCGTGGCTTTTGGTTGTAGATTCTGAAGGTATAGGAATTGAATCAGCCGTCGCAGGAGGGCAATTTAACGCAGGATCTATTGCTGAAACAGTAAAAGAATTTAAAATGTTTGAAAAAGTTAATCATAGAATCTTGATAATTCCAGGTATGGCTGCACGTCTAAGTGGAGCTTTGGAAGACGAAGCTGATGCATTTGTTGTTGTAGGACCAAGAGATAGTTCTGGAATTGGCAAATACATAAAAGAGCAATGGAACCCCGAAGAGTTTATGAAGATATACGAAGATTTGAAAGAATAACTTAATTCTTTTTTTATTATTTTTAATCTATTGTTATTTTATAATAAGGAATAAATCATTTTAGGCTTTATCTCCTTAACGCTACTTAAAATATGAGTTTTTATAGTGCTATTTTGTTGTAATTCTGCGGCTGAATGGTGTCCTGTTAAAACACCAATGAAGGGTGCGCGTAGATTTTCGGCAAGAGCTTTATCTTTAGGATGGTCGCCAATAATCACGATAAAAAAGCCTTTATATTTATTCAATAAATAAAATTTCAGATTAGGGTCTAATTTGCTCTTGATATTTACGCTTTCGCCTAAGATATATTCGAAATAGCTAAAAATTCCTAAGTACTTTATGATTCTAACTGCCATTTCTTGCTTCTTTGAAGTTATCACGCCCAGTGTAAAAGATTTTTGTTTCAATTCGTCTAATTTTTCTCTAACTCCAGACAATAGGGTTGCTTGGTAAATTCCTTTTTCTCCGTAATATTCGCGGAAAAAAGTAGATAACTTTTTTGGATTAACATTAGAAATTTCTTCAAACATGTCATCCAAAGGCGTACCAATCATTTTTTCGATCTTGTTTCTTTCAAGGGCCGGGAGATTATATTTTTTCAAGGCGTAATTGAAGGAATTAACGATCCCTTCTCTATTATCGATTAATGTATTATCTAAATCAAAACTTAAAAGAATTTTTTTACGATCTTTAATATCTTTCATAAGTTATGGCAAAAAAATATAATTCTTTGATATAATTATTTATATTGCTTCAATTTTTATAGAGATGTATAAAAATTCGTCAATTTAGGACGGAAATTTGTATCCTTTAAATAATTTCAGAAGGTACTTTATGTCTTCTGAACCTTGAACTATGCGTTGGATTTTGAATGGGAAGTTTTTTAATTCGACTTCTTTTCCCTCCGATACCCACTCTATAATCAATTTAATTAATTCTTTGTATTTATTTACCGTGTTGCCCTTGATTTCGACTTCAGAAATAATTTCTAACGCTTTGTTATTCTTACCGTTAAGAATCGAAGAAATGGCTGCCATAACATAAGATTGAACTATGTGAGATTGACCGATTTTTTTTAAATTAGCGGCTCTATAGTAATATTTTTTTAAATTTTTTAACATTCCAAAAATGAGAAAATCTTTAGCGGTATCAAGTTGTTGATAGAATTTTATACTTTCCATAATCAGAGTAGCTGCAGTATAGAATTGTTTATTTTTCAATCCTTCTTTAGCTATTATGTTTAAGCCTCTAATAATTTGATTGAAAATGCCAAACCTATTGTATTCTAAGCCGCCTTCAACGGCTACATCGTAAGCGTTTAAATAACTCTCCGTTGAATCGTTTACATTCTCAGTTTTCCAGTAGTTATCTCCTGCTTTTACATAGTGCTTATACGTCATCTCTAAATTGTTTAATTCTTTAAAAGTCACCGCAGCATTAAAGAAATTTGTAGCAGCTTCGTTGTAATCCTTAACCTTTTCAGAATAGTTGGCAGCTAAAACAAAGCAAGAAGCCGATTCAATTAAATTGTTGTTGATTTCTTGATAACACAACGCTGCACCACGATAATACGTTGCTATTTTATGATAAGTTCCTTCGTTTTTCTTTAGTCTTAGTCTTTCTGCTAAATTAATATAAGCCCCTGCTTCTTTTTTTGAATAACTAATGAATTGTTCTTCTTCATTTATGAGTTGATAGAGCGATTTTAATACTTGTGAAATTTGAGAAATTGCTAGATTATCATTTTTTTGTTCAAAGGTTTGAAAAAGGCTTGAAAAAAACTCGATTCCGTCGTAAATTATATCATTTGATTTATTTACCTCGTCTAATTCCCGATAACACGAGGCAATTTGCTTATAGGAATACGAGAGCAAATCAAAATATTGATAATCCTTTGCTATATTTATAACATTTATGTAATATTTTTTTGCATTTTTAATATCTTGGGTTTTTAAATACAACTCAGCGATGTTTTCGTAATTTTGAGCGAGCTTCCTAATGTCATCGAAATCCTTTAATATTTTACTTTCCTGCTTTAAAAAATTGATGCTATTTAAGAGATTTTTTTTATACAATTTAGAGTCGTTAAGTTTTTCATAGAGTTCAGCAATTCTTAAGAAAGTTTCAGCAACTTCATGTAATTTTCCTTGAAGTTTAAAGGAACTAATCTGTTTTTCCCAGAATTTAATAATTAATTTATTCAACTTGGTTGCCTGAAAAGAAGCTATGCTTTCTAATAATTCTGCTACGGAAAAAAGAAGTTCACCAGCTTCAAAAAATTCTCCAGATTCAGCGGTTTCATTTGCTACTATAATAGAATCTTCAATTGCATTTTGAATTATGTGGTTTTTTTGCTTCTCGTCCTTCAGATTTCCAAGTTCCATTAAAGACTCTCTTATTTTTTCGAGGTAATCGCCGTAATCGCTAAAGGTATCCTCTTGAAGAATCTAAAATCAACCCTATAAATAATACTTAGATTTATGCATAAAAATTATTTGACACATAAAAAATAATGGTTTTTATGAAAAATAGAAAATTTTTTGGTTTTACAATTACAAAATCCATTTTATCGGACATAAACTCAGAATCCAGTTATAACCATTAAGTTAAAAGCCTATAGTATTAAATCTTAATATTTTTTGATTTCTTGAATTAATTATATATAGTTGAAATGTTTTATTTATCATAGTTAAAATCAATAAATTAAAATTAGATGTGGTTTAAAATTGAAACAGATTGCTGATCTTTTAGAAACAGGTATTATTGAAACTTACACTCCCAAGAGGAAGATGTTAGTTAAAGACCTCCTTAAAGAGTTAAACCTTGAAGGTAAATACTTTGGGATCCTCGTTGATGGTAAGAAAGCTAACGAGGATACGGTTTTAGATGAGAATTCAGACATAGTTATTCTTCCTCACATAGCGGGAGGGTTTTAGAAAATCAATTTTTTTTTGGTTACTTATTATATTTATCTGTTTTTACTGTAAAGAGATTCTCATTAAGTCCTTTGCTAAAATAGTATTGGGGAATATCAGTTTTGCATCTTGCAGCAATTGGTTAGCGTCCTCCTCTTGATATCTCGACGAAATATGAGTTAAAATTAATTGTTTAGCGTTCATTTTTTTAGCATCGTTAGCTGCGTCAACAGAAGTGGAATGTTTCTTTTCAAATGCGACATCAGACAACTCCTTCGAAAAAGTTGCTTCGTGAATTAAAATGTCAGAATCTCTTCCTAATTCGATCAAACTTTCGCAAGGGATTGTGTCACCCGAATATGTTACTTTTCGACCCGGTCTCTTTGGACCCACTATGCCTTCTTTTAATGGATCAATTGGTTTTCCTTCATATTCAATAATATCTCCTTCTTGAAGAGTTTTCCATAGATTACTTTTAGGAATTCCAAGTTCTTCTGCCCTTTCTGGGTTAAATTTTCCATTGCGAGGTTTTTCTATAAACGAATAAGCAAACGTTAATACTGAATGATCTACTTCTGTATATTTGAGAGTGTATTTATCGTTTTCAAAAATTACATTATCTTCTAAGAATTTTTCTTCACTAGGGATTTCGGAGTCCAAGGTCTCGAACACTATTAACTTATTATTATCATTATCAATTTCTACGATTTTAATCGGATAATTTGCTTTTAGTCCGAGAATTTTTCTATGGACAAATAAATAAAGAAACAAATTCTGAGGTCCAAATATAGTAACGGGAGCCGTTCTTTCAATTAAACCAAATCTAAATAAAAGACCTGGAAGACCAATGATATGATCTCCATGAAAATGCGAAATTAATATTTTTAAAGGTTTATTAAACTTTAAACCCGCTTCAATTAGCCTTCTTTGGAGGTCTTCACCACAATCAAATAGAAAGAGTTCGTTTTTATATTTAAGAGCTGTAGAAGGAAGGTTCCTTTCGCGAACAGGAATCGCCGCGGAAGAACCTAGGATTATTAATTCCATCGAAGTTCATTTAATATTAATTATTTACTTTTTCTTAACTGTGAAATTTCAAGCCGTTGTTGTATATTTAATTTGCTTAGATCGTCAACCAAACTTTCGAGTTCTTTAAACCTTAAATTAACATCTGGGTTTTTTGTTTGTGTTGTATTTGGCAGAGAAAGAATTTGAATTCTTAAACTATCTAACTCTGCTTCAATTTCATTTGATTTTTGATCTTTTAGTTTGAGTTGGTTGTCTAAATCGCTGTATTTTTTTTTTATTCTTATAGCTTCGTTCTTAATCGTAGTAATTTCTTCTTCTTTCGTTTTTAACGCGTTTTTTGATTCAGCTAATTGTTTTTGCAGAAAACTTGCCATTTCTCTTTGAATTTTCAATTTGCCTTCAATATCTCCGTGAGGGAGGCTAATAGGAGGTGTTTCCTGATTTTGACCTTCTTTAATTTGTTCTTGAAGATTTGCTATTTGTATTTTTGATTTACTTAATTTACTTTTTAATTCTTCCACAACTTCTTTTAAAGCAATTGGTTCTGGTTCTGGTTCTGCTTTACCTTTCTTACCTTTATCTTTTTTCTCGTATTTAGTTATAACCTTTTTTAATTCTTCATTTTGTCTTTTTGCTTTATTAAGATTTTTTTGCAGATCTTCTAGTAGATTTTTCGTAATGTTATTATCAACATAATTAGTTTCTATTTGAGAAGAGCTATTCTCGATCTTTTCAGTTAAATCCGTAATTTTATCAGTTAATAATTCAATTTTTTCGTCCTTTTCTCTTATTTTTTCGTTATATTCTTCGCTTCCAAGGTCTTTACTCTTCAATCGCCTAATTAAAGATTCTTGTTTATTTAATTTATCTTGTAATTCATGAAGCAAAATATTAAGAGGTGGTTTTTCCTTTTCTCTTAGCTCTTCTACGCTAATAACAGAAGAATTAGTTGTTCTCACAAAGTTATCGTGTTTTTTTTGTAGTTGCATTTTTTCTTTTCTTAAAAATCCCATTCGATTCTTTAGCTCTCTTATTTCTCGATCCTTAGCATCTAATTCAATATTTAATTTTTCTTCTTTCGCTTTTTTGATCTTTTTTTTCGGAGCATTTTCATCGAACATTTCCTCGTATCTCATAACTTCTTCTTCAAAGCCATCAATTTTATCTAAGTAAATATTAATTTCATTATCTTTTTTGTTTAGCTCTGACTGTAAATCGTTTATCTTCTTGCGCAATTTATCTTCTTCCGTCATCTTCGCACCTTACCTTTTAATTAGAAAAAATTATGTTATATAAAAATTATATCTATTTCCACTTTTTTAATCTTTTTCTTTCTGCAAATGAGATTTAATATATGTCGAAATCTTTTATGGTAAATTTCTTAATTTTGCTCAAAATTGGAAAAAGACTTAAATAATTAAAAGTTAAGAAGGCGATAAAAAGTATACCAATTATAATAAAAGGCGTTAATATATGTGGTAAAGATACTCTTTGAAATATAACGAGCGAATTTAATATCATTCCTATGCCTAAACTCAAAAAAAGTGATGGTATAATTACATAGAGAGCTTCCAAGAAAAGAATTTTCTTAATATTTTTAGATTTTGAGCCAAGAGCCTTCATTATTAGGAAATCTTTAGCTTTATCCATAATATTACCTTTTTGATAATTATATAAAGAGATAATTGAAATTAAGGCCACGACTATAATTAAAAAAGCGGGATATAGAGTTAAATTATTTAAATATTGTAAATTATCGTCGAAAGTTTGATTTAAGTTAATATATGTGAAATTATCTCCAAGATTTCCACTAATAATTGATTCAATGTTGTCTATAACGCTATCAAATTCGCCTGGTCTTATTTTTAACAAAAGGAGATTAATATTTTGCCCACTAAAATTCAAATCTTCTTGCATAACCTCTAAATCTACATATCCCGCAAATCCGCTATAAAAACTATCCAGGACAACCCCGGAAATGTGAAATGTGTGACCTAATCCTAATTCCTCTACTCTCAAACTCTGTGATAATGGATAATCAAAAAAATTATAACCTAATCCATCTCCAATCATCATGTTTATTGAATCTTCCTGAGCAAAATATACTCCCTCAATTTCAAAATCTTGTATCATTTCACTAATATTAACTCCTACAATCGGGAAAATTCCTGAACGTTGTTGACCTGCTACTAAATAACCTCCATCAGTTAGATAATGATATCCATCTAATTCAGTACCATTGAAAAAATTAATCAAACGCTGATCTATGCTCTCAACTTCAGTAATACTACTTAGTTCTTCAATATCAGTAAGGTTAAACATGTAGTTTGGATTTAAAAAATCAATGCTGTTCTCAGTTATAATAATGTCAGGATTAGAAAACATACTATACATCAAAGTGTAGTTTTGAATAACATCTTTATGGCCAATAGCAATGATGTCTTCACCTTGAGACTTTCGTATCCATTCTTGAGAGGAACTGCTCAAAACGATATTCCCTAATCCTAAAGTAAAAATCACTAAAGAAATTATGGAAAAAACTATTAAATACCTCTTAAATTCCCCTTTTCTCCTGATTGTGTTTATAACGGAAATTTTAAAGTTAAATCCTATTGAGGACAACCATTTTGGAACTAATCTAAATCCTTTTGAAGCGTCGTAATTATAGGGTATATCCTTTGAAAATAATTTTACGGTATTTTGATTTCCTAGTTTCCTTAAAATTACGCCGGGAACGAAATAAATTCCCCCTATACACGAAAAAAACAATATCGGAGTATAAATTAAATCAATTTGAAAAGAGGATACAATTCCTAAAACCGACATAATAAACGCGAAGATACCATATGAAACAAAACCGATTATTAACCCTATTAAGAAACCAACGATAAACACTACATATACTTCGGTTAAATAAAAGTCATATAATCTCCTTGGGAGCGTCCCCAAGGCTTTCATAATAGCAATATCACGTTTTTTATTAATAATTAGAGTACTTGTGACGATTATAACAATAGTAAAAGCCAAAAGAACTATTAGGCTCAGTATTAAAATAGTAAAATCTGTAAAGACTATGCTAATTCCTCCCGAAAAATAAAATTCATTTTCGTACTTATACGTTAAAAATCTATTTAATCCCATTGAAGACATAAAATACGTTAAGAAAATAGCGAGCGCAATAACTAGAGCAATTATTACTACGTAAGGGAAAGTGACCTCCCTTTTTCTAAAGAAGTCTTTTAAGGCAAAATCTAAACTTATTATTAACTCACCAATGTTAAATAATATTTAATTCATAATCCTAAATCCTAACTACTCTTCACTTGTGATCTTACCATCTTCAAAAGTTATGATGCGATTTGCAAGTTTTATTAAAAAATCGTCGTGTGTTGCTATTAGAATCGTTTTACCATCCTTTTTCATATCATTAAATAGATCTCGTATAAACATACTTGTATTTTTATCGAGGTTGGCTGTAGGCTCATCTGCCAAAATAATTGGAGGATCGTTTGCTAACGCTCTTGCTATTGCTACCCTCTGTTGTTCACCAGCCGAAAGTTGAAATGGTAAGTGTTCTCTTCTATCCCCTAAACCTACTTTTTTCAGTAAACTTAATGCTTTCTCTCTTTGCTCTTTTAGGGTCATTCCAGCTAAATTCATCGGGAACATCAAATTTTCTTCAGCAGTTAAAGTGCTAATAAGATTATAGTTCTGGAAAACGAATCCGGTGTTAATTAATCTAAATATAGAGAGTGATTCTTCTTGTAAATCGGAAATTTTGACCCCATTTGAAAAAATCGTGCCTTCGTTAGGAGAATCTAACCCTCCAATTAAATTTAGTAAAGTAGTTTTACCTGCTCCTGACGGACCTTTAAAAACGATGAAATCTCTCTCTTTTATTTTCAGATTTACATCACATACGGCTTTTACAATAAAATCTCCAATTTCATAATTTTTAAATAAATTTTTAGTTAAGATAACAATGTTTTCCTCTCTAATTTCGTTTAAACTATCGATATCTTCTAATTCAGTAGGCTCTAGAAATTCTTTCTCCATTTTTATTTCAACACATTCTTTTTATATCTCTCTTTTCTATAATCCTTAATTATTTAAAATATTGTTCTACCGACTTCATTTTAAAAACAATATTAAATTGGATCAGAAGGATCAAACAAAAGTTTAAATATTGTCGTGTTACAATGTTATTAGAGAGGAAGTCGCAAATTATAAATATCCCCTAATTTCCTATTTCGAACGGGTTTCCCCGTCGGAGGGAAAATTTAAATGGTAACGTACGGAACTAAATTTTATCCAAAATTTAACCTCTTATTGAGGTTCAATTTCCGACTTTTCCTCTCTTCTCCTTTTTTTAAAAATAAAATTAAGTAATTTGTTTTATAAATTTAAAAATATTTATTTTAGTTAAGATATTTCATTATTAAAATTACAGCAGTTTTAAACTTTTTTTAGAGAAAGTTTGAAAAAATCATTCTTATTACCCAGAATTGAAAGCTGACAGAGCTAGTTCTACAGAATTAAAAAAAAAGGGGAAAAAAATTTGGATTTTGAAAAATTAACAGAATTAATAATTGAGTTAGAAGTAGATGATATTGAAGCCGCAGTGAAGGAAGCCTTAGAAGATGGAAAAGATCCATTTGATGTCTTAAGCGCTTTAACAAAAGGAATGGATGAAGTAGGGAAGCGATATGAAGAGAAGGAATATTATTTAACTGAGCTAGTATTAGCGGGGGAAACCATGAAAGAAGCGTTTAAAGTGCTCCAACCTGCTTTAGCAGCTTCTGATAGGTCAGTAGACAAAACTAAGATAATTTTAGCAACTGTAAAGGGCGACAATCACGATATCGGAAAAAATATTTTAGGCTCATTACTATTAAGTAGTGGTTTTGAATTACATGATTTGGGAATGGATGTCGATGCAGATGTTATTGTCGATAAGGTAAAGGAAACTGGGGCAACAATCATAGCGTTAAGTTCCCTATTGACTATGACTGTCGAGCAAATTAAAAGCGTTCACGAAGCTTTAAAAGTAGCAGGTCTTAGGGATAGTGTAAAATTAATCGTTGGCGGAGCTCCTTTGAACATGGAACTTGCTAAGCGGTTGGGCGCGGATGATTTCGCAGATGACGCTGTCGATGGAGTCAGACATATTAAAGCGTTAGCAGGGAAATAATGCATTCATTCAATTTTTTATTTTTATACTTTTAAATTTATGGGATACATTTTTTGATATTTATAATTTATAAAGTCGGTTTAAAAGAGATTATATTTTATTCTTTTTGTTACTTAGAAACTTAATTAAAATATAATGAGAATATTTATTTTACTAAGTTAAAGTATATCAATTGAACCAATCAAATAAAATTATTTTTAGATATTACAAATTAGTAAAAAATGTTTATAAGAAAATGGAGTTTTTTTTAATGACTGGTGAAAAGGAAAAGCAAATAATATATGATGCAGAATTAGATACGAGGGGATTATTTTGTCCAGAACCAATTTTTGAGGTAAGAACCTTTTTAGAATCTTTAGATATTGGTCAATGTTTTAGAGTTTTAGCTGATGATCCGGCAGCAGAAGAAGATTTGAAAAGGTGGGCAAAAAGAACTGGTACAGAGTTGGTTGAGTTTTTAAAAGATGGAGATGATCTAATATTTTATTTCAGAAAAAGGGAATAATGATTAACTTGAAATTAAGGAGGGAATAAATTATGAGTGTATATCTAGACAATCAGGCTGCAAGACCCGTGGACGCAAGAGTCGTGTCTGAAATGCTCCTATACTTTAATGAAAAATTTGCAAATCCGGCTTCTCTTCATTGCGATGGAGATATTGCTACAGATATTTTAGAGACATCGCGAGAAAAAATTGCAGAGTTTGTGAATGCCCCTAATCCATCTGACATTCTATTTACTTCTGGAGCGACCGAATCAAATAATTTGGCTTTAATAGGAGCTGCTATGAGACAGAAGAAAAAAGGGAACCACATAATTATTTCTGAAATCGAACATATATCTATCTTAAACCTTGGGAAATATTTAGAAAGACAGGGGTTTAGAGTAAGCAGAGTTTCTGTAGATCGATTTGGCATCATTAATTTAGATAAGCTTGAAAAGCTAATAACAGATGAGACAATTTTAATCTCAATATCAACGGCTAGTAACGAAGTTGGAAGTTTGCAACCAACCGCAGAAATTAGTGGGATTGCAAGAGAAAAGGGTATATTATTTCATACTGACGCTGTTGCTAGTGAAAGCGTAGTTCCAATTGATGTTCAAAAAGTTCCGATAGATTTAATCACATTATCATCGAACGATATTTACGGACCAAGAGGGGTTGGCGCATTATACTTAAAAAAGGGAGTACGAGTTAACCCTATAATAATTGGTGGCGGTCAAGAAAGAGGTATGAGGTCAGGCTCTGAAAATATTCCCGGCATCGTTGGGTTTGCTAAAGCCGCTGAAATTTTGAAGGAAGAAATGCCCAAAGAATCAGAAAATTTAAAAATATTAAGAGATAAATTGATTAAGAATATCTTGGAAACAATTCCTAAATCGTATTTAAATGGGCATCCCGAAAAAAGACTTCCTCACAACGCACATTTTCGATTTGATTATATCGAAGGGGAATCGTTGATATTAACGCTAAAAGAACATAATATTGCTGCTGCTACAGGCTCAGCTTGTAGTTCAAAAACATTGGAGGCATCTCATACATTAATTGCAATGGGTCTTTTGCACGAAGAAGCACACGGTAGTCTACTAGTTTCTTTAGGTAGAACTACTCGCGAGTCTGACATTGATAAACTTTTAGAAGTTTTACCAAATGAAGTAAAAAGGTTGAGAAAGTTATCTCCATTAACGCCTCCAGAATTATTAAAAAAATATGATGAGGTAAAATAATAAAATGAAATCTACTACATATTCAGACAAAGTATTAGAACACTTCAAAAATCCTCGTAACATAGGTGAAATTGAGGATGCAGATGGAATTGGTCGAGTTGGAAACCCTGTTTGTGGAGATCTTATGTGGATCTACCTCAAGATTGCCAAAAATGAAAAAGGTGAAGAAATAATTGACGATATTAAATTTAAAACATTCGGTTGTGGTTCCGCTGTTTCTACATCATCAATGATAACTGAGATGGCAAAAGGCATGACTCTTGACGAAGCGTATAAAATAACGCGACAAAACGTTGCTGACGAACTAGATGGACTTCCTCCTATAAAAATGCATTGCTCTAATCTAGCTGCCGATGCTTTAAAAGCCGCAATCGACAACTATCGTCTAGGTACAGAGCCAGAAATAGAAATTGTTACGTCTTGTCAATTAGATGTTAGGATAATACTTGGAATCGATGACTTTCTTGGAAAAGGAGTTTATAAAGAAGTACTCGCGGATTTAGAAGAGTTTAGAGAAAAAAGAATTATTATAGTTGACTCGGGAGACGAATCTTTAGAACTCGCGCTTAAACTGACAGAATATACTGGGAGAGTAATTGTTGTAACTTCTTCAAAATCTGTTCCTGGCACTGTTGAATTGAGGAGAAAATTGAAGCATTCAGATGTAAAAATATTGCAAGAATCAGAACTGATTGAAATCAAAGGAGAGCTTGATGAAGTAGAAAAAATTGTTATACACGATTTCGATGAGGACGAGAATTACGAGCTATTCGTTGATGTCGTAATAGTTTTAGATTATCGATTATAAATTTTTTTTTCCTAATACTCTTATCTTTTCATAATTTATAATAAAGAGGTTTATTAATTCTAGTTAATTTTATTTTTTAAAGTAGTGATATAGTGCATCACGATCACACAACTAAAAATAAATAAAAAGATGATAATATGGAAAAAGTTATAATTGTAGGAGGGGTCGCTGGGGGCGCCTCAACGGCAGCTCGACTTAGAAGGTTAATGGAAGACGTAGAGATTATAGTGCTTGAGAAGGGGAAATACGTCTCATTTGCTAACTGTGGGTTACCGTATTATATTGGTCATATCATAAAGGACAAAAGTCAATTGGAACTAATGACGCCAGAAGAGTTTTGGGATCGATTCAGGATTGACATTAAAGTTAACCACGAAGCAATTTCAATCAACAAGAAAAAGAAAACTATTACGGTTAAAAACCTTGAAAACGATAAAGCTTTCGAATTGGACTATGATTACTTAGTACTTTCTCCTGGAGCTACCCCAATTGTACCTCCATTTGAGGGGATCGGTGATGTTCCCGTATTTACCTTGAGAACAATTCCAGATTCCGTTAAGATCAAACAATTTTTTGAAAATAATAATGTTAAACACGCAACCATCATCGGGGGCGGTTTTATTGGTTTAGAAATGGCTGAAAATTTGAAGCATAGAGGTGCTAAGGTAAAAATCGTGGAAATGCTTGACCAAGTTATGGCGCCTATAGATAAGGAAATAGCGCAATTTGTACATCAAGAACTACTACTAAATGGTGTCTGTTTACAATTAGAAGACCCTGTTGATTCTTTCAAATGCGATAGCGACAATTGTTTTTACGTTATTCCTAAAAGTGGGAAAAACATTAAGACTGACATGATAATTTTAGCAATTGGGGTCAAACCAGAAAGCAAATTAGCTAAGGAAGCCGATTTAAAAATTGGTCCACGAGGTCATATTATTGTAGATGAACAAATGAAAACCTCAGATCCTTCAATATTTGCTGTAGGTGATGCAGTCCAAGTAAAAAATTTTATAACCCAAGAACCTACGGGAATACCTTTAGCAGGTCCAGCAAATAAACAAGGGAGAATAGTTGCTGATGTTATTGCTGGCCGTGATACGAAGTATCAAGGAATTTTGGGAGCCTCCGTCGTAAAAGTGTTTGATTTAACTGTTTCAACAGTAGGCTTAACTGAAAAACAATTAAAGAAAACCGATATTAAGTATGAAAAGATTTACATACACCCTAATAACCACGCAGGTTATTACCCTGGAGCGGTACCAATAACTCTTAAATTGATATTTGAAGTCCCAAGTGGAAAAATACTCGGAGTTCAAGCAGCTGGAGGTCCAGGAACAGAAAAAAGAATTGATGTAATTGCTACTGTAATTAAATTCAAAGGAACTGTGTTTGATTTAGAAGAGTTAGAACTTACTTACGCACCGCCTTTTGGTTCTGCTAAGGATCCCGTAAATATGGCGGGATTTGTTGCTGCTAACGTAATTAAAGGTGATATGCCTATTTGGCATTGGCACGAAATTGAAAAAATAAAAAACAATAATAGTTTTATACTTGACGTGAGAACGCCCGAAGAATATCAAATTGGAACAATTGAAGGAGCTGTGAACATAAGCGATTTAGAATTAAGAAGCAGATTGGATGAAGTACCTAAAGATAAAAATATTTACATTCTTTGCGAAGTGGGGTTCAGAGGCTACCTTTCAACAAGATTATTAATTCAAAAAGGCTATAATGTTAAGAATTTATCAGGTGGATACAAATTATTTAAAACAGCTATAGCAACAACCGAAGAAATAGCCGCTGAGTGTGGAGCATCAGAAGATATTATGGAAGAAATGGTTGAAAGAAAAACTACAATTACGGAAGACTATATTGAAGTAGACGCATGCGGTCTTTCCTGCCCAGGGCCTTTGACAGCGCTCATTAAATCTCTTGAAGCACTACCGGAAAACAAAAAATTAAAGATTTATGCTACCGATCCAGGATTTAAAGCAAGTGTAGAAGCCTACGCAAAATTGAATGATGCCGTTACATTGTTATATTTAGGTAAAGAAGAAGGAAAATTGGTTGCCATGTTAGAAAAGGGGCCTATATCTGTCGAAGATGTTTCAGCACCAGTAAAAATTGCGAAGAAAACGAGGAAACAATTGAGAGGTCCAGATGCACCTGCTCTATCTGAGATGAGTGCAGATGATTTATTCGAAATAATTGATACAGATGAATCGCCAGCAATAATGATTGACATTTGGACTCCTCAAGAATATCATAGTGGACATATTAAAGACACTAGATTAATGCCGTTAGGGGAATTAATGCACAATATTAATGCTTTAAACGAGTATAAGGACGAGGAAATCGTTGTAGTTTGCCATAGTGGGGCGCGCTCGATGATGGCAGCCCAATTGCTGGTTAGAGAGGGATTTAAAGATGTTAGAAACTTAACAGGTGGTATGATTATATGGCATCGGAATGGTTATCCTGTGTTGCCACCTAAAAAAGAATACTAGAATTTATTTTTATTAAAATTATTTTTATTTGTTTTAGTGCCTTCTAAATCTAAAAATAGTTAGACAACATGATATATTTTTTTTAAATTATAAGTATAAAATTTAAAGTTCGCGTAATAAATATATATTCAAATTCCTATAAATTTAAAAAAGGTGATAAAATGAAAGAAACACCAAAAAAGTTATTTGCTTCCTATGTTGGCGAATCGCAAGCAAGAAATAGATATACATTCTTCGCATCAATAGCCAAAAAGGAAGGGTATGTATTAATATCGCGAATTTTTCAAGAAACTGCTGATCAAGAGCGGGAACACGGTCTAAACTTTTATAAAATGCTCCAAGAATTCAAAAAGGAAGAGGATTTTGATGATTTCCTGGTAAATGAGATGTATCCTACGACTTATGGAAAAACAATAGAAAATTTAAAATCCGCAGTTAATGGCGAAACAATGGAGTATACGAAACTATATCCGGACTTAGCTGATACCGCTGAAAAAGAGGGGTATCCTCATATTGCAGAAAGAACGCGAGCTATCGCTCGAGCAGAACAACACCATGCAGAACGCTACGGTAAACTGTTGAAATTAATTGGAGATGATGCGTTCTTTAAACGAGGAGAGAAAGTAGTGTGGGTCTGCCTTGAATGCGGCTATGAAGTAGAATTAGACGAGCTTCCAAAAGATTTTGTTTGTCCGAGTTGTTCACATCCAAGGTCTTATTTCAGAAAGAAATGCGAAGTTTTCTAAATTCAGAATTTTATGAAAAACAAACTTTCTTTTTTTTTCTCTTTTTGTGTTAAACTAATCTAAGAGCTCTTAGTAAAAAATTCCAATCCTCAACCAAAAAGTAAAAAGAAATATGTTAAAAAATAGATTTAAGATCTAGGTTTTAAAAGATGATCTGAAACGGATGAACCTGGTTAATATACTTCCTCAACCAAGACATAAATATCTTCATCTGGAAAATGGCTAATCTTACCCATAATTGCAGGATCAAGCGCAAACCAGTTTCTAAGATATTCTCTTGCACGATTATGAGAAACCCAAGTCAAACCAAGACCCTCTGTAAAAATTGTTTTCCAATCTGTCCAGCCTTGAAGTCTTAATTCAATCACTCTTAATCTTCTCTCCTCAGCTTTTCCTCTGAAATATCTCTTGATAGCAGCAGTGTGGACCATTTTATTTTCGGAGGGTGTCAAATAACGAATAGCTTTTCTAGGAAGAGACTTAACTCCATGATGATCTAAATTCTCAAGTAATTCATTGAAGAACCTTGTAGGTAAAATCAAGTAATAACCCGTGATTTTTCCATTCCTTCTATTAGGGGCGATTTTCTGGGAATTTAATTCACTATATAGTGCTCTAATGTCTTCTAGAAATTTTCTACTTGAAGATGCAATACTAGGTGAATCTGCTCTATGCCCATCTCCATCAAAATATCCCATAATAAAAGCTAAATCAAAAGGATTAGTACTTAAAGAGGGCATTCGTAGAATCCAAGACTTGCGTCCAGTCGGAACTCCGTTTTTTTCTAAATTACTCATAAACGTACTATCTGTGATTTTAACTGTAAAAAATCTTGAAATTTTTCCAGTTTTGGTTATCCCTTTGCTATATTCAACGGCTCTTGGATCAAGACCAATTGCCTTAACAAATCTTTTTATTAAAATTCCGTCTTCAACACTTATGGTAACTTTAAACTCACCAGTGGCTTTATTTAAAACTCCTATGTGACCTTCTGCAAATATCCAACCAAGCCAATATGCTTTTTCTATAGTGTCAATTTTCTCAAAATATCTAATATTTAAATCGAATTCGTTCTGTTGGACTCCAGAATTCAATTCTTTATATTTTTGTATAAACTCCCTAATCTTTACCAGTCTCTCTTCAGATATAGAATACTTATTTTGTAAATTGCTCTTAATTTTATTATAATATCTCGTTAAAAGACGGTTTACTAGAGTATAGTTAGAAGATCTTTTAGCGCTATTTATTCTGGATTGTACATGGTAATTATTTACATAACCTAAGAATTCGGTTGATAACCTTCTATAATTTACTTCTTTATTAACTAAACTTTTAATTTCCTTCTTTACATCATTAAAGAAATCATTTACAGAATATTGTTGTATGCCATTCTTGCTGTTTATTATTCCAATAGTTGACGCAACGACACCATTATCTCCGCTTTGTGTAGTTTGGTTAAAATATATTTCCGGAAGATCCTTCCTTAGTAATTCTTCTATGTCAGATTTAGTAAAATTCTTAGTTAAACCATTCGTGAAAAAATCAAAATATGCAGAAAATCGATCAAAGGCAGTAATTCGTTTCGCCTTGCTCACCATCTTTTCAGGTGAGAGTCCGAGAAGACACATGCATGTTCCTATGTTAAGGATAGAATCATAATACTTTTTAGTTTCGGAGAGGGAAATTTCTCGCTTTTCCCCTATTGAGAGTAAGTCTTTTTCTACTTGCTTAGACATTTCTATCCATCTAAAGAGTACTTTTCTCAGTTTATCAGAGAGTGGCTTGGGTTCATAAAGATTAGTAAAGACTTCGTTATGAGTTCGAAGATGTTTGAGGAGCCTTGTGTATTGTTCTGTAATCTCTTGTATTCCCTTCCTTATCGCTTGAAAAACATTATTCTTTTTAGATTGAACATCATAACTAAGAACTCTTATTTGCTTCTTGGTTAATTGTTTAAGGTAGGTATTCGAGATGGAATCCATATACTGAGAAATAATAGGAGCACCTCTTCCAATCGTGATGCAATACACCCATCTCCAAACAAACATATCCAGATCTTCAGGAATTTCTTTATTAACAAGCGAGAGTAATTTTTTTGGAGGAAGTCCTGTTATATCAAATAAGCAAGTTAATGCGGCATCCACAAAATCTCCAATTCTTTCATCAATATATACTAATGGAATTTGATGTTTCTTGCATTTTGGATACTTACCAAAGCCTAGAAAGCCAAATTTCAAAGGTTTGACGCGAGTTACATTTTCACACCCAAATTGTGGACAAATAGCTATTCGATCTTCCCCTACAGTCTTCCGATTTACTTTTGCATATGTCTTCATGATTTTATCATTTCACCTATTTTTCTTTTTCTCTCATTGAATTTTTCTTGGACTCCACTAGGAATCAATATTGAGAGTTCTTTCTCTAAATTGTGATAATTCTTTCCAAGTTCCTCATAAAAACCGGAAAATTGCGTTTTCAAGTATTTTCTTGTTTCACATACTTCTTGAGCAAGTAGTATAATTATTTTAAAAAAGGAAGGGTGTTCACTTATTTTTTGTTCTGAAAAATAATGAATTTGTATGAACAAATGATTAGTAACGTCTTCCAGCTTTTTTAAAAGTAAATTTTCTGTTTTATTACTACTAGCATGATCGAGGAGATATTGGTATCCTCCTCTAAGATTTCCAGTACGATCCTTTATATTTCTAAGGAGTTTGATGAATTTTAATGCTAAAGATTCAAACTTATTTTTTGTTTCCAGAAATTTAATATTGGGAGTAATTGTAGGATAACTGTGGTTGGTTCGAAATCTATATTGTATTATAGCAGCCTTGTACTTTATTAATGTTCGAATTTGCCGTGAAAGCTCTGTTATGGTTCTTACGCCTTCAACTTCATACCAACTGAGGAAAATTTCATCTTCTTCAAATTCCAGGTAAGAAATTTCATCATTAAAATTCATTTCATTCACTTCAATCGATAATTTTTTCTTTTATTTCTATTCTAAATCGTTATATTTAAAGGACAAAAAATTGAAGATGATAGGGTTAGATTAAAAAACATCAAATCAATCCAATTCATGTAGATTTTCTGAAATTCCCAAGTCTAAAAAAAAGCGAAAAAATCAAGTTTCAGGCATTCTATCACGATTAGAACAGAAGAAGATATTCATTTATTTTTATAGTTATAAAATTTAAACACAATCATTAAATATTATCCGCAAATAAATTCATAGGAAAACAAATATCAATGTGATTTTGAATGAAACAAAAATCTGTGTACAAATGTGCAATTTGTAAGAAAGTAATTGAAATCCTTAATCCAGGCGCACCTGAAACCATCTGCTGTGGACAGGCAATGAATTTGATGGAGGAAAAAACCGCTGATTGGAAGGGCGAAAAGCATGTTCCTAAAATAACAATTGAAGGTAATAAAGTTACCGTAGATGTTGGTGTATCGATGGGAACTCCACACCCTATGACAGAAGAGCATTATATTATGTGGATTGAATTAATCTGCAAAGACAATTGTTATAAGCGCAAGTTTTTAAAACCTGGAGACGAACCTAAAGCTACATTTGTTGTAGCAGATATCGAAGTTGTAGGCGCCCGAGAATATTGTAATTTACACGGTTTATGGAAGAGTTAAATTTATCTAAGTAAATTTTAATACTTTTTTCTTTTTTTTATTAAATATCAAATATTTTAGATCAATATTCGTTTTCTTTTAATGTTTGAAATTTTTCATACTTTTGAATCTCTATAGAATATACAGATCAAAGTTAAATTGGTTGAAATGTAATCTTACTTAATATGGGAAAGATTAAAGCGATTATACTAGATCGAGATGGAACGTTAATAGAGGATAAAGATTACGCTTATAAAATCGAAGATTTCGAGCTTTTACCTGGAGTCATTGAAGGCTTAAAAATTTTACAAAAGAATTTCCTTCTTTTTATTGTCACAAATCAATCGGGTATTGGAAGAGGATACTATACCGATCGAGAATTCCATAAATTCAATGATCACTTGATTGGGATATTAAAAGAGAATCAGATAAGGATAGAAAGAACTTTTTACTGTCCACATGTAAAAGAAGACAATTGTGAGTGTAAGAAACCAAAAATAAAATATATTAGAGAAATTGTTGATGGATGGAATGTTGATATAAATAATTCCTGGGTAATTGGGGACCATCCTTCAGACATTTTATTTGGGATTAATGCAGGATCCAAAACTGTGTATTTGATTAGTGGTCACGGTAAGAAACATTTTCACGAGTTAGAAGTTGAAGGGATAAAACCAACATTGATCAGCTCTAATTTTTTGAATACAGCAAAAAAGATCATTGAAATGAAATAGTTAAATGAAAAGAACGATGTGAGACATTTTGTCTTGAAAATCTATGCGCGATGACTCTCTTCGTAATCCTTTCTTTTTCGTTCGTGCATAATGCGGACCTCTTTTTTCATCTCTTCTACAACCTCTCCAGTTAAAGGATAAAATTTTACCCATACTATTAAGCCGATTAGGCATGCAATTCCAGGTATAAGAGTCATACTAATGTTAACGCCTAAAGAAGCTGAAGCCATACCTTGAGTTGCTACTAAACCACCTACCGCATCCACATATATCAAACCAAAAGCAGTCATTAATGCCGTTGGAACCGCTAAAGCAACACTAATCATAGGTTTGCTAAGTAATGGTCCTACGCCAGCATAAAGTCCCTCTCTCCTTTCTCCTGAGATTTTCCAGTAGTCATAATCAATCGTGTCAGCACGCATTGGATTATGTTGAATAAAATCTCCCGCAAAGCCTAGCATAAATATTGAAAACCCAATTGAAACAAGAACCCAGTTGCCTGAAAGTCCAGCAAAAAAGCTAAAGAAAAACCCTATAATTAAAGCTCCAAGATAATATGTTATTGACGCCTTTGTAGATATTTTTGCTGCAATTCTCAGAATAATTGGAATTGAAATAAGTAAGCAGACTATTGGTCCAATCCAGAAAAGAAGCATATCAAAACCTTCCATCGGTGCTAGGACCCAAGTTAAGTAGAAGGGTAGGCTTACCATTACCAAATTCAATAGTAATACTGAAACTCCGTCATATACTACATATACTCTGAAGGAAGGGTTTTTGAAGGCAAGTTTTATCGATTTTAATAAAGGAGTTTTTTTTTCGGGGATATATTCACTATGCTCATGAACATATTTTGATAATAATAGGTATGGAAATACACCAAAGATAGCGATAATTACTACAAGCAATTGAAATTGGGCAATGGTTGCTGTGGTTGGATTTGTTAAGTACATAACGGGAACAATGAAGCCAATTAAAATTGCGGGTAACATAAAAGCAGTGCTCATTAGCTGAATTTTTTCTCTTTCTCGTTGATTTAGCGTCATTTGGGGGAGTAGAGCTACATGAGCGCATAACACCAGCGTAAATAAAGTATCGTATGCCAGTTGACTTACGAGATACCATATGAAGAGCCATATTTGAATCGTAAGATTTGAAGTCTGTCCTCTCCATGAAGTTGGTGGAAAAAATACCAATGCGAAACATATACTAAAAAGCGGAGCACCAAATTTAATATAAGGGATATATCTTTGAACTTCTCCTCTTTTTTTATTATAATATCGTGTATTTCCAATTGCATTACCAAAAATCGGATCGTTTATAACATTCCAAATCGCATATATAATCTGTGCAATAAAAATCCATATGTTTAATAATCCCATCCATGCGAAATAGAAAGATTGGATTACACCCATCATTCCTCCGTAGAAGGTACCTGGCATTTGAGCAAAACTATAGGATAATTTTTCCTTCAAAGGTACTATTTCCGAACTACTACGATCTAAAGATTTAGCAATTTCAGTGTCGTTATCGGACATATTATTAACCTATTTTAACTTAATAATCATAAAAAGTGATAGTTCAGAAAGTAGTCTGGGATATTTCAATATTTTGTAAAAATATAATTAAAAAAATAAGTAATAAAAAATTAAATTTTTAGATTTTCGCAAAGTTAGATTTATCGCTTCCGCATACCGGACAAAACCAATCATCTGGAATATCCTCAAAAGGAGTTCCAGGAGCTATTCCACTATCGGGATCGCCGTTAACGGGATCGTAAACATATGCACATATTAAACATTTCCACCTCCCTCCCAATTCGGCGCTGGATTTTTCTACTTTAGCAATAGTTTTTTCAGCTTTTTTTTCTACTTGTATTTCCACTCGCGGAATTTCAAATAAATTAGGCATTGCGTGTTGATATTTCTTCATAATGAACCTTGCAATTACTATTCTCTGAATTTCCGAAGTACCTTCGTAAATTTGGTATAACTTAGCGTCTCTAAACAGTTTTTCGACTGGAAAAGTTCTAATATATCCGTATCCTCCAAAAATTTGAATAGCTTCAGTAGTTACATTCATCACAACATCTGAAGCAAACGCTTTGGCCATAGAAGACGTTAGATTGCTATCTAAGCCTTGGTCTCCTTCCCAAGCCGCTTTATAAGTTAAAAGTCGCGCAGCTTCAATGTCTTTATACATTTCTGCTAGTTTAAATTGAATGCCTTGGTAATTTCCTATTGGCCTACCGAAAGTTTTTCTCTTTTGAGCGTAATCTATAGCGTATTCCATTGCCGATCTTGCACATCCTACCGCAAAAGCAGCGACGGCAGGTCTAGTGTTTTGAAAGGTTTGCATGGCTAACAAAAATCCCCGACCAGGTTTTGCCAAAACATTTTCTTTAGGTATCTTTACATCTTTCAATATCACAGAACAAGTATTAGATGCCCTTTGTCCCAATTTAGGAATATGAGGGCCAGTTTTCACGCCTTCGTAATCATTTGGCACGATGAAGGCTGCTATGCCGCGATGTTTTTTCTCTGGGTCTACAGTGGCAAATACAGTAATGTAATCAGAATACCCTGCGTTAGTGATCCAATATTTAGTACCGTTTAAAATGTATCCACCATTCTCAGCCTTTTCAGCGCGACATTGCATTCCAGCTACATCGCTCCCCATTCCTGGCTCTGAAGTGGCAAATGCGATTAATTTGAAGTTTTCTGTTATATCCTTCAATACCCTATTCTTTTGCTCTTCGTTCCCTCCAATTATGATAGGTCCCGCGCCTAGATCGTTGTCGAATATTGAAGTTGCGGTCCCCGGGCACGCTGCAGCGATCTCTTCGACAACAATTACGGCTTCCATTAAACCATATCCTTGTCCACCGTATTCTTTGGGAACTCCCAGATTTGTTAGTCCTGCCTTCCAGGCTTTTTCGATAACATCCATAGGCATCATTTCATGCTCGTCATAACTGAACGAAACGGGTAGAACTTCTTTGACGGCAAATTCTCTAGCTTTTTTTTGTAAAGCTTTTTGTGCGTCTGTTAAATTAAAATCCATTTCTTTTACCTCTAATATTATTTCATTTTTTCTATTAAGTTATTTTTCTTTTTGTTTTTTATAAATTTAATTTGTTTATCTTATAAATTCATTAAGAAGATTTGAAACTAAAAAGAGCAAATTATTTGAGAAAAATAGAAAAAAATAAAAAAAATTATTAAAATGAACTAATCGGATATTATCGAGAAGAAAGATTTGTCTACGCCACAGACTGGGCAAACCCAATCATCAGGTAAGTCTGCAAATTTAGTTCCTTCTTTCTCCTCATCGTAAACGTAGCCACACGCACTACACTCATATTTCAAATGTATTTCACCTATTTTAGATGCTTTATGATCTTAATTTTTTTAATTATTCTTAGAATAGTAACTCTAAATGTATCTAATTTTTAATAAATTTAATTTCTTTAGGTTATAAATTTCGATTATATTTCTCTAGCTTCCTATAAATCTTGTATGAAGTAACCTCCTAGCACCATCAGGATTAGTATTCCACACTAGTCTAGTTATTTCGATAATGTCTTGCAAAGTATATGCAGAACCTAAATTACTAAGAATTCTTGAATTAGAGAAACCCAATTTATAAAAACTCTCAAGTTGTAAGCCTATAACAGCCACCTTTCCTATTTGTATGTTTGTTAATCTGTGACCTCTCGAGATAATGGATTGGACCAAAGGGTTATTTTTATAAAATTGTGCTAATTTCTGGGAAATAGTGCTCAAAGGTATCCAGCACCTTCTATCATTCGCAAAATCTCTAACTTTAGCAGGGTTAATATCTAATATGAGAACTCCTATTAAAGCCTTCCTAGCTATATCTTGTATATCGTTAAATCTTTGAGCTTTTAATACCCTCTTAGATACTTCACTAAATACATCATGTGTTATCCCCCCTTCAAAACTTTCCATAATTTCGCTTCTTGAGATATTAATCATGGCTTGTTGCAGTATTCTTTGAGCTATTAGATAATACTGCAAATCCTCAAATGTTCTTTGGTTCTTATTACTTGAAAATTTATATTGTTCTATAAAATCATATTCTATATCAATCAATTCAATAATTAAACGTCCTAAATGACGGCTATCCCAACCCATTTCTTGAGCAATATCATTTAATTGATAGTTCTCTTCAGCCAAATGAATGAAGAGCTCTTTATTAAATTTTTTGCCTAATGGATATAATCTATTAATATCTCCTTCCGAATAATCATGTAATTCCTTTAGACTCTCACGTATAGGATTTAAGAATAATTTTCTCCCTTCCTCAAGACTCCCAAACCACTTTATATATTCGCCTTTAAAAGCTCCTAATGACTTTTTAAATAAACCTATTTTCTTCATATTTTCATACATCTGACTGTATGGCATACCAAGTGCAGTGTAATAAGCACACTTCCAAATAAATTCCTCAGCTTTCTCGGGATTTCCACCCTTCCCCGAGGATTCAGGATCATTAAGCCCCAAACCCTTCATATCTTCAGAAATTCCATATTTTGTAGCAATTTTTGTAATCTTCTTCAAATCCAAAGATGTGGGATGATCAAGATTGTACCCTAAACCTAGAGAGCTAATTAATTTATTTATTCCTTTACGATTGGAATTAATTAAGGTAACGGCAATTTGTTCATCTTCAGCGGCTCTTACCAATTTTTGGTCCCAAAATACCCCTGTTACCTCAAATTCGAAGAGTGTGTTTAAAGCTTTTATTAAAGATTCATTATTCCCCTTTATAATTTCATCTCTAAACGACTGTAAACCGTATTCCAAATCGATAGCTTTCGCTAACCAGCCAGATATTTGATTAGTACCCGTTCTTCTAAACTGGTACTTCTTAGGATTGAAAATAATATCGTAAAGGTACCACCCAAGTCTGACAGGATGAGGAACGAACGACAAACCAGTCTGAAAGAATTTTGTTTTTAAATCAATTATTCTATAAGTGAACCCTGTGAAACCATACTGAACTTTTCCCTTACCGCTGACTAAATCATTCATGTCTTTGAGGATACCATTTTGGAGAAGATTATCAATATCTTTTTTGTGCAAGACAAAATCTTTTAGAGGTATGCCACCATCGTATCCTAGTCCTCTAAGATTTTCTATTCGTTGTTTTTTCATAGTATATACAAGCTCTTTTGCAAGGGCTTTCTTATCTATGCTTCCGTCAACCTTTAAATGTTTGCCTAATTTTTTTAGTGGATTTTTCCATAGAGACTTAATTTTGATTGATGCCGAGAGACTAATTTGCTTATGATCTTTGATCTGTTTCACCTGATAATTTCCGGCCAACCCATTAACCCTTCGAATTTCTTCTTGAGATGGTGAATTATCAATTAATTGATATTTTTTTAATTTTAATTTTTCATTAGGATTTATTAACTCCTTTAATTTTAATATTTTCTGCGAGATGTGCTTAAAAAATTTGCTAAGCACTCGATTAACAAGAGGTTTATTCCAAAAATCGTGCCAATATTGCTCGGTGATATATTTTTTAATAAAAAAAACACTTGTTAATAATTCTAGTTTGATCGGATCTAGCTCCTGTAGCCTTCCCGTCAAGGATTTTAATCTATTCTTTTCTTTTTCAGAGAGTTTTTCGTTTTGACCCTTTTCATATAATTCCATAAACTTTCGAGTCAAATCCTCGAACTCGTTATAACGCTCAAGGGTTTTTATCAACTCGGATTTAAGTTCAGCGTTGCATTCTTCCTCAGAAGCTTCTCTTATCCATTGTTTAAGGGTTGATTTCCAATCTTCTTCTTTGATTTCTTTTATTTTTTCACTTTCACTTTTAGAAATTTTAATCTTCTCCGTTCCTAATTCTCTTTGCTCTAACCATTGGCTATAACCTTTTGTTTTTTTTCTAGAATATATAGGTCTTCTGCCCGTTTCTTGGCGATATAACTCTTGAAGATGTTCGGTTTCCTGTTCGTCCGATTCTTCACTTACTATCTTTGTACTTTCCTCAAGAAAATCTTTATTAGCTTCGGATTCGCTTTCGATAGCATTTAATTCTGGTTTTAATACTTCTAAATCTTCTTTGTTTTCAACATTTTCATTTGAACTTTGTTCGTTAATCTCTAAATCGTGTTTTTTAAGCTTTTCATTTACAATCGATTCTTGTTCTTTTTCAATTAATGTTTCTAATTTCTCCTCAAACTTGGTTGTTTCTATGGCTTCCTCTACTCTCGTATCTATCTCTTCTTGCAACATCCCTTGTTGAACCAATTTCTCTTCTAATTCAACAGCTTGTTCTATTAGATCTACTCTATCCAAATCTTCTTTTAGATCCTCTTCGGTCGCTTCGTCTTCGTGATCGACTAGCTTTAATTTCTCAAGTTCTTGTTCTTCGTATAATTTTTCTGCGTTTTTAAGCGTTTCGTACATCTCTTCCGCTTCGTGCATTACTTCTTCTATCTCTTCAAGGGGCTTTCCTTCTCGATCTAATTTATCGCGAATTTCCCATAAATATTCAAATTCCTCTGTAGTAATATCCTTGGACGCCTCAATAATATCCTCCTTTTCGAGTTCATCGTTAATATAACCACTATCTTGGTCACCCTTTAATTCCTCTGTTACTTCTTGCCTAAGTTCTTCTGCTTCTTGCTCCTCTTTACTATTTTGATCGTTAAGTACCTCTTTTTCCTTTAATTTTTCATAATATTGCTCAGCATAATAAGCCGCATTTTCTTTTTCAGCTTGTGGTTCGACAATTTCGTCTTCAGCTTTTGTTTCTCTAGCATGTTCGGCCAATTCTTCAACACTCTTTATGAATTCAATCTCGTCACTATTTACAATCGGTTCCGTAACTTCTTGATATTCTTCTTTACGAATCTCGATTTCTTCTTCTTGTTCCTGGTGTTCCACATTATTTTCTATTTCTTCTATTTTATTAATTAAAACTGTAGAAACTGAATGGGATTCAACATTTTCGACATAATCTTCTTTATTGTATTCATCGTTTTGATCGTCATTTTTGTCCTTCTCATTTTTTTCACGCTCAACTTGCTTATCTTCGCTCAAATCAATCTCGTCCCATATAGTTTTTTCTCGCTGAACATGCTTATCTGCGCTCCAATCAATCTCGTCGCATTTAGTTTGTTCTGGCTCAACTTGCTATTCTT
>JAHLWS010000053.1 GCA_019057795.1 Promethearchaeota archaeon | reverse complement strand
TACCCTTAAAACTACGATGGGAAACGAAAGAGAACGAGAACGGTCTAACAATAGAGGAAAAATAGCATATTTAAATAAATTAAATTCTATGATTCCTCATCCCGAGGAAACTATGCAAGCTGCGTTCATTCAAACTAAAACCCTCCTTGAAAAGCTGGGACGGCCAGATAAGGATATATCGAAAATTCTTAAAAAATATAACGAGATTCGCCCTCATTTTAAAAAAAGTAAGAAATTTCGGAATCCTGAGAAGTTAATCCCTTGCGTGATCTATTTTTACTATAAAAAAAATAATATAGTTATTGACCAAGGAACCCTTCTTGAAAATTCGGACTTATCAAACACAGAATTCAATGTTTTCAGAAGCCGCATGAAAGACTTTTGGTCAAAATACCAAAACAGGGATCGGAAAAAATACATTCTTAATCGAATGGGGGGCGTTATTAATGAGAAAAAATTGGGAATGAACCTATACTTTCAATCAGAGAAGATATTGGATAAGTTTTGGGGCTTAATAAAAGATTCGAAAGACGATGTTATTGCCGGTTTAGTTATAGGAATAGCAAAAATACGCTCTAAACGTGAAGATATCGCCCTGGGTCCCATATGTGAGTTTTTACGTATTAGTCAGGGAACGCTTCAAAAATCCATTCAAAGGAAATTGTTCGATCTCCACGGCATTAAAAACAAAGAAAAAGGGTTTAAAAATAAGGTTGAATTTTTAGAAGAAATTGGGCTATTCAAGGGTTTATAATGAATACGAGACGAATACCATCAATTATAGTTCTATAGTTCAAACGATATTTTTCCTTTTAAATAAAACGAATTTATAAAGTTACCAAATAAATAAAAAATTATAATAGTAGCGACTAATGTTCGAAGAAATCATATTTATGGTAGGTTTTGCGGTATTTTCAGTGGTAATGTCATATGTTCTTTTAGTGGTAGCACCTGAGCCGTTAAACAAATTTTTTCAAGTTTTAGCAGTTTTAAGTATATTAATACACGAACTTTGCCACATCTTAATGTGTCTATTGACTGATACTCAAATCCGAACCATGAAAATACTAGAGCATTCTGATAACGAGTCAAAATTTGGTCTGAAGTATGGTGGAAGAATTGAATTAAAAGAGTTTAATAAATTAACCTTTTTACAAGTGTTATTAATCGGATTTGCACCCCTTTATCTTTCGTTCTGGCTCTTTTTCTTTTTATGGGAGCAATTAAAGAATCCAAGCTTGGAAGTAGTAATTTTCTATCTGTATATTTTTATTATGGTGTCATTGGTGTTAAGTGCGTCGCCTTCATTAGCTGATTTATTTGCAATTTTTAGTTCCTTCCAATTTGATTGGAGATATTCGCTCTATCAGATTTGCTTATTGTTATTATCAATATATACAGTTTGGTTTGGTGTCACAAATTTTCAGTTTGAAGTTTTTCACGAAATTCTGACATATTTTTTAATTTTCTTAGGGTATCATGTATATAAATATGGATTTATAGGATTAAGGGCATTTATTCAACAAGTTTTAGGCAAGAGAAGTTCAACTGGTTCTGAAAGAGTGAATATAAAAAAGTTAACTCGACGACGCGTTAAACCCGCAAAACATAGGAGAGAAGCTCAGTGGTAAGGTTAAAATGAGGAAAGGATTGAATCTTATGGAATTGGAAGCCGAAATATGGCTGGTAAAAATTAAAATCACACAAGGCCCATTAAAACAAGAAAAAGAAACTATTTTTGGTTATGGTTTAAAAGAAAGATACGAAATTGGAAAAACTTGGATGCGAAATTATTTCCAAGACCAAACAGTTTACGGATTGGAACTTAGCTCTATCGGCAATGAAATTGGTTGGGAATTTTTTATAAACACTTTAACTCTCGAAGAAGCCCATATAAAAGGTTATAGGCTTTTGAACATCCTTAAGAGAGTTTTTCCTGGATTGGACGGGAAAGTAAAGATAGTTCCAATTTATCCTTTTATGTTCGAAGAAAAAAAGACAATCTATGAACTTTGCCTCCCAAAAATCCATAATCCAGATAAAATCTCTCTGATAAAAAATTTCATTCATAGCAGCAGAAATGACCAAGATTCGCACAGGAACCTCCGATTTTATCTTGTTTGGCAAAAAGACGATGCTATAGATTCTAGGGGCGGTTTTTATTTAAAGGATTCTACCGCCCATAAAGAATTTAAGGTCAAGATTTTCATCAGAATTACGCATAATAATCGTAAAACGACTGATTTCCAAAGACTTATGCTTAAATCGGATTTAGAATTCTTGGCGAAAAGCACTTATAACATCAAAATGGAGAAAGCTCGCATAGCAAATACATTTCCGGACACTTGGAAAAAAATTCTTGTAGGAAATTGCTTTTGGAAAAATACCGATAATATCCAAACGGGAAGGGGGTATTATTTACTTCAAGAAACCATACCCGAACATGAAGTACCTCACTTTATCTCACCTAAAAGCGTTGATTTTAACTTCCCTCGCCATTCAGGACTTCCACAGCCTTATATTCTTGAGAACGAAAAAATTGTTGATTTACCTATAACTGAGGATAATAAAAATTACATTTGGTTTGGTAAAATGTTCCGACAAGGAGTTCTCTCAGGATCTAACGCCTATATTCGAATTAACGATTTGGCTCTAAGTGGAATCATTGTCGGCTCCACTGGTTCTGGGAAAACTTACTGTGCTAGTAGAATCGTTCAAGAAATTGCCACTAAAGCACCTCACGTCGGTATTTTAACAATAGGACTCTCCAAAAAAAACCAAGAACGATTCTTTCACTCAGATGAAATTCTAACATATGGAGACGACGATTTAAAGATTCCTTATTTCGTAAAACCTAATTCTGATACTACAGACTTGGATAAATACGTACAAAAAACCGCTATGTATCTTACAGCTTCCCTCGGCTTAAAAGGAACCACAACCACAGTTCTTAAAAATGTAATGATGGAGCAGGATAAAGGCAAGAATTTACCTAATTACCCTCGGATTCTCTTCGAAAAAACTTTAGATTACCTTGACAACCCTAAACAAGGATACCATGAGAAATTTCATACCAACATTACAAGCGAAATCTCAAATAAAGTGCTCGAGAGGTTGAGCAGCCCAATTATCGAAAAAACCCTGTGTTTAACGGCCGAAACTCCCCGTTGGTTTACTGAATGGAGGAACGGTAAAAATTTCTACTTCGACTTAACTGAATGCAGCATATGGACGCAACGCATTTTAACAAACGCGCTATTTCAAATGATTATAACGCTTACATCTTCCTTGGAATCTAATCAACTCAACAATCTCATCGTCATTGATGAACCAGATGCAATCCTCGCAAAAGCTCTCTCTAATAACCCATATGACGACAATGTCATCGCCAAAGAGCGACTCGAAGATGTGTTTAAAATGCTACTCGAAGAATACCGCAGCAGAGGCCTCGGATTTCTTATTATCGACCAAGAACCCTCATCCCTGTTCCGGTGCGTAACAAAATCTCCAAGCTTGAAAATCGTGTTCAGACTCGACCTTGAATGTGGAAAATACTTTACACTAGATAATAAAGAACTTAGCTATCTAAAAAACCAAGAACCGCGAAATGCCTTGGTTTTTAACGGGGCTTCCGCAGAAGAATATATAATTAAAACTTTAGATGTTGAACCTGAAGCCTGGGGTGGTTACTAATGGACCTCGACTCACCCAAGTCGGAACCTGAAACATCATACGAAAAACCTAATACCGAGAAAGCCGAAAAGGGTAAAATCTCTTCGAAACCAGACGACAAACCAAAAAATAAAAAAAACGACTATAAGGATAAAAAAATCGAGGGCTCGAGCCAGAAGCCGAAAGACAAACCGAAGAACAAAATTGAACCCCGAAAGATAGATCCAAAGAAAGAGCCAAGACATAAAATCCAACATCAAAAATCTAACCCTCTAACTCCGTCCAGAAATAAAATTAAACTCCGACAGATGGATATACAGAAAGAACCAAAACATAGAATCCAACCTCAACGATTTACACCCGAGAAATCTAAAAATAAAATTGAACCGAGTAAGCTGGACGCCTCACAAATAACAAAAAACAAAATAGCTTTACCTAAAATTGAAGCCAAAGACAACAAGAACTTCGATGTTAATAACCTTAACAGAGATCATACGCACTCTAATCAAAATATAAAAAACGACACATTTAACCTTGAAAAAATTAAAGAAGAAATAAAAAAGCTCGATTGGAAAAGTACCGCAGAAAATTGGAACATAACCAACAAGCCTAATAGATATGTTAAGCATAACAAAATCGCTTTAGATCCAACAAAAGACCCTTCCAGACAAAATCCGCTGTATCGACATAAAACATGGTTTCAAACGGTATATCATAACCCAACTTGGAACCTAAATGGTACAAAACTTGGGAAAATATGTGGTGTTGACCAAGGAACAATATCTAGATGGCGAAAATTATTACAAATACCAATAAAACCAGATTTATCGTTAAAAAAGCTATATTTTGACGGCAAAAGTAAGGAATGCGGAAGATGTCATGAAATTAAAACCTACGCTAACTTTACTTTCCGTCGGAAAAATGAGATCTTATACCCTAAAAGCACTTGTAAGAAATGTGACGGCGAACAAAAACAAATCTTTGCGCTCAAAAATAAAGTTAAAGTTATGGAAAATTTAAACAACGGAAAATTCGGTGCGAAATGCCCAGATTGTAATACTGGCCCTGAAAAACTCCCTGCTCTTGAATTTCACCATACTGACCCATCTATAAAAAAGACTTCATGGCACGAAAGGATGTATAAAAATTGGGAAAGAACAAAAGAGATTCTAGAAAAGGAAAAAGTAAAGATTCTCTGCAGAAATTGTCACACCAAACAAAGAACAAAAACTTATAAAAACTTTGGAAATATAATAAAGAGCACAAATTTTAACCTCAATGCGACTACTAAGGAAATCAGAGAAGATATAAGAAATAATTTATCTGAACCGATTAAAATCGCTGAACTCCAAAATGTGGTCCGCCAAATAAAAAAATTTACCATAGTCAACAAATTATATGGAGGAAAATGTGTAGGATGTGAACAAATTACAACTCAGAATAATTTACCCACTATACAATTTCATCATAGGGATGTAAACGATGATAAATGGAGATTGTGGTCAAAAATCCAAAGTTATGAACTAAACCAAATTAAAAATGAACTAATAAAAAAAAATTGCGTAAGCTTATGTAGTAATTGTCATCAAATGATTCACTCCACTAACTTTAAAACGCAACATGAAGAAATTATCAGTTCAGAACATTGGGGGCAGGTTAAAACCTATTTTAACATACTAGAAAAAAATGTTCGTAATTTCAAATTTCCAAAAGATATTGATAGAGAACTTACGATAAAACCAAAAATTAATCAAAAAAATAAAATAAGTAGTATGAAAGCTCCTAAAGAGGAAAGCAAAATTACTAATACTATTATCCACCAAAAGGATGTAGGCCAATATATAAAATTTGAAAAGGATCCTATCAAGTTGAATTTTGATAATGATAATAATAGAAATTCAATCAAAATTTTAAATAATAAGGATTTGGAAAAGCTCCAAAATAGTGAATATGGATATGGAGAAGCGTGGATGAAATATCTCGTACATATCGCAAAGTTAACTCACCATAAAACAATAATACGAACAAAAGATATAGCCGACAGCGCCGGAGTGATTACGCGAAATGTTAGAAAAAATCTAGTAAATCTCGTTAAAAAAGAACTTGTTATCATCTCAAGTGAAAATAACGATAGGCACATCATCTTAAGTGAAAAAGGGCTCCAAGAGCTTCAAAAAATCAAAAAAATAAAATGTAAGTAAATAAAAGGAGAAAAAGCGCCCCGAGCTTTTCCAAACCTTGGAATTCAAGAGTTTTATGGATCGAACATGCGACCGCCCGGTTAACTTCCGGTTTTGTGGTAAATCCCGCCATCATATGAACCCACAATGGCTAAAAAAAGCCGGGTGCTGTAGGCAACAATTTTACATTGTTCTACTTAGTCAAACACACCGAAACGGTGCTCTTTCCAATTCTAACTGAGCTATCGAGGCTACTTTTCAATTCCTATGCTATTTATATATAATGCTTCTGCCGGGATTCGAACCCGGTTAATGATACGGTTCGACATGTTCCGTATTGTCACCAGGGTGAAAGCCTAGCATGCCAAGCCCTTTCCTAGAGGTTTGAGAAAAGATTGGCCGAACTACACTACAGAAGCATATAAAAAATAACGTTTCTTTGTATTCTTTTTTAAAGAGAATGCTAAAAACAATTATTTTGATATAAAAGACAAATTAAGGTTCGATTTTAAATTTTGTTATGTAAGAAATTGAGAAAGCGAGAATGGCAAGATTTGGGGTATATGGTGTATTGCTAAAAATTTTCGATATTAATTTGGGCATTTTGAATTTTCGCTGGAGATTATTTTCGACTGTATTAATCTTTTAATCTATCTTGGGAATCATAGAGAATTATCTCGGCATCAAAAAGATTTAAAATAGGTCTTTGAAAGATTCTAATCAAAACTAAAGTCGTCCGGAAAATAAGGTCGTAGTTTTACTGGTAAAATATCATCAAGAGTTTCTATGTCTTTATCGGTTAGCTCTATTAGCTTCCTATCATATTTTTTATAGAGTTCTTTCTTCAATTCTTTTCTTTTTAAATATTTTTTGTCCTGAAAACCCCAGTATTCTATCCATACTTTCCCTTTTGGTATAAAAAAATCGCAGTAGAGGTATTCTTCGACTGGAACTCGTCTTTCATAAGCGTGAGCGATTTCCTGACGATATAACCAATTATCGATGGCTTGCTCTGCTTTTGACCTGACCATATGACCATCATCTGTTCTATATTTAGCTTTAAATTTGGATCGGAAATTTTTCTCTTCAGCTTCGATACCTGAGATTTTGTAATCATCTGATGCTTTTTGTTTTGCCTTATTACTTTTAAGCCAGCATTCATAACATAGCGGTTTTGCATCTTTTTTCCAAATACCGCAATCGTCACATTTAGTTATTATACCTTCTTCTTTTAAGTTATTACAATTCTTACATAATGGATAAAATCCAGATTTTGCTCCACAAATTTGGCATACCATTTTTTTAAAGACCTCTTTTATATCCTAGAAGTGAAATAATCAATTTATTGCTTTACTTGGGTTTTTATCGATAAATATTTAAGGTGGCTAATTTCTTTTATATTTTATTATAATAAGTCTTACGCTAAAATTTGTTAAAAATTTATTGAATATTCGATTTTAAGAAAGATCAATTATAAATATCAAATTATCTAAAGCAAAATATAATAAATGCGGGAAGAGGGATTTGAACCCCCGAACTCCTCTGAGACTGGATTCTAAGTCCAGCGCCGTAGACCAGACTTGGCAATTCCCGCATTAAAATAACAAATATTGTAATTGTTTTAGTATTTAAAATGCGAAAAACTAAATAAATTTTTTATTTATTTAGTAAAAAGAAAAAATGTGTGAGAAGAAAAAGAGTATACAAAAATTAGAGAACTCAAATATATTCTTAAAATAAAACCATTTAAATTTATAAATTTGTATTTTCATTAGTCTATTAAATCCTTTAATTGATTCAAAGAGATTAAAATTCTAATAAATTAAAGCAAACTAAAAAATGGTCTTAGCATACATAGATGAATCAGGATCTCCTCATATGAATGATGAAAGTAAGATTTTTTCATTGACTGCAATTTTAATTAAAGAAGAGGATTTTCAACAAATCGATACTATAATGTCTAATTTTAGGGAACAATTAGTATTTGAATATCAATTAAATCCAGATGTTGAATTCCATGTTAAAGAGTTATTAAAAAATAAAAAGAAAGATAAGATGAAAAAAGAATTTAAACGATTAACTTATGAACAAAGATTAGAGATCTATAAAAAATTACTTGAAATAATCGAATACCTAAATCTTACAATCATTTCTGTAGCCATTTTTAAAAAGGAATTAGATGAAGGTAAAGACCCTAGATTTTGGGCTAATTTAATGTTAATCGAAAGATTACAAATGTTTGTTCAAGAATTAACTCGATGTGATTTTTTAACTATTTTTATGGATGATGAGGGTGAATGGAATAAATACAAAATAGATATATTAAAGAAAGCAATTTATTCAAAAGAACATCCTAGTTATATAGAAATAAGGAATATTATACCAAAAATATATTTCCTAAAATCTAAGGAAAGCATGGGAATTCAAATAGCTGATAATGTAGCTTTTTGTGTTAGAAGATGGTTAAGACACATTTGCTATGGCGAAGGATTAGAGGAATTAGATGAAATAAATAAAATTTGTTTCGAATTAATCAAAAATAAATTTCGTGAATATCCTGATTGTCTTCAAAAAGGATTGAAAATTTATCCTAATGATTATTTAGAGATAATAAAAGAAAAATTAGTGTAAGTAGAGAATAATTAATTAAATAATTTTCTCTACTAATCAGCGATTGAGGTTAGTGAGTAAAACCCACATCCCTCGTACCGTTTCTATGATTATATAAGAAATTCATCAATATAAATTTGTGGACTATATTAATTTACTAATGAAAAATAAATATTACATGTATTTAGTTCTTTAAATCATAATTATAAATTTAAGAATACATACTCCTTTATTTATTATTAAAAAGTGTGAGAATCAAGCTAAAAAGTATTCTTTTTGAAGCAAGAAACTATTAGAAAAGATAAAAGATTTTAGATTAAATTTATTATTAAATTCTTTTATACCACATATGATTTGAATCGTCAACATTCTATCATTTTAATACATTGAGGTTTGATTGAAACTATTAACTTTCAATTCTGTAACGGAATTGAGAGAGATTTTCTCCATATTTCTCTATTGATTTCTATTTGTTTCATTATCAATGATACGATGACGTGTTTTACATTTATCACATACCACATTTGATCTCGCAGGGTGTACGAAAACCACACATTCATGACCACATATACTACATTTAAGCCTTTTATTATATTTGAAATTTAACTCTCGTATAACTCTATGTAAAGATAACATTATAGCCATTAATTCAAATTCCATTAATAATATTAATAACAAATAATAAGAATCATACAATTCTTCAAAAGTAAAAAAACGCTCAAATGTTAATTTTCCCTTTCTATTGAAATCTCTTATCCTTATTCCTTTTTTCTCAAAATAAACAATTCCTGCTTTTGAGCTGTGCGAAATAGCATTTCTAATGTGATTTAACACAATTAAAGTTTTTCTCAATAGTTTAGGAGGAGTTCTTTCATTAGAGTTATTTAACTGAAAAATTTCATGTAGACTATTTATGTGAGCAGTTTCTCCGTGTTTGGATAATTCTTTATCAATAAATGAGCACTTTGCCAAAAAAACATCAAATAAATTCAAGAAATTTGCTTTAAATTTCAAGATCTTTTCATGAGGATTAATGGAATTATTAAAGAATATTTCTTTAAGATTTTCATTGAATAAGATTATTCCTTCCTCATATAATTCTAATACGGATTCATAATCTGGGACAGGCATGTTTTGAATTAACTTAATAAAGAATTTATTTGATATTTGAGGTTCATGTGGTATGAGAAGTTTTGCCAAATATCCTACCCACTCATTGTGAATATTTTTATGGAATTTATGAATTTTTTTTTCAACATATATTATTTCAATGATAACCAATTTTCCAAAGAAACTTGCAAATACATGATACCAATTTCCTGGATCATAACTGATATTTTTATCAACTAAATCCCAAAAAACTTCAAGTATTCGATAATTTGTAATTCCTTTATACGCTTTTGTGAATTCGTGAACTATCTTATTAATGTAATTATTGATTTCAGATTGATATTTATGATAATCAAGCTTTTCCCTATAAAATTCGATATGATTTCTTGTTGACATTAAGAAAAGTAATTTCCCTTACCTTTTAATATCATAGAGTATGGTGAAATTTTAAAAGAATTTTAAAAGATAAAAATAATTAAATAGAAAATAAAAATAAGAAATATTTAAGAATTAAGATTATTGTTATTAAAGCAGATAGAATTATAAGGTTAGATAAAAAAGTTAGGTTTTTTTATGAGTGTAAGAGATTCGTTAATAAAATATTTGACTTCAATCTTGAGGGCATCTCAAGGTACAATTTTGGTAATCTTATGTGATTTGAATGGGCTTTCTATAGCTAAAATTGGAAGGAAAAGTGATATTGAGGTAAATCCTAATCGCATTACTAGTTTAGCTTCAGCAGCATTTTCTGCGAGCGAAGAAAGTTGGGAAGATTTGAATATTAAGGATCAAGTTATTTCGTTTTCATTCTTTGATAAGGTTTGTTTAATAACGATTAGGATAAATCAAACTCTCTTAACAATTGTTCATGATTATCACAAAGAATGGCCATTAGATGCAGATAATCTAGCGAGTTCTATGTACTATATAAAACAGAAATTAGGAGATTTTTTCGGTAGTAATAATGAAACTGAGAGAGATCTTGAATATTTTTCAAACAAAGTACGAAGTGCGATTTACCTCTTTGGTATGGGGTCTGAAGTTCCTTTCGTATCTTATTCTCCAGAAAAATTTGATTCTACCAATCTTTTACCAGCAGTAAGTTATGTTTTGGACTCAATACAAAACCCTATATATATAAGGTATAGTCTTGTATGCTCAACAGGCTTGACTTTAGATGCTAGGGAAGTTAGTGGCCGAAATTTACCAATTTCGGTTGAGGCGTTTTCAGCCAGTGCTAATGTTGCTTTTCAAAAAATGAAAGAAGAATCTGAAAGCAGTTCAATCGGTGAGTTATTGTGTTATGTAGCAATTTCTGGGCAAGATCCTGAAAATTTTTACGGAATTATTACTTGTCCTTCTGGAAAATTAAAATTCTCTGAAGTGGAAGGAACTTTAAATATGGAAGAGATTTCTTTTATAGGTCTCTTCACATTGGCATATGGGGGAATTCCAATTATGTGTGAATCCCGAAATATCATATTTTCAATATTGAAAATAATTGGGACTGAGCGAACTACTGAAAGCTTCATAAAATCGGTAAACGTATTAACTAGTTTTAAATATGATTAAATCTAATTTGGAAGAATCCATTCCAAAACTGTTTTGCCTCCATTTTAATGAATGTGATAGGAAAAAATGCACAGCCTTAAAATTAGCAAGGTTCAATTTGCTAAAAATCGTGTCTAAAATTAGAGGAAAAAACTATAATGCTATTTTTTTAGATCCCTTTTCTAAAAAAATAATAAATGATAACGATAGGGAGATAATTTTGAAGTACGGTCTAATTGTCGTGGATTGCTCTTGGAAAAAAATTTTCAATTTGAAAAACTTTAACTTAAAAAACAGCAGAAGATTACCCCCACTTATCGCTGCAAACCCCGTAAATTATGGCAAAGTGGAAAAGTTGAGCTCTGTTGAGGCATTAGCGTCAGCGCTTTATATTACAAATTTTCATACTTACGCAGATTTAATACTCTCAAAATTTTCATGGGGTGTTGAATTTAAAAAATTGAATAAATTTTAACAAAAATTTAGATGATCTAATAAAAATAAAAAATTAAAAAAAATTAATCTTCAGAGTGTTTCGAAAGTCCTGAAGCAGCAATTACATCGTCAATTTTTAAAATCATAGAAGCAACTTCGGTTGCTGATTGAATAGCTTGAGTTAATACCATTAATGGTTCAATAACACCCAATTCTATCATATCATCGGGTTTACCAGTATCAATATTAATACCATACGAGTTTCCTATATCTGATTCATGTTTTGAACGTAATTCTACTATCAAATCAACTGGATTATAACCTGCATTTTCAACCAATGTTTTAGGGATTATCTCTAGGGCATTAGCATAGATTTCAATTGCTAATTGTTCTCTACCACCTATTGAACGAGCATAAGCTCTTAATCGCTTAGCTAACTCAATTTCAGAGGCTCCACCCCCAGGTAAGATGTAAGGCATTTCAATTGCTGCTTTTACTACTGATAGTGCGTCATCGAACATTCTTTCAGCTTCATCCACAACATGTTCAATCCCAGCTCTTATTAATATACTCACAGCCTTAGGATCGATACACCCTGATACAAAAATCATATTGTCATCTCCAATTTTCTTTTCTTCTACTTTTCCTGCTTTACCTAAGTCCTCAGTTGAAATATCGAAGATATTGTTCACTATTTTTGCATTTGTAGCTCGAGCAAGTTTTTCCATATCAGATCTTTTAACCCTACGAATCGTTATGATGTTTTCCTGGGCAAGAAAGTTTTGTGCCTTGTCATCAACACCCTTCTGACAAAATACAACATTGACTCCAACTTCCTTTAATTTTGTAACACGGGATTTAAGCATTCTCGCTTCTTCTTCAAGGAATTTATTGATTTGATCAGGTGTTTGAATTCTAATCTCGGCATCAAATTCAGTTTTCTGAACTTCAAGAGAGGAGTTAATTAATGCAATTTTTGCATCCTTGAGAGATTTTGGCATCATAGGATGTACAATTTCCTTATCCACTATAATTCCATCTATGATTTTTGTATCTATTAGACTTTTTCCCTCTTTTTTTATCATTTGAATTTGATCCAAATCGATTAAAATACGTTCTCCACGTTTTTCTTTTATTTGGCTTACCGCTTTAACAGCAATATCTGCAAAATGACTTTTAACTCCCGTAATTAATTTACTATTCATTGAAGTTCCTGCAACTTTCAATAAAGTCTCTTTATCGTTAATATCAATTTTAGTAGATAGTTCTTTCAATATTTCCTTAGACTTTACTAAAGCTTTTCTATAACCTCTAATTATTATCGTCGGGTGAACTGATTGTTCCATTAACTCTTGGGCAAGATTCAATAATTCTCCAGAAATAATAACGCTCGTAGTAGTTCCATCGCCAACTTTATCATCTTGCGTTTTAGCAACTTCGACTATCATTTTAGCCGCTGGATGTTCAATATCAATAGTGTCTAAGATCGTTGCACCATCGTTCGTTATTGTTACGTCTCCTAAAGAATCAACAAGCATTTTATCCATACCTTTAGGGCCAAGTGTTGTTCTTACTGCTTCTGCTACTGCTTTAGCTGCAGCTATATTATTTTTTTGGGCGTCCTTTCCTTGTTTTCTTTCTGTACCCTCTTTTAAAATAATTATAGGGACGCCGCTTAACTGTGCCATTTTAAAATCACTTTATTCCAATATTTTAATTCAAAATTTTTTATTACTTATATAATGATCTCTAAGTCATAAAATTAAAAAAGTTTACGAATATGAATTCTTTCAAATTTCCTTAGTGAAAATGTTTTTAAAGAATGCATTAAAACTAAGAAATTAGCACCTTAATTATTTTTTCTTTATTTACTTATTATTTTAGGGTATATTGACTCAATTGGCATATTTCTGAGAGAGTAAATCTTCTTATAATCTAAAAACGTCATTAAACGGCTCTGCTTCTTATTTTGACAGGTAGTTTTTTCATAAGATACATTTATTTTTAGGTAAATTAAAAATCGATATAAATTCGCTCTAGTCATCCCGTAAATTAAGCTTTTAAGGTTAAAATTTTGTGTAGTTTATAACATTTCATCAAAATTAATGTTTTAATGGACATGCTATTACCATATTTTATTTCATCGCTTATTCCTTTTGCTTTGGTTTTGTTTATCTTTTACTCAAATTCAAAAGAAAAGCGTAAAAAGCGAGAAATAAAGCACCGTATTATGATAATAGCGATGCAATGCGTTATTATATCGCTAACTGCGATATTGTACGCTTTTTTTATAACGAATTTAGAGTTATTTACGAGCAAGCCGTCTTCTATTATAGAAATGGTTTTTATAGGGTGTTCTCAATTTTTTTTAGCTAGTTCTTCAGTTCTATTCGTATATACTTTTAAATCGTCAAATCGGTTTGAATTAATTATGGAATGTCCTTCAAAATCCGAGTCTAAGATCGGTAACATAAACATAGGAAGAATTATCGATAAGAAAAAGGTAAAGCATAAATTTAACCTCAACATTGACGATTTAGCGCAACATATGTTTATATGTGGAACGACGGGGACGGGAAAAAGCAATTTTTTGCAACAATTTTTGTTGCATTTTACCAAAAAATACGACATCCCCTTTCTTTTGTCGGAATTTAAAGGAGAATACCACTTTTTACAGGAGAAAATTGATAATTTGCTGATACTTAAGCCAGGCGAGAACTTTTCGATTAATATTTTCGATCCTGAGGGGGCGGATCCATACATTCACGCGGAACGGGTGTTTAAAATCTTCGAAAGCGGGGGTTTGTTAGAGAATGTCGATTATTCGCCTCAAATGGAAAAAGTATTTATCGACATTCTATACGAAATTTGTCCAAAAAAAGAAAATGGGAGCTGGGACAAATTTTTTAGCGAATTTGAGAAATATTACGCGAAACAAGAAGATTTCACCTTGAAAAAAAGCGTTCAAGCGATTACAAATAGAATCCGTCGCTATTCTGTAAGCACATTAAAAAACATATTCGACAAAAAAACAGGCCTTAATGTGAAAGAGCTGTTTAACCACAGAGTTTTATTGGACTTAAGCTCGATTATTCGCAAAGGAGGGGAAAAAGAAGACGCGTTGTTTTTTTTGAACATGGTGCTTAAATATTTGTGGGATAAGAACATCGAAATGGGGAGCAAAAATTATCATGGAATTAAGCACATAACTATTATCGAAGACGCTCAGTATTTCGCTCCCCAAGAACTTAGTAGTAGAACAAAACTCACTTCTTACATCGAGGATATCGCGTTGTTGTTGAGGGGGACTGGGGAATGTTTGATTTCGCTCGCGACCCGCCCTAACATTAGCAGGGAAATATTAGCAAATTGCGGTGTTTTGGTGTCTTTTCAAGTACACATGCAAAAAGACTTAATGCAAGAATTACTAAACTTAAAAGATTGGCAGAAGGAATACTTATCGATGTTAAAAAAGGGGCAATGTCTAATTAGAATTAACTCGATTGAGAAACCATTCGCGATGGAAACGGAACACATTAAGAGGAGTTGGCTATCAAATGAAGAAATCGTGGAAAAAAACAAGGAGATTTTGGAACGGACAAGAAATCAAAAAGAAGCACAGAAGGAAGCTAAATCGTCAGAAGATAAAAATGTTGAGAAAAAAAGTTTTTGTAAGTTTTGTAGAAAAGAAATCAAGCAGAACTCCGATTATTGTGAACTATGTTCGGTTAAATTGGAAGAAGAAGATAAAAAAGTTGAGGAATTTGATAAGTTTATCGATAAGTTATTGTTAACTGAAGGATTTTTTGAAGAGACTGAAAAATATAAGGAATAGGGAAAATCAGAGTTCTACCAATTTAATAACGGTTAAAAATAGCGAAAAAGATGCAGTTGTTATGGTTAAAAAAAGAACTATGATAAATTTGATATTATATTAATAAATTATACAATGAACAAGAGAAAAATAAATAAATTTTAAGAAATTGGAATTCTAGTATTAAATAATGAATTTTTTAATAGGGATTATTGGAAAACCAAGTGCTGGAAAATCAACTTTCTTAAATGCAGCATGCTTAACAAACGCAAAAGTGAGTGAATTACCTTTTACAACCATTGAGCCGAATAAAGGAGTGGCATATATAAAGTTAAAATGTGTTTGTAAAGAATTAAATGTCAAGGATAATCCAAAAAATTCTTATTGCATCTTTGGTAATCGTTTTATTCCCATAAATGTGCTCGATGTTGCTGGTTTAGTTCCTGACGCTCATAAGGGAAAAGGCTTGGGAAATAGATTCCTTAACGATTTAAGTAAAGCGGATATTCTTATCCATATTGTTGATATTAGCGGTTCTCTCGATAAAAACGGGAAAAGAATAAAAATTGGTGAAAATGACCCTTACGAAGATATAATATTCCTTGAAAATGAAATTAATCTGTGGTTTAAACAAATCTTAGAAAGAGAAGATTGGAGTAAATTCTTAAATTTATTTACTAGGGAAAAGAAAAAATTTGTTGAAGAATTATATAAAAGGCTCTCAGGAATAAAGGTTAAAAGGCATCAAATTGGATTAGCTTTAAAAAAATCAAATTTAGAAGATAAAAACCCTTCATCGTGGTCAGATGATGAGCTTTTAATTTTTTCGAAAAATTTAAGAGAGCTTTCAAAACCTATTCTTATTTTAGCTAATAAAATTGATAAAGAAAATGGTATGGAAAATTTTGTTGAATTAAAGAAAAAACTTGATGGAGAAGTTATTCCTTGTAGTGCTTTAGCTGAATATTTTTTAAGAAAATACCACCAAGAGAAAAAGGTTGTTTATCTGCCTGGTTCAGATAATTTTAATATCTTGGGTGATCAAAATTTAAGCCAAAAAGAATTAGAGATGTTAAATAAGATACAAGAGATAATTCTTAACCCGTTTAAAGAAACGGGGATTCAAAAAGCGTTAAATTTTGCTGTTTTTAACATTTTAAATCAAATCTGTGTTTACCCCATTTCGGATATTAATAAATATACAGATAACAATGGGAATGTTCTACCAGATGCTTTCCTCGTCAAAAAAGGTACCTTATTAAAGAATTTTGTTCGCGATAAAATTCATACTGATTTAGCTGACCATTTTATTTTTGGTATTGATGCGAGAACCAAAAAGAGATTAGGAGAGAATTATGAATTAAGACATAATGATGTCATTAAAATTGTATCAGCAAAATAAAAAGAATCATTCTTGCCTTGAAGTTAACAAAATATACACTAAAATAACGATTAACAAAATAATCCCAAGGAAAACTAATATGAAATTAAACATTTCTTGTTCTGGAGTTAAATCTTGAAATAGAAATAAAATGATGATCACAAAATAACTTATAAACTTCATAGTTGTTATTCATAGAATATAAAGAATAATTAAAAAAAGTTCTGATTTTACAGTTTAATAAAATAAGATTATGTCTTATTAATAAAAATTTGAATTTGTTTTTTGAGCTTTTTATCTTAACAATAATAAAAAATTAAAAAAGTAAAAGATTTTTATATCGCTTTATCAATCTTACAAGAAAAAAGTGGACCTGACGGGAATTGAACCCGTGACCTCTTGAGTGCAAATCTCGCATCAAGCTAATTGCTAATTATGTGTCAAGCGATCTGCTACTGATCTACAGGCCCATTATGATAAAAAAAAGGATTGAAAGCTAATTAATAACTCTTATAACAAACTCCAAGTAATTAAGATTTAAATAAATAGGAGGTGATCCAGCCGCAGGTTCCCCTACGGCTACCTTGTTACGACTTCTCCCTCCTCGCATACTAGAAACTCGATATGACCAGACTGACCAGACCTCATTTTTAGCACACTCGGATGGAGCGACGGGCGGTGTGTGCAAGGAGCAGAGACGTATTCACCGTGCGATGATGACACACGATTACTAGGGATTCCACGTTCATGTCGGCGGGTTACAGCCGACAATTCCAACTGAGATATGATTTCGGGATTGGTTTCTCCTTTCGGAGTCACAGCCCATTGTTCATACCATTGCAGCCCGCGTGTAGCCCAGGGGTTTCGGGGCATACTGACCTGCCTTTGCCCGCTCCTTCCTCCGTCTTATCGACGGCGGTCCCTTTAGTGTTCCCAACGAAGTCGTGACTTCTTGTTGGCAAATAAAGGTGCGGATCTCGTTCGTTGCCTGACTTAACAGGATACCTCACGGCACGAACTGGCGACGGCCATGCACCTCCTCTCAGCTCGTCGGGTAAGGTCGTCAACCTGACCGTCATACTGCTGTCTCCCCTGGTAAGTTTCCCGGCGTTGAGTCCAATTGAACCGCAGGCTTCACCCCTTGTGGTGCTCCCCCGCCAATTCCTTTAAGTTTTAGCCTTGCGACCGTACTTCCCAGGCGGCACACTTAACGGTTTCCCTACGGCACTGATACGGCTCATGGCCGTACCATCACCTAGTATGCATCGTTTACGGCCAGGACTACCCGGGTATCTAATCCGGTTCGCTCCCCTGGCTTTCGTCCCTCACCGTCAGGCGCGTTCCAGTCTGACGCCTTCGCCACTGGTGGTCCTACAAGGATTATAAGATTTCACCCCTACCCCTGTAGTACCTCAGACCTCTCCCGCCCTCTAGTATAGCAGTATTCCTAGCATGCAGATAGTTAAGCTACCCGATTTTACCAGGAACTTACTAAACCGGCTACGGACACTTTAAGCCCAATAATTATCCCGACCACTTGAAGAGCTGGTTTTACCGCGGCGGCTGGCACCAGCCTTGCCCTCTCCTTTCTAGTAGGGGACATTACTCACCTACCACAGTTCTATTGAACACTTTGGGTAACCCCGTCACACTTTCGTGTATTGCGGAGGTTCCGCGCCTGCTGCGCCTCGTAAGGCCTGGGTCGTTGTCTCAGTACCCATCTCGGGGCTCCCGCTCTCACGGCCCCTATCGATTATCGGCTTGGTGAGCCATTATCTCACCAACTACCATAATCGAACACGATCCTATCCTATAGCAGATAAAAACCATTTTTTTTATCCTTTTCATTGAAAAACTTTTCCAAGCCAATTCAATTATGAAACATTATCCTCAGTTTCCCGAGGTTATTTTTCTCTATAGGGTAAGTTGATCATGTGTTACTGAGCAGTTTGCTATGGGAACTTTAGGTATCCCATTCAACTCGCATGGCTTATTCTCACCCAAATAGCAGTCGGGTCCGGCAGGATCAACCGGAATTAATTATCTAAATAAATATTGAGTTAGTCGCAAATTAGTTCTTAAATTTGGAATTAATTTACTTTTTAGGGTTATTAATTTATCTTTCTTCAGTTATAATCGATTAAACTATAACTACATATTTTATATCGCATCAGTGAATTAACTTTTCATATAACGGTTGCATACCGTAATCCAAGCTCACACCGGTAAAGATGCGATTTGTTATAGTAATATATAAGAAGGATTCATTTTAAATTTTTTTGTTTTGTTAATTTTACAAATATTCGTAGTTTAAAAATCTAAGTTTTAATTTAAAAATACTAATTTAATTAAGGAACTTTGCGAATTAAAATGGATTTAAGAGAAAAGATAGGTATTCACCTGGATCAAATAAAACAGTTGAAAGGAGTAGAAAATGCGGTTTTAACTCAAAGAGATGGGAATCCAATTCAGTCAGCCGGAGTTTGGTTTTCTAAAGATGAAATCTTTAATGTTAGTTCTGCCACTAGTGCGATCTTTAATGTTGGAATACATTTGCATCCAAACGATTTAAAATATATCTTAATAGAGGGAAAGAAAGCAAAAATTTTAATAGCTCCTCTTAATAGTCCGATACATTATTCTTTGAATAGGATTTTGCAAGAGCAAGGAATTCTCGATAATAAACACGAGTTTTTTATAGCAATTACAGCTCAGCCAAATACAAATTTAGGGGGGATTTTTTTACAAACTAGTGAATGTTTAAAAAAGATCAAAACTACTCTCATTACTTCTGGCGAATCTTTTAAACCACCATTAGTTCAATTTGATGAACAACGGATTCAAAGCATAATAAAAGGCTTCAATGTTAAAGAGAATGAGAATTTTAATTATAAAGTGTCTTCCTTTTCGTTAAATTTATCAGAAAATATATCTATGGAGCTAAGAAAAGTTTTAAGCAATTTTTCTATTGCAATTCCTGATTTAAAATACGCACATATTACCATAGAAGGGGGATTTATTGCATCAAAAATTTTGAAAAACACCAATGATAAGGAAAAAAATTTAGATAATATCTCTGCAATGAGCTATTCACTTTTTCAAACAGCAAATAGGTGCGCTTGGTTGCTTAAAAAGATGAATGCGGAGAATATACTATTAGATTGTGAAAACTCATTTCAATTTATACATGGTTTGGGAAAAGCAATATTTAGTACTGAGATGGGTAAATCTCGACAAAAACTAGGTTTGATACGATTAATTATTCCGCAATTCTCAAACAAAATACATTCTCTTATTAAGAAAGCGTCTGAAATTCAGGATCAAAGGCCCTTTGATATTAAGACTATGCTAGGTGAATTAATTATCAAAGGATAAGGTGAAAAAATGATTTTTTTTGAGTTATTGGAAAAATTAAAAACAACTGATACAACGCTAATACTTTATACTATCTTAAATAGAATCCCAATTATCGTTTATGGTAATAACGCAGAGAAAATCGATGATTTTTTAATAGATTTATCAGAATTGATTCATTTTCGGAAAGAATTTATTTTTTATACAGATTTTATTTCTATCACAGAATATCATGACTTAGTAATGAATGAAAATATTGATTATAATACTCAAAAAATATATATACGATGTCCTACTAGTGTTGCTCTCAAAGCTCTGAATCAATTTAAGCGTTTTAATTCTTGGTTAATTGGAATTGAAATACTTGAGCAAAAAGATAAGATTCGTCAGTTTATTAATAGCATTAAAAAAAAAATTAATTGTTTTTTGGGTATTGCTTTCTTTTCTAATTCATTTTCTATCGAATTAGTGGGCATAAATTGGAAACTACTTGATCTTCAATTTGAACACGGTATTTTACAAAAGATTTCCCAAGATACTGAGAAAGCCATCATCAAAATGAAAAGAGTTCTATTAGGGAAAATTAAATCTGAAGAAATTGATGAAGATTTAATAGATGTTTTATTAGATTTTAATAGAGAAAAAGAAGAATTGAAAAAGAATATCCTTAAAAAAGAGATTCAAAATTTTTATTCAGGTTCTAAACGAGCATTTTCTATTTTATCTAGGTTAAATCTATTAAATAACATAGAAATGAAAACGCAAATTGGGAGTAAAACTCTTTTAGAAACTATAGATTATGAAGACGCTCCCATTGATAGAATAATATCTTTTATTAATAAAGAATGGGGGGAAGACTTTTCAATTTTAATTGAAAATGGGAAAAAAGTCAATGCCCTAGATAGTATGCAATCTTTATGGGGTTAATTAATTTGATATATGATTATGAGAAAAAAAATTTGCAAGTTAAAATCGTATATTACGGTCCTGCCATGTCAGGAAAAACGACATCAATAAAACAATTATTTTCTTATTTCAACAAAGAGGAAAACCTACATTCTATTGATAGTACCGTTGGGAGAACTTTATTGTTTGATTTTGGTGTTTTACAATTTAAGGGTGCAGAATGGAGTTTAAAATTTCTTATTTATTCTGCTACCGGTCAAGACTTTTATGCAAGCACCCGACCCGCTACTTTAAATGGTGTTGATGGGTTAATTTTTGTTGTTGATTCAAGAGCTCAATGTTTACAACATAATTTGAGATCATGGAATGAATTAAAAACTATGTTTAAAAATGAATTTTATAACCTTCCCATAGTTATTTCATTTAATAAATACGATATAGAAGATCCTCAAAAATTAAACCAATACGAGTTTTTAAGTGAAATAAATTTCAATATGTTTAAGTTTATTTCTATTAATAAGACAATCGCAATTGAAGGAAAAGGAGTATTAGATTCTTTTAATCGGGTTATAACTTTTATTTTTCCCCAATTAACTTTAAAAATGAGTATAACAAATTAATAATTTATTTATTTTTCAATTTTTTCATACATATTTTTTGAGAGTCTTTTAATAAAACCTTTATTATGAAATTGCTTTAATAAATTTCTGACCTTACGTACTTCTTGAGCATCTACTCCTAAAATACTAATTAACTGAAAAATTGAAAATTGGTTAGGTAATTCTCCTTTTATGCTATTATAAACTCCCATAACTATTTCAACATAAAATAATATTGGTTTATGTTAGATAAAATGATTAAGAATTTATATAAATTATTAAATTATAGGAAAATTTATATTTAAGAGATTTTGGTTCTTATAATCCTCAAGGTAACTATAACATTTCATTCCTAAATTTAATAGGTCATGTATGTTAGTTATTTTCATTGAATTTTTATAACCTTAGGGAAATCCTGGTATCCTTTGAATAATAAATTTTATTTAATAATTCTTAAAAATAAAACGCATTATACCTATTTAAAAAATGAGAATTTTTTCCTTTTTATTAAATTTTGATTAAAATGTAATTATTAGCATGACAAGAAAAAATTGAATATTCGTATCTATTTTTAAAATTCAGGGAGGTCTCTGCTAAAATTATTTCCAACAGGTGCTTTACCATCCCCATATATTTGATATAGCCCCGTTCTTCTTGCGCATTCGGTGAAACTACGATAAACATCTATTTTCTTGTCGTATAATGCACATGTTTTGTATATTATGGGATTCCAAATATATAATTCATGATCAGGTTCATACCAGAGTTTTTCCTCCTTGAGAACTTGTTTAAAATCTTCTTCTCCAATAGTTTCACTAAGGTCTTGCTTATTTAACATTGTTATCAAGGGAATTTCTTTAATTAACCTACCCCTTGTAATATTTTTTAATTCTTTTAGGGACTCAATATTATCTTCAAAAAAATGTGTTTGTGAATCAACGACAAAAATAACCCCATCTGTACCCTTGAAAATCTTTTTTCTTAAAGGAGAGAACCTGCTCTGCCCAGCAACAGTATAGACATGGTAATATACTTTATTCTGTTTAGTTGATTGAAAAATACCTCTATCAAAATATAATGTTGACCCGCTTGCCATAGAAATTTTAGTTAGATTTCCAGTTGGAGTAATATCTTTTTTTTGTTCTTTAGTTAATCTATATAATGTGTCTACTATAGTTGTTTTTCCTGATCCCCCCATACCCCAATAGAGTATTTTTATATATATATTATGATCTGCCGTCCATCTAACCATAGAAAAATCCTCATTAAAGTTTGCTATTTAAAAGGCTGAAAAAACATATTATTATTAAATTATATACATATAGAAAGATCGCTTTGGTCTTTATATAATAATATTATTAAATATTAATATAATTACACATTTATAATTTTATTTTAGTTTTCATTTCTTAGCAATTTAAAAGAGTAAAGAATAAAATGAAAATCAATTTTCAAGTTAACCTTATTTATTAATACATAAAACTTCTTTAAATTTTCTTTATTTAATTTCAAAGATTTTTCTAGAGCTTTATTTGTTCAATTACAACTATATATTTCCCTTGTCTTATATTATAATTACACCATAAAATTATTTCATTATATTTTTCTCCTTTATAACCTTCTCGTATAATCAGATTAATAATATCGGAATACATAATTTCTCTCTTCCCTTTTATAATAAGGTTTAATTCTTTGAAAATTCTTTTAAACAAATTACTGTGGCTTGAAGTTATTTTTTTTATTTTTTCGAGTTTGTTTGGAGATTGACTCATTGAAATATCTCTTTTTAAAATGATTTTTTTTAAGAATAACAAATCTGATGTAAAATGTAGTATAAATTAAAAGTTAAAAAATGCTATTATTTTTTTTTACTTCCAATAATCCCTCAGCCCTTCGCTATAGAGGTTCTATATATTTTAATGGAATTATTTTCCAATTGGAAACAATAAAAATTCTACAAAATCGAGATAAAGGGTTTCTAAATTACTTAAATTATAACGATTAATTTGTGTGAATTAAATTTGGTAAATAATACAAAAGAGAGTAAAGTTTATGAAAAATGCTCTGAATGTGGGGGTAGTGTCATAACAAACTCATTCGAAATGACATGTAAGGAATGTGGTTTAGTATTAGATAAAATTTATAAGGATTCGTCATACATCTTTAATGCGACCAATGTAAAAAATAACATGAATAAACAGTATGTTGCATTAGGAGAAAGAACAGATTATATTGGGGGATTGGGGACCTTTATGGATTATGAGAAGTCAAAATATCTTAAAGATAAAACAGGAAAATTATTGCCGCCTGATGAGCAGAAATTATACAGAAGGTTAAAGAAAAACTATGCTCAATTTCTAAGGATTAAAAATCATGAAACCGAATATAGAATCTTCAATATCTTGAATAAGATATCTATTTACCTTAATTTAAATAAAAATATCCGAAACAACGCTGCGTATTATTATAAAAAGATAGTTAAAAATGAGCAAAAAATCATAAATAATATTTCTTTGATCGCATTTTGTATTTTTTATTCTGTTCGTAAAGAGTATCATAATGCCCCAGTTACAATAAATGAAATTTCTAATGCCTTTCAAAATTTTGGTCATAGAGTTAATCCAAGGCTAATTTTGAGAGATGGAATAAGATATAAATTTCATTTGAATAGCAATGCAATCCCACATAAAAGTGAAGATTACCTAATTAGATTAATAGATAGTATTATAAATCATAAAAATTTGGATGATAGATTAATTAAAAAAGGAAATCATTGGTCAAAAGAAGATTATAAACGCAATTTAACAAGTAAATGCAGAAGGATTCTAAATAGCTTGACTAAATGGCATCGAGGTGGCCGAAATCCTTTTATTTTAACTGGGGCTGTAATATATTTAGCTGATAAGTTATTATCTAGAGAGTTTAACCAAAAAGCCGTATTAACTCAAAAACTAATTTCAGACGCAACTAAGATCGCAGAATATTCTATTAGAGACCACTATGTAAATTTACTTAAACCAATCTTCATAACAAATGAATTTCAAATTTCAATGTAATATATAAAAAGCTAAATATCGAATGCAATTTAATTAATGTTTCTTTTTTTAATATTACTTAATATATATTATTTTTTTTATTTTAGTGCTTCTTTCAATCGTCAATAATTTGAATCTGTATGGTAATTCAATTGATTTTCGGCTCTTTTAACTGAATTTAATCTATATAATAAGACTAAAAATTGTTTTAATTAAATTTAATATTTAGTTAAAATTTATTAAAACAGTGGCTTTATAATATTTTATTTGCTTCTGTAGTGTAGTCCGGTCAAACTTACTGATTTCTTAATACAGAAAAAAGGATTAAGCATGCGAGGCTCTCACCCTCGTGACCCGGGTTCAAATCCCGGCAGAAGCATTAACACATAAATCTTTTAATACCTTTTTAATTATTTAAAGCCTTTAGCTTTTTCTAACAGGTTTAAAAGATCAAATAATATTTTTAAATATTTTTCGATAATATCCAATTGATTCTCTTTCTTTAATTTTTGAGTAATCCAATTTAATTTATCAGTAAGAACGGTTATTAATACGCTTGGTATATTGCCTTGTTTGGTGTTTTTGTTCAAAATTGTTTCTTTTTCCTCAAAATTTTTATCTGAAACGCTGTCTGCCATAATTACTTCTCTATTACAAATTACACAAAAAGATACTCCGTCTTTATTTTGAAAAATTGGATTATTACAAATAGGACAAGATAAATTTAGCATTTTATGACCCGTTCTTAGAAGATCGGCCATTTTCTTTGCGTCTTCTTTAATAAACACCACACCCTCAATAAATAATTATAATTAAACTCAATTTTTTATTGTTCTCGAGATCTGATCTTCATTAGATTAACGATATATCCCGAAATTCGATTTCTTAAGTGTTTTGAGTCTACTTCAAGATATTTATCTAATAATTCTTTATTTTTTTCAAAATCCGTAGTAAAAACATCAGGATATTTATTTATTAACTCTTTTGAAACCTTTTTTATTAATATAGTTCTAACTTTTCCCATCTACTTTCAGTAAAACACATTTCTTAGTTTTGAATTTAAATATTTGATAAAATAAATGTTTTTTGAAATTATCTAAGTTTTTATAATTTAATATAAAGAATTGTTGTGAACAAAAAAAATGTAATAGTTTTATTCCTGTGTCTCGTTCTATCAATAATACTAATTACCAAGTCCGTTAAAAGTTTTTCCTTCGATGTTTTTGTTTTTACAAGCGATAACGATATTTATTATAATAACGAAAAAATTAACATTAACGCTTCATGGGAATTAATTTATGACCCTGAGCATGAAATCTCGTATTTCCAAGTTCAAATTTTTGATATTTTTGATAATATTCTTTGGAATTCTTCAGAGCACCATGAAATTGGATATTCAGAAAAGAATTGGACAATTAATATTGAATTTTTAAATATTTCATTTTCGAATTATACTAATACATTATTTATTAAATTATACCATTTTTACAAAGATCAAAATGGAGCGGGGGGGTCTGTAAATGCTTTTAGAGGAATTATAATCGTAAATGTGTTAAAAAGAAATGTGATGTGTCAATTAATCGGTTTTAAAAGCGTTCTAAAATACGGAGGTTATAACTTTTTTACAGCAAAATTTTATAGCACAGACAACCACTCTTATTTAGTTAACGAAACTTTTCATTTTGAAATAATTTCTAATAAGAAAATACTTTATCAAAATAATTTTACAACAAACGAGAGTGGGGAAATTTCATTTAATATATCAACAATTTCTCATTTAAATTTAGGAGAAAATAATATAATCTTTGACATAAGAAATAACATGATTTATAATAATGCTACATTTTCTTATGAAATTTTTGTAGAAAAACTAGCAATTTTCGTAGAAATATTGAGATTCGATAACAATTTAGAAAACCATTATATAATAACAATCAACCTTTACTTCTATTTTTTCAACCAAAGTATAAAACCACTTAAAAACCAGATTTTAAAAACAATTATTTATAATGATTTAACATTGGAATATGAAGATCAATTTAAAACCAACCAATCGGGATTTGTAGATATTGAAATCTCTTCAAATAACTTTAGATTTAAAGAAAATGAAAAAAAGTTTTATGTTGACATCGTATTCAACGGCACCAAATATCTAGAAAATAAAACAATAACTTTGAACTTTAAAATTCAAAACTTTTTAAGTCAAGGGGTTTTTAATTTATTTTTTACAACAAACATTTTTCTTTTTTCGATTTTAATTATCCTTTTTACTTCTATTTGTATGAAAGTTAATATTAGAAAAAGAACAAAATTCAAATTAATTAGAGATCTAACATTTAAATTCTAATTTATTTATTTGATTTGTTAATATTTATTTAAATTGTAGATTCTATAGATACAATGATGGCATGAAATGTCCGACAAAAAATTATTACGCATTTTTTTTAAGTATTTTGAGAGTGAGTATTGATATTACGAGATTTGTTTGGTATTTCCAGAGAGAAAATTGTTTGATTAAATGTTAAATTATTATTTTAATAATCAAAAACTACTACTCTGTATTTTATTATATACAATAATTTTCTAACTTTTAATATAATTTTATCGGGTGTTCTTTATAACAATAGACTACTTTGAAGATTTACTAAAAAAACCTTCATTATTCAAAAACGAGAGTAAACTTGATATTAATTTCGTTCCAAAGAAGTTACTACATCGAGAAAAGGAATTGGCGCTATTATCTCAACTTTTTTTAGTGTTAATAACAAATCCAAATTCTATATCGCGTAAAATATTAATTATAGGAAAAACGGGAATAGGGAAAACAGCAGCAATTAAATTGTTTGGAGAGATGATAACAAATGCCGCAGAAAAAAGATCAATTTTAATCAAATATGTACATATAAATTGTAGGAAAGAAAGAACTAGTTACAAAGTTCTAATCAAAATCGTTCGCGCACTTAACAAAAATTTTCCAAAAAGAGGATATTCGCCCCAAGATTTACTAGATATTATTGTAGACTCAGTTAATAACCAAAACTTACAGCTTTTAATTGTATTGGATGAATTAGGTTATTTAATAAATAATGGTGGAGATCTGGTATATTCTCTTACGAGAATTAACGATGATTCTTTTAACGCTCGACAACGCATTTCTATTATTGGAATAGCGAGAAATATCTCGTGTTTAAGCAACTTAGATGTTAGTACTATGAGTACGCTTCAAAGGAATATAATCAAATTTAAAAATTACACAAAAGAGCAATTGTATGACATTTTGAAGTACAGAGCAGAGATAAGTTTAAAAGAGAATATAATTTCTAACAAATTAATCAAAACTATATCAGATTTGGTTTATCAAAGTGGAGATATTAGATATGGGTTAAATCTTATATGGAAATCAAGTAAAATTGCTGAAAATCAGGATTTAAAATATATCACTATGGAATGCGTACGTCTTGGAAATCATGATATAGTTCCATTTTCTACTCTAGATATTTTAAAATATATGACATTACAGAAAGTAATTTTCTTATTAGCAATTATAAAAGCTTTAAAGAAAAGTGGAAAGATTCAAATTTCTTCAATAGTAATTACAAATTCATATTTGATTTTATGCGAAAATTTAGGAATTCAACCGCGGTCGTATTCACAATTATGGAATTATCTTCAAGATTTTAAAAGAGAGAATTTAATTACTGTGGAGATCAAAAGTGAGTCTATAAAAGGTCGAAGGGCTTTAATTGCAGTTCAAGAGATTTCACTTTCAAAATTTGAAGAAATAATCATAAACATTTTACAATCTAAGGGAATTAAGATTTGATAGTTAAAGAAAATTTTAACATAGAGAATTTATTGGGTTCAAAAGCGAGAATAAAAATATTAAAAATACTTGCTATAAACCATGAATTATCAATATCTCAAATTATAAAAAAATCAAGACTGAATCACACAAGCGTTAAATCTCATCTAAACCATTTAAAATCCTTAAATCTGATTCAAGAAAAAATATTTGGACGGATTAAAATATATCGATATAAAACTGAAAACATTCGCGCAAAGAGTTTAAAGAAATTTATAGAAATTTGGGAAGGAGAATTATGAACAAATGATTTTAAATGTTTTCTTTTTTTTTTTCTATTCAAATATAGTTTTATTTTATTGCATGTATCGAGATATCAGGTTTAGAATAATACCCAATAAAGTTCTTTCTGTTCTTTTTTTAATAGGTAGCTTCTTAATTTTTATTGAATTTTTGCATTTTTATAATAATATAATAATTTTTATAATAGGAAAGATATGGTTTCTTTTCTTAGCGTTTTTTTTATCATTCATATTATTTTGTTTAAAGATAATAGGAGGAAGTGATGGTAAGTTATTAACAATGCTGTTTCTTTTTAATCCAATATATTATTTGAATTTTCAATGGTTACTTTTATTTTTTTCCATTTTATTGTTATTATATTTAATAATGGGAATAATTAGTTATCTAATTACACACAATTTAACAAATATGAATGTCTATGAGATGTTTTTTAGTGAAAATGAAAATTTCTCAAAAATACAAAAAATATTTATTGAAATATTTTATAAATTTAGAGATTTTTCACAACTCAATAAATCCACTGGCGAAAAATATCTCTTAAAATCATTAATTCTATTTTATAATAATAAAACAGAAAAATTTCAATTTTTAACCCAATATAGACCTCCAATCCTTATCCTTATTTTTTTTGTATATAATTTTTTAATATTCAATTATCTTTGAATTATCTTTGTTAAATAATTTGAAAAAGTGAGTTCCCTTTTTTAGCATTATTAGTTAAAAACGATATGAAAATTATAAAGAAAATTATAAATTAGTTAATTTTTATTAAATTATTGAATTTTAATTATCTTAAGAGTGTAATTTAAAGAATGGAAATTGAAAAAACTAGAGAAACTTCGTGGAAAATTCAGCTAAAAAATAAAAATGAAAGTATAGAATTAACTTCAGTAGAAATAAGTGGTGAAGTTCGGATAATTAAACTTACTTTGTTAAAAAATAGCGAGTCTTTAATCGTAGAAATGGCTAAAGAAGAATTTTTTAATTTTCTATCCTTAATCACTGCTTTTAAAGATGTTGTAATTGGCGAAGATCAAATAATTCTAACAGAAAGTTTAATTTCGAGCGAGAGTGACCCCCAAAAACAGGTAATCGAGGAAAATAATGATTATCTTGAATTCCAAGCTAAACCAACTGAGGAAAATATTGGAAATAATGAAAGTGAAGTACTTAACCCTGAAGAATGGGACCCTTGGTAAATTATGTCTTTAAATACTTTTCTCAATTCTAAATTCACATGAGCCTAAACTAGGATTTTCTATACAACAATTATTTTCTATAACATTTACTCTGTATAAAGCATATTCGCCAAAGCCAGCTAATAGTCCTGTTATGTAATAACAGGTATATTTTGATTTGCTACCTAAATCATTAGAAATGTTATGATGTAGCTCAATTACAATTAAATTATCAGAAATCTTTTTGGGTGTAAAACGACCCCAACCATGATTGCTTAATATACTACTAAATTGATTGACTAGATCATTTAATGTTTTAGATTTTAAATTATCATCCCACTTTTGAATTAATGCCCAACCAACTTTTTTACCTAACCACACTAATAAAGATTTTACACCTTCCCCATAAATTGATGATAAAATGTCAATGATTTGTGGAGGGAAAAATACAAAACGTTCATTAAATAGTTCGTATTTCCCATTACTATACTTTAATCCCTTCATTTTTAAATTTCTCATAATTTTAATTAACCCCTTTTCATATTATTCTATAGTAATTAGTAATATTACAGTAGTTATTGCAATCTTTTTAATAAAAATATAATTTCAAAATAATTATTAACATTATAATATATTATAAAATTCTTCCTAATTCTCTATTTTTTTTTTAATACTTTTTATAATCTTAGAAATTTAAATAGTTTTTTCTTTAATAAATATTGTACATGTCAGAGATTAATTTAATTATATTTGAATTCTATTCGTTATTAGCATTTTTTATTTTTATTTTTGCGTTTTCGGTTATATCTGCTGAGCCTATTGCAATTTTTATTTCTATAGTCTTGTTTTTTATTTTTTTGATGCCATTTTTTCAAATTTTAAATGAAATAGAGGTTTTTGCTTTTAGTAAAGGTTTTGAAACTGTGTTCTTTAAAACTGTGGTGTCTTATTCTAAATTAATCGTTATTTTTATTGGAATTTTTTTGTTTATAGAATTAATTTATGTTTTTTTATTTAGTTAGGAATTCTTCAACTCTTTCTTAAATGTAATTTAATATATTTATACACGAGAAGAAAAATGCTAATCCATATAATGTATTAGAAACAACCAATAAAATTTTCCTTCTTTCGTAGTTTATTATTCTTAAAAAATAATAGGAGGATACATAAACACAATATAAGAGGGAGAAAAATATTATAATAAAATCATAAGTAAATATTAAATCGAATAAAGAAGTTAAGTTGAAACCAGGATTAAAATTAACATTGCTAATCAAAAAATTAAATAATGGAACTAACCCTCCAATTCCTCCAATAATTATAGGTAACAAAAATAAAAACAATAAAACTTTAAATCTTTCTCCTCGTATTATTATTTCTAACCGGTTTTCGAGTTTTTGGTGATTTGATATTACATTTAAGATATCTGTTATCTTTTCATGAGAGAGGTAAGCATTCTCAGCAACAATCTTCCCTATAACATTCAAAATTAATTTAAATCGTATCGATTTCAATTCAAAATGTAGGTTTTCTAGTATTTCGTCAAATGAGCAAGAGAAGTTTAAAAGTTGTGAAACTTGTGATTTTAATGGTTTTTCTAATAATTTAAATTGTCGTTTATTTTGGGAATATGACTTAATAAATGCTATTTCAGGAGAAATATTTCTTTTTAAATTCATAGTAAAACCAATAAGGAAGGAAATAAATTCATCAAATTTTGTTTTCTCCTTCTTTGAGTAATTGTTTATTAATCCTAACAAAAAAAAGTCATTTTTTAAAAATTTTTTATTTAGAAATTTTAAAGAGAAGAAAAAAAGCGGTAAAATAGAAATTAATAAAAAATAATTAATTCTTTGAAATAAGATTAAAAAACATAAACCTAAGGGGAAAAATAAGCCAATAAAGAATATAACGGTTAATTTAGATTCAATTTCTCTCAGATATGTTCTAAATTGTTTTTCTAATGAATTTTCACTAAAAACATCACTATTGCTATTATGACTGAAATTTGATAAGAGTAAGTTCTTTAAATAAGAATTAAAATCTTCTGAGGGTGTAATAATCTCAGACAACAAAGCTTCTGGATTTTCACCCAGCTGAATTTTACTTAATATTTCTCCAAAGTCTTTTGATATTGGAAGTTTATACTCTTTAATTAACTTAATAAAATTGATGGAATAATCTGCGTTTTCTCCTAATGATTTTTGAATTAAGGAAAAATAAATCTTAACAAGATACAATAAGGCATTTATTTGCTTCTCTTTCTTTTTAATCTCTTTAAAAAACCTAATATTAAAAGTATAAGAAAAAATTAATGCTAAGGTAAAAGAATAAATTGTTACTATTATTAAACTAAAATTTGTGATAAATATTGAAGTAATAAAGAGGACTATAAAAGATATTAGAAATATTATAAAACTAGCTTTATTAATATCATTTTCGTCAATTTTATATTCTTTTTTGTATATTAATTTATACCTAACATCCAATTCTTTGAACTTTATACAAGGGATGTTATAAGGATGAATTTTCTGACAGAAACTGATTAATTTATCGTTTAATACCATAGAATCAGTCATGTTTTAAAATTAATTAAAATATACAGCAATAAAGTTTTGAAAACATGAAACATTTAATATGAAAGTAGTTGTAGATAAATTTCTGTAAAAATGATTTATAAAAGGTTTATTATATTCATATATTTTATAATTTAATTTATTTTCAATTAAAAAATCGTATTTAACATAAAAATCATCAAATGTAACATTCAAATTTTTAGGATAATCAATTTCTCTTAAATAAATCGCATCTGGATTTTCAATGATGAATTTGACAGCTATATCTACCTCATTAAAGAAACTTTCATAGGCTATTATGTCATTTTCTATTGTTCTATTAAATTCAGAAATTTGTATAATAAATGGATTAATCATTGATAGAAAAATAGTTAAAACAAAAATTCCAAAACCCATTAATAATGCCTTTTCTAACAGATTTGTCATATCTGATTTTAACAATTTATAAATTTAAACTACATGAGTTTTTCCAATTTTCTAAAAATAAACAAAGGTTCTCTAGATTATCTGAAGAATGAAAAGAAACTTGATCAAAAAACTTAATTAATTTATCAATTGATAGTTTATCAATTATTTGAAGAGTATTAAACATGTCTTTATAAAGATTAAATAATACTTGAAATTTTTCTTTACTAATATCTTCGTATTTTCTTAGCTTACAGATAATGTTTGAGTTAAATAAACTTATTAGGTTCGCCCAGTTTTGTTTTTGAGGATTGAATTTGAAAAGGGTTTGATAAATTTCTTTATTATCTTCAATATTATTATTTATTTCCGAAATTGAATCAACAAATCTTTTTTCTCGATTTTTTCTCATGAAAACGATAAGACCTAAATCTCTTAAACAGGAAATATGAATTTTGAAATGATGAATTATTCTATTTATTAAAGAAGCGATGTCGTTAGAATGAATCGTTTGAAATCCCTTTAACCCAGCAGCTAAACAGTGAAACATTGCCTCAGCTTCCTCTTTAGTTAGAATTTCTCCTAAATAAATAATATCAGGCGTACGATGTAATAATTTCCTAATTTGATTTTGTTTTGAAAGTTTATGGTTTAATCCTACTTGGAGTGAATCAACTTTATATTTTAGTTGATGTTTCTCGTATTTTGATTGGTTTAATGATTCAATCACATTTTCTACATATATTTTTCGAAATTCTTTTGGTGTTAATAAATCTAATGCGTTTATTAATGTTGTTTTTCCAGTGTCGGTTTCACCAGTAACCGTGATATTCACCCTTCTTATTAGCGACAAATATAAAAATGCGGCTATTGCGGGACTAATGGTTCCGTTTTTCAGTAAATCTTGAACAGTTAATATGTTTTTATTTAACTTTCTTATATCTAACGCGAAATTATTTAACTGAATAGGTTCAACATCGATCGCAAACCTGCAATAAAAATATTTATTCTTTATTACTACTTTAATACTTGGATTGGAATAGTCAAGTCTCTTTCCACTATATATTCTTAAAAATGTTTTTAATCTCTCAATTTCCTTTAATTCAAATTTAATATCTGTTCTACAACGTCCAAATTTTTGATGATTTATGTATATCTTATCATTTGGAGAATCTAAAAAAACTTCTTCAATAAAATCGTCAATTAATAGAGGAAAAATCTTTTCTATGTTTAATTTACATAATGCAGCGATATATGCAATTCTTTCCCTTTCGATTAATGGAAACTTATATTTTGAATCTAAATAAATTAAAGCTTCTTTTTTGTACATACTTATTAAATTTTCTAACGGAGCGATTATATTAATTTCGAGGAGTTTTAAATTGTTTTTGACATCTTGTACAACCTTTTTAAAATAGTTTTCATCAACTACGGATTCATATGAATATTGTACAGTATATTTTTTTTCATATTCATTAGCAATATTATAAATAGAAATTTGAAATATTTGATTATCTCCCGTTTTATATTTTTCAATTAAATCACCAGTAGATATTATTAAAGCTTTGTCAAAACTTCTTTTTTCTTTAAAAAATAACGATTTTTTAAAAAAGAATTCTTCGTAAAATTTGTTTAAATCTTTGGAATTACTATTACTTTTAAGAAATCTTTTATAACTTTGAATTATTTTCAGTTCATTTAGGGCATTTAAGAGAGTTTCCAGTAAAACCAATACTTTTTTAGAGCAATTTTGGCACTCTCTATTAAAATATTCGTGATCTTTAAGTTCATCAATTTTCTCAGAAATAAAATTGAAAACATAAAGTGGATTTAAGATAAGATCATTATTTAAAGAGAGAAACATAGCACATAAAGCTGTGATTTTACAATTAAATTCTTGATATATACATTTCTTTTTTCCTATACTCTCAATTTTTCTCCAAATTTTTTTAATATAGTTTATTCTTTTAAAATAATTCAAAAATAATGAAATTTGATCTCGTTCGATTAATGGATCATGGATTTTTGTTGTTAAATTTTCAAAAACTTTTTTTCTATTTAAATATAAATTTTTTAGAACACATAATATACATTCTCCATTTTGAAATAAATCCTCTAGTGCCCCTGAACACTCAGAACAATCAATAACTAAAATTTTCTCTTCTTTGCTACTTAAAGTCTCTTTTACTTGTATATGACTTAAATTTTCAAATTTTAATGTCATCTATCTATTTTTTTTATAACATAAATTTAAAAAGCCCATTTTTTTAATTTAAGGAATTTAAATTTTATGATTGAATGCAAAACTTTTTTTATTTTAAATAATTTAGAGTTTTAAAGTCGTAAGTGATTACATATGGGTCACCGCAAAAAACATGCTCCAAGACACGGTTCATTAGCGTTTCTTCCTAGAAAAAGAGCCACATCTGCTAAAGGTAGGGTAAGACACTGGTTAGATACATCTAAAAATGTTATATTTTTAGGGTTTGCTGGTTTCAAAGCAGGTATGACTCATATTACATATATAGAAGATCAAAAAAATAGTCCTTATTATGGAAAAGAATTGATGAAACCAGTTACAGTTATTGAAGTTCCTCCTTTAATCCTCATTGGAATTAGAATTTATAATGAAGATGAGTATGGAAAATATATAGAGGGAGATATTTTTTCTACTGAATTAAATAATTATCTTACTCGCAAAATTAACATTCCGAATTTCGAAAAATACAATTATGATGAAATTAAAAAAAAACTCTCTAAAACCTTAAATAACACAAGTGATATTAGAGGGATTTTTCAAACTCAACCGCATCTTACATCTTTACCAAGAAAAAAGCCCGATATTATTGAAATTAAGTTGAACTCTATTGGATCCCCAATAGATGAATTTAATTTTGCTTTAGAATATTTAGGTAAAGAAATTAAGGCAAGGGATGTTTTAATAGAAGGTGAATTGGTTGATATATTAGCCGTTACAAAAGGAAAAGGATTTCAAGGGCCCGTTAAAAGATATGGCGTGAAAATATTAACCCGAAAAAATAGTAAAGCTAGAAGAGTTGTAGCGTGTATAGGTCCTTGGCATCCGGCCCGAGTTCTTTATACAGTTCCGCGTCCTGGGCAAATGGGGTATCATCAAAGAACGGAATATCATAAACGAATTATGGTCATTGGAGAAAATGAAGAAGAAATAAACCCTAAGGGGGGTTTCATTAGATATGGCAAAGTTAACGGAGAATATCTTCTTGTGTTAGGATCCATACCGGGACCAAAAAATCGGTTAATTAGAATAAGAAAAACAATAAGACCAGTAAAGTCGTTTATGGTTAAATCACCAGAAATAACATTTATTAGTAGAGAAAGTCAACAAAGAAAATAGTGATTTTATGGAGAAAGTTAATGTTTATGATTTAGATGGTAAAAAAAAAATTTTAGTTGATATGCCAAGAATATTTAGTACAAAACCTAGAAAAGATCTAATTCGAAAAGCAAGTGAAATTTCTTTCAGTAGAAATAAACAAGTTCAAGGTAGAAATAAGAGAGCAGGGTTAAGAAATACAGCTAAGGGCTGGGGCACAGGACATGGAGTCTCAAGGGCTCCACGAATAAAGGGTTCAGGATTCCCCACAGCTCGGAATGTTGGGAGGGTTCCTTTCGCAAAAGGCGGAAGAAGGGCACACCCTATTAAAACAGAGAAAATTGTTAAGAAAAAAATAAATAAAAAGGTAAACAAATTATCATTAATTTCCGCGATTTCTGCTTCTGGCGATTTAGATTGGGTTAAAAACCGAGGTCATCTCATTGATAAAGTCCCAGAAATACCATTAGTAATTGATGATAAAATTCAAACTGTTAAAAAAACGAAATTAATGTATTCAATCCTCTCTGAATTAGGTTTGGAAGATGACCTGGTTAAGGTTAAAGAAGGCAAAAAAATTAGAGCCGGAAAAGGGAAAAGGAGAGGACGTAAATACAAAAATAAAAAAAGTATTTTAGTTGTTATAAAAGACGATTTCGGAATAGTAAAGGCTTCAAGAAATATTCCGGGAGTGGATGTTGTTAAGTTTGAAAATTTGTCAATCGCCAATTTAGCACCAGGAGGGTTGTCAGGACGATTAATTCTATGGGCTCAATCTGCTTTTAATGATTTAAAGAATTATGAGGCGTTAATTTAAAATGGAAAGATATTATAAAATTATTCAAAGACCTTTAATAACGGAAAAGACATTTGATCTAATTGAGAGAGAAAATAAATTGGTTTTTATTGTTCATAAAAGAGCTAATAAAAGTCAAATTAAACAAGCTATAGAAAAAATTCATAATGTAAAAGTGATAAAGGTTAATACAATAATTACTCCTCGAGGAGAAAAAAAAGCCCTAATTAAACTACGCTCAGATTATTCTGCTCAAGATATTGCTATTGATTTAGGAATTTTTTAATACATATTCATTTTTCAAAACTGAAAAATTGAGTTTCACAAAATCCATATAGTTCAAAGTTTTTAGATTCTCCAAGAACTTTATTTTATTAACATCTAATAACTTTTTATACTCGTCCCGATTTAAAATTAAAATAATTACAAAATATCTTGAATAGAATTTTTCTAAAAGTCTCAAAATATCTTCGCGATGAAAATCTTTAAAAATTAAAAATAGAATTTTATCTTCAATCAATAAGAGATTTCGGTTCAATCTATGAAAATTAATTTGATTCAATTGCAAAGCCTTTTCAAACTGAGTATTGAACTTTGATAATTTTTGAAAATTGAATTGGCTTAAAGATAAAAATAGATTAACTCCGTTTTCTAAATTGTAATAAATCTCAGAAATGTTAGTCCTCCATAAAATACAATAAAGGAGTTTCAAATTTACTTCTATATTTTTAAATAGTTCACAATTAAACAGAGAATTAACTTCCTTTTCAATGTCCAGTGAAGAATTATTTTTTTCATATTTGATGTCGATAAAATAAGTGTGGTATATGAGCTCTTCTTTGTTATTAACCTTTATATTAAAGATCAAAAATCCTTTCCGGTTAAAATTATTGAGTAATTTTAGTAAATTATGCAAAGAAACGCTTTTATTTTCTATAAAAGGGCAATTTATTTGATAAAAATGTAAAAATTGTAAATCATCATCATGTTTTAATATTAATGAATCTCCTAATTTCATAGTGTTCATATCTACATTAATCTTATTTGAAATAACATGTAAAAACTGTCTTTTTAAATAACGTTTTTTCAAAAACTTAGCAGATTTATCGCATTCACTTATTTGTTGATAAATTAAACTAAAAAATTTTACAATTCTATTTTTATCATTACTAATAAAATTTAATATAATTAATTTTCTTCTTTTTTTAGGGATATTAATCTGAATTGAATAATAAAGCAGAAACCTTTTTTTAAGGAAATCATTAAGAATTGGAATTATTTTTAGTAGACTATTAGTCTCTATAATTGAAAAAGCTACTAATTTTTTATTTTTGTTTAAACTTTTATAATAAATTAATTGATTCTCAATTAAAAAGGAGAGTAATTTGAACTTGCCTTTTTTAACCATGTCATAAAATTTCTTTGTTGAAATTATAAAAACTTAGCATTTTTTTACAGATTCCAATTTAAAGAGAGATTTTAATAACTTTTAAGTTCAGAAAAAGTAAAAAAATATTATAAGTATTATATAAAATTTCTTTATAGGATTAAAAATTCTATAAAACAAGACTAGTTTAAATCAATTTTTTTAAAATAATCAATTAAACATCAAGAAGCGTTATTAAAATGTTAAAGCAAATCTTATATTTTATTAATAACCTAAATCCTGAGGTTGTTGTTCAAGCTCCATCGAGGATTAATCTAATAAATCCCTTAGATGCGGTAGAAGGGGATTTTTGGATGCCCTCTGTAGCAATCAATGGTGTAAATAATCCATTATCAGCATTTGTTTATATAAAAAGTAGGGTAGATTCTAGCTTTGTAAAATTATATTCAATTAAAAATATATCAGATAATATTATTGTTCAAATTGAGAAAGAAGAAGTAATTTCAAAACAAATTTTAGAGTTTAAAAAAAAATATAATGAAGATTTTAAACTTTTTTATGCTAGCGTTTATAGATTTATTAAAACATGCTCTGTGTTTTTGGAGAAATTTAAAAATAATAATTTTGAAATTGGTATAATAACTACTATACCTCGCCAAAGTGGGTTAGGCGGGAGTGCAGCAATAATAATCGCTATTTTATATGGTTTTGCAAAATATTTTGGATTATATAAAAATTTAACATGCATAAATAAAGAGGATTTTCCAATAAATAGAGATATCATTGCAGAAATGGCGACTAAAGTCGAAGATGACGATTTAAAAATAACTGCGGGATATGGAGATCGCTATGTAATAGCTAGGGGAGGGCTAAGTTTTTGTTCTTATTATGGAAAATTGCATCATAAGGAGCTTTCAATGGAACCTTTAGCAATTTATGATAGAATTGATTTATTATATGATATTAAAAGTTTACCAATTATTATTTGTTTTTCTGGGGTATCGCATGAAAGTGGAAGCGTTCATGAGAAATTAAGAAATGTATATTTACATAAAGACCCAAAAATTTTAAATAGTTATAAAAAACTAGCAGAAATTTCTTGGAAATCCCGTTTTGCGATAATGAAACAGGATTGGAATTTGTTAGGAAAATATTTTAGAGAAAATACAGCCATCTTGAATGACATAATGAGATATGTTGGGTTTATCCATGGAATTGGATTAGCTAATAATATTTTAATAAGTTTAATTGAAGATCATCCTAATGTTTATGCGGCAAAATTAACAGGTGCGGGAGGGGGAGGATCTGTATTTGCTTTAGTAAACCCAGAGAAAATCGATAAAGTCCTACATGATTGGAAGTATAATTTAAATAATGTAATAGATAATAAAGAAACTTTCCTCTCACATTTCCCCTTGCATCCTTTAGAAATAAGACAAAAGTTAAAGAAAGCTCAATTTTTTAGAATAAAAATAGTTTCTGGAGTGAAAAAGTTATAATTTATCACTTATATAAATTAATTAATACTTGTTTGGAGATTTAAATTGAGTAAATACGAAAGATACAAAAAGAAGTCAGAAGAATATATTTTTCCACATAAGCATTGTAAGAAGTGCGACCAAATTATTGAAGAGGGTATTACTTATTGTTCTGATTGCTATATGAAGCTACAAGAAAAAAAGAAATGGTATAAGTGGAAAAGAAAAAAGAAAACTGAAGAACCACGTTAGATTAATATTTATTTTTTTCCTTATCTATGGTCTTCGTCGAGTATTTGATTTAATCTCTTTAAAAACCAAGTTTTATCTATCATCAATAAAAATGGTCCTAATCGGGGTCCAAACTTTTTCCCTAATAAGATTAGGTAAAAGACTTCAAACATTTTTCTTGGTGGAATCTCTTGCTCTTCTTTAGCTATAGTAAAAATCTTGTTTTGAATTGAATCAGCGTCTAGATCATTATTTTGCACAAAATAAGATCTAAACAACATTAGGCCTCCCAATTGGTCTTCACTTAAGCTTTTAATGAGATTGTTGTCTATTGTTTCGGGAATCGTAAAAATGTCAATTTTACTCAAAATATTTCTTTTAACCTTGTCATCTTTTATACTCTCAATTAATTTTTTAACTTCATTAATCCAATTTTCCGTTCTTTTTAAGAGGAATTTAAATTCATCTATCGAAATAGCATTTTGAATTTTCTTATCTCTTAAAGATGATATTCCCTTTTCATATAATTTTTCTAAACTCAATATATTTTGCATTTGTGAAAGAAAAATTAAAAGTTTTGATGGCATTCTGATTGGTTTTGTATCAAGAATATCGTTAACTTTGGTTAATGGATAGAGATACTTATAAAAATTATATTCTTCCTTAGATTCGGGTTGTTCGAGAGAATAAAATATATTTTCCATTTTTTCGTAATAATCATAATATTGAGGAATCTCTTCAATTCTTAAAGATATATGCTTCATAGGGTTTGTTCTTAAGATTAACATTCTATAAAGTTCTGGATCTGCTAATTCTAAATATTTTTGTGGAGTAAAAACTATACCCTTTGAAGTTTTCATATCTTGTTTCCCTAATCTTAACCATTCATAGGGAAGTTTTATTGGCCCTTCATATTTAAAAATTTTTTGGCATATTTCTAACCCGGTATCGTATGCGCCTCCTTTTACGCTATGATCCTTTCCCGCTGGTTCACAAGTAGCCTTAAATAACGCCCATTTAGCAGGCCAATCGATCCGCCAATTTAATTTTAGTTTACCACTATAAATGGATACTCTTCCCTTATAGCTACATGCAGGACATTCATATAAGACCTCGTGTTCTTTGTTTAAATATTTTATTACCCTATTAGGGTGTATTGTGCCATCTTTGTCTCGATCCTGTATTTTTTCACATTTATCGCAAATTGCCATTACAGGTATCCATGTTTTTTGCGTTTCTTTGAATAATTTTTTCCGTTCATCATCTAAAGTAGGTAGAATAAATTTTTTTAAAATCTCCTTAATTTGGTTTGTATTATCTAGAGAAATTTTTATTTTTTCTTGCATTTCTTTTTTTTGGTACAATCTATAAGTCCATATAATTTCATTTTTTATACCAAAATACTTAAAGGTGGAAATTAACTCATTTCCAAAATGTGTTCCATAACTCTCACATCCACAATTTTCAAAAGGACAGGGTATTAAAGCAAATGGTTTTCCTAAATACTCTTTCTGAAATGTCTTATCGATGTAATGTGGAAACCTTTTAGCTGCGTCAAAATCATCCATAAATAGATAAGAATTTATTTTAGGGCCCTTTTCTTCAAATACTCTTCTTAAAGCGTCGCAGATAATTATTTCTCTTAAAATTCCGATATGAACGTGTCCTGAAGGGGTTTTTCCAGTAGACAGAGTTAATTCTGTTAAATTTCTTTCAGAAATTTTATCCACTGTTTCTTCTAGCCAATGTACTAATAACTTATTTACCAAATTATTTCACTAATTAATTAAACCTAAGCCGAGTAAATGATAAAAATTATTTATCATTTATTATTTTAAAAAGTGGTGAAAAAGTTTTGAGAATCGCTGTACTTAATAAAGATCGCTGTAAACCTGATAAATGTAGCCCTTTTGGGGAAAAACCATGCATTAAATATTGTCCAAAGGTAAGAACAGGAGAAAAAACTATAGAATTAAGCCCGGAAGGGAAAAATGTAATAATAACAGAGAGTCTATGTACTGGGTGTGGAATTTGTATAAAAAAATGTCCTTTTAATGCAATAAACATTGTTAATTTACCAGATCCATTAAAAAACCAAATGACTTATCGTTATGGCCCAGATCAATTTTCCTTATTTAGAATGGCCATTCCTAAGAAAGGAAAGGTACTGGGATTAATAGGTCAAAATGGGATAGGGAAAAGTACTATGTTAAATATATTATCAGGAGAGTTAAGAATGAATCTTGGAAGGTTTAATGATGAGGTTCCAAGTAATGATATTATAATTAATTTCTTTAAAGGCTCAGAATTGCAGCAGTATTTTATAGAGTTGTTTACTAAAAAATCTAAGATTGTTCATAAGCCTCAAAATATTACTCTTATACCTAAACATGTTTCAGGAAAAGTTTTTAATTTATTAAAAAAAAACGATGTTAATGATCGTTTAGATACAATTGTTAAGCAACTTAACCTTAATGAAATCTTAGATAGAAACATATCTGTTTTATCGGGTGGTGAGTTGCAAAGGGTTGCCATTGCTGCCGCTTATCTCAAAGATGCAGATGTATATCTTATTGATGAACCTAGCTCTTATTTAGATGTTAGTGAAAGGATTAACATGGCTAAATTGATTAGATCTCTTACGGATAACGATAAAACCGTTGTAGTTGTTGAACACGACTTAGCAATATTAGACTACTTAAGCGATTATATATCCCTACTTTATGGAATTCCTGGAGCATATGGAATTATATCACACCCTCAAGGCGTAAGAGTAGGCATTAATATTTATTTAAATGGGTATATTAAAGATGAAAATGTAAGAATTAGAAATGAACCAATTCGATTTCATGAAAGACCACCTATAGATTCGTCATTTGATTCTGGAGTTATTGTACTCTCTTATGAGGATTTAGAAAAAACATTAGGTGATTTCCATCTAACCGTAGATGGGAGTGAAATCCACGCTGGCGAAATTATAGGTATTCTTGGGGCTAATGGAATTGGCAAATCTACATTCATCGATTTAATAGCTAATAAAATAAAATCTAATAATGAAAATCAGACTAATTTTGAAAACGCTGAAAGTAAAAAGTTAAAAGTTTCAATCAAACCTCAATATATTAAAATTGAATCAAGATTTGTTTCTGAAATTGTCAATAAGATTAGATTGGCTCCGTATCTAAGTCAATCCTACAAAAAACGATTAATAAATGGCTTAAAATTAGAAGAAATTAAAGAACGAAGGTTTTCTGAATTAAGTGGTGGCGAATTACAAAGGGTGGCTATAGCCAATTGTTTATCAACTGAAGCTGATATTTATTTGTTAGATGAGCCATCTGCTTTTCTAGATGTTGAAATGAGATTACAAGTAGCTCAACTGTTAAGAAAATCCATTGAAGAATTAAAGAAATCAGCCTTTGTAGTCGAACATGATATTATAACCCAAGATTTTATAGCGGATTCTATTTTAGTATTTGAAGGAATACCTGGGTTAGAAGGTAAGGCTTTTGCCCCATTAAATTTAAGAGACGGATTTAATTTATTTTTAAAATTGATGGGAATCACTTTTAGAAGAGATAATTTGACGAAACGGCCTCGAATTAATAAGACTGGTAGTACTAAAGATGCTTATCAAAAAAGAATTAATGAATACTATTATATTCCTAAATAGTGTTCTAAAAAACAATCAAATTAGTATGAATATAATAAGATTTGTGTACTCCTATTTTTCCACTGCAAAATCTTAAGCTTTTAACAAAAGTTTATTTTAGTAAATTAATTCATTAATAGAATAATTTAAATATCTATGAGTAATTTAAAACTGGGGCTGCTTTATAATCTATATACATAAATTTCTTACTGTTTTATAATTAAAACCTGCAATGGAAATTTTGGAGCTTTTAATAATATTATTAATTATTCAATAAATAATAAAAAAAACTGAAAAAGAAAAAGTTCTAAAAATCTAATTCTTTAGTTTCCAAAAAACCAGGGGTCTACCTCTCATTCCATTATTCCTTGAAAATTTTTCGATAAACTTCCTTTTTTGCAATTTAAGCAAGTTATCATATATGGTAGTTCTTGGAGTATTTAGCTCTTTAACTAAAGCTTTGCGAGTATAAGGTCCACCATTTTGTAATGTTTTAATCAAATTATATTGAATTGGTGTTAAATATTCTTTATATCCAAAATCTATTTCTGTTTTATTAGCCATAATTTATTCCTCCAATAATTTATTTTTGAACATTGGTATTAACTGTCAATTCGACAATTTATCGACATTTTAACCTAAATACCAATGCCTAGTTCTATGATATATTATAGTATCGAGTTTTATATAAAGATGCTTATTTATGCCTTATTATCATCAATTAACATAAATTTAAAAACGACAAAAATAATGTTATAATTGTAAATTAAAATCTTTTAATTACTAAAATGACTGAAACAACGAGAACAACGGTTACTTTAAGTAAAATTAGCATGAACCAAGTAAAAGAATTAGTTGGTGTTTTTGGAAACACTCCTGCTTCAGTAATCAGCAGGATTGTAGAACATTTTTTTGACTATGGTAAATTTGATGATGTTATAGAAAAAATGAAAGCAAAGAAGAGAGAACTATTTCCTCCTGATGATATTACCATTAATAATAAAATTAAGAATTTATTTAAAGGAGTTAATAAAATACCCTTTGAAGATTTTGTTGATTTTTTACAAGTAGATAGAAAATATGTATTAGAAAGTATTCATATTTGGACAGAAAGATACAATATTAAAATTATTGAAAATTTAGTTATAAAAAATTCTGATTGAAATTTTCATATTTCTTTAATATTTTATTAGATTGAAATTTGATCTAATTGAATGCAATTTTAAGGCATTCTTTTAAGTAAAAGTAGCACCAAATTCATCCCAAAGGTTACTAGATAGTTCTAATGGCCATTCTAATAAAGAAGTCATAACTCCAACTATAATAAAAAAAATGAATAAAGCTAATCCAATTAATAAAACATATTCTAGAAGATTTCCACCATATTCGTCTGAAAAGTATTCCTTTAATTTGTTTTTTAAGATTTTATAAAATTTCTTAATGAAAACTCTTTTTTTCATGGTTTAAAACAAATTATTTTTATAAAAGAATGATAAAATATGTTTTTAAACTAAACTAATTCTAAAAATTGATCAGTACTTGCTTACCCATTAATAATTCTTAGTATTTGATTAAGTTCCTCTTCTTTAGCTTGTTTTTTTGGGATAAATAATTTAAATTTTCCATCTTCATTCCTTCTAGGAATTATATGAACATGAAAATGGTTAACCGCTTGACCAGCTGCTCTAAAATTATTTTGGAGAATATTATAACCATCAACTTTTAATTTTTTATGGATTAAAATAGATACTTTTTTAACTGTTTCAAATAATTCTGACAATTCATTATTAGGAATTTCTTCTAAATTTTTATAGTGGTTTTTAGGAATAACAATCGTGTGGCCTTTTGAAACTGGAAAAATGTCTAAAAAAGCTAAATTCTTATCATTTTCAAATAAAACTTTAGACGGAATACTTTTATCAATAATTTTGCAAAAAATGCATTTATCGTCTTTTATCATTACTTTCACTCTTTATTTTCGATCCATATAAATAATTTTTTATATTAATTTTTAAAAAACCTACGCAGACTTTTAATTTTTGTAGTTTTTTACAATCTCAATTAATGCCTTAAAGGTTGATGGTTAAAATGTTTTTTGATGAGATTAAATCCTTATTTGAAAAAAAATTATCTCCGAGAATATATAGGATTAATTCCGAAAATTACGGGTTACATTACGGTCAAGTCAGTAAAAAAAAGTATATTAAAAGGATATTGCTTTCAGTTGACTTAAGTTTAGAATCAATTCATTATGCAATCAAAAATAAAATCAATCTAATTATTTCCCTTTACGGTCTTATTAATGAACCAATTACTAATTTTAACCAATTATTAATAAATAGATTAACTTTGCTTTCTAAATATCCAACATTAGTATTTGTACTAAGTTCATCTTTTATTGCTGCAGAAGGTGGAATTTCAGAAACAATTATGGAATCTTTATATTTAAAATTGGATAAACCTTTTAATATCGAGAATGATAAAGGCGAGATCGTTCCTATTGGGAGGATTTGTTTACCAAACTTATACACAAGGACTAAAAGATCATTAAACTTAGATAATTTATTGAATAGGATCAAATCAAATTTACAAATAGAAAAAATTTCATTTGTAGGCAAATCAAGTGCAGAAATTAATAGAATTTGTATTGTAGGAGGGGAAACAACGGATTTAAGTTACTTAAGAAAAGCTTTAAAGTATGGATGTGATTGCTATCTTTCAGGAAATATGAATCATAATTTTGCAGATTACGCGAGAGAATCAGGTTTAAACTTAATTCAAATACCTCTTTACAATTGCCAAATGATAGCATTGAGAAAATTGTATAATTTTTTAAGTTTAGAATTTCCACACGACGAGTTCTACTTTTATGATGCCAAAAATCCTGTTAAAATTCATAACTAAATGAGATTTCTAATTTTTATCTTAAAATTAAGGATGAAATAATACCAATAATAGTGAAAAGAATCCATAGAAATTAATAAATAAATTAAATTTAAATGGTTAAAATATTACCTTCTTTTTAGTTTTAATATAAAATAAAATTATTTAAAGAGATGAAAAATAATGGTATTACTTGAGTATAACGGAAGAAGTCCTAATATCAGTAGCAATAGTTATGTATCTCCACTTGCTACTTTAATAGGTGATGTCACTGTAAATGATAATGCTATTATATGGCCTGGCTCTATTATACGTGCTGAAAACTCTAAAATTAATATTGGAGAGTACACTACCGTATTTAATGGCGTTATGATGTTTACAAGATCCCAAAAAAGTTCAATTCATATAGGGCGATATTGCATTATTGAGTCGGGAGTTACCATTTTAGGGTGTTTTATGGAAGATTATGTTCAAATTATGGAAGGTACTCTTATTTACGAAGAAAGTTCAATTGGTGAAGGTTCAATAATTATCAATAAAAGCCAAATTCCACCAGGCTTAACAATTCCTGCTAGATCAGTATTACGTGGAATTCCTGTTGAGCCAATACGAGAACAATCGCGCAACGAAGTTCTAAAACAAAAGGATAGGGCAGAACATTATTCTCAACTATTTATAAAGATCAAAGAACAGCTTCCTAATGCTCAAAGCTATTTAATAACCCTTCCAGATTTTATTAAACTCCTTCTGAAAAAAGAATTTTAAAAGAAAAAAATTATATTTTAATGTTTAATTTATTTATCAATTCTTTATACCTAGAACGAAGAGTCACTTCTGTGACTCCTACAACATTAGAAATTTCTTTTTGAGAAATCCTCTTGTCTTTCTTTTTACATACTAAATATAATGCTCCTGCGCACAAACCTTTTGGATCTTTGCCACTTGTCGAATATTTTGAAATAAAAGATTGTAAAATTTTTATTGCAGTTTTTTCAGTTTCGGCGTCTAATCCCAATTCAGCAATATACCTTGGTATAAGAGCAATCGGATCAGTAGAAGGCACTTTCAAATTTAATTCTCTTATTAATGTTCTGTAACATCTTCTTACATTTTTTGCATTAATAGAAGTTTCATCTAATATTTCTTGAAGAGTTCTAGGAATCCTTCTTTCTCTACAAGCGAAGTATAAGCAAGCGGCAACCATCCCATTTATAGATCTACCGCGTAATAATTTTCTCTTAAATGCTTCAATATATAACCTAATGGCTGCTTTTTTCACATGAATGGGTAAATTTAAATTACTTCCTATTCTTTTTAACTCAGTTGTGGCGATTAACATATTCCTTTTATCCCAAGTCATACGAGAATTCCATTTTGCAGCTCTTTTTAAATCAGGATTTGTTATATTATTTTTATCAATAATGGTACTTAAACCCATATCAGGTAACAAAATAGAGATTGGAGATCCCATCCTTTCCCTTCTTTCTTTTTCTTGCTTTGTAAAAGCTCTTTTACCACTATGAGCTGTATCTACAATCCTTTCGCTTATAACTAACCCACATTGACGACATACGATTTCGCCCTTTTCTTGAATCGAAATTGTCTTTCCCTCACATTCTGGACATAAATTTGATAAATTTCTAACTTCAGATTTTATTTCCATATTGAAAACCTCTTTTTAAAAAAATAATTCTCAAACTAAATATTAAAACTACTAAATTCCCATGTAAACTAACTGAAAAATGCATTATTTGTAAATCTAAATTTCTTGTGACTGAAAATCGATTTCTTCCTTGAATGCAAATGTATTATATCCACCTTGGATATATAAATCTTTCGATCAAAATTATTTACTGTCTACAATATCCTATAGCATTAATGGCATAAATGTTGTAAATCCAAAAATTATTACACCTGAAACAGATATCACCAAATTTATCATAGATTTTCTAGGTTTCCTACTTTTATATATAAAATACCAAATAGAAAGTATTAGATATAAAATTTTCAAATTTAAAAAATTAAATTCGTTTTTTTGGTGCTATATTCAAATTATAAGGTTGATCTACAGGATTTTTTCACACTCTTGATTTATTTCTTTCATTGTTGTAACAAAGTCTTGCCACCAGTCTTGACCTTGTTGAGCAACAAGCATAGAGTCTGTTTTTCTCGAATCTATACATCTAATTTCCTCTTTTTGAGCTTTGACTTTTTCTTTCCATATTTGACTAAAAATGTTTTGCAAGTTTATCTTCACTTTCTTAATTAGTTCTTCATAAGTGACAGAAACGTCCTCTTTTTTTTGAAGCTTCTGAAGCTGGTCAAATTTAATTTTTTCTTTTGCCCTATTTAAATCGCCACAGTTTATCGTTATCGAAAAAGGTTCTGTTTTTCCATATTTACAAAACTTTTGGATTTCACAAGGTGAACAATAACTTTCAAAACTTATTAGATAATCCTCTAACCCAATAATAGAATAGTTTAAAATATTAGGCATTAAATTCACTTTTTAAGATTATTATAAAAAAGTATGCTCTTTATTCTATTAAAATTTGAGGCTTTAGAAGCCAAAAATTTTTTAAATATCTAATCTTTAGGTAAATATTAAAAAACCATATTTTATGATATTTATGTAATTTGGTGAAATAAGCGGGATCGCATCGGGAGAGTGGCTTAGCCTGGTATAGCGCACGGCTGATAACCGTGAGGTCGGGGGTTCGAAGCCCCCCTTTCCCATTGAAACTTTTCATTAATTATGCTAATTTTTATTATAGCTAGCTTGAAGTAATTAAGTGATAATTTTATTTCTATTTACAGAATATTATTTTTATATTTGATGGTTGATTTTACTTATTTAAACATGAAAATTTTAGTGGTCTCTGGCACACCAGGAACAGGAAAAACTACTGTTTCAAACAACATCGCTAATTACCTTAAAGTTAAAGTAATTAGTTTAAATGAATTAGCAATTTCAGAAGATTTAATAATAGATTACGACACTAAAAGAGAAACATCTATTATAAATAGAAGTAAATTAATTCCCTTTTTGATTAAGTTAATAGAAAAATATAGAAAAGAAAATTTTGAGTTTTTAATAATTGAAAGTCATTTTTCAGACATTGTTCCCAAACGATATATCGATTGGGTTATAATATTGAGATGTGATCCAGACGAATTATTTATAAGGTTAAAAAAAAGAGGATATAAAATAGAAAAAATTAGAGAAAATGTTCAATCAGAAATTTTAGGAAACTGCGTAAATTTTTTTTTAAATAAACAATTAGATACGCCCATATTAGAAATTGATACCACAAAAATAAATTTTGAATCAATAACTAAAACGATAATGGATGTTATTCTAAAAGAAAAAGATTTAGAAAAGTATTACGCAGGGAATATTGACTGGTTAGAAAAATTATTTCAAGAAAACCGTTTACAAGAATTTTTCGATTGACAAATTCTGATTTAGAAGTGATTGAATATGAAATTTGAAATAAATGATATCGATGCATTAGCGCGTTTAGGTAGCATTAAATTAAACAATAAAGAAATGCTTACACCTAATTTATTTCCAGTAGTACATCCTTACAAAAACATAATTTCCCCTCTCGAATTAAAGAAAATTGGTGCGCAATGTCTTTTTACTAACGCATACATTATTTATAAAAAGGAAAACTTAAGAACTCAAGTTCTACAGAAAGGACTTCACGAATATTTAAATTATGATGGAATAATAGCTACCGATAGTGGTGCGTTTCAACAATATATGTATAATAAAGATTCATTAGATATTGATGCGAACAGTATTGAGAAATTTCAAGAAAGCATAGGAGCAGATTTTTCTGTTATATTAGATATACCAGTGCAATTAGAAGATCACTACGATGTTGCAAAGGAAAAAGTGTTAACTACTATTCAAAGGGCAAAAAGTAATATTTCAAGGAGATCACGCTCAGATTGTTATTGGTTTGGTCCAATACATGGAGGAAAACATTTAGACTTGCTGAAAGAAAGCTCACTCGAAATGAACAAACTAGATTTTGGAGTCTATGCTATCGGCGGAATAGTAAAAGCGTTTTTAAATTACAGGTTTGAATTAACCACACAAATGTTATTGACTGTAAAACAGTTTATTGTTCCCAACAAACCAATTCATATGTTTGGTTTAGGATTACCGCAATATTTTTCTTTGGCGGTTGCATGTGGTTGTGATTTAATGGATTCGGCAGCATACATATTGTTTGCAAAGCAAAATCGTTATTTTACCCTATCAACAGGTACTAAAAAGCTTGAAGAATTAGAAGAATTCCCCTGCCATTGCCCTATATGCTCGAAATTTTCCCCAAAAGAGATTAAAAAATTTAAAGATAATTTAAGGATTGAACTACTCGCAAAACATAACTTATACTTATCTTTCTCTGAATTAAGAACGATAAGACAAGCAATAAGAGAAGGAAATCTATGGGAGTTAGTCGAACAAAGAATTCGAGCTCATCCTAATTTAGTGAAAGCCGCCAGTCTAATAAAAAAGAATAAACCTTTTTTTGAGATTTACGAGAAAGTATATAAAAATCATGGAAGGCTTTATGCTTGTACCGAAAGTGTAGATAGACCTTTAATTTATCGATACGAACAAAAAATAATTAACGATTACCGCCCCCCTAAAGAAGCTAAATATCTAATAATTTTACCCGAACTGGATGTAAAAGGTATAAACTCGCCTACCACGGGTAACTGGTTAGATCTAATAAACAACAATCAACCTCTTCAAAGAAAGGACATCCATTTGGTTTTTTATTCTATAATTTATGGGATCGTTCCATATGAATTAATTGATACATTTCCAATGGGCCAATATGAATCACTTGATTCCTCTTCTATTAATGATGTTTTTTATCAAAATTCCATAAAAAATTCAGAAGCGTTTTTAAAAATTAATTCGAATAATTATAAGAAATGCGTCCTTCTAATTCCAGAATTTTATATTAACCAATTTAACGAATCTACACAATTTCCAAACAAACATCCAATTAATAGGCTTAAAAGCATCTTAAATAGAATATACAAATCAAATTCTTGTGTGGTTAAACAAATAGATGAACTTTTTCAATTTTTAAAGGAAGAATAAGAAATGATTTTATTAGACTCAATCAATGCAATTGGCCATCCTTTTATTAAATGTACTCATAATACAACTATAGAATTAACTAAGGACGATTATCTTACTAAAAAGGGGGTTTGTATTTTGGGTATTAAGGCGTCAAAAGCTTGTTATGATTTAAATCCGGTATTAAAGAAAAAAATTAAGAACGGGGAAAAGATCGATGTCGTAATAAAAGTAGACGATATAGTCGATTCTTTTTATGGCTATGGCAGTAATAACTTAACTTTGCTAAGTAAAAAAGACTTAGTTTTTCGAAAAAGCAATTATATATGCGATAGAACCATTCTAATAAATTGTACAAAATCCTCAAGGGAATTGAACAGGAATATTATTAGCAAATTAACTAATTCCAAGAAAAATATTTCAATACTTTTCAAATTTAATGATGAATATGAGTAAAATTGGAAAAGAGGACACTCAATTTTTAAAAATTAAAAAGGATTCTGCTGAAAAATTTCTGAATTTAATTAAAACAAAATTATCAGATGAATTCATTGTAGACAAAAGGAAAAAAGTTATACATAGTGGAGTCTATGTGCTCTTTCCTTTAATAAAGAACAAAGAAAACATTAACAAATTAAATGAATGTAATGTAAACGGTTTAAAATTTGAAATTATTAGCGCCAAAGGGGAACTGAACCCACGCTCTAAATTTCGCTCCCTTGAAGAAGCTTTAGTAGGCGAATTACCAGAAGATATTATAGAATTAATACCAAAATCCTATGATGTTATTGGAAAGATTTCGGTTATCGAATTTGACCGATTTAGCTCATTAAGTGTGGACAAAATCTCATTATATAAGAAAAAAGTAGCTGGAGCGATAGTAAAAGTTAATAAGACGGTAGAAACAGTCTACGAGAAAAAGAGCGAAGTAAAAGGAAAGTATAGGCTAAAAGAATTACAACCTATTATTGGCGTAGATAACCCTGAAACCTTTCATAAAGAAAATAATTGTATTTTTAAATTAGATGTAAAAAATACATATTTCACTCCAAGATTAGTTTTTGAGCGAAAAAGGTTAAGTTTACTCAAATTTGCAAAAAATGAATTAATCGTAGATATGTTTGCGGGGGTTGGGCCAATCTCTATTCAAATAGCAAGAAACAACGATGTAAAAATTTATTCTTTCGATATTAATCCCACGGCACATAAATATCTCATTAAAAATATAAAATTAAATAAACTGAAAGGAGAAATTCTTGCTTATAACATAGATATCATGGACCTTATAAATTCATCCAATGAATTAGGAATTAATTTAAAAAACAGCGTAGATAGAACAATAATGAATTTACCGAAACAATCTATTAATTATGTAGATATAGCGTGCTTCCTGATGAAAAAAACAGGCGGAATTTTGCATTTATATCAATTCTGTGAAAAACCAAATCCAATTGAAAAAGGAATTGAAAATTTAAGAACCAAGTTAAATAGGATGGGATGGTACATAGAGGAAATAATTAACTCTAAAATCGTTAAACCGTTTTCTCCTAAATCCGATTTGATAGTGGTGGATGTAAAAATTAAGTACATTATTTAATGTATAGTTGAATAATTAAACAACTAAGTTGAATATAAGGGAATAAAATACAATAAAAATTATGTTTTTAATTATAAAAACAGGAGCTAATTCTTTGGTTTAATGAAGTGGACCTGGCAGGAGTCGAACCTGCGATCTTCGGATTAGAAGTCCGACGCCATATCCAGGCTTGGCTACAGGTCCTATTCAATCTTAGTTATAATAATAAATATAAAATCGTCTTTAAATTTTTTGTTTGGAGACATTTTAATAAATATTTAAGCTTTATTTTCAAATTCGTAAAAATCTAAACAAGATTAATAGCAATCGATTCGTAACTGAAAATATCTTACTCGCTAACAATAAATTAATAATTTGTTAATATAATTTTCTTTTAAATTTGGAACACTATTAATATTAAATATTAATACGATTTACAATTCCGCTAAAAATGCGATTCTATATTAATGAGTGGTAAAATTGCTTAAGAAAAAGGTTTTTGTACATCAGAACATCCCTTATGCTTTTAATTGGAATATTGCTCATCATAAGGAAAAGATTTTGCAAAAGAACCCTAATCGAGAAGAATTCATTAAGCTAGGTTCTTATTTTAAGAGAATATACAAAGGAGATATTCCCAATGACTTGTTCAATTTACAAGGACTTTCTCGCGTATCACAATTTAAAATGAGAGGGTTAAAACCGGCTTTTATCACAAGTTTCAGTAAAAAATTAATTCGAGAAGGAAAAATACGATACCTCGGTTCAGATTCTAAATTACCAAATTTCACGCAAAATGTATTTGAAAGTTTTAATATCAATAAAATTGGAAAAATTCCTGGTCACGAACCTGTTTTAAAGAACATTTTAATCAAAGATAAGAATTCAATCGCAATTGAAGTTCCAATCTGGAAAAAGGTTAACAATAACTACATTACAGGACACATAGATCTTATTCAAATAGAAGACAGCATAGTAAAAGTGATTGATTATAAACCAGAAGGAAACTTTATGAATTCATTACCACAAGTTGCGACTTATGGCCTCTTAATAAAGTCAAAATTTGAATTACAACAAATTAAATGCCTTTCTTTTAATAAAACGGAAGCGTGGGAATATGACCCCGTAATTTTGTTAACAGAGGTAAAGGATTATTTGGTTTCTCATCGAATTAATAAAAGGAAATGGGAAGACTTTGTAAAATAATTCTAATTTACTTAAATGCTTTCTTCCCTTTTTGCATTGTCTCATCTTCCTCTTCTGGCGTAAAATGCTTTTGGAAAAATAAGTAGCTCAAAAATAAGCCAATTGCTTCTATAACTATTCCGGTAAATGCAATTATAGTCCCATTATATCCTAGATGTCTTAATAATAAAGCACATCCTAAACCAGAAGTTGCGCAAACAAAAAGAATAAAACCTTTAATTATTTGAGAAAATGAATCTTTTAAATAGCCCAATTCTTTTTTAAGCCACGACATGGTTTAATCATACGCGTTTAATGGTGTTTTAAATTAAAATTTGTATATAAACTAAATTATGATGATTTTAATATTTTTGTTATTTTATTTTGACATGTTTAATTATTTCTTCGTTTTTTCTTGAATTTTAAATAAACTGCGTCGTCTAAAAGTACCCCAATCTTTTTTGCAATTTCTTTACCTATTTCGTATCTCTCTCCATCAAGCATTTTATCAATTTCAACAGAATTTGGTGCATGACCCAATCTTTCAGATAAAATTCTATCTATAATAGCAGAGACATCAGATTTAATTCTGTCATAATTAGGTAAATTCATATTTACCATCTGAGATTTAATTTTTTCTACAGCAAAATGAATATATTCACAAATTCTATTAAAGCAGCCACCTTCTAATCCGCTATGTATTTTAATCTGTTCAGTTGCGATTTTAGTATCTTTTTTTTGCCAATAGAATTGATGTGGGTTCATACCAGGACGATTTATGCCCATTAAAGTAGAAGTTATTTTCCGTTCAATCCAATTAAGAGTGGTTTCTTCTTGTATTTTACGAATTTCTATTTTCTTATCTTCCTCTATTTTCTTTTCAACTTCTGTGGCAATCTCAACTTTTTCTTTCTCTACTTCTTCAAAACTTTCAAATCTTTTGATTAAATCATAGGCGATACAATATGAAATGGGGGATATCAAATCACCTTTTAATTTTAAAGGTAAGATTTCTTTGTAGATATAACTATCTTCATTTTTCAATTGAAAAATGCTTTCCTCTAATGATGTATTAGTTAAACGTGATAATATAAAACCATTTACAAGAAAAACTTGATTATTAGCGTTAAAAACAACAACTAATTCATTTTGCCTTTTTATCAAACGTTCGATGCTTAATTCTTCTAATTTTATTTGAGCCCAATCTTCAATATCTATAGTTTCTCCTGCTCGTTTTAACGCTGAAGTAAATAATGCTTTATCGTTTGAAACTATGCCATACAATTCAATGATTCGACTTAGTTGTCTTAAAATTTTAGATAAAATAAAGTAAAATAGATCTTTCACTAAATTATTCAAAATCTTATCAAAATCATTAAGAAGAATTATTTGGGAATAATTACTCAAACCTAAATCTTGGAAAAATTTTTTGTCGATTATTTGCTTTTTCCTTACGAATTCTCTTAAATCATTAATTGAAAAATCCAAAGTCTTCTCTAAAATTTTCCATAACTCTTCAAGTTCAACATCATTTCTATAAAGAATTTTTAACAGGTTAAATTCTGTAAAATTTCCAAATTTTGTTATTATGTTTTCAAGAAAGGGAAATTTAAGATTACACAATGTTTTTTTTGCTAAATTAATCAAATTTTTCTTTTTATCGTTTAAAACGATTAAATCTTGCTCTTTAATGTTATATCTAATCATATTTTTCTTTACATTTTCAACTATCTCATAATCAATATTAATTAAATGTAAAATATCCTTAATTCCTCTTTTGTTAATTAAAAAAATAATATCTTCAAAACTAGATTCATATAAACTTTGAAGAAAATAAATAAAATCGTTTGGATTTGTTTTAAATTGCTTTATTAATTCAGATTTTAATTCTGATTGGATTTTCTCCTCAAATTGTTCGTAATTTATATTTTCTTTGAAAGCACTCTCAATAGACCTTATTATTCTCTTTTTTAAATTATTTCCTTCTAAGTAAGTTCTTAATCCTGGAACTGAAATTGGAAACTTATTAAATTCATACTCTAATATTCTTTTTTTTATCATTCTTATAGGCATTGTCTGAACTTGTAACTCCTTGTATGATTTGAACTCAAATTGCTTTTGCATTCTTTCGATTAAGCGATTCAATGTGGATACTTCAATATATTTATCCTCTTTATCCTCTCTTTCTAATTTTTTTTCCATCTCAATCGATATACCTTTAAATGCCGCGCTTTCCTCTAAGATTTCTCTTTTTATAGTATCATTAAGCCCAATTAAATCCCCAATAAAATCGTAAAAATAAAAGGATGGGAATTTAGAGATAATATTTAACAGTTCGCGTTCAATTTGGGTTTCAATATCGTTTATTTTTTTTACTCTCTGAGTTTGTTGAAGATTACCGGTTCTTTCTTCAATTAATAGCGTCAAAAACAAATTCTCTAAATCAATTATATTGTTAAATATGCTTCCTTCCAATTCAAATGATGTTTTTAATAAAGAATCAACTTCCTCTATCAAAATTTTTTTTTCTTTTAATTCTAGTTCTTTAGTTGAATCGAAAGTAAATTTGTTTAACTCCAACGATTCTTGCACTCTAATACCCATATAATGGTACAAATGTACTGCCGCCGTAGCAATTAGTAGTGAGCGCAATGTAGGGGCTGTGTGAATCAATGCAAAAATTATTTTTTTATCGGCCTCTCGCTTCAAGTGCGAAATTATCAGATCAATCGTCTGAAAAAATCTATAAGTGCTTTCTACGGCAGTAGTTTTTCGCTTTACTCCACTTATCATAACTCTTTTATCCATTCTCGATATACTTCCTTAAAATTATCTGCGATATCATATTTGGCTTTGTTATACCAATATTTAAAATTAAAAGTGTGATATAAATCAGCATTAAACAATTCTTTTTCTTCATTTGTTAATTCATGCTTTAAAATCAAGGATACAGGCCTCGGTATTAACTTCGAAAAATACTTCAGTTTTCTCTCTTTTATGTAATTATAGAACGGCTCTGCCCCATCAATGCTGAAATATTTAACGGGAATTATTTTTTCTCGATCAATGTTTAATAAATTGATTTCCTTTTCAACATTATTTTGAATGTATTTTGGAAATTCTGTCTTTATATCAATGCAAAACACATAATGTTTATAAAAATCTATTAAATGTTCTTTTTCCCTCTCATCTGAGACGGTTAAGATATATTTATCTAACAACTTGAGAAAACTTTCTGGTTCTTGCTCTTTTGATTCCCTTTCTTCAAGATATCTTATGAAATCAAATACGGTCTCATCTAAAGACCAATTTCTTTTTTCTTCTATTTTAAAGAATTTCTTAGCATAATCTTTTATCCAATCTAGTACATAAGTTTTCCAAGCTAAATCAATCCCACCAACTCTCTTTTCTAAGAATCGATGAAATCTATTCGTAAAAGTTACTGGGTCTGTTATTTCAACATCTGGTTCTTCTTTTAAAAACCGATTTATCGTAGTGTATCTTAGAATATAATTCAATAAATATTTTAGTTCGTTAGAATATCGCTCAAATTTAATTATATGTGATTTTATTACGTTCGAGTCTTTTTCCATTTGAATTTCTGCAAAGGCAATTAAATCGCTTATATTTAACTTAATCCCTTCAAAGAACGATTTAATATTCCCATTTATCGTTTTTTTAAATTCTCTTGCTAAAGAATCTTCATTAAATTTATTTACTTTTGACAATACGCTTGGACTTATTTCTATTTGGCTTATTAAATATTGTTCAAATTTAGTTAATATATTTTGACCTAAAGTTTTCGAAGGTTTCTGTTCTTTATTGAATTTTTCGTTTAAATTACCAATAAAATAATGAGTCAAGGTTTTTAGTCTACGTCTTGAAAGATATTGAGGAAACGACTCTCTTATTAACATAAAACTATTCTTAATAACTTCAGCAAAATAATTGATTACAGAGCTTAATTCTATGGCTCTAAATTTTTCTCCTCTACTAATTGATAACTTAATAGATTCAGTTGCAAATTGACTAAGTTCTTTAAAAATATTGAGGTTATCTCCAGCAATACCAATAATATATTTGTTATATTTATCCAAAAGTTCGAGTAAACCTCCAGTCTCCCCAGTAGTTAGAAAATTATTAGAGTGTTTTAAAAAATTGTCAACCTTTAACTCCAATTCTTTGATTATGATCTCAATATTAGAAATTACCCAATCTCCAGAATGTAATTCTTTAACATTCTCTAGTTTTTCTTTGATTTTTACGATAAGAAAAGAGATTAACTTATCTTGTATTTCATCTATAGTCCCAGTATTTGCTAATTTTATGAGATTAGTCCCTAAGTTTAAGGTTTTTTCTATTATAAAATTAGCACTAGGCTCAGATATTGTGTATTTAAGATGATCAATTATCGATTTGCCAGTAAATGGAGATTTAAGGCGCTCATATTTATGATTTGAAAATATCATTTCAATAGGTCTTTTATTCCATAGAAAATTGGTGTCAGATTTTATCGCAGCATAAGTAATTAACATTTCTTTCTCTGTTGGAAGAGAAACGCTTAAACCAATTAATTTTTTATTCCATTTATCTTCAATTAACTCTCCATAAAGTTTTTTGCTAAAACGCGTCGCAAATTTTTTAAGGACTTGGGTTTTATCACTAGTTCCCAATTCGGGACGACTCGTAAACTCTTCCACTTCAAAAAATAGTCTACTAATATGATTAACAGATTTCCTTGATTTATGAGGATCTAAATATCCCGTTTCCGGTTTTAAAGCAAGTAATAAACTTTCACAGTCTTTAAACTTACCAGGAATTAATAACATAGATTTTGGATAAATATTAACCATCGCATCTTTTTCGTCAAAATTATACAACTCAAATTCAATACTAAAAACTTCTGAACCTGAGTAATCTCTTAGAATGGCGTTATACATACGCAAGAATTTAATTACCTCTTGCGTTAGTTCGTTAACCCTTTCTTTAGTTAACTTGCCCGGCCCAATTACATCACCAACTATTAAATCTGTTGGACTAGAGTAACCAAAAATTAAAGAAAATTGATAATTTATTGATTCTCTTGTAGTTATCATAATTTCATTTTTTTTTCAAATTTATTTTTATATAGAATAATAATGATCTATTTTAACTTTTAGCAATAGAAATTATTTTTTTAAGGATTTTGTTTTCTTCAGATAAAAGATTTAAATAGTAACTCTATTAAAAGTAGGAGGAACAAAAAATAAAAAAATAAAAAGTATCAACATTATATTAATTATAATAAAAATATTGTAAAATCTTTAAATTCAAATAAATTAAAAAATTACCCCAGAATGTGATGTATTATCGAATTTGGAAGCGAATTAGGAATAGGACCTGAAGAAATTGAAAAAATTAGCCCTCAAATTACATTTATAACTTCAAACGCAGACATAGAAGCCATTGCTCTCGTAAGCGTAGAAGGGTACCAGATCGCATTTTCGGCGCTTCCGCAATATAAAGTTGACGGAGATCAATTCTGTGGGCTTGCGAGCGCTTTGCTGATGACCGGAAGCTCAACAATCAAAACATTATTTCAAGAAGAGCTAAGTGAAATAATTGTGAGGGCAGAAGATGGCTACATTATCGTCAGTAATGCCGGACGTTTAGTAATTGTATGTGCGGGAACTCTTATTGACACTTTAATGAAGACCGTTAAAGTAATGAGGGTAGCAGCTAAAAATTTAGCAAATATTTTTGAAGGGAAATAACAGATACATTTTTAACACAGAGGATTAACTTTATAAGTTTCTGACAATAATAATATCATTATATAAAAGCATGGTTTATATCTATGGTTACTAAAGATATTCTTTTTTGTTGGCAGTGGCCTTGGCGTTCATGAAAACGCTTTTTCAATGGATAAACCATACTTCGCGCTCTTTTTATTTCTAAACATCGAATTTTAAATTTCAATTGCATTTGCAATTGGGCATTATTATAATTGGGCTCCAATCTTAAAATGAGACATCATATAAAATAGATGATGAGATAATATTAAAAAGGAATAAGATATGATAGATTTTAATAAAATAAGAATTTTACTCGAACCAAACGAAATACCAAAGGAATGGGTTAATATTTTACCCGATTTACCTGCTCCTATGACGCCCTTAATAAATCCAATGGATGGAAAACCTGCACCTCCAGAACTTGCTTTTGCAATATTTCCAAAAGAATGTGTACTTCAAGAAATTTCTCAAGATCCATTAATCTCCATCCCGAAAGAATTAAGGGAGCTTTTTGCAAAATCATACCGCCCCACCCCTCTTCATAGAGCCTGTGGTTTAGAAAAAGAACTTGGAATAGTAGGCGATGACATTAAAATTTTTTTTAAAAACGAATCAGTATCTCCAACTGGTTCACACAAACCAAATACAGCCTTAGCTCAAGCCTATTATTCTAAAAGAGATGGGGTAAGTGAGTTGATAACTGAAACTGGCGCTGGTCAATGGGGTTCAGCCTTGTCCTACGGGTGTAATTTATTCGATATAAATTGCACGGTTTATATGGTACGAGCTAGTTTTTTGCAAAAACCTGGAAGAAAAATATTAATGAGAGCTTTTAATGCACAAGTTCATGCAAGCCCCTCTAACCTTACGGATTCTGGAAAATATTACTATGAAAACGATCCAGATCACCCTGGAAGCCTAGGAATTGCTATATCTGAAGCAATAGAGCATAGTATGAGAAGTGATAAAGCAAGATATTCATTGGGTAGCGTTGTAAATTTTGTTCTATTACATCAGACGATAATAGGACAAGAGGTGAAAGCTCAACTTAACAAAATTGATATTCAACCTGATGTATTAATAGGATGTATGGGTGGAGGTTCTAATCTAGGTGGATTAATAATACCCTTCGTTAGAGACAAACTCCAAGGTAAAAACCCTGATATAGAGATTGTTGGGGTAGAACCAAGAGCCTGTCCAAGCGTTAATAAAGGAGAGTATAGATGGGATTACGGTGATTCGGCGAAAAAAGCTCCAATTTTAAAAATGTATACGCTCGGACACAATTTCATTCCTAGCCCAATTCACGCATGAGGCTTACGTTACCATGGAATGGCGCCGATAATTTCAATTTTATCAAGTAAGAAGATAATCTCGTCTGTTATGCACCATCAAACTGAAGTTATTGCGTCAGGATTAATGTTTGCTAAAACAGAGGGCATATTACCCGCACCTGAAGCTGCTCACGCTATAAAAGAAACAATAGATCAAGCCTTATTGGCTAAAGAGAACAACGAAAAGAAGAATATTGTATTCTGTCTAAGTGGTCATGGGTTTTTCGATTTATTAGCATACAAAGAATACATGATTGGCAATTTAATAGATTACGAGCTCCCGTACGAAGAAATTCAAAAAGCTTTAACCGCACTTGATATGCCCAATATTGACGAAACCCGTTTTTAGGTCAAATTTTCAATTTTTTTTTAATTTAATTGTTTATCAATTCAATTTTAATAAAGATTTTAATATTTCACAGATAATATCTATAAGAAAACTTAAGGAGATTGTTGATTTTTGAATATTTTATCATTTATTATTACAGGCACCTTATACATTTATGGGGTAATCTCATTATATATAGCCTTTTTAGCAAAGAAAAGAGGCGAAAGAGGTGCCTTTATTAATAATTTGGTAAACTCTCTAATACTAATAATTAGTATAACAATCAATTTAATTACAATCAACTTTTTACACATTTCGAATATTGATTTTATAGTATTTCCATTTGATATTTTTATGATAACCTTCATCATATTTTTTCTTCCTCTTTTTTATTATTCGATTTATAGAGAAAAGCGAATTGTTAAAAGAGATTTAAAAGAGAAACCTTGGAAAGAAGACTTCTCCTTATTCTCGGAGGTTCTTCCATTTAAATACGAGCTTTATAGAAAATTAACTCATTTGGTTGTTTTAGGGATTGTTTTTTTTTATTTCACTTTAGGTTTTCTAGTTCAAAACATATTTGTATATGTTTTAGAATTTTTCCCTAATATCATTTCAGAGATCTTCTTTTCCATCTATAACACACAGGCTAATAAAATGATTTTTACTCAATATTTGGTAGTTTTTTTAGTTGGAGCCTCTTTAATTGGTATGTTATCTGCCGATTTTATTAGAATTTTAAGGCCAGACCTCTACCCTTTGAAGCCAGTTAATCGAATTTTAAGAAAAAAAGAGCGACACATGAGATTGGGCCCACATATATCCATGGGAATTGGTTGTTTTTCAATAATAATCTTATATGGGATGTTTCAACCTATAGGTCCATTGGTAATTTGCACTTCAATGACGATGTCAATTTTTGCTGATATGACTGCAAATTTAGTCGGAAAAAAATTTGGACGCAAGAAAATTCGAAATACAAAAAAAACTTATGAGGGTTTATTTGCGGGTATGAGCGTTGCCTATGTCTCTGGAGTTATCACTTTGTTGCTTTTAAGACAAGTATATATGTTAAAACCCGTAAGTTTAATTTTAATTCCCTTAGTTGGAGCTGTAATTATTGGACTTTTAGATTTTTTGGATTTGGAGGTTGACGATAACTTGTCTTATAATTTTATTGTATCAACAGTTTTATTTTTTATATCGATATTAATATTAATTTAAGAAATTGAAGTAATAATTTTTTTTAGTAAAATTTTTCAATTAAATAATTTTTAATAATTAAGTAAATGTTGGAAGAAAAATTAAAAATAGCCAGATTAAAGAAGGGAACCGTTATTGACCATATTGACGCCGGATACGCGTTAACTATTATGAATTTAACGGGACTTGACGAATCTCCAAATCTTATTACAATTGGTGTTAATGTTTCGTCTAAGAAGTATCAAAGAAAAGATATTATAAAAATTGAAGGCGTCTTTCTCAACAAAAAACAAATGCAACAAATTTCTATACTTTCTCCAAATGCGAATATCTCTTTAATTGAAGAATATAAGGTTATTGAGAAGAAAAAGGTAAACCTCCCTGAAGTAATTAAGAAATTAATTTTATGCCGGAACAAAACATGCATTTCTAATTCCAATGAACCAATTGAAACAGAATTCATGGTTCTAGAAGAAAAACCACTTAAAATTCAATGCATTTACTGCAACAGGATATATAAATTGGACGAAATTGTCTTTAGTTCTAAGGGGAAGATTGAGAAGAAAATAAAACAAACAATACAATTATAGTTCAATTCAGGGAAAAGCTAAAAATGTATGTGTAATAACAGTAACAATCATAAATAATAAGAAAAATATTCCAATACCTGGTTTTATAATATTCTTCCAGCTCCATTCCTCTTTATCGTATTCGTATTTATATACAATAAAACTAACAAAAAATGGCGTAATAAACCAAAAACATAACATCCAAATTAACAACCACCAACCAATCAAACCAAACAACATTCTTCCTATTAAACCGCTTAAAGCGCCTGAAATCGCTCTTACCCAATATAATCTTGTCTCTTTTTCTAATCGAATATCAATCTTTTTGGTCGCTTTTTTATCCACTTGAAGATCTTGCTTTGGAAGTAGTTTTTTTTTCTCTTTTATAAGTCTTTGCCTTTCTTTTTTAATATTAACCCTTTTCGGTCGTTTATCTTTTTTTCCCATAATTAGTATTATTAATATTATTTTTTTTATTAAAATTTTGTAAATTAGATTTAGTTCAATTTATTTTTATTTTTTAATAAAAGAAAAAAAAAGAGAATCATTATAATATACAATGAAAAAAAATATTAAATTTTCAAATTTCGATGTATTTGCTATTACGAAAGAATTAGATTTAGTTCTAACTCAAGGTAAAATTACTAATATCTACGAAATTGAGGATATATTAATTTTAAAAATTAAGACTAAATTAAATGAAAAAAAAATATTAATCGTTAAAAACGATTCGCGTATAAATTTTACTAATTACGATTACCCAATACCAAAATATCCGAGTCAGTATATCGGGTCTCTAAGAAAACTCCTAAAGAATAGAAGAATATTAGCAATCAATCAACATAATTTTGATAGAATTATTATATTCGAATTAAGCAATATAGAGGGAAAACCCTGGAAATTTATAATTGAATTATTCAATAAGGGAAACTATATAGTATTAGACGATAAAAACCTTGTTAAAATAGCAAAACGCTACAGTAAATATAGAGATAGGGATATTTTAGCTAATAGAGAATACATATTTCCAAAATCCAGGGGAATAGATTTTCTAACTATTAATCAAAATGATTTTAACGAAATTATACATAATTTTGAGGGTGAAATAGTAAGAATTTTAGCACGAAATATAAACATTTCAGGATTATATGGTGAAGAAATATGTCATATGGCAAAGATTGATAAATCTAAAAACAGCAACGATTTAAATCAAGAAGAATTGAATTTATTATTTCACGCTTTCAAAAATTTAAGAAATAAATTGCTTTTTGGTGAAATAAATGCACAGATTGTTTTTAATGAGAACGAAGAAGAGATTTCAGTTATCCCTTTTGAATTAGAACTTTTTAAAAACAATAAGAAAAAACAAGTAAATTCTTTTAATGACGCCGTTGACGAATACTTTTCAAAAATAGATTCCAGTAATTTAATAACGCCACAAGATCAATCAATAAATAAAAAAATAAAATCTCAAGAAAAAATATTAAGAAATCAACAAGAATACCTTATAGAACTCAAAATAAGAAAAGACATGTATTACGAATATGGAGCTTTTATATACGCCAATTTTAATGCCATGCATAAGTTATTTGACGGAATTTTAGACGCTAAAGCTAAAGGCTACGGTTGGGATGAAATTAACGCCAAATTACAAAGTGCTAAAAACGAAAGTTTAGAAGAGTTAGCATTTTTTGTTAAAATTATCCCTGCAACCAAACAAGTTGTAATTGATATTAACAATAACGAAGTATATTTGGATTTAAATAAAACAGTTGGCGAAAACGCAAATTTAATTTATTATAAAGGTAAAAAAGCAGAAAAGAAATTAACTGGAACATTTCCGGCAATTGAAATAACAAAACACAACATTGAAAAACTAAAGCTTAAAAAAGAATCAATCGAATTAGAAGTGAATTTTTTAATTAAAAAACCAACAAAAAAATGGTATGAAAAATTTAGGTGGTTTATTTCTTCAGATGGTTTCTTAGTAATTGGCGGAAGGGACGCGAGTTCGAACGAAACGATATTTAAAAAATATATAACGCCTTACGATTTAATTTTTCACACAAATTTTTCGGGCTCTCCTCTAACCATAATTAAAAATCCAGAAAATAATGAAATTCCCGAAAGTTCAATTAAGGAGGCGGCTGACTTCGTAGCAAGTTTTTCTATAGCTTGGAAAGAAAATTGGGGCGTTGTTGATGTTTTTTATGTTTTAGCGAATCAAATTTCGAAAACACCTCCTTCTGGCGAGTATTTACCTAAAGGCTCTTTTATGATTTCTGGAAAGAAGAATATAATTAAAGACGCTAAAACTGAGTTAACTCTTCGATTAGAGCTCATAGAAATCAAAGACGGAGCTAATCCGAATATTAAAATATTATATCCGCAAATAATTTGCGAGCCAACAAGCACCATTAAAAAAAAAACAAACATTTCAATACTAATTAAACCTTCAAAATCTGGTTTAACCAAAGGAAAGTTAGCAAAGGAATTGAAATCAATCTTTCTTAATAAATCTGAAGTGGATAATAAAAAGTGGGTAAAAATTTTGTCTTTAGACGATATTATCCTTATACTTCCTCCCGGAACATCTAAAATAACGAAATTAAGTTAAGTTCTTTTTAACCACTTTTTTATAATTTTAATATTTTTATGATCATCAAATAAAATCCCATCGATTTGAAGTTTAATTAAATCTTTAATTATTTTAACAGAATTAGCGTATTTAATAAAGTCCCAAGCAAGAGCTTTAATACCGTTTTCGTGACAAATGTCTATAAAATTAGCTTTAATTAAATTTGACTTTAAACTTATCATGTCTGGTATGAACCGTAAATTCTTCTGATTCCCCAATTCTATAAATTTTTTAAAATTTAATCCCTTTCCTTTAGTAATATTATAACAAACTTGACATTTAGGAAATTCTTTTTTAATTATCCTTAATAATTCATAATTTCTTCCGCAAATAACGCAATCTTTTAATAATCCCTTCTTAATCACCATATTGATTACATCATCTTTTATTTCTTCTTCTTTTAATTCAATCATGAATTTCGTTCTTTTTGCAAGTTTATCTAGCACTTCAGTTAAAAGAGGAATTTCAGCATTTCTAATTTTAGTTTTATAATTTTTAAGTTCAGCGTAAGTTAAATCTTTTAGATACACTGAACCAACTATAGTCTTGTCTATGAAGGCATCATGAAAGACTAACAAATTTCCATCGTTCAATCTCCGAACATCAAATTCAATGTAATGAGCTCCGGATTTAATCGCTACTTCGAATGATTTTAACGTATTTTCATCATAATCTATTCTAGTCCCTCTGTGGCCAATAAACAGTAAATTCTTTTTCATTTTTGAATTTAAAACATTAAATAATGACTTTCAGCTGTCTTGAACTAAATACAAGTAAAGAACGATAATTAATAGACCTCCAAACGTAAAGGAGAAAACCAACGAATTTCTAAATGCTTGTATTAACGAAAAGAAAAATAACAGTCCTATTATTTTAAAATCTACTGGTTTGCCCGTTAATTCTTTGTAATTTCCAAGACTAACCATGATTAAAATGTTAAATATTAGAATAACGAGAACTTTAATAGTAATATCTAAAGCTAACAAAAATGGGTTATCACCCTGAAATAATGTAATTATTTCTCCATTTAATAAAATTGAAATTGTAAAAAATAGCCCTCCAAATATCGCAGAGAGAATAACTGAACGGTATGCGAATTTTTCTTCTATATTTTCCTTCTTTTTAGTTGGTTGTGATTTAACACTATTTTTATTAATTTTTGACATGTTATCTCCTTATCCTTCTGATTTCTTTCTTGAGTTGAGTTATTCGATATATATAAAAAATATAAAGAGCGCCAATTGTGCTGAAAATAACGATTATTGATGTAGTCTTTATTATTTCACCCAACGAGATGTCAGGACCTCCCGGTTTAAATTCTAAATATATTGATACTATATTTGAAATCATAATTCCATCTGGGTAAAGCGCTGTTTTTCCGAACACAATTTTGAAATCATAATTCCTAATATAATTTAAATAAACATCTTGAACTTGATCTTCAGTATCTTTAACCGGCATTGAAAATTCATATGTTATTTGATTTTCCTCTAAGTTAGCTGCTCCGGCTCCATTAGACGTAATATCTTCTTCGTACTCTGTATCATTAATATGGTAATCTAGATATTTAAAAGTGTTCTCACTTATGTTTAAATATTGAACAATTTTAGCGTCAGTAAAATTAGAGCTAGAACCTTCATCCGCAATTAAAATTCCTATGAACTCGTTATCGTATTCACTAGAACCATGATCTTGCAAGTCAAATTGTACTAATATATATAAGTTTAAACCCTCTTGTATGACCCATAAGTCAATTGCCAATCCGTTTTCTGGAACGTTTATATTGGGATATAAGTTAATATTTTCCTTCTTGGCTTGATCCCACTCACCCGTAGTGCCATCAATGATCCCGTCTATAACGGGGGCAGCTCCAAAACCTACTTTAATTTCGATTGGATCTCCATAGCCATTTGTTAATAAAAATATAGAGCTCAGGAATATTTGAGTTATGACAATTAGAGTTAATAATCTTATTGTGTTTTTTTTCAAAGTTCTATAGCCACTTTTTGAATTGTTCAATTTAGCATTTATTAAAAATGATAATTAAAATTGAATTTAATATTTTTTCTTTACTTAATTAATTATTAACGATTTTAATCAAATATTATAATTCATTATATTTTAATAAAAGAATTCATCTCTATAATAATGATGTAAAATCTCAATTTAAGGGAGATAATTGGGAAGTAGGACGCTACAATTAAACTTGTTTAAATACGCTATAATATAATTTATTAATCGCTTTATATCACGCTTCGCTTCAAGCAAATTGCTATTATTATATTCTGCGAACGCTTTTGGCCCTATCGCAATTAGTAGACCAGATAAATCTTTCTCTCTTTTAATGAAAAGCCAAAAAGGCTTCTTTTTTTCGTTATCTTTGATCAAAAGCAACATCCAAGCGTTTAAAGTCCATTCTTTTGCATCAGGCCCAATTATTTTCTCAATCGCGTGCCCAGTAGTATATTTTTTAGTCATCTTTATTGCTTTTACCAAACTTAAAAAGTAAGACCTTTTTAATTTTAAATATCCATTAAAATATACATTAGCATCGAATAATTCTATCTCTTTTTCCGTACCATCAGAGAATTTCAGAAAAATTTTCCATGTTTTCATTTAATTAATTCACTTTACTTTTAGCTAAACTTATTTCTTCTATTTTTATATCTTTGAATTTATTTTTATTCTTATCCAAAAGCGTTTTTAAATCTTTATATTTTTCGTCACTTAATGAAAGATTAAGGTAGCACTCAAAAAATAATTTTCCCTCCACCAAAACCAACCCCGAAGAATGAATGATCTCGTATTCATGAAGTTTCATAGAGAAGTTTTCTATATACTCATCAATTTGGTTTAAACCCGTTAATGTAACCTTTATGACATTTTCTTTTTTTATAGGGTATATTGTTAATTTTGCAAATCTGGTAGTTTCTGATTTGACAATTAATAAATAACGGTATTTGTGTTTCTCTTTAATGTGTAATAATGAAATATTCAAATTTAAGTTAAAAGATTCGTCAATTTCTTTGATTTGGGCAACTGTAAGGCTTGGTTTTTTCATTTTCTTTTTTAATGATTATTATATCTAATTAATTTATCCTTTATTTGCCATTAATTTTTTTAAAGTCTTTATGCTACGAATCGTTCCGGAAGTCTTAATTGGAGATAGAATTACCTTTTTGCCAGATATTTCAGTAATCAGAGTTATTGCCGAAATAACTATTTCCTTCGTGTTATGAGAACACCGAATGACGCCAAAACCTTCCTTGAAATCTATATCTAACAGCCATAAGCCGACCTTACTTGCTTCTCTCAATCCAAAATATTTCCAAATTGATTGCCAAATAGCGTTTAAAACCTCTCTTTGGTCCAAATCGGAGTTATCTTTTGTAATTACTTTGAATAGAATGTACCTATTTCTTTCTTTTTTTACCACTACAGCTCACCCTCGTTTAATAACTTTACACCAGATTCGATGATGTTCTTGTCTTGACGAGCATGTACGCGATTTATTAAGGTTATCACATTTTCAGAAAAAGCTTTCTTGGCGCTCAATAAAGGCATGCTCAACAATGTATGACAAACGCTAATTAAAGCCCTAGGATGTCTTAGTTTGAAGAGGTCGTCAAAGTTTCCACTTATAATGTAGTTAACTTTTAATTGCATTGCTAATTGAACTGCACGATATAAACTCCTTAAGTACCTTGATTGAACTGCTTGATTTCTCGTCATTATTGGTGCTAGCGAAAATTCTATGAAAGACTTGTTTTGTTTTGTAAGGGAAATAATTCCTGGAGAAATTGTCTTGATTATATTTTGGTCTGAAAATGAGATTATATCCACTCGAGAATCTTTAGCAGCTTGAATTTGAATGTTTTTATCCATAGATTCCACCGAAATAATATCTGAGAAATTATTGTAAGGTTGTATTCGTTTTTTTAGGTCGTTTAGGCTATTTGGCCTCAAATTAATGCGATAGTAGAGGTTCAGAGTCGAAATTTTACTAATTCGCTGCTTAAACTCTGAATTGAGCTTTAAGATGTCATTTTTTGGTTCTAAAATTAAATTGGTTATCCGTAATTCTTGACAGAATTTTAATTTTCTTTCAATCTCGGCGAAATCGTTTATATTTATTTTTAACCTAGATTCAAAGTAAGACAATTAGAATTAAACCTCTATTTTAAGATTTCGAATTTAATGTAGCTTTTTAAGAATTTAAAGTATTTTTTAAATAAAAAAAATTTTATTAAGATAAATATTTTACATGATAAAGCGTTTTATATTATGAGTGGTTCTATTGCCTAAGAAAAGAAAGCTTTCTGATATAAGAAGGAAGATTAATACCGGAACTGCAAACATTGTCACAGTTCAGGAATTTATCAATCGTTTAGATAACGGCGAGCACATTAAATTTGAAGACATAGATGTGATTACTACGGCCACTAAAGGTCTAATGAGCGGAATTATGGGGGTTTTTTCGTTCAGGCTGGTCGCACCTAAAACATTAAGAAAATTTACTGAGATTTCTATAAATGGAATTCCTGCGTTTCCAGGACCGTGCCCGAACGAGTATCTAGGTATTGCCGATTTGATAGTATATGGGACTGCTCAAAGTCAAGACAGAGATAGCTATTGTGGAGGCTCTCTTTTTAGAGAACTCGTCGAAGGGAAAACGGTAGAAATCGTAGCAAAAAGTAGCGAAGGAGAAAAAGTCGAAAAAGTAATGACTTTAGAAGAAATGCAATATGCAAAGTTAATAGGCACAAGGCAAGCTATAAAAAATTACAACGCAATGCTTAATTGTGAATCTTATAAAGTTGATACCATATTTTCTTGCCTTCCTTTTGAAGCAAATAAAACAGAACTTACCTTTTCTGGATGTGGCGCTTTAAATCCATTTCAAAACGACCCAAAATTTCAGTCCTTCGGTGTAGGTTCGCCGCTCTTAGTTAACGGTAGCATGGGTTACCTTATTGGTCCTGGAACTCGTAACTATGTCGCAAAACCAAACATGATGACTATAGCTCCAATGATTCAAATGAAGCCAGAATACATGGGTGCGTTTAAAACATCGGACGGCCTAGAGCCTATCTGTAGCATAGCCTTGCCAATTCCAATTCTCAACGAAGAAATATTCGATAACATAATAAAATCGGATAAAGATGTTAATTTAACTATTTTAAGCCTTGTCGGAAGAGAAAAAGTGGGAGAAATCACCTACGCCAATGTTTGGGATAACAATTTCTTCATGAAGTTCGATTCTAAAGCGTGTGAAGATTGCGAAGAATGCAAAACTATCGATTACTGCCCGACAAACGCGTTCATCATAAAAGACGGAGTTATCTCAGCAATTGATAGGACTAGGTGCTTTAATTGCGGTACATGCGTTCGATTGTGTCCCGACGCTTTTAAGTTGGACCTAAAATCGATTGAGTTCGAAGGAAACGAAATTCCAATCGTTTTAAGACAATCGGATAGATTCGGAGCAATTAAATTAGCAGAAGAACTAAAATTGATGATTCTCAAGGGTGAATTCCTGCTCCAAAAACCAACTGGGACTTTAGATTTTGCCGAAAGCATTAAATAAATAAATAAATAAATAAATAGATAAAATAATTAAATTGATTAAATAAAAAAAGTTAGAAAACAAGTGAGATTAAATGTCTGAAATAAAGCTTGAAAAGTTCGACCAAATTGGAATAGTCGTAAAAGATATCGAAAGCGCTGCTAAAATATTCGGTGGCGTCATGGATTTTAAAACTAAACTAAACATCGTCGAACAGAGTTCTACAGTCTTATATGAAGGAAAGGAAGTTACATTTCAAATGAAAAAGGTGATGCAGAACTTCGGAGGAAAGCAATTCGAAATCGTAGAAATATTAGATTCAAACGGAGACCACCTTTATTTAGACTTTATTAAAGAAGGTAACGAGGGGCTACATCACCTCGGCGCTTACACCAAGAACGCGGATGAATTAATTGAATATTTTAAAAACCAATATAACATCGATGTTATCCAAACCGGAAAAGCTGGAAAAGTGAAATTCGATTATTTAGACACCAAAAAAACTCTTGGCTTCTATTTAGAATTAATCTCTTTTTGAAACTTTCGTTCAATTATGTTTAATTTGACATATAGCAATATTTAATTCTTATTTTTAATAATGTTTATTTATGTCAAAACAAATATTAAATGGCGGAGATTTACTGGTTAAATGCTTATTGAAGGAAGGCGTTACCAAAATCTTCGGTATCGTTGGCGGAGAACTGTTGAGAATTTATGACGCCGTAGAACGATGGGGGCGCGAAGAAGGTATAGACACAGTTATGGTGCGCCACGAACAAGCCGGAGGACACGCGGCAGATGTGTGGGCACGAGCAACGGGGGAGATTGGCGTCTGTATGGGGACTCTTGGGCCTGGTGTAACTCACTTAGTTCCAGCTGTGGCCGCAGCTAACGCAGACTCGATTCCGATGTTAGTAATTGGCGCGCAAATTGGGCGTATGTTTGAAGATACAGGTATACTACAAGGAGGTATCGATCAGCTCGCTTTAATGAGACCAATCACTAAAGCACAAATTCAAGTAGAAGAACCAAACGAAATCCCTCACGCCGTCCAGAGAGCTATGAAAATTGCACTTTCGGGAAGACGAGGACCCGTTTTCCTTGAACTTAGAGAAACTGCTTTAGTTAGAGCTGCAACTGAAGAAGATATTAAAAATATTAGGGAACCAAAAGAATATAGACCAATTCACAGGCCCTACGGGCACCCAGAAGAAATTAGTAAAGCCGTTGAAGTTTTAAAAACTGCCAATAAACCATTAATAATAGCTGGTGGAGGCTTAATTGCCTCCGAAGCCTCCGAAGAGTTAAAAAAGTTATCGCAAGCCTATATGATTCCAACTGGGACAACAATTAACGGCATTGGCTCAATGGGAAATGATAATAAAACTTTCTTGGATTCTTATTTAATTTCGAACGCTTATCGTACTGCAGCATCTGAATCTGATGTTATATTGTCTCTGGGGTGTAAGTGGGATTATTCAATTCTTTACGGTGCCCCTCCTATCTGGAATCAAGCTCAAAAAATCATCCAAGTCGACATTGATCCAAACGAAATTGGAAAAAATAGGTTTCCGGAAGTTAATATTATTGGAGATTGTAAGGCCGTCATTAACCAATTATTAAACGAAATGGAAAAGAACCTTCCAAAACAAAAAGTTTCCGAGTGGTCCGAATGGAATGATTACTTACAAGAAATACGCAAAAACGATGCTCAATTAATTCCAAAAATGTTAAAATCTACCAAATTACCTATGAAACCCGAAAGGTTGGTATATGAATTGTTTGACTTCATCAGCCCTGATACTCAGATTGTTCTTGATGGTGGCGACATCGTAGTATTTTCGTACAAATATATCAACTACAAACATCGTAGTCCTCGATCTACATTTTATCCAATTTCAATGGGACATCTCGGCGTAGGCATACCTTATGCAATTGGAGTTAAAATGGCTAAACCGGATAAGATGGTCGTCTGTCTAACTGGAGATGGCAGTTTTATGTTCAATATACAAGAACTAGAAACTGCGGTCAGATTAAACCTACCTATAATTATCGTGATAGCTAACAATGGCTGTTGGGGTATGATTAAAAGCGGACAAAAAGGGAATTTAAACAAGCGATATTGTGATGTTGATTTTCCGCCGATCAAATACGCTGAAATCGCCAAGAGTTTTGGTTGCTATGGGGAAAAAGTTCTTAAACCAGATGATATTAAACCAGCCTTACAACGAGCTATAGATTCTAAAAAACCAGCCGTTATCGATGTGGAAATCGCCTTTGAAACGCCATCCGCCATGAAAATCGTCGGACTCTATAAAAAAAGCAAAGGTTTGTTTGGATAGGATATAAACATCATTAAATCATAAATTTATTTTAACTAATTTTTTTAACTTTACAGCAACCGATAATTTAGCCCTTAGCCTCTATTCGAATAAAAAGATAAAACAAAATAATTTATATTATGAAACGAGGATTTTTAAAAAAAATTTAAATCAATGCAGAATAAACCTAATCTATTAATTATAATTCTATATTTTTAAGATGTAAAGAAAAATGTCAGAAGATAAATTTTTAATAAAAAAAGTCGTCTTAATTACAGGGGCTGGAAGCGGATTTGGAAGAGAAATGGCTATAACTTTTGCCAATAAAGGGGCAAATTTAGTATTAAACGATATCAACATGAAGGGTCTTGAAGAAACGCGTGATTTGGTTTTAAAAGATAATAATGTGGAAATACTTCTCGCTCAGGCAGATATTTCAAAGTTAGAAGAAGTCGAAAGAATGAAAAAGCAAGTGTTTGAAAGGTTTGATAACGTATTTATATTGATTAATAACGCTGGAATTGATGGTGGTGCCTATAAATCGCTCTCTGCATCAGAAGAAACATATGATAAAGTTATGGGGATCAACGCTAAAGGTACTTGGAATGTGACTAAGACTTTCTTTAGAAAAATGAAAAGCCAAAGGCAATTTAAACCAGTTCGGGCTAAAATTATCAATATTGCATCCTGTGCTGGAACTGCGAATGGAATAAATCCAATGTTAGGTATATATAGCGCTTCTAAAGCCACTGTTATTGCGTTTACAAAACTTTGGGCTTTGGAACTTGGCCCAGTTGATATAACTGTCAACGCTTTATCGCCAGGAGTGTTCCTTACCCCAATATATGATAACGACCCAAGAAAAATTCGTCAGTTCCTAGAAACGAGAGGTGTTAAAATTCCTATAGACAAAATTGGAGATTCCAAATGGGTGGCAGATCTCGCCCTATTTTTAGCTTCTCCAATAGCTGACTACATAACTGGCCAAAACATAATTATAGACGGCGGAATGACAATCTCAATCAATAAATTATAAACTGGTACACCAAACGACTTCAAAATCAAAATTTACTAGTATTCTAATAATAATTTCTTTTGATTAATTGATTTGGAATTATGAAAAAATTTTAAAACTTGACTTCCAATTAATAGAATTAAAGAATCAAAACAATATGTTTACTGAAAAAGAAGGATAAATTTAGATAAAAACCGATTTATTTACCACGACCTTTATTTGCGCCTAAGCTCGGACGTGTCTTTTCAGACCCCCATCCTTTTTTATGTAACCCTCGAGCTTTTCTTCCCGAAGAGGTCAAACCCCTGGAAACTCTCCTTTTATGAGGTGCTTCGCAAATCCAATTAATTTTTGGGTCTGCTTTTATTACAGGATGCGATGGATCTACAAGTATAACCTCGTAATACCAACTTCGACCGTCGGCATATACTTTATAGCTATTGAGTACTTCCATGTTGGGATATTTACGTTGTACGCGTTCTTCAGCGACCCATTGTAAATTTTTACCGGTAGTATATTTAGAGACACCCATCGCGCGAGGTTTTCTACCTCGTTTCGGCCGAACCTTGTGCATTCCCCCTTTTCTGATCCTCGCTCGAACAACTATGTAGCCTTGTTTAGCTTTATAGCCAAGAGTTCGTGCCCTATGCAATTTAGTCGGTCTTTCAACCCGTTCGACAGACTTTCCCTTTCTGTATTTGATTCCTCTTTCCCAATGATTAGTTTGATATCCAGTTTCGTGTTTTTCGAATGTTTCTTTTATATAACTATATCCAGATTTAGTCAATTTAGGCATTCTCCAATAGCAATCCAATATTAATAAATATTGAAATTATGTAAAATTAATTAATTTTATTATTTTGTTGGCTTTTTGAATTGGTAATAATATTTAAAATATTCACATCTTTTATCTGTAGTTAATAAATTTAGTTAAATTTTTATTACAATTTCTATAATTGCTAAGATTTAACCCCAGCGGGTATAGATACCATTTCGAAGGGCGCATAAGTTAATATTTTTCTATTTTTGTTAACAGATATTTTTATAATTTTAATTGGATTTTTATAATTAACAAACTCTCATAGAATTTACTACTACAAGAAATCGATTTACAAATGGAGAAAACGAGAAAAAACAAAAACGGCGAAAAGATAAAAGAAGAAAAGGAAAAAGAGAAGGTGCTTAAAAACTTAGAGAAGAATATAGATGTTATTAATGAGGACGGTTTGGAAATGTCGTACGACAAAGCAGAACTAAAGCACCAATTTCCTAGACTAATGTGCGAATTATCTGAAAAGAAGAAATCTTTAAAGATTAAGGCAGTCGATTACGAGATTGAACGATCCGATGAGGAACCACAGTTAGTTCAAGTTAACAATTATCGCAAGGATTTACGAAATCCTGGTGCAATCGATTTCATTAGGCGTTGTACGGAAAATGAGGAAGCGTTTGCTATTTTAGATTATCTTTTAGAAAGAAAAGAATTAACCCTCCAAAAATACAATGTATTAAAAAATCGGATAAAAGAAGAGGGGGGTTTACAGAAATTAATAAACGAATGTGGTGGTTTAAAGACGCCTGGCTACTTTGAAAGGAAGTACCATAGGGCAAAAAATTTAACTAATAACAACCTTAATAAAAGTAAGAATTTAGATTAATGATGAACTTATGACAATAGATAAGAGCTAAGCTCTAGCGATGACGTTGTCGCCCCAATCTGAAATTTAAATCTTAATTAATGGTTATTTTCGATCTGAGCTTTAAAATTTAATCCTTTATTAGTTAAAAAGTAGCCATCATCGTTTTTTACAACGAGTAGGAGGTCGAGGAGAACTGGTAATCGTCCCTTAACGCAAGCCATTGGAAGTCCAGAGAAGATTTTTATAGTCTCATAATCTTTTGCTCCATTATCGATGGCAAAAAAGATGTCCATACCCATATTCCCTAGTAAATACTTTATATCTTTGAGAGAATCGTCGACTTTACTCATATTATTTTCCTTTTGGTTTTTGCTTTTTTGCTATGATGGGTTTAGATTCTTTCGACAAAGATTTTCTTAAATATCCGGGGAAAGCAGTAGTTATTTGGATATTTGATTTTAAAAAGATGTAACTCTCGTTTTTAAACTTTAATTCTTCGATAATATCGTGTTTTTTTAGAAACTTTAACGAAGTATTTAAATGGTCTAAAGTCGTCTTGGAGACTAATTTTGGTAGCTTATCGCTAGCTATTAGCCCGTGCCTTAATTCTGAAAGCACGTTATATTTTTTAGGGTCAGACACAATTTGAAATAATGTAAAGGTATCTTCTTCTAATTCTTTCTTACTTTTGTTCTCATAAATACTAAAATATTCTTGGACTTTCGGAAGTAATAACTCTATTAATTCGGGTTCAATTAGTTCGGGACTTTCGTCGATGTATTCTATGACGCTATCGGGAGGGATTCTTTCGGCATTAACTTCTTTTAGTAGTAACACATACTTTTCTACAATTCCAATCTGATTTATGAAAATAAACTGTTTTCTAACAAGCGTATCCATTAATTTTTTAAAATCTAATTCTGGAAAGGCATGGTTGTACCATTCTCTTAATCCTTCTAGCGTAGTTGGACCATTGGATAACCTTTTTAGTGTCAAGAACATGTGTTTTTTGTTCAATAGCGTTGCAATCTTTTCTTCTTCGCTTTTTTCCCTTGTATCTTCAAGTACATTCCAGTATAATTCTTGAACCCATAGTTTAACCAACGCATTGTATTTGTAGATAACCTCTTTATCTTCTTCTTCAAAGTTATTAATGTCGGAGATGTAAAATGCTGAAAAAATCTCTTCAGTTTTTAAAAGCTTTTCTGAAAATTCTAAGCATAATTTGTGCACAATTTGTTCAATTTCTGGAGTAGTCTGTTCATCGAAGATAATCGAAACCATTAACATATCTCTATTACCCCGTGCCCAGTCTGAAGAAATCTCGAAGTAATAATTGTTTGAGTTATTTTTCTCGAACGAGTGGGTGAAGAACCCTTCACTGACTGTTTGATCCATTATATTTGCGATTCTGATTGAAAGCTGCTCGTCTAGCATACTATCTGGATAGGAATAAAAAACTAGTGGACCGATTTTTCGATGGAAATAAGATAATGCAACGACGGGTTTCAATTAATTAAACTCCATTAAGTGTTATATTTTCAATATCTTTATGGCTAATATATTTATAGTATTACCTAGAATAAATTAATATTAAAAATTATATATTCGTAAGGATAAATAAATTTATCTTACATAGTCATCTATTACTGTAGTGTAAAATATATTGTATTAATATTTCAATAAAATAAAACTAAAAGGTTAAACCGAAAAAGATTATGTGTCCTATAAAACTAGTAGGATTTGATTTGGATGACTGCCTTTTTGATTCCACGATGCTTTCTCAACGAGCAAGAATTGAGGGTATAGATGCGATGATAAACTTCGGGTTAAAAATTGATCGCCAAAAAGCCCTCATATTGATCGATGAAATCGTTAAAGAATACGGAAGTAATTCTCCGAAACATTATAATTATTTTATTAGAAGATTAAACGAGCTTGAAAAGTTTTCTATTTCATTCATTGACCAGGTTAGATATATTGCCGCTGCTGTAATGGCTTATCACGCTCAAAAAATTAAGCATATAAAGTTATACGACGATGTAATAAGTTGCTTAGAGAAACTTAAAGAGAATTCTATTAAAACAGCCATTATAACGGATGGGATCCCTATTAAGCAATACGAAAAGATATTGAGGCTTGATATTGACGAATTAATTGATTTAGTCGTTATATCAGATGAAATCGGGATTAGAAAGCCAAACCCAAAACTTTTCTCGTACTGCCTAAAAAAATTCAATGTAAAAGGACACGAGACAATTTACATTGGAGATAATATATATAAAGATATAGTGCCGGCTAAACTAAACGACATTCATAGTGTATACATACATCGTGGTGGTAAATACGATACCAATATAACAGGTGAAAAGATTCCAAAAGAATATAAACCCGATTATGAAATCTCTAAGTTGGATGAACTCTTTGATATAATTATTGATATAAATAAAAAATTTTATATTGGTAAAGTTTAACTATGCGGATTGCGTGTATTCAACCAGAAGTTTTCCAAGAAAGAGATAAATGCTATTTTGAAGTAGAAGAAATATTAAAAAAATTAATTAAAGAATTTGACAACTGCGACATCGTATGCCTACCAGAAAGGTGGGTCAATTTAACAAACGGAAAAGAACTAAACCTACAAAAAGAAAGAGGAAATAATTACAACTTTATTAAAAATCTAGCAAAAGAGTACGGTATAAGTATAATCTCAGGAGCTATTTGGGAAAGAAGGAAAAATTCTATCAAACCGAGAATTACTAGTTATTATTTTGATAAAGACGGAGAAGAGATTGGTAGACAAGATAAAATCCATTTATACTCTTACGAAAGACAAAATTTTGAGCCTGGAAAAGAGTTAGTGTTATTTCCCTTTAATAAAATTTATTTTGCAATTTTAATTTGTTTTGACATGGCTTTCTTTGAAACACCCAGGGTGGCTGCTGAAAATGGAGCTGAGGTTTTATTCTCCCCTACACAAATCAGAGCGGAGGGAATCCAAAACTGGGAAATATATTTAAAAGCACGCGCGCTTGAAAATCGAATTCCTGTAGTAGCTTGTAATACTTATGGAAGTTTATTAAAAAGAAAATTTCCTGGACAAAGTAAAATAATTTCGTTTGTGAAAGATTATATTTCGCCATCTAAGTTAAGAGTAGTTGAAGGTCCTATTGATTCCAGTGGATTTGTATACGACGAGATTAATTTAGACTTTCCAAAAAAGCTTAGAAAATTGCGATTTAAGGAGATTATTGATAAGAACTCATTAAAAGTAAGAAAAATAATAATGTAAGAAATTAAGCATCAAATTTTTAAAATTAAATTCTAATTTTTTTCTAAATGGATAACTGGTTTTACGTTTTAATTTTTGAAAATCTTTTAGTTCCAATGACCTATCCCCCCGAGGGGTTTATATATAAAAATTTAAAATAATAATAAAAAATAAAAAATAAAAATAAAAATGATATCAACACCAAGGATTAATAATAGTAGTTATGTAGGTCCTCGAGCTTTATTTGACACACATTATGTCCCACCCAAAATATTGTATCGCAATAGAGAAGAAAAATCTCTATTTTCCATTCTAAAAGATTCATTTTCAGATGATTTTAGTTTATCTATCTTATATCAAGGAATTCAAGGAATTGGAAAGCAAGTTATTATAAATAAAGTTATTAGAGATTTATCGAACTTGAACACCGAATTTTTAAACATCCAAGTTGATTGTAGGGAAAAAAATCTAGAGGAAATTATTATTTCTTTACTAACTAAAATTGGTCAAAATCAAAATACTAATTTTAATTTTAAAAGCATTATAAGTTCGAATATATCAAATTTATGGAATCTATTTAAACTAACATGTAGAAAAGTTGATCACAACCTTATATTCATTTTTAACAATATCGAGCATTTGGAGCCAGAAATCTTCAAAAAGTTATTACAATACGGTAAAGATACGAGCGTGAACGTTCTAGCTACCGTAAATCAGGCTTTAAAACCCTCAACATTAGATCTTTTAAGTGAATTTGACTTAAAGAAAAAATTAAATTATTTTTCATATAAGGAACTTTTCGACATTCTAAAACAAAGAGTCTCCTTAACTTTTTTGCGTGAAATTGACAAAGAATTAGTAGAATTTATAACAGATTTAATTTTCGAGCATTATGTGCCAGTTCCAGGAAAAGGGATCGAAATACTACGGGAGCTTTATCCCGTATTAAATCAGCAAGTTAGTTTAAACAATCTAGAAATCTCTGAAATCCTTAGAAATCAGTTCGATTCGCTTCAAGTTACAGACGAGTTTAGCATGCTTTCTTATATTTCTGAAGCAGAATTACTAACAATAATCTTTTTAGACAATTTATCGAATCATTTCTTAAAAAACTCAAACCTTTACATAACTATAAAGGAACTAAAAGATCTTTACTTTGTTTCGTGTGAATCAATTGATTACGAAAAAGATATGGAAGAATTTAAAAATTTGATTACGACTCTTAGAAACATTGGAATTTTAAACGCCTCTAAAAAAAATAACTTTAACGATTATAGAAAATTTAACGACAACATCTTAAACTACAATTTTTATTTCATGGTGATAAATCCACAGCAATTAAAAAGCATTTTAGACGCAATTTTTAATAAACAAAATTTTTAATAAATACATTTTTTTAAAATATCAATTATGCTCATAACTTTAGATTTTTCAAAAATGTAGCAAAATAAAAAACCATAACCTTATTTTTTAAATGCTAAGTATTAGTATATAAATACATGAATGTATTCTTTAATTTTAAAATAAAATATAAAGAAATGGAAATTTTAATTTGACCTATATTAAAAAAATTTCGATGACAGGATTTAAATCCTTCGGAGATCGTACGGTAACTATAAGGCTCTCTTCAGGGTTTACATGCATCGTAGGGCCTAATGGGGCCGGCAAATCCAATATTATTGACGCATTAACTTTTGCTTTAGGTAGATTAAGCAAGAAAACTATGAGAGCCAAAAGTCTTGAAGATTTAATTTTTGCTGGCTCTCGAGGTAAAAACCCTTCAAATAGAGCCACAGTGTCTCTATATTTTGATAATTCCGAAAAAATATTTCCAGGCGGAACTGATACTTTTGAAATTAGTCGAACTATACAAAGAGGAGGTGGTGGCGGCTATAAAATGAATGAGAAAAAAGCTACCCGTCAACAAATTCTTAACGCTTTAGCTGTAGCTAATGTAGATCCTGATGGCAGCAACCAATTTGTTTTGCAAGGAAAAATCGTGGAATTGACTCATATGAACGAAGTGGGTCGCAGATTATTCATTGAAAATCTAATTGGCCTTCAGAAGTACGACGAAATGAAGGACGCAACGATGAAAGAGTTAGAAAAAGCCGAGCGTGATCTAGGGCAATTTGAAGCAATTTTTAAAGAAGTGTCTTCTCAACTTAAAAAAGTTGAAAAAGAAAAAAACGATGCTTTAGCTTGGAAGGAACTAGATGAAAAGGTTTCATATTACAATGCTCAATTGATCGCTTTAAAGATTTCAAAATTGAGGAAAGAAGAGGAAGAATTGGAGGTTAAAATAGAGGAATCTAATTATATTATTGAAGAATTGCAGGAAAAATTAACAAGACAAGAAGAGTTGCTACAACAAGAAACCTTAGTTATGGAAAACATACAAAAAACAATATCTGAGAAAGAAAAAGAAAGAGAAGTCATTACCGAAAATATTACTCTATTAAAAACCCAACAATCTTCGAATCAAACTTCTTTAAAAAATTTTAAAAAATCAATAGAAAAACTAACTCAAGAGATAAAAACCTTAGAAAATTTACAAATGGAACTTGAAGAGGGTCAGACTTACGATTCTTTAATAGAGTCAGAATCAAAGGTAATAATGGAAACAGATAACTTGATTGAAGAGACTAAAGGCGAAATCGAGAGTAAACAACAAAATCAAGCAGAAATTGAGACTAAAATCCAAAATAATAACAACACAAAATCGACACTTAATCGAGAAATTTCAACGATCAAGCAGAGCATTTCCTCAAATAAAGCCAAATTAAAGTTTCTAAAAGAAAACATTAAAAAAAATGAAGAGAAGAAAATAAAGTTAGAAGCAGAGCTTAATAAATTGAAGGGAGATTCTGAGAGTGTAGAGGAAGCGATAAAAAGCACAAAAAAGGAAGCAGAAATTATAAGAAAAGAAGTAGCTAACTTAAATGTAAAAATTTCTAAGGAAAATGATAACCAGAAAGAATTAGAAAAAGGTATAAATGAATTACGAGATGAAAAGAGCCAATTAAATTCGAAAATAGCCGATTTCAACTCTATGCTATCCTCATTAAATACAGAAATTAAAATGAATAGTGACCGTATTGAGAAATTAAAATTGAGAAAAGTAGCTACTGAAAATAAAATTAAAAACCTTAGTAAAGGAAAAGATACAGAAGAAGTTTTAAAAGAATTGCTGAAAAAAAGAGATACTTTACTAAAAGATATTAACGAGTTTAGAAGACAAGCAAAAGAAGAAGATTCTACTTATAGAAAAAATGAACAAAATTTAGAATTATTGTTAATGAAACAAGATTCTATCGTAAATGAAATCTATGATAACAAATCTAGGATTGAAAATATCAATACTAGATTAAAATTAATTAAAAAAGAACTTACAAATCTTGAACGCGAAAAGCGTGAATTGGATTTAAAATCGTCTACTTTAAGCGGTAACCTTACTAAAACAGACAAAGAATCACAAAATTTGAATAAGAAAAAAGAAAATATTCAAAGACGCATGGGGGAACTTTCAACCGAAAAAGATAATTTATTGTTGAAGATTGAAAGTACAGAAGAAGAATACGAAAGAAACACAGAAGATATTACAGGAATCCTTCAGATTTTAAATATGTTAACTCAAAACATCAATATATCCGTTGAATCAATAAAGGGCAACATTCAACAATCAAACGCAGAAGCTATCGAAACCAGTGGAACGAATTTTAAACAATTTGTTTTAGATATAATTGATATTATGAAAACTATTGAAGGAGTTAGCTCTGAAGTTGAAGAAAGATCTGATGCTTCTGAAATGTCTGAAACTCTTAAATCTATCCTTCAAACTTTAGCACTCTTTACTGATAACATTGATTCTACCATAGACCAATTAATAGATAAAGTAAAAGAATCAGCAGATGTGGAGATACAAGAATCTACCTCAACCTTTGATAGCTTTGTACAAGATTTAATGGAGATCCTTGAAAATGTATATCTTTCGTTAAGAAAGTTAACTATGTCGAAAAGCCAAGATTTATATAAACAACTCGAAGAAATCACTGAAAATATTAATATTCAAAATAACGACTTTAATGCTATTGACAAAAAATTAAGCGTGATTAGCACTCAAAATAACCACGATTCAGTAGATCTTTCTGCTTGTAATAAAAGACTAGAAGATATTAATAAAAGAATTAGCGAAATTAATGAAAAAATTAAGAAATCTGAAAATGAACTTGAGCAGAGGAACTTGGTGGTAGAAGAGAAGCAAAAAGAAAACTTTGAGGCTGAGATTAAAAATTTAAAGCAGTTAAAAAACATTTATTGGGACGATATTTCGACAATTAAAAAAAATATTGAAGGCAAACAAATAGAATTAGATGGGCTGCAAAAGAAGCTACAAGAATTACAAGGTATCCAATCGTTTTACGACGATATTATTGAAATTGAAAGTAATATAAAAGAATTAAATAGTAATATAGAAGAGAAGAAAAATGTTATAATCAATACTGAAGAAAATATAAAGAATCTTAAGCTAGAGCAAGACGCAATAATTTCAAAAATAGAAGCCCGTCTTTCTGAAAAAGACAACTTTTGGGAAAGTACTGAAAAGTTAAGAACACAAATTGATGAACAGAACAAGAATTTAGAAACAACCATGGATAAGTTAAGGGGCCTTGAAAATGTAATGATGATTATAAATTCAATTGAAGATTTATCTAAGGAAAATGTTGAAGCAAGCAAAAGCATTACAAGTTGTAATCAAGAGACAGAAGGACTTAACTCTCAGGTAGACGGAGTACAAAAGAAAGTTGACGAGGTACAACAAATAATAAATTCAATGCATGAGGATAAAAACAAAGAGTTAGACGCCCAGAAGAGAGCTCAGAAAAAATTAAATAAATTAAACAAAGATCTTCACAAATCCCAAGCTAAATTAAACGAATTAAACAAAAATAAGGAAAGAGAACAAAAAATTATATCCTTGCACGAAGATATCAAAGATGCCGAAAAACAAGTTGATTCCATATTAAAAGATATTGAAAAGGTTAAAAACGATCTAAACCAAGAAAACGATAAAAGGAGCCTCAAGCAAGAAGAGATAAACAAAGAAATTCAAGGAAAGGATATATCTTGGAAAAAACAAAAAAATTATCAGAATCAATTGAATGAACTTAAATCAGACCACTCTATGGAACGTTCTAAATTGAATAATTACGAATCTAAAAAAATTATCACCACGGATCAAATTGAAACGCTGTATCAACGCTCTAAAGACTATGGCTCATTACCCCCAGTTACTGACGATTTATCTGAATCTGGTCTGCAATCGGATATTTCTACTGCCAATAACAAGAAAAAAGCTCTAGAACCCGTTAATTTAAAGGCAATTACACAATACGATACTGTAAAAGAGCGATTCAACGAAATTGATATGAGGAGACAGACGATTCAACGCGAAAGGAAATCTATACTTGACGCAATTGATAAGATTGATTTGGAAAAAACTAGAACCTTCATGAAATCATATCACGAGATAAACCGAGAGTTTTCGCGCATTTTCCAGAAGCTTTCGCCCGGGGGATCTGCTAAAATGATTCTTGATCGCCCCGATAAACCGTTTGAGGGAGGGGTTAGTATTGAAGCTCGACCTCGTGGAAAACGTATCTCTAGTTTGGAGATCCTTAGTGGGGGCGAAAAAACTTTGGTTGCGTTATCTTTTATATTTGCCGTCCAAGAATTTTATCCTGCTCCATTTTACATCATGGATGAGATTGATGCCGCTTTAGACGGTCCAAATGTGCACAGAGTCAGTGTAGTTATAAAGGAATTTGCGAGACAAGCACAATTTATGGTAATCAGTCATAGAGAGGAAAATATTGTAAATGCTGATCGAATTTATGGCGTTTCCATGCAACAAAGTGGAATAACCGATATCTTTAGCGTAGATTTGGAAGAAGAAGCCAAGAGGCTACTTGAACTTCCAGATGTGCCCACAAATGTAGAAGAAAATTAAGATTAATAATTAAAAGTTTTAGGTGTAATATTATTCCTGAAAAGAATGCCTCAGAAAAGAAGTACGCCTTCACGGAATGGAGTGTTAAGCAATTAAGAGAATTTGCGAGTAAAAATAAGATTAATATCCCTTCTAAGTCCAAAAAGAACGATATTATAAAGCTTTTAAGCAAGGTAACTTCTCATCCAGAATTTATCGATAGAACTCAAGAACAGGAAGATGTGGAGGAAATAATTGAAGAAGAATTAATTGCTGGCGAAGAAGATGATCCTACACTAATTCATAAACAAAAATTAGATTTGAAATTTTGGCAAAAACCCCCCTATAATTCGCTATTAGATAGCGAAGTCGCAAAAGAATCTAATGTTGCGTTCTATGATTTAGCATCTTTGGTAGATAAATTTTTCGATAATATGCTACATGAAGATTTAATCAATTATAAAATTGCAGGTATCGCTCTCAAAACATCAGCAGTACTTCATCATTATAAAATTTCGAGTATCATAAGAGAAGAAGAACAAATTCAAAAAAAAGAAGAATTAGAGAAATTCCGGGAAAAACATTCTCGAATAATTCCAAAGACCTTACCGCAACCCATTCAGCCAAAAATGCTAATTTCCACTAAAGATGAATTATTTGACGCGATGAGGTCTGCCATAATCGAAACAATGCAAAAGAAAGAAAAATTAAAACGACGGAGAATGCGGAGGGACGAAATAAAACAACAAAGAATTCAAATGAGATCAAAAGCTCAATTACCAAAAGAACTTTTGAAGCATATTAGTGGAAAAGAACAAACGGTAGAAGAACTGCACAATTCTTGGTTTAACCGCATTAAATCGAAAATACAACTTGACGATAAAGAAACAAGTTTTTTTGATATAGCCAAAATTATTAATACTGAAGAAGAAAGCGACCTTGGTAAAAAGTTTGCTTTAGTAAGAATGTTTTTGGCGCTTATGTTCTTGTCCACGGGCAATAAGCTAATACTATCACAAGAAGAAGTTTTTAAAAATATTTCAATTAACTTAAGAAAATAATTTTGATAAAATAATTTTGGCGATAAATTATGAACGAAAATAGCGAAAAAGAACTAGAAAAACTACCTGAAATTGAAACTGAAATAGAAGAAGAGAAGGAAGAAATACATATAAGTGAAATAGAAGAAGAAAATATCTCTCAAGTAGAAAAGATTCCTGAAGAAATAGAGGATACTATTGATACTGATGAATATATTGAAGAAGTACTCGAAAAAGAATCCAAAGAAGAATTTAAAGAAGACACATTAAGTTCCGAAATATCAGAAGAAAGATTAAGTGAACTAGAAACTAAAATTATAGGAAAAGACGGTGAAGAACCCCAAATAACCCCAGAAATCACGAAAGAAGATTTAGAAATACAATTAAAAGAACTACGGAGAAATCTAATAGAAGGCGCCCTTTACGCAGCAGGTAGACCCCTTGATGTCGAAGAATTATCAACTAAATTAGAAATTCCCAAAAAAGAAGTTGAAGAATTAGTAAGAGTTGTTGCTTTTGATTATTTAGAACATTCTGGCGCGTTAATTGTCGCTCAAATTGGAGAAAAATACCAGATGCAGCTTAGACCCGAACTTACCGAAACTGTATCTAAATTCGCCAAAGGAGGCGCTATTGCTGAGCGTTACTTAAGAACGCTAACGATTATCGCGTTGAAGCAACCAATTTTAAAATCAACTGTTATTAAATTAAGAGGAAGTGGGGCTTACGAACATGTCAAATACCTTTTAGAAAACGATCTAATATCGGCAGTAAAAAAAGGAAGGTCAGCTGAATTGGCTACAACAGATAAGTATGCAGATATGTTTGGTTTGCCTAAAAATAAAGAAGAGCTGAAAAGAATGATGGTATCGCAACTAGGTCTTTGAGAAAATACTAGTTAACTATTTACTACTAATCAAGAGAAATAGAGAGAGACAGAAAGAAAATAGCAAAACTGGCTTGTTCAATATGGAGTTAAATGATTTTGCCAAAATATATCTGCGTTTAGGATTGAGGATCAACAAACATATAAATGGTTATGTTGAGCATTATTATGGGCCCCCAGAACTTAAATACACAGTGGACTTAGAGGAAAAAATTTCCCCTACAACATTATTAAAAGATTGTAGAGCTCTCATTGCTCAATTACCAAAGCAAGGATTCGAAAAGAAGCGCCTTAATTTCCTTGATAAAACTCTTACTGCTATTGAAACCACTTTAAGAACATTAAATGGCGAGAAAATTCCATATTTAGAGCAAGTTGAGAAATTATTTGATTTTAAACCAATATTTTATAACGATAACTTTTTTTATAATTTATCATCAAAAGCAGATAAATTGTATAAGGGAAAAGGAACTTTATCTGAACGGATAGCAAGGTATGCTAAACAAAGGACTATTCCATCAGGTCGTTTAAAAGAGCTGTATATGAAAGCAATTCGTATTGCACAAAAACGAACGCAAGAAGTTTTTCCTAATCTGCTTCCAGATAACGAAGAGATTGACATTTTAGAAGTAGAAGATCAAAGCTGGCCAAAGTATTGTTGGTATAGAGGAAATTATGCCTCCAGAATAGAGATCAATATTAGTACATTTCATTACTGGACTCATTTATTATCTAGTGCTTGCCATGAGGGATATCCTGGACACCACACGGAACGGACAGCACGAGAGAAGCTTTTGTATCGCTCTAAAGGTTATTTTGAAAGCTCTATTCTATTAATTTATAGTCCAGAGATAGTCATTTCAGAAGGAATTGGAGTAACAGCTGAAAAAGTCTTATTTGATCCTACTGAAAGTGCGAAAATCTTATTAGCAGAGCTTCACCCCAATCCTAAAATTGAAGATAATTTAGAGACTTTAACTAGACAGGACGAAATTAGATGCGGATTTGCGAAATTTCAAAGTAATTTAGCTTACCATAAGTATGTTCATAAATGGACGGAGAATGAGCTAATAAGATATGCTAAGAGTTTTAAAGTGATTCCTGATAAAGGAATTAGAGCAATATTAAAATTTATATCGGATGAATTGTGGGCCCACTATGTATTAGTTTACCAAGGAGAACGGCTTATCACTGAAAAATTTGGCAATCGACCATCTCCGAAGCATTTTCGTAGATTACTTACTGAACAAACATTGCCTTCAGACTTATAAATCTTCGAAAAATCGAAAATTGAGATATTAAACCAAAAAAAAAAAAAGGAAAAAATATTTTCTTGCTAAAATAAACTTATGGAACTGCGTCTCCAGCATGTGGCATATTTTTTTTCACCTTAATAATATTTTTAGAAATTTTTATAATAATAACTTCACTTAGCATGATAAATTTATAATGGATTTATAAAAGGATCACTATTTTTTATTGAAAGAAGAAAATATCTCTAGAATAGAATTAAATTTTCATAGCTTATGATTTAGTTTTTCCAATATTTTAATAACAAATAAGTTCTTAAGCTAACCCAGAGAATTTTAATTAAATGGATGAAAGGATTCCTGATTAACCTTGATTGACCATAACTTCTTTTCGAACATTGGACCGGAATTTGTTTTATTTTGTACCCATGTAGGCTCGTTATTATAAACATTTCTTGAGCGTAATTGTACTTACCTACAATTTCGTCCACAAGAACAGTAGCTAAAGATCTATTAAACGCCCTAAAAGAGGATTGTACATCGTAAACTTCTGTCAGTCTTAATAATATCGTGGACAAAAAGATCGAAATAAGCTTGTTTCCTAATTTCTTTATTGACGAACTTTCGTATCTCTCGCCAGCCAAAAATCGGTTTCCTTGCACTAAATCGGCTTCATCTCGTAATATTGGACAAATCAACTTACTTATGTGTTTAGGGTTATATTGACCGTCGCCGTCTAACACCACTATAACATCTGCTCCTTCTTTTAACGCTTCTACTAATCCAATTTTAAAGGAATAACCCAAACCTAAGTTCTTTTTATTCGATATTACTATTGCGCCTGCTTTTTTAGCGGTAGCTGAAGTGTTATCTGTACTGCCATCGTTAATAACAATAACTTTCTGGTTAGCGTTTGGGAACGAGGGTATTTCTTTAATCAATTTAAAAATGCTTTTTTCTTCGTTATAAGCTGGGACGAAAACAATTAAATTTTTATTCGTCATCTTAAAAAAGATTGTAGGTAAAAGAATTATTTAAAAAAGAACAAGGATAAATTTAAATCCTCGTAATCTTCTTTAAGTTCAGGACTTTCTTTAATATCTTTTTCTTTTTTGCTTTCAATAATTTCAAAGTTTTTTATTCTAATTGTGTTAATAATGTCAGCTTTTACATTTTCAATCTCGTTTATCGTATTCTTATTAGAGGAAATAATAATTCTTTCTACTTCTTGATTTAACGGTATTTTGAGCTTAGATTTGCAATTTCTAAGAATTTTGATAATTTCAATTGCTAATTTTCCGCTATTCGCGAACTCCTCAGAAACTTTATCGTACGGTCGCGGCCATGCTTCTAAATGGATCGATTTCAACTCTCTATAATTTTGATAGAGAATTGAGTAAATTTCTTCTGTAATAAAAGGCATTGTAAAGGCGAATGTGGTTAAAATTTTGTAAAATAAACTCAGTGCATTTTTTAACGCGTTTTGTGCGATATTTTTATCTTCAGAATAGAATTTATGCTTTATTGCTTCTATGTAATTATCGCACAGTTCGTTCCAGAAAAAAACTCGTAATACCATAAAAGCTTCGTGCCAATTATATCCGTCGAAATGTTTTGTAGCTTCTTTTAAAGCTTTATTAAATTCAAAAAAATAATAACTTTCAATTTCGGATAATTCGCTATCTTTGATCTGTAAATTTGGAACTTCGATGTTTCTTAAATTAAGGAACAAAAATCTGTATGCGTTCCACATCTTAGTGATAAATCGCGATGCTCCAATTAGTTGCTCGAAATTTCTGCGATATTTTTTGTTAAATTTGTCTTCTGGGAGTTTTTTTCTTTCTTTTTCGATGTTTTCGTTTGAAATTGGCTGTTTTGTATGAATGTTTATCCAAGTAAATTCAAAAGGATAATCGTCTCCTAGTGATCCCATCGCTGCCCATTGTCTAATTGCGTCGGCTCCAAATTTGGGCATAACTTCATCCGGTGAAATAGAATTTCCAAGGCTTTTTGACATATGTCTTCCATCTGGTCCTGAAACCATACCATTAATCATTGCTTCGTAAAAAGGGGCTTTTCCTGTTAATATCTTGCACCGAAATAGCGTATAAAACAACCATGTCCGTATTATTTCGTAACCCTGAGGTCGATGAACTTTAGCTTCTAAATAGGCTTTTTTGAAGAAAGCATCATCGTCTAACCATTTGGACATGGCAAGGGGAGATATGCTAGAATCAATCCAGCAATCGCAGACGTCTTTTTCGCCAATGATATCAGTGCTACCGCACTTAGGGCATTTTTCAAATGGTGGAGGGATTTTAATTGGATCTAATGGTAAATCTTCTTTTTTTGGAGGAAAAATCTCGTTGCATTCACCACAATACCAAAAAGGAATCGGTGTTCCGAAGACGCGTTGCCGGGAAATTACCCAATTCCAATCTAAGCCGTTTGCCCAATCCAATAATCGTAATTTATGTTTCTTCGGGTACCAGTTCATCAAATCAGCAGATTCTATAATTTCTTGAGTAAAGTCTTTAACATTAATAAACCACTGATAAACTGGTAGATATTCTATTGGAGTTCGACAAGACGAGCGTTCTGAATGGATTATTATGCTGTGTTCATAGTCATCAATTTTTTCTATTAATTTTAGCTCTTCAAGATCCTTTACTATTTGTTTTCGAGCTTCCATAATTGAAAGTCCCTTGTATTTAGAATTTTCGTTCATACGACCGTTTTCAGTAAATATTTGAATTTCGTTAAGGTCATATTCTAATTTCCATTTAATGTCCATTTCATCTCCGTAAGTACATACATAAACCACTCCTGTTCCAAAATTCATATCAACATTTTCGTTCATATAAACACGAACATCTCGGTTAGCAATAGGAAGTTTTACTTCTGCTGCAGAAAGATCATAGTATCTATCATCATTTGGATTAATAAGAACGGCAACACAAGCCTCCATATACTCTGGTCGTGTTGTAGCTATGGTAACATACTCGTTTTCTCTTCCCACTATGGATAATTTTATATACCATAACTTTCCTGTTTCTTCCTTATAACCCACTTCTGCTTTCGCTACTGAAGTCTCACAGTTAACGCAGAAATGCGTCGGGAATTTCTCTCTGTAAAGTAATCCCTTTTCGTAAAAATTTAAAAGTGAAATTTGGACTTTTCGTTTATATTCTTCGTCCATAGTGCGATAAGTATATCTCCAATCTGTGGAATATCCTAATTCATCCAACTGTTTCGTCATATTTTTTATATTGTTATCTACCCATTCAACGCATTTTTTTAAGAATTCCTCTCGATCATCCTTAGAAACGCCATAATTTTTTGCTACCGCTAATTCTACTGGAAGGCCATGACAATCAAAACCTTGAGGAAAATAAACATTTTCGCCCTTCATTTTATGATATCGCGCTACAAAATCGATCCACGAATGATTCAAAATGTGTCCCATATGTAACGAACCACTCACGAAAGGAGGAGGAGTGTCAATAGAAAAAAGAGTGCCTTCTTGATTGATGTCGAAATCATAAATTTTTTCTTCTCGCCAATATTGTATCCACTTTTTTTGAATATCGTTGAATTTAAATCTTTTTGGATACTCAGTCTCTTGCGCCATTTACATACCTTTTTAGATAGTTATTTAATATAATAGTGGACCTGACGGGAATTGAACCCGTGCCCTCTTACATGCGAAGCAAGCGATCTGCGACTGATCTACAGGCCCATTTTTATTTTTAAATATTTAGATACAATAAAAAAATAATAATAACTAAAAATTTTTTTGATTTTTCTTCAAAAAATAAAATGAATTACATTTGAATGGAATTAAAACTCCGTTCGACCAATAATCTCGTCTTGTGCGGATTTAGATAATTCCGTAAACAATACGGAATACCCAGCGATCCGAACAACTAAGCCTTGATATTCTTTTGGATTTATTTGAGCATCACATAGAGTTTCTTTTCCAACCACATTAAATTGTATGTGATAACCTCCATTTTCTTCAAAATAGGTTCTAATGAGTGGAAGGAACAATTCCATCTTTAGTGTGTTTGGATGAAAAGCTAATATTACTGAGTTTCCATTCGTTATTAACTCATTATCCAGCTTCATTATCGAATTAAGTATCGCAGTTGGGCCGTTTTTATCCCTTCCGTTGGTTGGACCAACTCCATTTGATAATGGTTCTCTTGCTTTTCTTCCATCAGCGGAGGCTGCTGTAAAAACTCCAAATGCTAAGTGAAAAGCTGTAGAATAAATTCCTGGATGATAATTTCCGCCTCTATAATTCTTATATTTAAGAATTTCATTACAGAACAAATCTGCTACCTCACGAGCTATAATATCGACATAATCGTTATCGTTTCCAAACTTAGGAACTTTATTAATAAAGATTTGTCTTATTTCTTCTCCCTTTTTCCCATTATAACTACCTCGGTAATTCTTTGATAATATCTTGGTTAACTCTTCTAAAGAGAATAATTTTTCCTCGTAGACCATTTTTTTAATTACAGCAAGGGAATCGGCAACCGTAGATAAACCAATCAGTTGAGTCGTAGTAAAATCATATTTAGCACCTCCACTTGTGATATCACACCCCCGTTCAATGCAATCGTCTATAGTTGCGGATAAAAAGGGTTGCGGATTGAGCTCAGCAATAGCTTTCTCAAGGAAAGACATTGTTTCTACCAAATTTTTAGTAAAAAAGCTAAGTTGGTTCGAAAATTCGTCCAATAAATCTTGGTATGAAGAGAGCTTTTTTGTGTTTTCAATGCCATATGGCTTTCTTGTAAACATATCTGTCCCATTGTTCAATGTTAGCTCTAAACACTTCACAATATTTAATTGAGTAGCGTTTGTACATCCAAATGACTTGTAAGTATGTGTTGGTTCTACACACCCTATTGGCGCGTATCCACGTGCATCTTCGAGAGTATAACCAAGGTTGTTAAGACCTGGAATCATAACAACATCGTTGAACAACGCAATACTCGCTCCAGATTTAATTGCTTCTCCTGTTTTTACAAGTAAATCGTCTGGAGATTTATTATGAATGCGGACGGAAAAAGTAGGTTGAACTGTTTTTAGCTTTTTATAAGAATCTAAGAATAGATACGACAATTGATTAGTAGCGTCGTTTCCATCCTCATCAACGCCTCCTATCGTCATATTTGCCGTAAGTGGCGGGCCTTCTGCAGCTATAATTCCTTTATGGAGGACATAATTCCATAGAGTTGTAAGCTTCAAGTAAAAACATTCAATTAAGAATTGTACTTCTTCATCAGTTATAGTCCCTTTTTTTTTATCCTCAAAATAAAAAGGATAGAGAACTTGATCAATGCGTCCTATACTAATAGCAAAGCCTCCATCTTCGAGGCCAGCAATAACGTGAGTGAAATATAATAATTGAAAGGCTTCTTTAAATGAGGATGGTGGGTTACCAGAGATATTAGAACAAATTTCAGCAATTTCATAAAGTTCTTTTTTTCTATTACTATTGCCTTCTTTTTCTGCTAATTCCGTTGCCAATATTGAGAATCTTTGAATAAACTCTTTAGAACCATCTAAAACAATAATAACTGACTCCAAAAAGTTCATTTTCTTTTGATCTTTTGAAAATTCTTTCATCTTCTCTCTTGCTTTTTGAATTAAGCCGTCAAATCCCGCTTTTAAGACGTTTTGATGTCCTGGGAAGAAATGCCCCGTCCCGTTAGTTATGTTTGTGTCCACGATATAGAGTAGATTTAACATGAGATCGGTTAATTCGGGACTTAAATAAGAGTCAAATCTGGATTTAGTAGTCTCTTCTTCGTTTTTCCAATAAGGTATAATTTCTTCGATTATGATTTGTTTATCGTCATCTGAAAGTAATAGCCGTTGAGTTTCTCGATTGTTATAAAGGTTAATATCTTGCTCAATTGTATCAACGCGTACTTCAGGATATAAGGACGTTCCAACAAATTTAGTACATCGATTTCCAACAATAAATTCATCGTCCCATATTTTTATTGTCATATTTGTAAAAAGATGGTGCATAGCTTTCGCAAATCTTATATTTGGAGCCTCGCCCTTTGTACTTTTATAAGATTCCGTGAAAAGCTTAGCTCTTTCTATGCAGAGTTCGTGTGGCTGTAAAACCACTCTATTTTTCAATCGTGAAATTCGATCTTCATTACCCGAAGGAGAAATTTGTTCTATTTGCATTGTTATTCCCAAAAAATTGTAATTTTTGATTAATTTTTAATTAAAATATCATTACTTTAATTTTTATTATAATTTTAAAACTAAATAAAAGTTGTTACGAGTTATTATAAAATTTTTAATAACCTTTAACCTTAAATTGGTGCTCTTTCTAAGGTTATCATATAATTACCTTTCTTTTTTAAAAACAAATAGACTTCTATTTTAATTTTATTACTTATTTATGATCCTTTTATCTTATTATATTCAAAGTTAAAAATTACCAAATACTTATTATTTACAAAAAGAAAGACTTTGAATAGTCGTCTTTAATCAGAGAAAATAAAATGATTAATAAAGAAAGATTCGAGGAGTTATTTCAGCAACAACTTATAAAAGATATATCTCAAGAACCAATTGATATTGTTCTATCCGGACAATATGGTAAAGCGATGGAATTACTTAGAGATGCCGAGGCAACAGGACTATTTCCAGCTCTTGTTGGGCCACCTGGAGTGGGTAAAACAATTTTATGTAGATATTTTGCTAGTTTAAGAGCTAAAGAAAAAAGAAATAAGAGCTTTTTCTGGCTCACCATGGACGAAAGCATAAAACCTTCACATTTTATAGGTAGTTTCGATCCTGCTATTACTTTAAAAAAGGGATTTGTGTTAGAAGCTTTTAACCCCGGTCCGCTTTTGAGCGCAATGTTAGAAGGTGGGACTTTTTTAGCAAATGAAATAAATCGAGCTACTGAATACTCGCAAAATACTTTATTGGAACCTTTAGAGGAAGAATCGATAAACATTCCGCACTTGGGTCGAATAAAAGCTAGCAAGGATTTCTTCTTTATTTCTGCTATGAACCCGGAAGAGCTTTCGGGCACCCATCGATTATCTGAGGCTTTAAAGGATAGAATTAAGATCTGGATTAAACTGACGTATCCCGATAAAGCGACTGAGCTCGAGATTATAAGAATAAATTTGCCGGAACATTTTATTATCGAAGAGTCTGAATTAGAATTAATTTATTCGATAATAAACGAAACAAGAAAGAATAAAATAGATATTGAAGTACCAGCGTCAATTCGAGCCGGAATTGCGATGGCAAAACTATTAGCTCGAAGACGATCTTTAGAAAAAGAAGGAAAAATAAAAGAAAAAACATCAACTAACGAATATCTTTCAGAGATCACTCGTAATGTTCTACTAGGAAGTATGAAACCAAAGCCGGGTACAAAAGTTGAAAATATTATTGAAAGTATTATTCATAAAACTTTAGGTGCGTAGGGGGTAAAAAGTTATTTTATGGCAGTTTTTCCTGAAAATCCTTGCGAATTTGCTGTAGATTTCATTAGAAAAATGAGGTCTCATGCCGACATTATCCAAATTCCGTCATCACGTCAAGTTTTATCAATTCCAAAGTTAATTTTATCAAGGTATTATCGAAAGGGCTTTGTGTCACCTAACGATTACATAGAAATAAGTACCGTAACTTCGTTTCCGGATAATCAGGAATTAGCAAAAGATATTGCTTTTAAAATTCTCTTTCCAAATTACAAAAAAGATATTATTGACTCGTTTTTTCAGAGCGAAGATACAGTTGATAAATTTCTTGAAGACCTTGTAGAATCCGAGATGAAGTCTGAATTAGATCAACTTCAAGAGATTATAGACGAAATTGAGGCGACGAAATCAATAGATACAGATGAGATTCAAAAATTAGAGGAATTTCTTAAAGAATTAAATTCGAATAGGGAGAAAGAGCCATATAAATCTGCATTAAATTTTTTTAACGACGATTCGGAATTGTATAAAGAAGAAATATCTTCCTTAGAAAAACTAATTCAAGAAGCCCAAAAAAGGCTAGAACAAAAAATAAATTCGTTAAGTCCTGACGATTTAAAAGCTGGCTCGAATTTAGGTTTAAACGACTTAATCCAGCAAAATTCCTTAAGGGAATGGGAAAAGCTCGCAAGTAAAGCTCTCAATAATCAGGATATTTCAGAAGATTTATCAAAACTAATTAATTCAAACAAATTAGATGATCTTTTAAAGTCTATAAAATTTATTAATGAGACTTCGGACAATCAAAGCATAAAAGATCAAATCCAAAATATTAAAAATCAACTTCAGAACCAATTAAATAATTTAGATCAACTATTTAATGCCGCAAAAACTTTAGGCGAAACTCCTAAGTTTGATCAAGACAAAGTTTTGAATAATTCGCTAAACCAATCTTCATTTGAGCATAATTTTAACCTAGCAGACTCGCTAGATCAATATTTTGGTACTAATTTAAGAGAAGAATTGCTTAATAAATTAAATGAACAAATGCAAAATTCGCAAAAACAGAAGAAACAATTGAATTTATCGTTAGATATATTGACAAAAAATGCATTTGCTAATAAATCTTGGAATTCGCTATTTAACCAAGCTATGAAAAATGCGATCGATGAGGCAAATAGTCAAAATATTAAGTTTGAAGCATTTAAATCGCTTTCTCATCAAATGCAACAATTAATGAATAGCTGCCCAAACATGCACTGTGGACAAAAAATATCTCAAAAATTACCCGAATTAGTTTCTCAAACACTAGAAGCATGTGAAACGCCTGACCAATTAAGAAACGCAACAGAATTCTTAAGAAAGATCGGATTAAATCCTGAAGCAGAAGATATTAAAAGAATTGGAAAAAAACTTAAAATGCCCGAAGAAGAAATATATGAATTAATTGAACCTAACTATCAATTACTTAAAAAAACGATTGAAAAGAAGATAGCAGATTTTCAGAGAATTAACAATTTAATGAATCAGATTAAAGACCAACTAAATAAAGATAGAATTAGAGAGCTTTTAAGCAGTGCGTTAGCTTCCGATAATAGGGATGCTTTAGGCGCAATTGGTCATTTTAATTTGAGTGAGGCTTTAAAAGGTGCTCAGCAAATAGGGGGCAAAGAAGCGCAAGATAAATTAATTGCTTGTTTATCTGCGGGTACCGGTGAGAATCTCCTTAAACAATGGTTTATTCATAGAAACAATCTACCAGAGCAAGTTAAATTAAAGGTTAAGGAATTAGCAAAAAAAATGCTAATTGAGTTAGGAATATATTACTCAAGGGCTCGTTTAGGCAGTGCAACGACCGGGCCTACACCTATTAACATAGTAAGACCCTACACAATAGGAGACGACTTCGAAAATATAGACCTAGAGGAAACAATCTTTAACCTTTTAGAAAAAGGTAAAAAATTAGACCACATTAATTACGACGATTTTTTTGTCTATGAGACCGCAAAAGGATTACGCTCGTTATGCTTTGAACTTGATATTAGTGGTTCGATGACAGGAGAAAAACTAGCATATATGGCAATATGTGTGACGATGTTAGTATATGGGATGAGAAAAGATGAGATTGCTATTGCATTTTTCGAGTCAGATACGCATGTTTTAAAGGAATTATCTAAAAAAGTAGATTTAGAAAAATTAGCTGATGAGTTGCTCTCTGTTTCAGCTAAGGGCGGTACGAGGCTTCAAAGTGCCTTAGAATGGGCAAAAAAACAATTTAAAGAAAAATCAAGCTCCCGTGAAAAGCTGAACGTATTATTTACTGATGCTGAAATATACGACCTTCAGCAATCTATTGAAACATTAAGAATTTTCCGCTCTTTAGGGATTGATTTTATCTTAGTCTGCCCAGAATCCTCCTTCAACTTAAAAGAAGCAAAAAAAATGGTAAAAATCGCAGGAGGGCAATTATTAACTATAAAAGATTGGAACGACTTTCCAAAATTAATTTCTGATATTATAAAATCGAGATTTTAGAATAATGACAAAAAGTAAATTATCAGAATTAATAATTGAGAAATATGGAATTGAAATTTATACGAAATCAGTTGAGTTCCAGAAAAATAAAATTAATATAATTTCACTGAAAGAAGATCCAATAAAGATAAGATCAATCATCTTAGATAATGACCGGGAATTCCACCTAGTTATTAACGAGAAAAAAAATGAAATATTCCACGATTGTCCTACTTTTTTAATACACAGCGAAAGAGATGATAAGATATGTATCCATCTAATAAGACTTTTAACGATAATAAAACCGTCGATTTCTTTAAAAATTATCAACAATATTGACGATTTTTATTTAACTTCTGAAGACCTTGGTTCCAAAAAGAAGAGTAAAAACTATTTGAAATTAGCTAATGCTTGTTTTGAATGTGAAAATTGTGTTGAGGGACTAAATTATTTAAATAAAGCGATTATAAATCAACACGAGTGCGAATCGATTATAGAAAGGTATTTGAAAACAGCAATTGAAAATAATTTGTATATTGAATTTTTTGAATTTCTGCAATCTGCCTACGATAATGAATTAGGTCCTTATCTTCTCAAATACAATCACTACATAGAAAAAGGGATTAAACTATTTCTAAATTCGGTTTCAAAATACACTTTTTATGAAATACTTAGAATTATAGAATCATTTGATAGATTATTAGATGTATATAAATTTCAAAACGAATCTTTTGTTTCGTCTATACTTAAGAAATTGGAAAAAATGGCTAATTCAAACGATTTTAATGAAATGTACTTTTCAACTTTTTTTATAAAAAAAAATTACGAAACTCTTGTTAATCTTAATCCGCTATTCAAAGATTTAATACCTTTGAAGGCTTTTGAATCATTTAAAAGCGAAATTGTTGAGTATTTTAAAAGCGAAATAGAGAATTTCTGCGTAATAGATAAACTAAAGCTAATGAAGAGGCATTTTGAAGTTTTTCAGATTCAAAAAGATGCGTACTATGACGAATATAAGGCTTATAAAAGCGAAATAAAAGAATTAGAAAAGAAAGTATATTTAAAGAAATTTGCTTTTCTCAATCTACTTAAGGATAAATATAAAATCAAAAAATCTAAAGTTGATTTTAGAAAAAAGAGAAACACCTATATCGTTAATCACGATAAAGAGAATCTCAGAAACCCCGCTTACAATTACGTTATAAGACACATAGGTTTTTATGGAATAAACGAATCTATCATTAAATCTTCAGAAATTGGGGTTAACTATTTAATAATTAAAGAATTGTTTTTAGACGATTTAAACAACTTCCCAGATATTTTTTATTATAAAAAACAATTTTGGGGAGAAGAAAATAGTTATGAAATTAATTCTATTGATGTCTTTTCGTTAATAAGTAAACCTATAGAATACAATTACGACATTGATCAAGATTATTCTAATATTAACGACCTTATGATAATAGAATGGGATTTAGCTAGTAAGCCAAGACAAGGTAGTCTAGTAAATGCATATGGTGCTCAAATTGTTATCCCAGATCAAAACAACTCTCTTTTTCATGACTTGAAACCGTTCGATTTAGTTTATTGTCAAAAAACTCCGGTAAAAATTGAAGGAAATATCGTTAAAAGAATCAATATAATCGCAAAATGTTCGTTTAAAGACGCAATTAATAGTATTTCGAAGGGGATGGTATTTATTGAAGGATATTACCCTTTATCTCTTATCAAATCAGTTCTCGATAAAAAGATTAGTCCTTTTAAAGCTTATGAAATTATATCAAATAACCCAAATAGACTATTTGTCCCAAACTATCGTCAATTTGTAAAAGCTTTTAGAAAATTTTTATTCGATTTTATAAATAAAGAAAGAGAATTTATTTATCAAGAATTAAAATCTAATTCTGAAGAGAAAACGGATCAAATTTTAATATTATTAAATTTAACGACTGAATTAGCTGGATTAGATTTACCATTTCCTGAAATAATTCAGGAGCTATTAAGCGAAGTAAGTAATTTGGATGAATTTAGAACGAAACTGCTCAATAAAATTCATTCAATCGTAAAAAATGTACTCGTAGTAAGAGAGCTTGGAAGTACAAAGATTTTCGATCTAAAAAAAATGCGGCATACACAATTTGTCAAATATTCTAGCGAAATCTTAAAAATAAGAAAAGAAGAATTTGAAAAATCTGAAATACTTAAATCTTCTGAACAAAACGCCATATATAATGTATCCGAGTTGTTTAAAACCTATTACGGTAACCAGTTTTCGAATATATTGAATTTAGGCGTAAAACTAGGGATAGATCAAGATATTTTTAATAAGATAATGTTTTATGCCTCTAAATTAAAGCTGAATTTAAATATAGTTGAGGAGTAAATTAATTATTTTTATTACGCTTCAAATTGTAACTCGCCATAGACGCGATCGGGCCATAGAATAAACCAATAATTTAATATAATCAATTATAATTATTAACTCAATTCTTAAATAAAATTATTTATATCTTATTTATATTAATATTAGTAGACGAATATCTTTAGTGTTAGATTATTGAAATAAAATATTAAATTTACGCACTCAAAGACGAAATTACCGGGTGTGCCTATGAAATTATCTGAATATGGAAAAAAATTTCTGCGTTTACCACTTCGCATAGACAAACACAATAAGGGATATGTAGATTTTTATATTGGTCCTAAAAAATTACGTAAAATCGTTGACAATGAGGTTTTAACCCCACCAAACAAACTATTAATCGATTGTAAAGCTCTACAAAAAGATTTGTTTAAACAAGGTTACGATAAAAAACGCGAACGATATTTAGAAAAAATGTTAACGGCGATGAGGACTTCGATCGAGATATTAAACGGAGTCGAAATACCTTTTAAGGAACAATTTTTAAGGTTATATGATGTAGCCTTGCGACCCATAAATGAATCTGAATTGGAAAGCTTAAAAGAGGAGTATCGCGAAGCATACAGAAGTTCTGGGAGTCTAGAAGAACTCTTGAAGGATTTAAGAGTGCGGCGAACGATTCCCGAAGGTAAGGTTTTTGGAATATTTAAGAAAGCTCTCAACATCACGAGAGAGCGAACTAAAGAAGTGTTTGTCGATCTCTTACCTGAAAGTGAGCACATTAATATAGAGCTAGTAAAAAATAACAGCAATAATAAAATTAAATGGACTTATTACAATTGGTACCTGGGTAATTTTCGCTCCCGAATAGAAGTTAACCCGAATTATAACATGTATTGGACCTTATTTTTGTCTGCTGCCACTCACGAAGGATACCCTGGCCATCATACAGAATTTATTGCCAAAGAACAAAGGCTATATCGCGAGTTAAATCAATTTGAACACTCAATCCTGCTACTAAACTCGCCCAAGTTAATAATTAGCGAAGGAATAGCGACTATCGCAGTTAATATGCTTTTTTCTTATCGAGACCAAGCAGAAATTAGCTTACGAGAATTTTGTCTAGACTCGTCAAAAGAATCCTCTATTGAAGCATTAATAGCGCAAAGCAAAGTAAAAGTAAAACTATCGCTTTTCTGGTATAATTTCGCTTATCGTGCTCTTATTGACGGGTGGAGCGAAGAAAAATTAATTCGATACGCAACCAGTTTTGAAATCTATAGCCAAGAAAATATAAAAAATCGAATAAAAATATTTTTAAATTCAGTACAGTCAACTCCTACTTTCTCGTATAATATTGGAAGCAGACTCATAATAAACAAATATGGGGAATTTCCTTCGATTAAGAATTTTCGAGACTTGCTTATCAAGCCAATACTCCCCTCCGATTTAGCACTTTAAAAAATAAAAGTTCTCTCTCTTTTTTTAGGAGTTTAAATAAATCAATTAATAAATTGTTTTGAGAGAACTTAACATAAACATTTCAATTCGATTTCAAATTTAAAAAAAAGAATTAGTTAAAAACAATTCACGTAACAAACAAAGTGAGAAAGGATGCCTGGGGAAGCAGACGCAGTACCATAAAATGATGCTTTTTATAAAAGCGTCACATATTTTCTTTTCTTTTTTAAAATTAGTAGTTCAAAAATATAATTTTGGTAAAATAAATATATGTTTTATTATATGTCGTTTTATCTCGGTCAAAAATTAAAAAAAAAAATTAGTTAAATACAATTCACATAACAAACAAAGTGAGAAAAAATGGCTGGTCAAACAGACCCAACGCCATAAAATGATGTTTTTTGTAAAAGCATCACATATTTTCCTTTCTTTTTTAAAATATTATTACAGTCGTTAGTTAAAGCTTTCCAACTTAACGACTTAAATCAAAAATTTATTTTCCAATATCCAAAAAGAGTTAAAGGATTGCAATATTTTTAAATTGAAAATATGACTTTATTAAGTAAATAAATTAAAATAATCGTTGAATAATGGTAAAAGACAGATTACAGCACCCATCCAAGGACATTATAGAAAGCAAGGGAACGATCTTAAGAGGAAAAACTATATGTATGTGTTTAACTGGCTCGGTTGCGATTATTAACGCTCCAATAATTGCTAGAGAATTAATGCGTTTAGGAGCGGATGTAATTTCCGTAATGTCAAAAGCAGCTACAGAGTTAATAAAACCAACTTTAATGCATTGGGCTACAGGAAACCCTGTAATTACTCATTTAACTGGATCAGTTGAACATGTTTTTCTAGCGGGTGATAGACCTAATGCCGCCGGAAAAGCTGATTTAATTTTGGTTTGTCCAGCAACAGCAAATTCAATTTCTAAAGTCGCTAACGGTATCGACGACACCCCAGTAACAACAATAGTTTCAACCGCTTTTGGTTCATCTATCCCTATTGTCGTAGTTCCTGCTATGCATGAAAGCATGTATCATCCCATAATCGAAAAAAATATCTCAGTTTTGAAAAAGTATGGTATTGATGTATTAGGGCCTCGAATATCTGAAGGAAAGGCTAAAATTGCAAAAGTGGATGATATATTAGATAGAGTTATTGATTTATTAATTACGAAAAAGGATCTTGAAGGAAAGAGAATACTAATCACCGCTGGACCAAGTCGCGAGGCAATAGACAATGTTCGGTATTTATCAAATAAGTCCTCAGGTCGAATGGGTATCGAAATAGCAAAAGAAGCCTCTGCTAGAGGTGCGGATGTATTATTAGTTGCTGGTGAATGTATGGTGAAGATTCCAGAATATATAAAAACCAATCATGTGGAATCGGCAGATGATTTTATTAAAGTCATAAAGGATGAAATTTCAAATTATAATTACGACTTCTTTATTTCAGCAGCAGCAATTAGCGACTATAAGCCAGTGGACCTCATTGAAGGAAAAATCTCGTCAGATAACGTAAAGGAATTAAATGTAAATATGAAATTAACGCCTAAGATATTAGATATAGCAAGAAGGAAAGATTACAAACTTTTTATTATCGCATTTAAAGCGGAGACAAATGTTTCTCGAAGTGAGCTAATTGATCGCGCTTACGATAGACTTTTAAAATCTGAGTCAGATTTAATAGTTGCTAATGATGTGGGTCGAAACGATATAGGGTTCAACAGTAAAGATAATGAAGTATACATAATAAATAAAGAAAAACACATAACTCATATCGAAAAACATACTAAAAGATATGTAGCCTCTAAAATAATTGATGTAGCCTTAGAAAATTACCGAATCAGAGAAATTTCAAAATAAACTTACTCCTTCTTTTTAAATTTTTTCACCTAAAGAAAAGATTTAAATAGTAATTCAATTTCTGTTCAAAATGATTGACCGAATACATTGAGAAAAATTGATTGAATAATAAAGAATTAGGATATTCGTTTAATATTAGTTAATGTATTTATAAATCTATATATAAATATGTAGATCTTTAAAATAAAAATAAGAAAAGATGTGATTCAAATTTCCTCTGAGGATGAAGGTAGAATAAAGCAAGGCACAATTGCAGGGTTTATGAGGAAGAGAGGACAACTTGTGGGCTTCTCAATGGGTTATTATAAACATATGCAATACATTTCAGAATTTTTAGACAACAGTTTAGATGCTATTGAAGATTTCCAATGGAATGAAATAAAAGATAAAGATTCAAAAATACAATTCTCTCTTGATCAAGAATTATCTTTAGAAAATTTATCCATCCTTCAAGAAGCAAAAAAAGATGAGGTGGAACGGCCATTAAATAACGCAGCTAAATATGCATTGATGCAAGAAGTTGGTATAGTTCCTACAATATCTTCTGATGCTGAAGTTTTTGTAGATGTTGATAGAGATAAAGAAGAAGAATCCGGAGAAATTATCGACAAAGAGGAATTAGAGGTTGAGGAAGAAGTAAAAAGGATTATTGAAGACATGAATGAAATCATCAAACCTGTAGAACCAATTATTGATATCGAACCAATTGTAATAATCCGACTCCGCGAATCTGAAGCCGCCGCCTTTTTAACTTCTGAGTTATCGCATAAAAATATCATGAGTTACACTTTTGAAATGTTTGATAATGGTATTGGAATGACCAAAAGAGATCTAGGTAAGTTTGGCAAATATCTAGCTTCTTCAAAAAGTCTAGAATTAAAGCAAACTCGTGGAAGCCAAGGATTTGGTGCTCCAAGTGCGTTCAGTGACGCCCAAAACACGACCGGCAAACCAATTGTTGCAGTTTCAAAGTCTAAAGATACTATTTATGCTACTGCGTCAGAATTTTTTACAACTTCAAAAAATGAAAAACGATATTTAGTGCGCCCAACGGAGGTTGATAGCCCATTCTTACACGGGACATATATTAAGTTGAATTACTTAAACGTAAAATATGTTAGAGGTTATGTAGATACATATATTAGGGAAACTGCTTTAATGAATCCGCATGTAACAATTATTTTTATTGATCCTTATGGTGAAGAATGGATTTATAGAAGAGTAGTTTCGAATTTTCCTAAACAGCCAAAATATGCAAAACCACACCCCATATCTACTAATATTGGTGATTTACAAGATCTTTTAATAAAATCAGAAAATCTCACGATTTCAGCTTTTTTACAAGATAATTTTGTAAGAATTAGTCCCAAATTAGCTAAAGAAATTCTAAAGATCGCAGAAAGGAATTTACAAGATAATTTATCTTTATTAATTCTTAATAATGGATTTGTAAACAAATTAGAGAAAAATACTGATACTATTAATTTCCTTAAATTTGAAAAGAGAATATTTGGGCGTTCTACGAAACCAAGAGATAAATTAATCATTTATCAAGTTGATTCTGAAGGGTTGAAGGCTAAATATTGGGAACTTATGAAAACATATAAACAATATGATAAAGATTTGGAAAAGATATATAGAGAAATAAAAAAACATAGACATCGTATTGATAAATCTGAAACGAAAAAAGATATGAAACAAATCGAAAAAGATATTAGTAACTTACTAAAACAATTAGAGAACAATTCACAAAAAAAAGAAAAAATAAAAAATGGTTTAAATACCATTTTCAATACTTCTATAGGGATAAAAGAAGTTAAAAAATTAAAAAATAGAAGCGAATTTGAAGATTTAGTAAAAGAAGTTCAAATTTCAAAAGCTAAACCCTCTGAGTTAACTAATGTGCAATTCAATTCTCTATTTCACGCATTCAAATCAGTTAAATACATGTCGCCCCCAACAGACACAGCAATCCCTGTAGGTGATGTCGTATTAGAAAATACATTAATAAAAGAAATTGGGTTAAGAATATCTGAAAATATTGATGATTTTGATGATCCCATAGATGATATAAAAGATTCAATTGAGGTATTGCGGGATGAAATAATAAAAGAGAACGCTAAAAATTATTCCTCCGGAAAGGACGAATCTTTAGAAAAAATTGTTGTAAATTCCGAAGAGGTTAAAATTTTTAACTCAAAAATATTAGCTAGTATTGATATTAAAGATCGCTCTATCGAACCGGAAAAATTTAGACAAACAATCCAAAAAAATTTGATATCGTCTGAAGAAGTGCAAAAAGATTCATATCAAGAAATATTTGAATATTTTATTGAAAGTTACGCTAAGGACGACGATTTTATTTCTGCAGAAACAAGAGCTCCAACAAGCGGCAAGGGTTTAGCATATGCTGTTGAAGCTGTTTTGGCTTATTGTAATGATCCTAAAAAACTTGATACACCTAAGCGTTCTAGAGATGTTCTATCAAGATTTATTAATAGAACGCCAAAATTAAGAGATTCTGCGGATTGTGCAATTACGAAAGCCGTTCAATCAGTTAATTGGAAGAATTATAAATTAGAAACATACGATAATAATTTACCTAAAGGCCCAATAAAGTTATTAATAAATATTTCTGGTCCTTACGTTCATTTGATGTTTAAGAGCCAGAGTAAAAATGCTTTGGCTGACGATGAAGAACTTCTAAAAGAAATTAAATATTGTCTCGAAGCTATTGGAAGAAGATTGAGAATATATCTTAATAGAAGAGCAAATATTCGAAAAATCGAAAAAAGAGCTGGTTTAATTGAAAGATATATTCCAATATTCGTCAAAAGCCTCTATAACATCGCTATGCAAGGTGATGGAAAATATAAAGAAAAAATTTCAGAAACGGAATTAGAAACTTTAATGAAAGATGCTATAGGTGTAAAAAAAATACCTAGCATTTCTAAAGAGATAGAGCCAACAATTAAAAAGGAAGAAATCGAAAAAGAAAAACAGAAGAAAATGTTCGTTGAATGGGAGAAAACAATTGATAAGAAAGAATATATCCCCAAGAAGGCAGAACCAAGAAAAGAATTTCTTTCAGAAAGAACTCTTAGGAACTGGACCGTTAATGAACTCAAAGAATATTGCATAGAAAATGATATCTTAATAGCCAAATCTTCAACGGTGCGAAAATCAGAAATTATTAAAAAAATTCAAGAATTTTATACAAAAGAAAAGCCAGAAGTAATAATACCTTCAGTAAAGGAAAGAAAAGAGCCTATAAAACTCAAACCCGTCATTACAAGCGTCGTAACAGAAAAAAGAAAACAATTGCGGTTAGTCGGGGGTGAAATGACGACTCAACCTATCGCTATAAAGAAACCCATAGTTCGTGCTCCAATACCTAAACATGAACCTACTCAAATCGAATTGCCGATAATTACAACAGAGAAAATACTGGACGCTCTATCTGATGAATGGCAACCGATTACTTCTTTAATTTTTAAAATGAAAATAAAAGAAATGATGGATGCACGCTTCTTACAAATAAAATTAAAGGAGTTAGAGCGCAAAAATAGTATTGTTGTCTCTACTATAAAAAATAAAAAAAATTGGAAGTTAAAATGAAGTGATTTAAGTGTCAAGTAAGATAAAACAGGAAAAATGGGATATAAGGGCAACAAAAAAACTATTTCAAGAATCTTTAAAAAAGGGTCTTGAAGATGAAAAAAAACAAATCAAGTTACCTGAACATACAGTTAAAATTGATGAATTAGATAGGGAATTAACTTTAGATCGGATAAACGATTTAACAGATTCCCTTATTGAAATGATTTATGAAACAGGAAGACCCGCCATTCGCTTGCCTTCAAGAACGAGTGCAAATATTATTTGGGACGAAAAAAATGATTTATTGCTGTTAGGACGACAAATAATGGAAAAACAATTTCATTCGCTTGCTAGCGTTGCTGATATTACTAGATTAATGAAAGTGCTCGAAAAAATTAACGAATTACTACTTAAAGACCTTCACGCTACAAAAAGAGAAATTTTTTATTCAGCAGTTCAATTGTTTGGGGATCAAAAAAATAGTGATAAATGTATTGAAGATGTCGCGACAATGCTCTATACAACGAGAAATTCAACACATATAGTTGCTTCAGCCAAAGGGTCATGTATAGGACGCCTTCGAATTAGGGATAAAAATGATATTATTGATTTAGAAGGATTAGGGAGCGGTGGTTGGACGATTAGTCCCATGCTTGATAATATTGAAATAATTGAATCCGATGCGGAATTTATTTTGGTTTTAGAAAAAGATGCCGCGATGATAAGATTAGCAGAGGCTAGATTTTGGAGAAAATACCCGTGTATAATTTTGACAGCGAAGGGCGCTGCTGACATCGCTACACGAATGTTCTTAAGGAGAATTAGTAAGGAACTCAAATTACCCGTCTTTTCGTTAGTTGACAGTGATCCGTATGGGCATTATATTCATTCGGTTTATTTACGAGGGTCTAAACGATTAAGTTACGAGTCGCCTTTTTTAGCCACTCCTGATATAAAACTCCTAGGTGTACTCACCAGAGATTTGGAAAAATATAAAATTCCAAATGATTGTAGAATTCCAATGAATCAAACAGATATCAAAAGGACTAAAGAGTTGTTAAATGAAGGTTTTGTTAAAAAAAATAAAGAGTGGGAAACAGATCTCAAATTAGCTCTGAAATTAAAGGTAAAAGCCGAAATTCAAGCACTTTCAGCGTTTGGATTTGAATTCTTGACCGATCAATACATACCTGAAAAATTATCTACAGGAGATTGGATATAATGAAAATTTTTTACAAAAAAGATGGTGGAATAGTACAATTAATAGACAAAGAAAAAATAAAGGAGTGGCCAATAGAATTACCTCTTATTTTTATTGAGTACATACGTAATAATCAATTAAAGACTTACGAAGGTTCAAAATTAAAGAAAGAAATTGAGCAATATCTTGAAGAAGTTCTTAAAGATGTTGCTATTCCAGGGCTAATTAATGTTCTTGATGGTGATAATTTTGAAGAAACAAATAAAGCACTCGTTAGAATTGATGAATTAGCTAAAAAGAAAATTGATTTGGTTAAACCAATAAAGCCATACGTAGAGAAACTGGTAAAAAAGGATAACAAGGAAATAAGAAAACTTAGTAAATCAATTTTAGAAAGTTTTGCAAAGGCAGAAAGAAGAAAGAGATTAGCTGAGAAAAGAAAAATTATGCAAGAAAGAGAAAAAGAATTCTTAGCCGGAAAGATAAGTGGAGAAGAGTATGCTAACGCTCGAAAAGAGTATTTGATTTTAAAAGAGTAGTTTGATGTTTTATGAGTTGGGAATCAGAAAAAAAGAAGTTTTACGATTTTATCATCCAAAACAATGTAATAGGATTTTTTAACGAGCCAATAACTTTAAAGTCTGGAAGAAAATCATATTGGTATGTAAATTGGAGAAATATAGCTGAAGATGTGTTTCTATTTGATATATTAACTGATTTTCTTATTTCATATGTTAAGCATCTAAGGCTTAAACCAGACTGTTTTTATGGCGTTCCAGAAGGGGCTACAAAGCTAGGGGTAATAACTCAATATAAATGGGCGATTAGTGATAATAATCTAAAACCAGGCAAATTTATTCTATCCATGGGAAGAGCAAAACCAAAAGAACACGGGGACCCTAAAGATAAATTCTTTTTAGGAATTCCTAAAGGGAGTGTGATAATCGTGGAAGACACTACAACTACTGGAGGATCTTTACTTAATACAATTGAGAAATTGCTTGCTTTTAATGTAAATATAATAGCCGCTATCGGATTAACAAACAGAAATGAATTAAGAGACGATGGAATATCTGTCGAAGAAGCTATTAAGCAAAAGAATATTCAATATTTTGCAATGAGCGATGCTTTAGATTTATTGCCAAATCTAAACCCAAATGAAACAATAAAAAGTCATATTAAAAATTATTTTAAGAAATATGGTTCAAAAGAAATAAAATTTTAGCGTAAAATTCATACAAATAAAAATTAATTATTACATAATTTATTTAAAACTTAAAAAGAACGCTCTCCATACTTTAATAAGTTTGTTTAGCTTTTTATAGAGCAACTTTTCAGAGTTAGTTAACTTACGCTCATCATCTACAGATAATTCTGATCTCGCTAATCTTAGCATTTTTGACAACCTACTATCGATAATATTTATGGTAAAAGATTTAAATCGGTCTAAACCTAACTTCGATTTATTTTTATCATATACATCTTTTTCAATGAATGTTTTAAATTCTTTTATTTTATTTAGAAAATAAGGATTGTCTCGTTGGATTAATCTCTGATCGTCGCGTTCACTTATAGCGTATCTTTGAACATCGACATTATCGCACTTTTCGTTTGATGCAATCTTCATAATATTATTTTCTATAAAAGGAAGCGCTACAAAATACTTTAGTTTGTATTTTTTACTTTTTTCGAACGGTCCGAACGCTTCTCCTAATATTGAAAAACCGTCGTAAGCATTTATACATTCGGTAGTTATTTCCTCGTTTTTAAAGATAAAATTTACCCGATTTAACGAATCCTTTAATTGATCTTCAATTTTTTCCAATTTTTACCCACACCATAAAACTAATTTAATAACATTCAATTCCTTTATATATTAAATATATGTAAACAACAGAAATATAAATGTATTAAATTATTAATAATGCTTACAGAACTTATCCTTTTTCTCCTTTTTATAATTTTTTTCATTATTGGGTTCATAATAATTTACAAACAAGTTAGTTTAGTTAAAAAAGGGGAGTTTAACAACAAAGATCGCCTTCAGTGCTTAATTTACGGATTTGTCTTTAGCATGGGAGTTATGGTTGTAATCGCGATGGCTTTTATATTTGCCATAAACACTCCTGAGTTTTGGCAAGGAAGCGTATTAGCCACCCCAGATATTAGTCCTCTTTCTTTACTTATCCCATTTGCGTTTTGCTTGATGTATATTTCTTTATACCCTCTTATAGATTTCTTATTTATTGCTTTAAGTTCAGAATCTGACGAGGGGCTTACTCCATTTCATAAATTTATTGGGAATAAAATTATTCATTTATCTAAAAGCAAGATTATTTCTGTAATTATGGCAATTCTTCTTTATTTACTCTTTATTATCCCCCCAATGTTACTTTCTCTTGCGGGATTACCTTTTTTAGTAATTTGGGTCTCTTGGTTACTTGGTTACCCCCTTATGATTTTAACATTTTATGGGTCGAAAGGTTATGTAGCTGGAATAACAAACGAGTTCGTTCACATCCCTGAAATTAAAAGATCTTCGTTTTTAAATTTTGAAGATAGCAAAAGAGGTATGAACCAATTTATATCAAATCCTAAACCGTATATACTATTCGGTTTAATGTTGTTCGTTTTTGTGTGGGCTTGGATTTCTATGATTCAAACGATAATATTCTTTTTTTCTGGATCACTAGCAATATCAACGATGACCTCGTATTTTGTGTTTGTTACTCTATTGTTTGGCATAATAGGATACTTTACTCGATTTTGGGGCAGAAAAATTAAATATAGAGGAATTGATATTTATTTTGCAGCGTATTTAATGGCCGCAATTGGCCTCAATGTTTTAGTAAATTTTTTAATAGTGAATATCGACAAATTATCGGTGACTTTTAGTTATTCGATTTTCACGCAAGATATTATTCCAAATTTTACTGAGTTTGCTTGGGCGGCAGTAATCGAAGAAATTTGTATGATCACATTTACATCTTATTACTTCTTATCAAAAAAAAATGAGTTTACTAAAAATCTTAAATACTCAAAAATTACGGAGTATGGTCAAACCTTTGATCCCATCCCACTATTTAATTTTATCAAACATTCTGATCCTGTACTAAGAGAGCACGCAGAAAGCACGCTCTTGATGATGTTTGAAAGGATTCCTTTGAAGTCAGAAATCTCTTTAAACGATTGGAAATTTAAAGATTCTTTATTAGACGGGTTATGCGACTCAAACTCGAATTCAAGAAAGATATCGTACAAAATTTTTACTAAATTAGAGAAGGAAATTCCAAATATGATATTGCCTTGGATTATAGAATCATTGGAATCTCCAAATTACGACAAAAGTATTCCTATTGCAAAATCCTTAATAGATGCTGATTTTGCTTTAATTAAACAAATTCCTATAAATGTTATATATAACTTAGTAAATGATTCAGAGTGGAGATTAAAGTTATTAGGATTAAAAATCTTGGTAAGAATTGCTAAAAAAGAAAAAGAAGTAGTACGAAATTTTAATTTGATGAAATTATTAAACGATCCAAACAGCGCTATTCAAGTGGAACTTCTTAGCCTTTTAGCAGAATCTTCAATTAATATTCCTATTGAAATTTTTTTAGATAAATTAAATCATACTAATAAAGAAATTAGAGCTGCAGCCATTAAAAATATAAAGAATATAGATGTTGAAAAGATTGAATCCGAAATTATTAATAAAATAATTCCCTTTATGAGAGACCCTACAAGCTCTGTTAGAGCATCTATATTTGAAGTTATTTCTAAAATGGGGAACTTCAAAAAATTTAATATTCCTATTTCGTCCATTTTTGAAGGATTAGTTGACTCAGATATAAGCGTTAGGAATGCATCTGTTTCAGCTCTTGTAAAGTATTATAGTGAAGAACCTGACTCCATTGACATAGATAAGATTATCAGTAAAATCGACTCCGAAAATTTAGAAACTTTGAACAGCGTGTTATCTCTCCTTGGTAAACTTTGGGATAAAAATCCAGAAAAAATCTTAACAACTTTCTTGATTTTCATAAAATTTGATGATTTTGAATTAAAAGAAAGAATCTCAAATATTATCGTTGAGAATTATGAAAAAAACCCAACTTTAGTTTTAGCTAGGTTAATAAAAACTAAGGACGAATCAAAATATATCTCAAAAGGCGTAATTTCTAGAACAATAACTAAAGTTGCTAAACAATATCCTAAGGAAATAATACCAAGATTAATTAAACATTTAGGTTCCGATGATAAAGATATAAAATTAAATGTCATTACTTCTTTGGATGGTTTAATAGAAGATTATATGGATAAAATCGATATTAAATCAATAATATCTTTAATTCGAAGTGAAAACGATAAAAAAATTAAGAAAGAAGTATCCCAACTAATTTTAAAAATTTCAAAAATTAATCCATTAGCATTACAACCGGTAATAACTGATTTATTGCAGTCCATAACAGAACAGGACATATCTATAAGAATAATTTTAACTAAATCAATGTTAGAAATATCAAAACAATTACCAGATCTTATTCCGGTGCGCCTTACTATAAACTTTCTTTCAGATGAAGATTCCTTTATAAGAGAAACAAGCGTGAAAATATTAGGATACATTGGTCAGAAACTCTCTTTCGCTACTGCTGATGCTTTGATAAATAAAGCGTTAGTTGACAAAGAGTGGATAGTTAGGGATGCCACTGTAACAAGTTTGGGAAAGATTTTTAAAGCTGTCGATAACAAGGAGACTATTATTGAAAAACTTGTTTCTTTATTAGACGACGATAAAAGTTGGGTTCGTCGTTCTTCCATGAATGTTCTTTCATCAGTAGAAGGAATTACGGAAACTCAAATCCCCTTTGAAAAAGTTTCTGAGAATTTATTAAATAAAGACTCCAAGGTTAGAGAGGGAGCAGCTAATTTATTAAAAATATACAGCTTTGAAAATATTGATAGAATCTTTAGTAGCGTAATTTCACTGTTAGGTGATGAAAGCGGGGATGTAAGAAACACTACTGTAGATGTTATGGTTAAAATCATACAAGAAATTGGTATTTCTAAAGTACTTTCTAAATTATTGAAAAGTTTAAGCGATGAATATTCAATGCAAACACAACAATCGATCGCAATAATACTAGGACGCACTGTTAGATATGAAGATGAAAAAATAAAAAAAAGAGTAATATCGCTATTAAAAATTCGATGTGAGATGTCGCAAGACCCAATAATATGCGAAATGCTAACAAAATTGAGAGAAAGTTAACATTTCTTTTAGGATTATGAAAAACCACATGGAGTATATCACTAAACCATTTCTCTCCCATGATTTTTTTCCGACAAATTTTATTTGCAGTTTAATAAGCTTAAATCGTTAATATATCAAATTAAAATATCACCAAAAATAACTTTGGTATATTACTATTATTTTAAAGGTGAATCTGCTTGACAACGCCAATATCCCGTCCTAGTGTACCGATTCATAAAACTTCACGTTTTGAAGATTTTTACAGGCTATTTGAAGATAAACCTGGAGTATATAAGTATCAAGACAAAATAAATGATATATTTTCTAAGGGTAGTAATACTTTAATAATATTTTATGAGGACTTGTTGGCCTTCGACTCTCAAATTGCCGAACTATTAAGAAAAGATCCCGAAACTCTTTTAGAAAACGCAACAGAAGCTTTTAGAAACATATTAAAGTTTCAAGGAAGTAAATTAACTGATAAAGACTACTTTGTAAGAATAACAACCAAAGACGATAAGAGCCCCTTATTCATCTCATTGAGAGGGTTACGAGCAAAAAATATTGACAACCTTGTATGGACTAAAGGAATCCTAGTTAGGAGCTCAACGATACGACCGAAATTAATAGAAGCGGCATTTGAATGCATGACCTGCAAAACACAATTTGAAGTACTTCAGCTTAGTTCTAAAATAAAATGGCCTAATTTTTGTATTAATCCAAGGTGTAAAGCTAAATCGCAATCAGATTTTCGGCTTGTTTCAAAAAACTCAGAATTTATTGATTGGCAAAGTGTAATGATCCAAGAAATTCCAGAAGATTTGCCACCTGGCAGAATTCCTAGATCAATTCAAGCAATTTTAACCCACGATTTAGTTGATATCGTAAAACCAGGTGATAGAGTAAAATTATTGGGAACTTATAAATCCGTTTTAGCCCAATCTACAAAGAGCATAAATAGTACGCTATTCAAAACATATATCGATGTAAATTATATCGATCCGGAAGATAAAAGCGAAGGTTTCATCGAATTATCTAAAGAAGATAAAAAAGAGATTGAAAAGTTATCTAAAGAACCTATGATACATAAGAAAATTGCCAGATCTATTTCACCCGTAATTTATGGAAGAGAAGAACTTAAAATGGCTACTGCTTTAACCCTTTTTGGAGGGACAAGAAAAAAAAGGCCAGGAGGTGGTTATAAACGAGGTGATATTCATCTTCTATTCGTCGGCGATCCCGGAACCGGTAAATCGGAAATTCTAAAAAGTGCTATTGAAGTGTCACCTCGCGGGTTATATACTTCTGGCAAAGGCTCTTCAGCTGTCGGTTTAACAGCGGCAGTTATTAAAGACACAGATACAGGCCAAATGAATCTTGAAGCAGGAGCTATCGTGTTAGCAAACGGAGGTGTAGCGGCAATAGACGAGTTTGACAAAATGGAAACTTCCGATAGATCTGCTCTGCACGAAGCGATGGAACAACAAACTGTTAGCATAGCTAAAGCAGGGATAGTTGCAACCTTAAAAGCCCAAACAGCAATCATCGCAGCAGCAAACCCACGTTCTGGGAGATATGACAGATACAAAACGCCTACACAAAATATTCATTTACCCCCATCACTTTTATCCCGTTTCGATCTAATCTTTATTGTTATTGATAGGCCTGACCCTGCCAACGACGCACAAATGGCAGAATTTATTTTAAAAAATGCGATGCTAGGGCCGGACGATGATATTGAAAGTAAAACTGGGAAAATATCTCCGATTCCTCGCGATCTTTTAAAAAAATACATTGAATATGCAAGAAGGACTTGTCACCCCGTATTAACTGAAGAAGCTAAAGAAAAAATTAAAGAATTTTATTTAAATCTACGAGGACAGTACGATAGTGAAGACGCAATCGTCTCAATCCTTGCTAGAAATCTAGAAGCACTTGTGAGGTTAAGCGAAGCATACGCAAAGATGGCTTTAAGAGAAAAAGTAGTTAAAAATGATGTAGCTGAAATTATCAAACTATTTAAAAGATATCTGAAAGATACTGGTTACGACGAGACTACTGGAAAAATTGATATGGATCGAATTTTAGTTGGACAATCTAGAAGTTCTATAAATAAACTCGACAAAATGCTTACCAGGCTAAAAGAGATTTTTGAAGATGGTAATTGGAAAGCATTAGAGAGGAATAGTGTTATTCAAATTCTCGAACTCGAAGAAGATTTAGATGAAAAATGGATCAAAGACGCTCTTGAGGAGTTAATAAAGGAAGGAACTTTATACGAACCGAGAAATAATATGCTTAGATTTACAAATAAAGATGACTAAAAGAATTTATAATTGTTTAGACAATTAAATCTTAAAAAATTTAAAACAATACTTCTTTTTTACAAAAACTAATGGAATCTGTAATGATAAAGGTCTTGAATGGGATATAGTTTTTATACCAATGCTTACGGATTACTTATTTCCTTCCAATGAATCCAGAAATTCAAAAAGATCAAGAAACATGGTTCTTTGCCGTGATAAATATAAACACTGTTCTGTGTTTATGCCTATTGACAACTTAGTGAAAGATTAAAAAATAAATAAGTTAATAATTGGGTTATGACTTCTTTTTACTTAATTTTTAAAAATTAATAATAGGTGATTTTTATCTCTGTTGTTATTGAAAATTTAAAAGAAGCTATAATAGGAGAAAGCAATGCTAAAAGAAAATATGAGCTATTTGCCGAAAAGGCACTAAATGAAGGTTTTACAGAGATAGCTCACTTGTTTAAAGCCATTTCTACTGCGGAATCGATCCATATAAAAAACCATTTAAAGGCAATTGAAGAAATTACGAAAAAATCTGTCGATTTAAATGCAATCGTTAATATTGAAGAAAAAGTTTTAAAAAAGCAAGTTAGAAATACCAGAAATAATTTAATCCAAGCAATCGCAGGAGAAACATTTGAATTCAAGAAAATTTATAAAGGATTTATGAAAAGTGCTAAAAAAAACGATGTTTATTTAGCAGAATTTTCGTTTGATTTAGCAAGAATGGCTGAAATTGTTCATAGCAAATTGTACATTAAATTTCTAAAAAAACTTGATAAAAAAGAACCTTTTGAAGATATAGACATATATATTTGCCGGATTTGTGGAAATGTCGAGCTAAAAAAAAAACCTAAAATTTGCCCTAATTGTGAACACGATCAAAAGTTTTTCATGAAAGCATAATTTTTTAATAGGAGTTCCTAGAAAGAAACCTAAAAAATGTTATAACGGAATTAGCTGTTCTAACCATAATCCGATAACTAAGGATATTATAAATGCTACAACTCCAATAACGACCATCTCTAAGCCTCCTTTTATGGCTGATTCACCAGTAATTTTTGTTTTTAAACCTCCAACTATGAAAAGAGAACTAAGAGACAAAATTGAAGAAAATATAAGTGAAATTACCCCTAAATTTAGAAAATAGGGCAATTGAGGAATAAGGGCTCCAACAATAAAAGAAAAAAAAGTTAATAACGCTCCTATAATGGGAATTCCAAGTTCTTCTAAACCCAATTCGTTTTTTATTAAAAATTCCAACCATTTTTCCTCATTTGCTGTAATAGATTCTACACATGGATTTAAAATCTCTTCTTTTATCCCCATTTTTTTAAAGATATCTCTTACTTCTTCCTTCTCTTCTTCAGGAAAAAGTAAAATTTCAGCTTTTTCTTTTCTAATTTCATTTTTAACATAATTATATTCAGATTTTGATGAAATATATTCACCAAGTCCCATACTTACTGCTCCGGATACCATTGCTGCAATTCCAGTTAATATTACAATAGTATTATCCCCACTTTTTATTAAAGTTGCTGCAGCAACCCCTACTAACAATGTAAATATTGAAATGAGTCCATCGTTCAATCCAAGAATTACGCTGCGAATCTTGCCGCCGCCTGTTATATGTTCTTCCTTTCTTTCTGACATTATAAATCATTTATTGGAAGTTTTTATACAAAAAACTTTATGATGATTTAAAAAATTTAATTATTTGTAAAATAAAAAATATAATATTAATATTTAAAAAACTAACCTATATTTAAGAATTCATAACAATTAATCATTATTTGAGAAGAGATTGAAAAATGAAAGCTGCCGTTTTTATAGATATTAAAAAAATTACTTACAAGGAAGATTATCCTACACCAACTCCTGGACCAGACGATCTTATAGTGAAAGTACATTACTGTGGAATATGTGGAAGCGATGTTACAAATTTTAAAATTAAAATGTATCAAGTGCCATTAATTATGGGCCATGAGTTCGCAGGAGAGGTTGTCGAAATCGGAAGTAACATTACAAATGTTGAAATAGGCGATAAAGTTTGTGGAATTAATGTTTTATTAGATATTAGCCAAGGGCAGTTAGATGGAATGGGTATCTTTAAGGACGGTGGATTTGCAGAATTCGTTCGGGTACCTAAAAAATATCTATTCAATATCCCTAAATCTGTTTCAATTAAAGAAGCAATAATGATAGAATCATTTGCCAATGCTGTAAGAGGAACAAAATTATCTAAAATCACTTCAAATCAAAATGTAATTATTATTGGTGGAGGAAATATAGGTCTTTGCTTTCTAAATTATTTGGTTAGTGAAAGAGATCCCAATTATATAGTTGTAATTGAGCCTCAAAAATTTTTAAGAGAAAAAGCTAAAGAAATGGGCGCAACTGAATCGTTTCCCCCTACCATGATCAAAATTAATAAATTTATTAAAAAATTTGGTAAACCTTCTTTTATATTTGACTGCGCAGGGAACGAGCGATCTTTACTTATGGCAATTGATTTAATAAAGCGTGGAGGAACTGTATTATTAGAAGGTGTACATAAGGGGCGTATTTCCTTCCCAATGTTTTTAATCAACTCTAAAGAGGTATGCTTGAAAGGAGTTCTTGGTCACGATCGAGACGATATACTTGCGTCTTTAAAATTTTTTGCTCAAAATAAGATAAAAGCAGAAAAACTTATTTCGCAGGTAATACCGATACAAGATATACAACAAGCATTTGAAAAGTTCCTTGAACCGGGCGAAAGAAATTTTATCAAAATAGCAATTAAATTATAAGACCAAAATCTTATTACACTATTTTTAGAGCATATCTAGCTATCATTTCAAAAGATTTCTCGACATTTTCACCATTCTTAGCCGATGTATGAAAAATTAATTTAGTATTTATTCTTTTTCCAACGATTTCTACATCGTTTTCAGAAATGTCTGAATTAAGATCTGATTTATTAGCTAGTAAAATTATTGGAACCTCAGCACAATATTTTTTCATATCTGGGCTCCAAAAATGTACTATTTGTTCAAAAGTATTTCTTCTCGTGAGATCTCCAACAATTAAAGCACCATGAGTCCCTCTATAATATAAATGTCTCATTTTTATCCATTTTTCTTGGCCAGCTATATCCCAAATTTGAATTGAGACTTTTTTATCTGAGTTTAAATCTAACTTTTTAATAAACATGTTCGTACCTATTGATGCTCGATAATCTTTTGTGAAGTGACCAGAAACGAATTTTTTTACTAAACTCGTCTTACCGACTCCAGCTTCTCCAATTATTATTACTTTAATACGATAAACCATATTTTTTCAATTAAATCCTTATATTTTTTTAGCAATTAACATAATAAAAAAATAGTAAATACTTTATTTATTAAATCCTAAATTAAAAAGTAATTATAACTCTTTGAAATATTCGAGATGAGATTGTAATGAAGACGGGTATAGTATATGATCCTATTTATTTAGAACATCGAATTGGCGTTCATGTTGAAAGCCACGAAAGACTTGTTGGTATTATGGATTTTTTAAAAGATAAGAAGGTGTTGGAAAATCCTAATTTCGAATTAATTCAACCTAGAAAAGCTACTACCGAACAAATTAAATATGTCCATCAAGAGAGCTTAATTAACGAAGTTAAAGAAGTTAGCGAAATAGCTCAAGTTACTGGACATATTCAACAACTTGATATGGATACCGCCGTATCTGCTAAGACTTACGAAGCTTCTTTATATAGCGTTGGAGGTCTTTTAAATGGAATCGATGAAATTTTAGAGGGTAATGTAAATAACGTATTCGCGGCAGTTAGACCTCCTGGACATCACTCAAACGCCTATAAATGTTCAGGGTTTTGTATTTTCAACAACATCGCTATCGCTACAGAGTACTTATTTAGAGAAAAAAATATAAATAGGGTTGCAATAATTGATTGGGATTGTCACCATGGAAATGGGACTTCGTCTATTTTCTATGAAGGATCTGAAAATGGAGATGTCGTAATATTTAACTCTCATCAAGATGGCAGAACGCTTTATCCTGGCAGCGGTTTTATTGATGAGATAGGTTCAGGGAAGGGGGAGGGGAAGATAATTAATTTTCCTATGCCTCCTAGGGCTGCAGAAGACATAGTACTAATATATTTTGAGGAAATTATAAAACCAATATGTCAAGAATTTAAACCAGAATTTATCTTGATTTCTGCTGGGTTCGACACTCATTGGACAGATAGGTTAACCAATATGGGATGGACAATTCAAGGACCCGCAAACTACTTAAAAAAACTTAAAACAATAGCTGATGAATATGCTAGTGGAAGAATATTAATAACTTTAGAAGGTGGTTATGAGATAGATAAACAAGCAAAAGCAGTATATAATTGTATTCATGTGCTTAATGAAAATGAGGATGACTTAATTGAAGAAAAACCTAGAAAATCTGGTGAAGAAGTTTTAAATTACGTAAATAACAAAATAATCCCCGAATTAAAAGAACATTTAAATCCCTATTGGAATTGCTTTTAATTTTTAAAGTTCCTTTCAAAAAATAATACGCTTTTGTGCTATATATTAAACTAAAATTTTTAAAGTAAATCCACTATTAAAGTTATAGACCATAGTAATTTTTATATTTAAACAATAAGAGAAGATAATTATGTCGGAAGAATATGAAAGAGATGACGAAGATGAACATAAGCCACGTGCCCCTCCTCCAGTTCAGCCTCTATCTATGCCCCCTCCATCAATGCCCCCTCCAACAGTACCTCCACCAACGATAACCCTGCCCCCGATAGCCCCCCTAACAC
>JAHLWS010000052.1 GCA_019057795.1 Promethearchaeota archaeon | reverse complement strand
TTCATTTTGAAGAGGTTGTTGAAGAAAAGAAAGAAAATGAAAGTTAAACTTCTTCTCGATATGAAAGATTATCAATTATAGTAAAGCCTATATTATTCTCCTTTAAGAGTTTTATTATCTGGAGATTATAATCTAATCGCAAAAGTTTTCTCGTAGTTAATTTTACCGTTTTTGGTAAGTAAGATTCTTCTAAGGAAATGTAGCTAGATAAATAGGCCGTTATATCATTATATTTGATATTACAGATATAATTTTCAACATCAATTACCCTTTTATCTTTTCTTATACCCCGGAATTTAACTACAACTGTTTTTTTATCATCTTCACACTTTAAGTCTTTTATTAAATATGGTAAATCTTCTGGATGGACAATTTTATAAAACTCTCTTTTTTTCCAATTTGTAACTTCTTCTTTACTATAGCCAAATATTTCTATGAATTGTTGATTAAAATACTTTAATAATCCTCTTTGGATAATTACAACTCCCATCTTTGAATTATTCGCAAAATGGAGAAATTGTTAATCACTTAATAGAGTTGAAAACTCCTTATCTATTCCTATGTATGCCATTTGCTCCCCTTTTTTTTTTCATTTCATTTATATCGCAATAATTATAATAAATTACTTATTTTAATTTTTTTCAAAAAAAAATATAGTGCAGCACTATTCTAAGATTTATACGATTATTTAAAGAAAAAGACTAAAAGATGAAGATTTAAATTAGATTAGCGAAATTATTTTATTATCCTTATAAGGAATTTTATAAGGATCAATATAAATAATAAAATCAAATATCTACATAAAATTTAAAAATACAAAAAGTGATAATATGAACCTAAAACATATTAAAAAAAAACTAATACCTATTTCTTTTTCCTTGATGCTATTGATATTTATTAATCCTTCACTTTTTTTAATTAACTCTACGAATGAAATCAAGAATCCTCCTTCACAACTAATTAAAACGCAAGGCACATTAAGCATTGTAAGTTCGTTCCCTTCTCCAGGTTATCCAACAGAATTAGCTTGGGATGGAGAGTACTTGTGGGTTGCCGAAAATGATTTAGATAAAATTCATAAGATAAATCCATCTACCGGTGCTGTGATTTACTCATTCGATTCTCCTGGAGATGAGCCATCAGGATTAACATGGGATGGACTATATCTCTGGTCTGCCGATTGGATTAAAGATAAAATTTACAAGATAAATTCATCTACTGGTGCTGTAGTCGCCTCCTTCGACGCTCCTGGATCTCAGCCAACAGGTTTAGCGTGGGATGGACAATATTTATGGAACGCTGATAACGGTCCAGGGACAATCTTTAAGATAAACCCATCTACTGGTGCTGTAGTCGCCTCCTTCGACGCTCCTGGAGTTGATCCAAAGGGATTAGCGTGGGATGGGCAATACTTGTGGGTTTCCATTACTCCTGAAGCGAAAATTTATAAGATAGATCCATCTAATGGCGTTGTGGTTAATTTTGCTTACGATCCAGGAAATTATGCAGCAGGGTTGGCGTGGGACGGACAATATTTATGGGAATCGGATCATAACGCTCATAATGTTAATAAATTAAACATTGTAGGCATGACCAATCCGGTTATAACCGTTAGCCCTAATCATTTCGCTGTAGAATATGGATATACTGGGCAGAGCATTTCTTGGACGGCAACCGATCTAAATCCATATAATTATACGATCGAACTGCAAGGGACGGGAATAGTTGCAGGTCCTACCGCATGGACGAGCGGAAACGCAATTACCTACAACATTCCCGATGGATTTGGCTTAGGATCGTACATTTATACCGTCAACTTCACAGACGATCATGACAATTTCATTACCGATAGCGTCAATTTTGCAGTTGAAGACACGACCAATCCGGTTGTAACCGTTAGCCATAGTAATTTCACTGTAGAATATGGATATGCCGGGCAGAGCCTTTCTTGGACGGCAACCGATCTGAATCCATATAATTATACGATCGAACTGCAAGGGACGGGAATAGTTGCAGGTCCAACTGCATGGACGAGCGGAAACGCAATTACCTACAACATCCCAGATGGCTTTGCTCCTGGCGTTTATACATATAACATAACTTTTACAGACGAGAGTGGAAATTCTATCTCGAACACAGTTACGGTAACTATTACTGAAGGAGCAATTCCATTTGGTAATTTTTTCTTGATATTTATTGGATTTAGCGTAATTTGGTTAATTTTTACCAAAAAACGCCAAATTGTTCGTGAATCCAGATAATAAATCAAAAATCCAACAAATTAACATTAACACCTTTTAGGTGTTAAAGAATTTTTTTTCTTTTACTTATTTTGATTAATTCCTAAATTTTGTGTATATAAAAAGGGAATCTTTTGTTAATTAATAAAATAACGCGCTTCACCTCCAAGTTGTAAATTATCCTAGAATCAGCAACAGAAATAATATTGAAATCATGTAAAGCAGCTAAAAATGCTGGTGCTTTTGGAGCAAAACAAATGGGTGCTGGGGGAGGCGGTTGTATGCTTGCGATCGCTCCTGGAAGGCAAGAAGAAGTCGCTCGAGCCATTGAAAAAGTGGGTGGGCGAGCGAGCGTGGATTTTTGAAATTTTTAAATACAAGTATTAAGATAAGCTAATAAAACCAAGTTTGATAAGATTTTTAGAAATATTATAAACTTGTGAATATTCTAAATCCAAACTTTTCGCAATTTGTTCAATTGATTTCTTCCCATTAATTTGATAAAAAACTTTACATGAAGTTTCGCCAGTTAAAAAATATTTTGGATTAATTTTTTTAGTAATAGTAAAACGGGGAATTTGATTGCAATAATGCGGTAAGTCTGGCGAAGGCTCTAATTTACATTTTAATGCCATTAAATTGGATTCTTCATTAAGTTTTTCTTCTACACATTTGAATAATTCAACGATTCTTTCCTTGAACCCAGATTCACTATCTTCTAATTCTTCTTGTTCAAAGCGTTCTAATATGCATTCAAACGATTGAAATGCATTTGTTCTTCCTCTCCAATTTAATATTTCATTGATGTTAAATTTTTGTAAAAATGTACGAGATACTTTTCGCAGGATTCTTAGTACATTTATGGCTTTAGATTTTCCGTCATAAGTAGCGATATATAGTAAATTTGGGATGCTTGAATCTTTTAAAAAAGATAATTTTAAATCGTTATTAGATAATTTTAATTCACTTATCGTTCCTAAATCCTCAAACGAGTCAGAAAATGAATTTAAAGCTGAAAAGAATCCCGATACCAATAATAATGAATCACCTTGCGAAAAAATGTTTTTACTACTGGAAAAGTTCTTGAATAATAATGGTAAACCGTCTTTGATTATTAAAAAATCGTGTATCATAAATTAAACTCGTTATTTTTTATCTAGGTCGTTATAATAACTTAAAGAAAAATTATCTTTAATACATCAATAAAATTTAATATTCAAAAAAGAAAAAAAAAAGTAATATCCTAGTAATATAATATAATACCCAAAACTAAAAAAATTGAATTTAGTAAGTATTTTCTTAATAAAATGATTCGAATTAAGTCTCCCGGAAGAATATGTCTCTTTGGCGAACATCAAGATTATTTGGATTATCCTATAATCTCTATGGCAATATCAAAGTATATTTATTTAGAAGCAGAAAGAATTTCTGAGCCAAAATTTTTAATAAATATGCCTAATTTAAATTCATTCGTAGAGATATCGCTAAATAATAAAGAGCTTCATTACGAATCAAATCGAGATTATTTAATTAGTGGTTACAATCAATTTCTCAGGAAAAGAAGTAGGTTTGGAAAAGGATATAGGATTAAAATTACGGGGGATATCCCAATTAACGCAGGTGTTGCCAGTTCTTCAGCTTTAGTGATTGCTTGGTTATATTTTTTAAACCTAATAAGTGATACAAAATTAGATCTCTTTCAGTTAGCAGTAGAGGGGTATAATACGGAAGTAAAGGAATTTAAAGAAGGAGGAGGTATGATGGATCACTTTAGCTCGGTTTTTGGAAACTTAATCTTTTTAAAACCTGTACTCCCAAAACCTAATTTAATTGTTTATGACCTCAACCTAAAAGGGTTTGTTTTAGGAAATTCAATGGAAAAAAAAGAGACTGTAGATGACTTGGTTAGAATAAAAAATCTAACATTAGGTGCTTTTGAGAAAATTTCTAATATAATGCCCGGATTCAATCAATTTTATACTAAATTAGAAGATATACAGCCGTATTTACCTAGTTTAAAAAAAGAGCATCAGAAAAAGATTATAGGAAATATTATTAATAGAGATATTACTTATAAAGCAAAAGAATTAATCGATAAACAACTTTCTTTATTAAAACAAGGAGAGAACTCGAATTTTATGGTTGAATTTTATCAAAAACTAGGATATCTGTTAAATTTGCATCAAGAACAATTAAGAGACAATATACAGATTTCAACTAATAAAATTAATAAAATTATCGCTAATTGTTTAAGCTCTGGGGCTTTAGGTGGAAAGATTAATGGTTCTGGGTTCGGTGGGACGATGTTTGCTTTAATGCCAAATAATGTACAACTACTTAAGAATGTTATAGAAGATGCTGGCGGGGAAGCTTTTATTATAGATACTAGTAAAGGAGTTGAGATGTACTGAAAGCGATTGTGTTATGTGCCGGTTATGGAAAACGATTGCATCCCTATACTGAAAAATACCAAAAAACAATGATACCTCTTCATGGAAAGCCCATGTTAGAGTATATTTTAAATGGGCTGATTTATGCTGGATTTCAAGATATAATAATAGTAGTAGGATATCGAAAAGAACAAATTATAGACTATTTTCAAAATGGTAAAAAATGGGGGGTAAATATTGAATATATCGAGCAAAAAGAGTTAAATGGCACAGGAGGCGCGTTACTACTTTGTAAAGATTCAATTTCTAATAATAATTTTTTTCTAACATGGGGGGATATTCTAGTACCTTATGAAGTTTATAAAAAAGTGTATGATATTCATCGAAAAGAAAAGTACGATTTTATCTTAGTAGCAAATTACACTAAAGACCCTCATTTAGGTGCTGCTGTTTTTTGTGACGATATTATCTGCAAAAATATAGTTGAGAAGCCACCAAAGGGAACGTCCGAATCGAATCTAAATAATTGTGGCGTGTTTATTTTTTCTAAGGAAATTTTCGAAGTTTTAAAAAACCTCAAGCCCTCTGAAAGAGGTGAGATTGAAATACCAAAAGCTCTCTTAAAAGGTATGAACGAGCGAAACTGGAAAGTAAGAGTGGTAAAGATGAAGAGGAATCAATTTAGAGGCGATTTTGGAGATTTAGAAAAATACGAACAATTAAAAGATGATTCATCATGGCTTCAGTTTTTAAAAATTTAAATAGTAGAAAAGTGAAAATAAATACATAACAAAACAAATGAGATAATTTTTTATTACTATTTTAAAAAATGTGGTTTAAATGCGAATAAGAACGAGAAAAAATCTTTTTAAAAAAAATATCGCGATAACTTTTTTATTTTTAATTCCGATAATTTGTTTTGCTAGCTTTATAGGTTTTGGCCTTGGCATCCTCGACAACCTTGCCTCACTCACTTTAAATCTTGACCCTCCAAATACAGATTACTTCACACCTTTAAATCAAATTGAAGGAAATCAAACTTATTTGAATCAAATGGCAGACATATACGATTATCAGTTGGAGAAATGGCACGTTCCTACTAACATTAGTATTGATGTTACATTTACTAACGATACTTATAGCGAGGTTGAATATTGGCACGGAACCGATAACGGAAATCTCCATCTAGGGTATACGCTTGCCTCACAATGTTTGCGTTATAAATACGCGTTAGATAATAACGATTTAGATGAATTAAATAATGCTACTCGTATGATAAAGAAATGCGTTTCTGGATTTACTAATATGCTTGCTGCTCCCAACGGGGGTATTGGTCCCGATTATCCTGGAATGCCCGCAAGGTTTGTCTCTGCTCCAGAGAATCGAAAATATCACGAATGGCTATTCGCAGAACACCCACGACATTTTAATGGAACGGGTCCTTATAAAAATTGGAGAGTTAGATTACATACTTCCCGCGACGAGTTAGCAGGATATTATCTTGGCTTTGCCAGCGTTTTAAAATTTGTTGATCCTGAAGCGAATGACGATAGTAGATGGTGCGTAGAAAGAATTGGCTTATTAGCGGCGCAAATGATCGAAGGTTTTCGCAAAACTAACTGGTTAATATTAGGTGGAGAGGGAGAACCTGTAGGATCAGATTTAAATCCAATATTAGGAGAAAATATGTGGCAATTAACCTTATTACGCATAGGTGCTACAGCATTTCCCGAGAAATACGATTCTCTTTACCAATATGTGGCAACAAAGATTATGTCAATGAATAACGGACATATGGGGTCAGTTAGCAATACTGCAATGGATACTTACGCTTTAGCTTTTAGTATGGATGTAGAATTCGCTTTAATAATGCTGGAAGACAATCCCTTATTACAGTATCATTACATAAAAAGATTTGAGGAAGGCTTTTATAGTTTCTTAAGATACCATCGGAATGCCTTTTTCAATATTATTCATCTTGCATTTATGACTCTGGTGCAGGATTCTTCTGTATTTGAAGATCCACAATATAATGATGAGAAAATAAAATGGGATATTTTGGATCAATTATGGAGATTCAACACTTCGGGATGGGGTAACGGCATAAGAAATTACAATTTAACTATGAGACCCAACTCAACAAGAGCAACAAGCCTTAACCCTGAAATTGCCGCTATGGAAATTAGTCCTTTAAACGCTAAATGGCTGGATTTCTTTGAAAATAATGTGTATGGCACTCTCTTTTCTTGGATTGGGGAGTTAATTGATATTGATAAAGTTCAATACCTATTTCCGTTAACAATCTCAGAAATGGGCGTTCATCACTTCCTCTGGGAACATGGCAAATTTTTTGGGACAGGTGGAAATACTGCTCTTCGTGATAATGGATTAAAGCAGGTGATACCTAACTCGTATCTGGTCATTTACTGGATGGGAAAAGCTTTTGATATCTTCTAATCTGAAAAGTTTTGTTAATCTTCAAATTTATAACCTAATGCATGAGACAATTTTTCTATCTTATTTTTCTTATCACCTAAAGCCAATTTTTCAGTTAAGTTAGCGACTGTCAATTTAACACCTTCACATCTTTCTTTGATTGAAGTTCTTAACTGTTCTCCTTCGCGCTAATAAAGTTGTCAAATGTCAATTCTTCTGGCTTAAAAATCTTGTTTTATAAACCACTTGGTATCGCAGAATGTCTCTTTAAATGTTCTTTTATTTTATTCTCGATGATATTAGGTTCTTTCAATCCGGGAATATATCCTTCTGGTTTTGCAAGACCTGAACGACGACCAGATGCAGCTGCGCTAAATCCAGCCGTTTCAACCTTAACAGTAAAAGTCTTGTACATCCTATCGAAAACTCCATTTGTGATATTAATATTTTGTATCCTGCTATAAGGGATCGTAGCTTTAACCCTATTGAAAACACCATGACGAATAATAAGGTTATTTTCTAGCACTTCAAATGAAAACATTTTGACATACTTAAATTCGAACCATATAACAAAAATTAAAACAAACATGTAGGGAATAAGTACAGCATAGAAAATCAACAATAAGATCATTTCTAATTGTATACCTACAAGAAAGTACATAACCCCAAACACAAAAATCATATATGATGCATAGGCCGTAAGATAACCAATAGAAAATTTAAGAATCTGTTTTTTGGCATAATTACGAGAAATTGTACCTTGAAAGTCTAAATCATTTTTACTCATATTATAATTCCTCCATATTTTTATTAATTTAATTGTATGTAAATACATACTTTGTTATGTCATAAACATTTACATATATATTTGAATATATGAATTTTTAAGTATAAAGCTATAATCAAAAGCTAAATTGGAAGAATGTAATGATTGAATATGAAAAGATGATTATTACAGCCACAACTGCAAATTCGTGGATGTATCCTGATTTAAAAAATTGGGCGGAAACAACAGATGCATTGATAGAGGATGTTGTTAAATGCTACGAAGCTGGAGCTGCAATTGCTCACGTTCACCTGCCCAGAGGAGAAGAGATCGAGACCGTTAAAAGAATTAGAGAAAGATGCGATATTATAATCCAAGCAGGTATGTCCAGCTACCCAATAGAAGAAAGAGCTCCAGACTTTCATGCGAAACCCGACATGCTTTCTGCGATATTGAATCATCACGATGAGCATTTTACTGAAATGACAGTAAACCAAATCCACGATCTTGACGAATTAGAACAGTACTGCATTACTTGCGAAAAGTTTAATATAAAACCTGAATGGGAAGTGTGGCATATAGGTTCATATTGGAATCTTAACTATTTAATTGAAAAAAATTTATTGGAGTCGCCCCATGTTTTAACCTTGTTTTTTAATTGGCCTGGGGGTACATGGTCACCACCAACAGCGGATGAATATTTGCATAGAATAAAATACATGCCCGAAAATTGTCTTCATACGATTAGTGTTATGGGTGAAGAACAGACTAATATTGCTGTAATGTCAATTGCTAATGGAGGGAATATGCGCGTAGGAACGGAAGATTATCCTTTCTTAAAGGAGAAAGTTCCAGCAAAAGATAATGCTGAGATTGTACTTCGAATGATAAATATTAGTAAAGAAATGGGGCGTGAAACAGCAGATCCATCCGAAGCTCGAAAAATTTTAGGGTTATGAATTTAAAATGTTCTTCAGAAGCTTTTCAAGCAATGAAAAAGTTTAATCCAAAATAATTATTTTGTAGTCCAACCACCATCTAATCTCAAATCTGCTCCGGTCATATAGGAGGAATCGTCTGTTGCTAAAAAGAGAATCCCCGTGGCAATTTCTTCAGCTTTTGCCCAGCGACCTATAACACCTTCTTCTTCGAACTCCTTCTTAACGGCATCGTAGTCAACCCCCCTATCCCTAGCCTGTTTTGCTACGTCGCTCTGTAGCATTGGTGTGTCGGTGGCTCCTGGACTCACGCTATTAACTCGAACATTATAAGGTGCTAAATCTAATGCTAAAGCTCTTGTGTATCCTAACACACCTGCTTTCGTAGAACAGTAATTTGCATGAGCTACTTGACCAATGTGTGCTGCTACAGACGCTAAAGTGATAATAGTTCCAAACTTTTGTTTTTTAAAGTAAGGAACCGCAAATTTACACGTGTGGTGCGTACCCTTAAGGTTTACATCAATTAACAAGTCATAATCGTCGTCTGGAAATGTCTCAACTGGTCCTACTCTCACAACACCTGCATTAACTATTAAAACATCAATTTTTCCATACTTATCTATTGTAGAATCAATCATATTCCTAACTTCATCGGAATTTCTCACATCTAATTTTATGATTGTCGTTCTTTCTTTAGCACTTCCTAAAGTTTCGTATGTTTCTTTCAATCCGCTTTCGTCAATATCAGAAAGTACTTGAATTGCCCCTTCTTTAGCAAATAAAGTAGCCGTAGCACGACCAATTCCCGAGGCCGCCCCAGTTAAAACCACAATTTTATCTTTTACTCTCAATTTTTTATCGCTCTCACTTAATAACTATCTTTTTATCGAGATGTGATAATCTTTCACAACCAGAACTAGTAATTCTATAACAATCTTCGACACCAACTAAACCTTGTCCTCGCACATTTAACCAAACTTCAATATCCATGACCATATTTTCTTCAAAAGGAATGTCCATTGCCCCTGTAGGACCAAAGAGATGAGCTTCTTCACATTCTAATCCAATACTATGTGCTGTAATAAGATAAAAGCCCCTTTTTGTAATGTTTTTTAAGTAAGCGCGAGCGTCTTCCCTAAATTCCCTAGCATTAACTCCTGGTTTAATATTATCAACACAATATTCTTGAACTTGTATCATATAATCCATAGTTTCGTTAACTTTCTTAGGGATTTCCCCAACAACGACCCCTCTACTTACATCAGAGATGTAACCTTCCCACACAGCTCCAAAATCAAATCTTACAATGTCATTTTGAGTTACTGGGATTCCTAAACCTGGTGCTTCTGGATCAGATGGACCAATACTCATTGTTAAATGATCCCATCCCCATGCTCCCTCATCTACAATCGTTCTTCTCGCTATTTGTAACAATTCTGTATCCAATACATCCAATTTTACAGCATCTATACACGCTTGTATTGCCTTTTCAGCTACTTCAGTTGATTTCCGAATTCGCCTTACCTCTTCTTCAGTTTTAATAAGGCGCATGTCAATAAATGCATTGTCAGCATCAACAAATTTCGCATCTGGGAATTTCTTTTGCAACGCTTCAGACTGGTACCGAGGCATGTAAGATTCAAGGCCTATTGTCTTATTGCCTAAATCCCATTCTTCAACTTTTTTTAACAAGATTTTTATCGTAGCTTCTAAGGAGCCAGCACGAAATACTTTACTTGGTTCGATCCAAGAAAACTCTTCTATACTATCATATAAAGACCAAATTATCGCATATTCTTCTCCATCTCTATGTATCATAGATAAATTTGGATACTGGTTGGATAGTACATATAAAATAGGATTTGGAGCAACATGGGTTACGGGTAAACCTGTAGTATAAAATACATTTACTGGAGTTGAGGCTATTAGAAGATCAATATCGTATTTTTCTAAAAATTTTCTTGCTCTTTTCTTACTATATCCAATTGGGTCGACCGTCTCATATCACATCTTTTAAATATTAATTGATTAAAATATAATCTGAGTTAAAAACTTATAATAAAATTTATCTAAGGTAAAGGTAAATCTTTATTATCGATTTTGGAAACTTTCTACAAGATTAATAACATATTTATAAATATCCTACTAAAAAAGATTAATTATGGATTTTGTTAAATACGGGATTATTGGATCTGGCACTGTCTGGAGGTTTCATAAATTTGGATGTAAAAATAATCCAAAAATCAAATTTAAAGCAGTTTTTGACGTCAACGAGAAAACTGCAAGAAGATGCGCTAAAACCAATAAGATGACTTATTGCAGCACTATTGATGATTTGCTAAAAAGCGATATTGACGCTGTACTGATAATGGTTCCACACTTTCTCCATGAAAGGTATGTCATTGCGGCAGCAGAAGCTGATAAGCATGTACTCTGCGAAAAACCGATGGCTACTACACTCGAAGGCTGTGATGATATGATTAAGGCAACTGAGAAAGCGGGCGTTAAATTTATGATTGCCGAAAATCATCGATTTTTACCCGCTCATAAATATATAATGGAAGCAGTGCAATCGGGGTTAGTGGGAAAAGTTTTTTTAGTGCGATCTTACGAAGGAGTTAATGAAATACCTGGACTTATGAAAAGCGGGTATTGGAAAGGTCATCCAATTATGGCAGGAGGCGGGGCTTTAATGGATATGGGCGCCCATAAATTTGCGACAATTAATTGGATATTAAATGATAAAGTTGAATCTGCTTATTGTTGGTTAACAAAACAGTGTACTAATTTGAGCGAAAAAGCCGAGGACAACGCCATGGTTTTATTGAAGTATTTATGTGGGACTATTGTTGAAACGATAGTTAGCTTTACCGTTATATCACCACCAACAAATAGCTTAGAAATATATGGAACAAAAGGTACAATTATCGAAAATCACGAGTGGAAAAAGCCTGTTAAAATATTCTCTAATCACGAAAGTATGGGCAATAATAAAGGAAAATGGTACAAACCAGAAATTAAACACGGACCTTATCCAAAATATTACGAGATATCTATCGGTATTGAGGACTCTTATTTTACAGATTGTATAATTAACGATGTAAAACCAGATTTTTCTCCAGAGCAAGCTAGAGAAGCAATAAAAACTGTGTTATTATCGTATTTATCAGCAAAAACAGAGAAATTTGTAACGGTCGATGATTTGATGGAAGTTCATAATTCTAAGGGAACTAAAAGTATTCTCGAAGGATTAGAAAAATATGTCAACAATAATTATTGCTTAGAATAATAGACTTTTTTACTAATTTTTTTATTTAACAATAAATTGCTACTATCTTCTCTTTTAAATATTGTTTTGTGATTTCTTTCATTAAATCGAAAATTCTCCGAGATGAGTATTCATTTCAAAAGGTTTCAGTAATAGTAAAGAAGTAGTACATTTCATTGAAACTGTTAAAACAAACACAAATAGCCATTCAATAAATATCAGCAAAACTCAAGTCGGAGACAACGATTATAACTCAAACTTAGTTAATGATCTAATAATTCAAGAATGTGATATTGCTACAAAAGAGTACTTTATTATAGTTGAAGATATCCATACTCTCTTGAAAAACTGTAAAAAATTATCAAATAACGAAAAGTTAGACTATTGCAACAGCGAAAGGTTCTTTATGAAGCAATATTTGAAAAATATGCTAATAAAAGTTAATAGAAATTTACCTGATTAATTTGAAAGATTCCTGAGAGAAGATAATTAATCATTAGTATTTATTGATTGGACTTAGAAAAAATTAGACAAAAAGAAAAAAAAAGAAATAAGTTTTAAACTATATTTGCTATTTATTTGAAGTATTTAATAGCCATTAAGATATCGTCACGAGTTATTTTCTTACGTTTTGAATGTTTCGTTAAGATTAACGCACTTTTGGTTATTTTTTCTGCTGATGCGCCCATCCAACCGACTAGCTCGTTTACAGCATCTCTTGCGACAATAACAGCACCGTTATGTTTCATAAGACGCCTAATAGGACTCCAACTAATATATTCAGACATGATAATTCCTCCACTTTTTAGATTTTAGTTAATATTTTTAAATTTAATTTTTTTGATTAAATTTACTTAATCAAATAAAGAATGTTCTTTTATGTATTTAAAGATTTTGATTGATACTTGATTTTCTAAGGAAAAAAACGAAAAAAATTTCACGACAAAATTCAAATCATACTAATTGAATCATTTCGTACAATATAAATATCTTGCACTGATTTTTCAAATCTATGAATATTTAGTGTTTAAAGGAATAAAAAGAACTCTAAACCTGACATAATAAAACATTTGGTGATACTTTTAGAAGAAAATAAAAGTTTAATCAAATTGTGAAATGCTGAAGAGCAAAATTTTATATCAAATGAAACATAAAAAAATTAATTCTATTTTTAAAACAAGCCATCGAAAGAATATATTAACGAAGGAGTAATTAAACTTTCTAGTTCCAAATAACTTGTTCGTAGTTGCATTTATTACATTCGATAGATTTACCTTTTCCAGGAAAGCTAGATAAGATATTGCCGCAATATTTACATTCTAAATGACAAATTTGATCTTCAGAATTTATTAAGTTTAAAATCATCATTTCCTCTTTAAGAGTGTTTACAAAGTTTGTTAAGATGGAGATGAGTAAAGGATGGTTTTGCGACGCTGCTAACCATTCTATTTTACCCGAGACAATTTGTCCAATTATCAAGATATCGTTTCCCGATACTAAATCTGTTCCGAAAAACCAAACAATTTTATTATCGTTATCTTTAATAATTAATTGGAAATTTTGGTCCTGGATGATTTTAGTAATTTGGTTGAAATAATAGTTTTCGTCGAAGAATTTTTCTATACCAATCCCAATACTTTTAATCGCTTTTTTTATCCCGGGTTTTTGCAGGAATTTTTTAACTTCAGCACTTGGTAATATTTTTCTTTCAATGTTAAATGGATCGAATTGAATAGTAATAGCACCCGTGTCAATTGCCCTAACAAAATCAGTATTACTTACGAATGTAACGGATGATCTAATCTCACCTTTTTCTTCTAAGGATAACGGGCTGAGAAATAAATTAATTTGTTTTTGAGCCTTTCCTTTTAATACTTCAAATTCTATTTTTACTTGTGTTTCTTCTTCATCTTCTTCAAAATTAATAGTTTCTATAGTTATAGTTGGAGGTGTACTTCTACAAAGCTTTAATACTCTTGGAATTCTTACTCTAATCTTAATTTCTGTAATCGGTTCAACGCTCTTATTTGATATTACCAAGGAATAAAGATAATTTCCTCCAAAAGGTTCTGATTTGCATACCAAATTAATTTTATCTTCTTGATTAATATATTCAAGAGAAACAGATTCGAATTTTTTTATTTCCTTAGCAGTCGGCTCTCTAAATAATATTAATTCGTGCATATCTTCTTGCTCTTGATCTCTATTTTTTTTCGCCATAAAAAAATTCGCCGACTTCTCGATAAAGTAATAATTATCGATTATATAAAGGAATTAATACTATTTTAACTTATAATTTTATTTGATGTAATATTTTTTTTACAAACGATTTCTTTTAATATCAAGAACATGAAAGAATTAAGTGAATTGAAGCCACTATTTGAAAGTCCAACTATTAGACCTACTTTCGATTATGTTCATATTATATTATCATTATTTATATTTGGAAAAAATCCAGGAGGCATTGGAAGATATCGCCTTAAAGATGAATTACAAATTGGATCTGGAACAGCTAAATCTTTGGTTAAAAAACTAAAAGATGTAAGTGAATTTATTGTAGTTCCAGACGAAGGAGAAAGGAAGGGGCATGTGTTAACTGAGAAAGGGCATAAATTTTTTGCTAAAATAAAAAATAAAATTCCTTTATTAGAAAAAGCGGACCTTACTTTTTTAAAAGATATTATTATTGAACCTGAAAATGTTAATCCTTACTTTTGTTTAGTTAAGAACGCTACTAAGAAAATTAAGAACGGAATCGAGCAAAGAGACGCGGCAATAAAGGTTAACGGTTCTGGAGCTACTTGTCTTGTGTATAACGGAAAAAATATTATCTTTCCCTCTAAATTTGTAAATAATAACAGCGAAGAACAAAAGAAAATCAATCAAAAAACTCTGAAGTATTTTACATCTAAAATTGAAAAAGCTAAGGTATTATTTGAGAAAGACGATGTGATAATAATAGGTTTGGGTGAAAATCCCCAAATATCGCGGTTAGCCGCTTTAAACGCGGCTTTAACGCTATTTTAATTCGAGTATGAAGTATAAAATGAGATTTGAAAACGATATTATTTTTTTTATTGACAAGATCCTAATTAACGAATTAGAACAATGTATTGAAAAAACCACCCCGCATGAAGCGTGCGGTTTAATTTTCGGTGAAATTCAAGAAATTAATAATAATGGTGATTTTAAATATAAGTATTATAGTAAGGATTTTCAATGTATTGACTCTAGCAATAAAAGTCCTGTTGCATTCTTGTTAGATAACGATGACATGTTGATAAAACTTTCAACTACTATTTTAAAAGATAACAATTTAAAATTAATAGCAATTTTTCATTCTCACCCCGCTGGAGCAAATCCGAGTGGCGTTGATAAAAAATGTATGAAATCTTATCATAACTGTGGTATAAAAAAGTTCAAACACTTAATATGGATAATAATGGATTCTAGAAGCAAGGAAATTAATGGTTTTATTTATTTAAAAAATAAATTGATTCAAATAGCGATAAACTTTGTTAAGGATTAATCTGTAATTATAAATTTTACAAGAATTAATTATTCCCGTTCGCTAATTGTTCTCTAATTAAATTCATTAATTCTTCTTCAGTATACTCTTTTTCATCTAAAAGTTGATAATTCCTATTAAAAAACTTTTTAAGACGATTTGGCATCATCCATGCCAAACTAAACCCAATTGCAAAAATTACTGATATTACAGCAGTTGTACCAAAAACAGCTAGGCTTATTAAATTATCAGGATCGCCCCATGTAGTACCTACAGGCTGAAAAAACTCGGGTATATTATTAAAGCTGAGAATAAATGAAACGAAAGCAACCAATTTGTATCGTACTTTTATCCATGGTTGAATATTTTTATTCTTTATTTTTTGATACGCGGAATAGGATGACCACGCCATCCAATTAAAGACTAAAAAAGTATAGGGTACATCTAAAGTAACTCTGAAATAGTAGGTATTAATTGAAAAATATACATGGAGTGTCATAAATATAAGCTGTATGGCTCCTAAAATTACCGTAACAGTTAACACTGCTTTTGCTTTTGACTTTCTACCCTTATAAAACGTCATATTTGTAAAAATTACTAATAAAACGAATCCAATAAAAACAAAAACTTCTTGAAAAACAAATCCCAATTTAAAGATAAAACTACCAATAAAACCAATAACCATTGCAATAAAACCTATTCCTATTACTATAAGGTTCTTCATTTTATTTTGATTACCTTTAATTAAGAAAAAAATACCTACAACTAAGAGTGAAACAATGAATAATATCAACAATATAGCGAAAATCCAGAATAAAATAATAAGGTCCATCCTTTATACTCCTCCAATTGTTATTAACGACTGGTTTAAAGTTAGTTCGTCCAATATGTATTCAAGAATAGATTCACATTCTTGAACTTCTAATTTTATTAATCTTCTTTTTAGAGAATTTTCAAAAGTTTTTTTCAAATCTTCAAAATTAATTTGATTATATGGTTTAAAAGGACCTAACTCGTCCTTTATCGATAGTTTTATTAATCCCCGGGCCGCAGGTGGACTTATATTGATTCTTTGAGCCAATAAATCTCCCAAATATCCAATAATCTCGATTTTTGATTCAACTCTTTGAATTTTCCAGAAAAATTCTCTAGTTTGTTTTTAATTCTAAAACTTACAAAATTTATACAATATATTTCATTTAAATTTTTTCTAAAAAATAAAGAATAATATTTCTGATAATTGGTGCTTAAATAAACTATTAATCTACTAACACACAATTTATTGAATTTGTTTGAAACCATTTTTATCAATGGTACAGATTTGAATCTTGAATCCCGATGCAGCATCTCGTTCTCGGGAACTTGTAATAGCGGTTTTTACCAGGTCAATTCCAACAGTTTTAGTCATATTTCGCTTCCAGTCTGCCTCTAGAACGCCTAAAGAGAATGGAGACCCGGAACCAAAAGAAATGTATTTATCTTCTTCGTATAAAGTTCCTAGTAAATCAACACCGTAAAGAATACCTTTTTTATCCTTTTGGGAATATCCACCTATTATCATCATGCATACAAAGTAAGACCTTCCGCTAAATAGAATGTTTCTCGTTAAACTTCCGATATATTTCGGGTCTGGTACTTTTTCTTCTTCTACTTGCTTCAATCTGGAAAGTGCTTTGAGTTGGTTAACAACATATTGACAATCTGCCACTCCACCCGAGATTGTAGCGCAAGTGTAATTGTTAATCTGAAAGAGCTTCTGTGCAGTTTTAGTGGCTACTGTGTATCCCGCGGTGGCTTGAGATTCTGTTCCAACTACAACAGCATCTTTAACAATTATCCCTACGGTAGTAGTACTTGATTTAATTATTCGGTTTAATAAATCCTCGTCCAAGTTTAGCATATTGTTTTTGTTTTCCATCATTCTCTTCAACAATTATTCTATAATAATTTAATAATTATAATAAATAAATTAATTTCTCCTATTTTTATTTTACTTTTAGAAATTATAAACACTTAAACAAAAAATTTTAAAGATATATCATATTATCAATTATAACATATTTGAGTCGATGAGTGTCTTTTTATCATGGCAAGAAGTCAAGCAAGAAGTAAAAGAAAATACACAGGAAAAAAATACAAGCATTTTCATAAAAAAAGGAAAAGAGAACTAGAACAGCCTCCTATTGAAACTAAAATAGCTCAAGAAAAAAAAAAACATCAGCGCACTATGGGGGGAAATTTCAAGCTCAAAATGTTCTCAACTACGTTTATAAATGTCACAGACCTTAATACAAATAAAACCTCAAAAGTTAAGATATTAAAATTTGACAGTAATCCAGCCTCTAAAGATTTGAATAGACGCCATATTATCACCAAAGGCGCTATTGTCGAAACAGAGTTGGGTAAGGCTAAAATAGTTAGCAGACCTGGACAGCACGGAGTGCTTAACGCTATACTAGTTTAGGTACATTCAAACGACTTATTCTTGAATTTTAATGTTTTTTATGTTAGCTTTCTTTCCTTCTATTATTTCAGTGTTCTTGCTTTGGCAATGTCTGCACTGAAATAATTGCAACCCTGTTAAATACGACTCTTCGCTTAAAGTAACGGTTGAGACTTTACCGCATTCTCGACACTTAATTTTTCCCGGTGTTATTTCTATTTTTAATTCGGCACCCTCAGCAATCGAGCCTTTAGTTGCCATTTCAAACGATCGTTTGAGTAACTCAGGAACTATTAAGGTTAACTCGCCAATCTCGAGATATACTTGTGAAATTTTATTAGCATTATATTTTAAAGCGGTAGCTTCAGCAATCTTAAAGATGTCATAGGCAAAAGAAAATTCGTGCATAATAATTTTTTATTTTTTTGGTTGTAACTTCTTAATTTCTTTAGCAACTTCGATTAAGACCTTAGATTTTGTCTTACCTTTCGTATCAATTGATACTCTACCAGGATCGTCCCACCACGTTCTAGGATATTGATATCCTTTTTCGGAATGGGCATTATAACCTAGATGTTTTGCTGCTTTTACAATATCATTTGTATTGATTTTATCAATAGCAAATTTCTTTGGAATGCGTCTTCCCTCCGATCTACTCCTTTTTGCATCGAAATATTGGGGCCAAAAAATAATAAAAGGTTTTCTGGAACGCATTTTTTAAACTGGGCTTAATTTAATTTATTAAAATTATAAGGTTAAAAAACCTCTAAAGAATTTAAAAATTATTGGTTTAAAAGATAGGATAAATAAAAATAAATAGAATTTATGATTTTTAATAGTACAAAACTGTGTTAACGCCAACCAATAATTAAATCTTTACGTAACAATCTCCTTTTAAAAACGGGAGGGTGGTCTAGCTTGGTATGATACCGTAGGAACATGTCTTCTACGGCTTAAAACTTGGCTGGGGGCCAAGTGGCCGAGGGTTCGAATCCCTCCTCTCCCATTTCATGCTTAATGATTAGAATTATGCTTTTTTAATATTTTCGCATGCTCTCTAAAGATTTCTTCTTTATTTTCATTAAAAAATGTAGATTGATCAAAAATATGACAATTACTACATAGACAAATACAATTATCAGTAATTAAGATATTATGAGTTTTCCCATATCTGAAGTCAAAAAACATAATTTATGAAAATTATGAAAAGATTTTTTATTCGGATTTAAATGATGTGTTTCTATAGTAGGTAAGTTCTCAATATTACTTTCTGTTATTCCACATCCACAATTGCAACATTTAGTGAATTATTTTAATTCATATTTTTTTAAAACAATTCCTATCGGATGAAGTGGAATATTATTATTTTTCCCTATTATATCAGCATGCAAGTAAGCTGTTTTAAGGATATCATTATAGATCATTTTATTCATTATTCGAATTCTTTGTTTTAATAAAACTTCAATTTTTCTTTGCTCAGGTGATTCTAAAATACATTGACCATTAAAGCTGATACATATGATATGAGGGTTAGTCTCTAATTTAAAATGAAAATCTATTTTTCTTTCATTGTTATTCCATGTTTCATTAAATTCAATATTTTCAATACGAGGAATGATATCAACTTTACTCCAGTCAATTTTGACTTTTTTTTCATCTTCTTTAACGAATTTTTCATCAAAAAATTTGAAATTTGTTATAGTTACCTCAAATACTAGAAGACCTTTAGGACCCTTATAACCCATGTCTTTTAACTTTCCAATTTTTGTTGCTTCTCTTGCCATGATTTCGTGCTTATTTTCACCTAGATAAAGAACCCAACTCTTTTTACAGTTTCGATCAGAGCAATCTCCTATCACTATTTCTCTTTCTTTTATTCTTTCTAATATCAATTTAGATCCACATAAAGGGCATTTCACTTTTTTAAAATCATTAATATCCATTATTCATCTTTAAAGGTTTTATTTGTGAGATCTTTTTAAATTATAAATAAATCTCTTAACTCAGGTTCTCTATTGTTATTCTTGTTAAATATAAAATGTAAGCACTAATATCTTATTTTTTTTTCTTTAGATAAATTAATTTTGATTTTATTCGATGATTCATATATAAACTATCATTAAATATTCATTTTTATATGTTAATACTATTAATTAAGAAATAATATAAATATGAAAAATTAGGATTCCCCTAGAGAATCGAAAGAATGAGATGTTTTGTTTGTCAAAGGAAAGATATATTAGTTTTTTAGACATACTTGGATTTTCAGACATAGTAATGAATGGTGAACTTGATAAAATATTGAAGAAAATGAGAATGATAATGAATTATGTTCCAATTGTTGAGAGTTTAGGAAAAGTTGTAAAAAAAGGAGAAAAATTAGTTGCCAATCGAAAATTGAAAAAATGTTCTTGTTTCAGTTTTTCAGATACTTTTATTATTATTACTCAAGATATATCAAAAGAATCTTTAAATATAATAATTTCTGCTACATTCCAATTGGCAAGAGGCTTATTTGCATCTGGATTTCCCATACGAGGGGCAATTACAAAAGGAGAGGCAGATTATATTGAAAATACAAATCATTTAATTGGAAAAGCCATTATAAAAGCAGCCAAGTTGGAAAAAAAACAAAATTGGTTTGGAATTACAATAGATTCTGAAGTTCTCTCACAAAATAATATTGATCTATTAAATAATGACACCTCAAATGTTATATCTGAATATGACGTACCATTAAAAAATAAAACCAATAAAAGATATTATGTAATAAATTGGCGATTAAATCTTTGGGTAAAAGATGGAATAGAATCTTTATTACCAAAACCGTTTGATGATAGATCTAAATTAAAATTCGACAATACTTTAAAATTTTCAAAGTATATTAGAGAAACAAAACAAGCTTATAAACAAAAAAGTGAAGATTGGTTACATATGTTTTATGTTAGTGATGGTCCTCCAACAAAAATAATATCATTTGAACATGGTGATGAATATTAAATCCAACCCCTCCCATCTTTTTTTAAGATTATTGAAACAACCTTTATCTCCCATTTTAGAACTTGCCGATTATGCTCTCTAAATGAACCTTTTTTTATTTTGGATTAAATTAATAAACCTTCATTTTCTTTTTCGATTTATCAATTGTTTACGAACAATAGGCTATAAATTTTTAAGTGGAAATATTCTATTTTCTAGTTAAAAACTAAAATATTTTTAAGTGATTGTTAAATGAGTGAATATCAAGAAACAGATAAAGCTATGAGGATTATGGCCGTTGTAGGGGGTATCATTAGTTTAGTCGAGGCAATCATGATACTTATAGGTCCAGGGTTAATGCCATATGGATTTGGAATACTTGGTGGCGTTTTCGGGCTAATTCTAGCGTTAGTAGCAGTTTTTCTAGGTATAAGGCCGATACATTACACCCCATTTATATTAGGGGTAATTGGCGTGGTTCTAATTGTTTTTGCGGTTTTAATCGGCGGAATTGTAGTACTTTTAGCAACTTTTATTGGTTTAATTAGTTAATCCAATCTCTTACTTTCTTCTTTTTTTTAATTTTAATTTAAAGGCTATTTTTTTTTCAATCTGTTAACGCAAGAGCTAAAATAAATCCTCCATAAATCTCGGAAAAGTCACCTACGCGGGATGTATCAATTATAATATGCCCAATATCCATATATATTGCACCATATGCTTTACCTCCGCCTAAATGCACCAAAGTACGATAAATTAGATTTCCAGAGATGCCATTTGGTGCTATTATTAAATTAGATTTATCGTTAATTGCCTTTTCAATTAAAATTTCGGTATGATTTATTTCCAACTTTGGATGTTCTAGCTTGAAATAATCTACTAATTCTATCGCTTCGTTGAGAGTTTTATCGACATCCGGATTTCTGCCTAAATCTCCAACCCTTCCACCGCTTAAAATGCTGATCTTTGGTTTAAGGTTTAAAGCTTCTAATATTTTTATTGCTTTTTTTATGAATATCTTTTTATTTTGAATATTATTGCATTCGTCTATACCAACAGGTCCAAAGAAAAATTGTTGGCCTTTATAAGTTTCTAATAACGCTAAACGGGCAATCTCTGAGATATTTAGGGATGTTTTGAGACTTTGTAAGAATTTAATTGAACCCAAACTACCTCTTACAACGCAAGATATGAGTTCTTTGCCTAAGTAATTTAAAATCTCAGATTCAGGCTCGTTTGATTCGATTAAAACAATTCTTTTCGAATTTTTTTTATAAAGAGTGTTTTTAGAAATTTGATTAAAAGAAGATTTGTTACCAAAGAAATACACTGAAGATTTATTGATTTCTAATAGTCCAATAGTAGCTTTTAGGATTTTGAGATTATGGGCTTCCGAATCACCTAATCCAATCCCAACTTTAGTAATTTTACCTTCTACTTTGGAATTGAAAATATCTAATATGCTCATAGAAAATCTCAATTGATTTTATAAGTTAAAAACAATAAACGCAAGAATAATTGTTAGCGCATTGTAAACGCCATGTGTAATCATAACAGCGATTAAGTTTTCTTTTCTCCAATTATATAGTAATCCAAGCAATAAAGAAATAGCAAAAAAGGGAAAAAAATTAAAAAGAAATGATATTATAAATATTATGGGCGAACCTGGAGACAAGAAAATTGCAATCAAATGAATCAATGAAAAAATCAACGCTGTAATAACAATCCCCCACGATTTTCCTAAACTTCGAACTAACCCTTTTTGTAAAAACCCTCGAAACAATACTTCTTCGGTAGTACCAATAATTAATATCATTACTATGGCTAATAGAAAAATACTAAGAATGTCTGCGGAGGCAATCATTGCATCTACTTCTCCAGCGGTTCCAAAAAAATCCTGTATAGTTTCATATCCAAAAATTAGGTTCAATATAATTTCCATGAGAAAAGAGATGGATAACACCAAAGTTACTCCCACTACCGCAAATCCTAAACCAATCAGGATTTCTTTAACAAATTTAGTTTTGTTAAATCCTTTCTTAGTAAAACCTAATAAAATCAAACGGTTATTTAGTGTAGGTTTCTGAAGATATTTACCAACATATAAAGCTGGGATAAGAATAAATATTAATTCAACAAAGGAGGTAATTATAATAAAATACGGGCTAACTAAGAAATCAAATACATTCTCTAAGTTAAATGTAAATAAAATAAAAATTATAACGACTAAAACTGCAATAAAGTTCATTAAAACATATGCAGCTGCAGTAATACCAATAGAAGCAAAACTACCCCATAATTCCTGATCCTCTAAGTTAAGGAGTTCCTCTTCAGAAAGTTTTTTTCTTAAAGGTTTGTCTGACAGATAGAACTTTTGTTGGGAAATTACTTCTGGGGAGACCAGATAACTTGTATTATTACGAGAAGGCATCCTCATATGGGTGTTTATATATTGAAGGTCAACACCACATTTGGTGCAGAATCTAACTTTCTTTACTTCCGGGATTTTAGTTCCACATATAGGACAAAACGACCATTTTAGCTTAATTTCGTTCGAATTATCTATTTTATCATTTTCATTCATTCTTACAACAAACTAAGATTTTATGATATATTTGTTTTAGTTTTATTATTATTTCTGATTTAAAAGGATAACACAGATAGGACAATAAAGCCATTTAAACTCAGTTTTGGTTGAATCGTCTAAATTTTCGTTTTCGTTCATTTTTATTATATATTAAGATGTTAAAATAATATATACTATTGTTCTATTATTGTTTTTGATTTAAAAGTATGACACATAAAAAATATAACAATCAGCTTAATGGGTAAAATAACATTCTAATGTGTCTTTTTCCCATTTAATAGGATTTACGAATCCAAATCTCTCGAATTGTATCGTTTTATTCATAGGAATGTTTACAAGGTTAAGCTCCCCATTTCCCTTAGAAATAGTCCCATCAGGTTTTAGAATTGAAACTTTCACATTTTCTTCTTCACATACCCACTGAATAATTGAATATTCTCTGTTTAATTCGTAACTATGGAACTGGGCATTTATTTTATGGTTCTCTACATCAATATACGTTAATTTAATGTTGATTAGGTCTTTTAACCGAAAATTTTGATCTATTTTAAATTTATGAGCATCTGATTTAGCAACAAATACTTTCAATTTACCTTCTTTTGCTTTAACATTTATTTTTCTTTTTCCTTTTTTAGGATTTGACGGTAGTACTAATGGTTCAGCCGTGTGTTTTGAAAAAGGAATGTTTTCGATCTCAATTGTAACAGGGTCTTCTACATAGAAATACCTATCTGAAATTTCATCAATTATATCCTTATTTTTAGAATAAAGCCATGATTCATCAAAAGTAATTCCAGTAATTGACATTCCAAGGTCTAAAAGCGTTTCTTTCAAAGCTTCTGGCTTAATCCCTCGCATTTTAAGGGATTGTAAGCTCCAAGTCCTAGGATCTTCCCATCCTTCGTATTTACCACTTATTATTTTATTTCTTGATTGAGTTTTACTTAAACTCATATTTGGAAACTTAATTCTACCGTAATGCAAGAATTCCACTTTTTTCCAGTTAAAATGCTCCCAGATAAATGCTTCGATTATATCTTCTTTTACCAAATCTACGCCTCTTAGGATATGTGTCGCACCTATTAAATGATCGTCGATTGCCCAAGAAAATTCTAACATTGGCCAAACAATGTATTTATTTCCAACTAGTGGGTGTTTCGCTTCAGAAATTCTCACAATTATTTGGTCTCTTATTGCAGGATCTTTTTGGGTCATTCCCGTTTTTATTCTAACTACAACTTCTGTTTCATGGTACTTATATTTAATCATGTTGTTCCATTCTTCTAGGTTTTTATCTATTGATTGATCTCTATGAGGGCAATTTTTTTTTTGCTTTTTATATTTTTCCCTAAACTCATTTGCACTACAGAAACATACATATGCCATATTATCCTGAATTAGTTTCTCACAATATTCGTAATAAAGTTCTAACCTATCACTCTTGTAATATATTTTAGAATAATCAATTCCCAACCACTTTAAACCATCTTTTATCAAGTCGTAAGCTTCAGGAAGCACATATTTTGCATTAGGGCTACCTCTCAAAGATTTTGGACTCCCTATTGTGTCATCAAAGAATAAGATTAATTCTCCGTTATACCGCTTGACATATTCGTTGTTTAAAACGATCATTCTCGCATTTCCAATGTGTAAAGCACCACTTGGATATGGTGCTAATCGCATTACGATTTTATCGTAATTTTGCGTATTTAGTAACTCTGGCAATTCTTTTTTCTCTTTCTTAGTTTCTTTTTTCTCTAAAGCAGATGGATCTAATTCAAGTAATTTCTCTTTTTGTACTTCTAAAGTTAGTTTAGTAATTTCGATGATCGTTTCATCTAATAAAGGTTTAATCAGTTTAATTTTAGATCTTAGTTCAGGCTTTTGGCTCATTATCTTACCCATAATTGCCTTTACATTCGGTTTTCCCCCGAATTTCACCGCATTTGTAAGACCAAAAACCCATAGTAACTTTTTTATTTCATCAATATCCATTATAAAAATCACGCATTAAAGATCGTTATTTTCAATTCTAAATTTAAAGCTATTTGAGTATTAATAATAAAGCTTATCAAAAAAAATAAATCTTTATTAAGAGAATATTAGCAAATAAATAAATCGGAGTAAATAAAAAATAAGAGAATTTCTGGTGTTCGAAAATTTTTTATCGTGGATATATACTAATTAGATTAAAAGTTATTGGTACTGAATGGGAAGTCGTTGAGAGATTGAAAGGTTTAAAGTCAACCATTCCCGATGAAAATTGGAAAGTAACATACGTAACTCCTATTTATGGCGGTTGGGATTTGGTAGTGGAATGCACATTTACTAAATTACAAGAATTAGATAAAATTGTGACTTTTATTCATGTTAACGAAGAATTATCTAGTTGGATTGAAGAAACTACTACATTAGTGTCTAGCAAACCTGATTATCCCAAATAAATTAATTATATTTTGATTCAAATAAAAATTAGAAATAACATTCTAGAAATATGAAAGAATTGATTTTTAAAGAGTAGTTTTTTTATACAAATGTATAAAAAAGATATTGTTATATAATATCATTGTAATCTACAATTGAGGTGGTTATTTGCCAAAAATTGCCAGAAATATTGATATTAAAACTAACCTTGAGAAAATTTATAATATTTTAATAGATGGAGAACAGACAGTAAAATGGAACCCTATTGTAAATGAAATAACACTACTTGAAGAACAAAAATATTTACTAAAATCAACAATTGGGGATATGACTATTAATAAAATAGAGAAAGTCAAAGATGTCTATGTTAAATGGAGAATGGAACAAAGTGATTTGAATTCAATGGGATATATTCTGGAAGAGAAATTACCAATATCTAAAGTTGAATTATGGGTTGAATTTGAAAATAAGACGTTAAAAAAGAAATTCAAGGAAGCTGCAGATTTGACATTAGAAGGTTTAAAAAAATATGTTGAATTTATTGAAACTGGGGGCAACATTAAAGAGTATGATAAATAATAAATAAAATTAACTCATTGATTCATTTTTTTTTTATAATTATTTATATTCAAACTTCTTAAAATATTCCTTATTAAATTATTATCAATATTTTTGACAGAAGAAGATAAAGTTTATTCTATTATTCTTTAATATTGTTATACTTCATATATTTTTCTATAACATAAAATTAGAGCCCAATAAGAGGATTCTAATGAAATTTGGATTGAAGAAACTACTAAATAGATTAATTAATAAGTTTAATATAATTCTCATATTTTAATTCAAATTAAAATTAAAGATTACAAGACACAAATATGAAAGAGTTAACTAGTAAAGAGTATTTTAATAAAGTTTTGGGCTCGTGGTTAGGACGAGTTGCGGGAGATTTTGTAGGTGCCCCAGTAGAATTTGTACCGTACCCAACTATTATAGAAAAGTATGGAAATATCGAATATTTTCCTAAACCTATTGATTTAGATTACGTTAATGACGACGAAATGTACGAAATCTGCGCACTTGTTGCACTCGAAAAACATGGAAGCAAAGTCACCGCGAAAGATATTGCTCAAGAGTGGATAAATCTTTTATACACATTAAATTTCACTGCTGAAAAAATAGCTATAAAAAATATAAATTCAGGAATTTGGCCACCTAAGTCTGGTACCTATAATAATTATTATTACGATGCTATTGGAGCACAGATGCGGGCAGATATTTGGGGTCAAATTTCCCCCGGATGTCCCGAAGTAGCTAAAAGATTTGCAGAAATGGATGGATCTATTTCACATGCGGGCATTGGTATCGAAGGCGAAATTTACTTAGCAGTTTTAATTTCTCACGCGTTTTTTGAAGAAAAAATTAGGTTAAATATCGAGAACTCTCTCAAATTTCTCCCTTCTAATAGTGAGAGTTATTATACTCAAATGGTAGAAAAAGCGATTAATTTGTATGATCTATTTCCAGATGACTTTAGAAAAGCAAGAGAGAATTTAATTGATTATTGGGACGATGTAAGAAAAAATAAATTGGTGTTAACGGGTGTTAAGGGCTCTCAATCAGAATCTTTACTTCAAAAAAAAAGAAAAAGGTTTTTACATACTCATACTTCAGGAGTACATGTTTTACCCAATATTGGAATTATTATTCTTTCTTTATTATATGGAGCTCAAGATGAGAAAGACCATCTTGGCAAATCAATTTGCATTGCTGCTATGATGGGACTTGATACTGATTGTAACTGCGGGAACATAGGAGCAGTTTTAGGCGCTCAATTGGGAGCTAAGAAAATACTTCCTAAATGGAAAGATCCTCTACAAGACACATTTGCTACTTATGTAAAAGAGCACGAAAAGTGGAAAATAACTGAATTAGCACAACGAATTACTAATGTAGGTAAACTTATTGTGAAAGAAAAATGCAAAGGGAAAATATTTATCTTATAAAAAAAAAATATTTTTTTATAAAATCCTATTCATTGATTAATTTATGAAAAAAAATTATAATATAAGGCAGACAAAAGATGTTGATTTACATAACATCATGTTGATTTATAATTCTTATATTAAAGAGAGTTTTGCAGCATATTCGGAAGAAAATATTGGTATCGATTTTATTATAAACTTGAAGAGACAAGCTATTTCATTTTATGTTATAGAAATTGACCAAAAAATAGTTGGTTTTTGTGTATTAAAGAATTATCTCCCATATGTGAATTTTAAACATACAGGAGTTTTAACTTATTTTATATTATCTGAATTCACCAGAAAAGGATATGGTACTTTTTTATTTAATAAATTAGTTTTAGATGCGAAAAATAATGGAATCAACACGATTTATGTTCATTTATCTTCCTTGAATGAATCAAGTTTAAATTTTCATAAGAAACATGGTTTTATTGAATGTGCTAGATTTGATGACATAGCAAAAAAGTTTAATAAATCTTTTGATCTCATATGGATGAAAAAACACTTAAAATAATTTTATAATAGTGGACTTCATTTGGGTTATGTTATAAAAGTTGGTTAAGTATCTTTTTTTATGTCTAATAATTCCAAAATATCATTCAAATTAATATAACTTAAATCTTGAACAACCATATCTGCATCTAAAAGCTCCACGTTACAATGTGTTGTTCTTAAAGCGATAACTTTCATTGTTGCCTTCCGTGCTGCGGTTATGCCTACAGGAGCGTCTTCAATTACAAGGCAATTATCTACTTTAATATTCAATCTTTCAGCGGCTATTACAAATACATCGGGTGCTGGCTTCCCATTTTTCACTTCTGCTGCAGTTATGATTACATCAAAGTAATCTTTTATATTTAATGTTGACAATAATAGATCCACATTTTCAGGTGGTCCACTTGAACCAACGGCTAATTTAAAATTACGAGCGTGAAGTTCTTTTATTAAAACTAGCGCCCCTGGTAAGGGTTTTAACTCATCTTTAACCATTTCTCGATAATACCGTTCCTTAAGGTCTGCCCATTTTTCAACAACTTCTTGCTTGATCTTTGGACCTACTAATTCCCGAGTAATTGTAACCGATTGCTGACCAAATGTTAGGTTAAAGAATTTTTTCGAAAACTTAACTCCTATCTGTTTGGCTAATTTTACCCAACTTTCATAGTGGATTGGGCCTGTATCCGCTAATACACCGTCCATATCGAATATTACGCAATAATTTTCAAACTTGTTTTTATCTTTAAACATTTCGTAATAAATTATAATAGAGAAATAAAGTATTTTAAGTATTATTCACGTTTATAATTATTAATGGAAAAGCAGATAAGCTTAGCCCAGTAGTCGAGTGGATAAGACGCTTGCCTGCGAAGCAAGTGATCAGGGGTTCAATCTTCTCAAGAATTCTTTAAGAAGGAATTATTCCCCTCTGGGCTACTTTTTTCCTAATTAAAGTAATCTACCCTTATGGAATGGCATCCTACACGGTAAAAGGAGTAGAGATATATTTTCCATTGACACTATGATTATGTTTAATATTATTTGATAAAGAAGTATCAGATTATAGGAATTTTGGATTAACGAGATGGGTATATCAAGGCGAGTTGGATTGGATAAATACCCAAATCATCGGGATGTCATATAGAACCGCTTTTACCAAGAACAACGATTTCCAATTCATTCGAGAGTGCATTAAATAATACCCAGAATTAAAAGATCTAAACAAGATAAGGTTTTAAGATAAAAAATTTTATATTACATAGCAAAAGATAAATGGAGAAATGAAATGGGGATGAAGGACACGGATTTTAAAAAACAATTAAAAGAATTATTAGAAGAAGGTAATAAGTTAAAATCGAGTTTTGATCTCATTGAATATCCAGCAGTAGTAAAAGATGACAATGAAATGGCCCAAATTAATAAATTTATGACAAAATCAAAAGTATTAATCTCAAAACATTTTGGACAGGAATCAGAATATTATAAACAAGTGGAAGCAAGTAGTTCCAATCCATATAGAAAAGAATGTCATTTGGTATTGGGAGTCGTAACGGGATTATATGAAAATTTAGAAAGTGGATACGAATCATTGAAGGAATCATATACCTTATCGTTAAAATACGATAAAATTATTGAAGAAATGAATTTACAAGATGCTACTTACGAGGAAGTCATTGCGGAAATCAATGGAACATATATAAACTATTATTTTGCGTCGATGTACATAATGGTTCGAAAATTATTGGAAAATTTGTTATATGATTGTTTGAAAGCATTTTACGGGACTCAAGATATAGAAAAATATTACAATCCAGGGAAAAATAGACATCAAGGATATGGCGTATTAAACGATTCTTTTAACCAAATGATTAATGATACGCAATTTAAAACAATAGTGGGGGATGTTGACCAAAGATTCATTGATTTGTTGAAAGAATTCCAAGAAACAGGAAACCGCAACGCACATTCGTTATTTAATTTAGCCCACCAAGATTTTATAGAGGAACGCAAGGATAAAATAAATAATTTTATTAAAAAACTTGATTGGGTATTAAAAAAGTTATAAAAATATGGTTAGAACGCTAGGTGTTTAACAAATTGAAAAAAATTGCAGTTATTGATATCGAAACTACAGGATTAGATGAAGAAAATGATCTTATAATTGAAATAGGAATTGTGGAATTAGATTTAGATTCTGGAAATATTCGTGAATTGTTCAATTCATTAATCTATGAAAAAAAATTCAATTTTAAATTATTAGAAAATTCGCCCTTTAGTAAAAATTTATTTAAACCTGAAGAATTTGAAGATGCTAATAGACTAGAAGATGTAACTGATGAACTTCAGGAAATTTTCAATAATTATAAAGTAACTGCTTTTAATAAAAGATTTGATTTTAGTTTTTTAAGAAACAGGGGTTTTTCAATATTAAATGAGTTTCCTTGTATTATGATGGTTTCAGCTAGAATTTTAAAAATTCCAGGTCGTGCTGATGAGTATAAATGGCCATCAATGCAAAAAACATATGATTTTTTGTTTCCAAAAGAGAAATTTATTGAAAAGCATAGAGCTTTAGATGATGCTTACAATGAGGCTAAAATTTTATACAAGTTGTATATAGATGAAAGATTTGTTGAGATGGAATTTTCCAGACCATTAGAAGAAGTTTATTCTAGATATGTATCAAGGTCATTTAATAAAAGTAATATAAAAAAGAAATTTGAACATTGTCCCAGAAATCCTGATGAAGCTATTTACTATTTAAAAACTAAATTTCCGCTACATTATGCAAAATCACGGAGAGCTTTTCAAGAAACAAATTGTATTCCCCTTGGATGCGGTAAAATAAATATAGTTGATTTTGGTTGTGGTCCATTTACATTTTCATTAGGTTTAATTGATGAAATTTTGATTAACTCCGAAATATATGGTGGAGGCTCTTTTGAATTAAAAATTTTTGGTTTAGATAAATCTTTTTTCTCATTAATGGATGGATTAAATTTAATTGAAGAATTAAAAAAGGAAATATACAACAGAGCAATAAAAATCGAAGTTATAACAAAACATGACGATGGTAACTTTGACGATATTGATATGAAAATTGAAGATTGGTTAGAATCTAATCCAGCCGATTATTATATTCTAGGATATAATGCAAGTATGTCATCTGGAATAAAAAATTTCAATACCATAGTTGAAAAATTAATAAAAAGAGCTGAAAGCTCAGTATTTTATACTTTTGTAATAGAGCCGTTTAGATATCAATCAGGTTTAAACTTAGATGAACTCAATAAAAACTTTCAAGATAATATGTTTTATCTCAGGAAGTTGGAATCAAGCTGTAAAAAACCAAAAGGAATGCAATCCAATTACTCAGCAATTTATAGCGACTTTAAAGCCTTAATTGGAGATAATCGGAATAAATATATAACCGAAGTCCTTGAAAAATCAAATATTTTAAAGTATGAAATTGATTTGATTTTAATACTGAATAAAGTTAAAAGATGGCTCCTTCAGGAACGATTAACTGATTTTATAGGGATTTATCTAACTGAATGGAATATTGATTTAACTTCTAAACTTTTCAAAAATTATATACCAAATTATAAAAATATGAGATTTCTAAATTATAAAATTCAAAAAGGTTTAATTCCAAATAAATATCGAAATTTTACTCTTATAAATTTCCCAGTAACGACTTTGAGTATTATAATTTTATCGTACATAGGAAAAAAATTGGATGATTCTCTTAATAAGTCTGTTCTTGGTTCCAGATTTTGTAAAATTAAAAGAATAGACCGCATCTATCAGTTTTTTACAATAGGCTACAATAAATTTTCTAATTTTGAAATTGAAAGAGATAATCGACAGTATTTACTTTGTTTAGCTGACATCAAGAATTACTTTGATTCAATTGATCGCAATTTACTAAAAGAGAATTTGATTAATAAATTTGACAAGTTAGGGATTCCCCTAAACTATATTCCAATCCTACTTAATTTAATTGGAGATCAAAAAGGTATACCAATTGGTTCTTCATTATCTTCTTTAATTGCTAACCTTATGATTTCAGATTTAGATAGTAATTTATTATCTCATCCTTATGTTGTAAACTATGCTCGTTATATGGATGATCTTAAAATAATTTTAAAAGCTCCCAATGATAAAGAGTCGAGGGAAGAATTTAAAGATTTTCTAAAAACCCAATTAAATAAATTAAATTTAGAACTAAAAGAAGAAAAATTTGAAATTAAAGATATTGATAGAAATTCTTTTAAATATGAGTATAATAGAATTTTTAAAGAATATACAAAAAGGTATTTTGATCTTATTCGACCCATTAAATATGGTCTTAGTATAATCTTATATCTTCAAAGAAAAAAGGAAAAAATAATTAATAAAAGTAATTTGAAAAATATGGCTGAAAAGATTTCTAAAGCTTTAGAATTACAAGGAATCATTTTTAATGAAGATGCCCTTTTAAAATATTTAATTTTAGTTAATTTTAAGTTAAACAATCCTGAATTTATTGAGGAAATTGAAGATCTTATTAAAAGTAAAGATACTAAATTTAAAATTAATAAAAATATCTTAGATTTTGCCAGCAACGAATTTCCTAAATATTTTTTAGAATTCAATTGGAGTTGGTTATCTAAATGTTATGATTTTGCAAAAGAAATGTACAATAAACTCAATTCAGAATTAGAGAAATGGGATCATGTCCATAATTCATTGGATCAATTAGATGATTCTAAAAATGAAGATTTAAGAGGAGATATTATTAAACAAAAAAAAGAAATATTGGAAAATGAAGAATTCCTTTACTCTGTTCGTATGATTAAATATCTTATTTATAGACTTACAAAGATGAACTTTTTTAAATTGAAAGGCAAATCCAACATAGTTATTAATAAAATTATTAAATTTATTAGATTATTTTTTCCGATTAAATTGATTGGATTAATTCTTTACAAATATGATCATATTGGAATCTTAAAAAAACTCTTGGAGCAGAGTATGGAGATTTTGGATGAAGACCAAGAAATTTATTCAAGAAAGATATATCCCAATGATATTTCTTATTTAATTCATCTTTTAGGATTATATTATGAAAAAAAACCAGACAAACTTCCAAATGATATAGAATATTGGTTGGAAAAAATTGATCTTATTCTGCTAACTCGACCCTATGAGGAAAAAATAGCAATATCTGAATTTATTTTAAGATTAAATCTTGTAAACAAGATCTCTTATCATAAATTTAAAATCTGGTTTGGTCAAGCAGATAATCTCCTAGTTTTAAAGAATATTCTTATATGTATAGCGTTTCATAGTAAATCTTCTGAATATGTACCAATTGAATTTCTAGATTTAATCTTAAAAAAATATAGCCTTGATGAGGTTATAATGAATCTTACCTTAAGATTATATACTGAAATAAAAAAAAAAAAAAAAATTAACATTTTTCATAACGAAGATGTATTTAATCGAATCAAAGTATTCCCAAATTCCATTGATCTCGATTACGAATTAAGATCCATTTTCGATTGGGAAGAAGGCTTTGGAGGTAGTTTTTTTACTGATAGTTAAAAAATTAAGATGCAAATTTTTTTTAATAATTTCACGATAATTTTAACTATTTGCATTGTATATCTAAAATTACAATATATATTTTTGGAGATTGCCCCAAAATTAATCTTGGTGAAATCGAAACTAGGGTTTGGCCCATCAATCTCTGTACGCCGTGCTTGCCAATGTGCTGGGCGGTTATACTCAATTCGAAGAAATGATGGGTGGGTACGCTCAAGCTGGTAAAAAACTTAAAGTGATGCTTAACTATGTTTATAGACAGAAACCCAGTGATCAGGGGTTCAATCTTCTCAAAAATTCTTTAAGAAGGAATAATTCCCCTCTGGGCTACTTTATATCTATTCTATGTAGTTTAATACTTCTTTAATCGATTTTATTTTTATTAAATTTGGCAAATTAATTTCTCTTTCAAAGGGAAATTCGTATTCTCTTTCCTTTAAGATGAGTTGCATGCCTGCTCTGTAAGCGCCAACAGCGTCGGCAGCTTCATCACCCACCATCATACAATCCTTTGCATCGTCTTTATTTAATCCCATTTTCTTTAATGTATGAAAAAAAATATCCGGATTGGGTTTTCTTTTACCAAATTTTGCAGAAGTAACGATTGCATCGAAATAATGCTTCATTTCATTATTTTTGAGCAAGTTTTTTATAGTTTTATGGTTTGGATGATTTGAAATAAGACCTATTTTTAAGTACGAGGATTTAGATAGTGATTCTAAGGTATATCTCGTTTCTTTATAGGGTTTCCATTCTTCCTCTTCACAAGAATGATAAATTTCAGCTAAATTTTCTATAAACTCTTCTTTAACATTCTCGTCTTTAATACTATATCCTCTTTCTTTTAACGCAGTTAACACGCTTTTGAATAATAGTGTAGTTGGAAATTCTTCCTTCGTTTTTAATGACGATTTAAAAAAGATATTTCTTTTTCTATTGAAGATTTTAATAAAATTATCTATAATTTTTTCTTTTTCTTCTATAATTTTCTCTTGTTTTAGAATATCAAGTGTTTTCAATAATCCACGATTAAAGCAATCGTAATATTTTTCAATTGACGGATTCTCAAAGGAAAACAATGTAAAACCAAAATCAAATATCACTCCTTTTACTCTCATTCTATATATATTAATAACTTAAATCAATATTAAACTATCTCTCTCAGAATTTAAAACGGAATTTTTTCTTTATATTAATTATTTAATAGATAAGTAATTTTTAAAATCAAACTTTAATTATTATTAGAATAATGTCAATGGATAAATGGCTGGACGATAAAGATACCGCTGAGGAAAAAAAATTAAGAGAGGACACATACGCCAAATTGTCTAAAGAAGAAAGAAAAGATTTAAAAGTTCAAAAGATTCGTAAAATAGTACAGAAGAATGTAAACGCAAGTAATAAAAAAGATAAAAGAACGGAATTTTTGAACAGTGTTATTGAGTTTAAGGATTGGTTAATTAATAGATCTTATATAAAAGGAGATTTAGAAAGAATAGAAACATGGGTCGCAAATTTATATCTAATTCTTACTGCCAGTTTGAAACAACAAAAAGAAGCTTCGGGAGAATTTAATAAAAAAAACTTGATTAATAATTATAAATCTATTCCGGTCAATTTTTTAGATGAAAAAACGAGAATAGCTTTAAATAAGAAACTCAAAAACACGACGAAAACGACTTCAGATAACTATTATTTAAGAAAATTAAAAACTCTAGTAAAAGAAAAATTAAAAGAAGCGGAATATTATGAAATTTTAAGAGAAATATTAGATAGTTGATGTTAAAGTTGAAAATAATTTGCCCAATTGCAGGCGTTGGAAAACGATTACAACCCTTTACTTATTCAAAACCCAAAGCTTTTCTAAAAGTTGCTGGAAAAAGGCTAATCGATCACATACTTATAAAGTTAAAAAGTACTTTTCCTAAAGGAACCGTTATAGTTTTTATAGTAGGGTATAAAAAGAGGCAGATTTCTGAATACTTAATTGAACACTTTTCAGATTATTTCAAACTTCAATTTATCGAACAGAAACCTCTAGGATTTTCGGCTGATACGCCTTTTTTCAGCGGTCTTGGAGACGCAATATTATTAGCTAAGGACTTTGCTATTGACGACGATTGTTTTATATTTTTAAGTGATAGACTACCAATGGAAGAATATTCTTCTATTTTATTAACTTATCATCAAGGAAATTGCGATGGAGTTATTAATATTAAAAAGGTTGAGAACCCTCAATTCTATGGTGTTACAGTATTAGACACTAATGATTTTATAACTAAAATTGTTGAAAAACCACAAGTTCACATTTCTGATTATGCCGTTTCCGGTGCTTATCTTTTTGGAAAGAAATCCATTTCGAGATTATTTGAGCTTTTAGAGGAACAGAGTAAGATCAAGATAGTAAATGGAAAAGAACATCAATTTACACCCATAATCGAACAACTTATAGAAGAGGGGATAAAGCTTAAGGGTAGCGTGATGCAGAAAGAGATCTTAGATTTTGGAAGGCCAGAAACATTACTTGAGGGAAATCGTTATTTATTGTCTGAGAGTAAATTAAAAGATCCTCTTTACGAAAGCATGTTCAAATCAGGAAATATAGTAGACTCAAAAATAGTACCTCCTGTGTTTATTGGAGAAAATGTAAGAATTAAAAATTCAATTATAGGTCCAAATGTTTCGATTGGGGACGATATAGAATTAGAAAAATGTATTCTCTCCGAATCAGTAATAGGAGATGGCGTCTTATTGAAGAAAATTATCTCTTCTAACAGTATTATCGGTGATTACTCAATTTTAGAAGATTTAATAAAAAATGATATAACTATTGGCGACTCTACTTATATTACAACATCAAATATGAAGTCATTTTAAAAAAAAAAGAAAGTAATATTATAATTAATTGAATTGTGGTTTTTTATCTTGCCATGGAGCAATATCTTCAAAAGCTTTTGAGACTTGAAGAACTGTTCTTTCGTCATAGCGCTTACCAACAATTTGCATTCCAATTGGTAAACCAGAATTAGTCCAACCAGATGGAATTGAAGCAGCTGGCAACCCTGTCATATTAAAAGGAAATGTATACATTATCCAATCCATAGTACTTAATGTTTTTTTACCTATTGTTGGAAATGTTGTCCCTGATTCTGACCAGCCGGGTTTAAAGGCAGGGCAGGGCGTTGTCGGTGTAATCAGTACATCATAATTCCTAAAATATTGATACATGACTTCGTAAACTCGCTTTCTTTGTTCTCTAGCTTTCCCAATATTCATAGAACTAGTATCTAGTCCTAGTTTTATTATAGAAATTAAATCTGGGCAAAGATCTTCAAATCTATTATTATAAGCTTTTTGCAAGTCATAGGCGTAACCTATACTAGCAAAAGTTTTAAATGCCGATCCTGGGTTTTTTATTTTTAATTTAGCTTCTTCTACATCCCAATCATATTGTTCAAACTTTTGAATACCATCAAGAATGCTCTCTTTAACTTCATCTTCAAGAGCTTTCCCAAAACCTAAGGTCATTGAATAACCAATCTTTGTTTTTTTAGGTTTTTCTTCAAGTATTTTTACATAATCGATGTTATCGTCAGTTAAAGAATTTTTATCAGCAGGATGATAACCTTTCATTACATTTAACATTAAAGCAGCATCTTTCACGTATCTAACAATCGGTCCATAATGATCCATTGACCAAAATGTAATGGTATCATGTGGATATCGAGGAATGCGTCCAAATGTCGGTTTTAACCCATAAACTCCACAACAACTGCTGGGAACCCTAATTGAACCTCCTCCATCTGACCCTAAAGCTAAAGGTCCAATTCCCGCTGCAACTGAAGCTGCCGCTCCACCACTTGATCCTCCAGAATTTGTCTCTCTATCCCATGGATTCTTTGTTTCTCCAAAAATCTTATTATTTGTAAGAGCGACATGTCCGAATTCAGGTGTATTTGTTTTTCCTAGTATAACACACCCTGCTTTTTTCAATCGTTTTACAACAATTTCATCATCTTCAGGAATAAAATTCTCGTGCAACAATGAACCATAAGTAGTTCTAATCCCTTTTAATAGCATTAGATCTTTAATTGAAGTAGGAATTCCATGTAATAATCCTAATTTTTCACCTTTTTTAACTATTTCATCTGCTTTTTTGGCAGTTTCTCTTGCTAATTCAAAAGTAGGAGTACAATAAGCATTTATTATAGGATTGATTCTTTCAATTCTTTCAATTATAGTTTCAGTAATTTCAGTAGATGTCAGTTCTTGCGTCTTAATTTTTTCTAACATCTCGTAAGCTGGCATAAAACAAATTTCTTCTTTATTCAAATTTTTTTCACCTTAATTGAATTAAATGTTTTCAATATTAAATCGAAAATAAATATTGTTATTGATATATATTATTTAATTGAGGTATTTTGGATAATTGCAAGTTTTGTTGTATTTTAAACAGATACGAAAATCTTAAATCAAATTTTTAAATTAAAGAAAATATTTATTTTTCAATTTATTATTTAAGATATTCTATTGTAAAAATTTTAAGTAAATACTTTTTGATGGTAAAGTGAAACAAAAACATAAAATTATTTGCTCAATTGTTTTGCTAAATTTCTTTATATTTAGCACATGCCTTAATTTAAATACTAAAGCACAAGATTATGGGTATTCAGTGAGTTTTAATGAGGGAACAGAATTGATTTGGGAGATTACTGAATTAGATTTAACAAGATTTAGAGAAATCTTTGGATTTGACCCAAATTTTGAGTTAGGGGATCAAAATAGAATGATTATCAGGGAAATTTCTGAAGCTACCATTTCTTATGTGATAAGGATAGAATTTTGGGATTACAAAACCGATTGGGGATTGAGTGGAAAAGATATAACTCTACACATATTTAAGAATCCAGAACTCTATGAAGAATCTATATTCTGTCTCACTCCTTTGGAGGATTATCTCACAGAAGTTGTAGGATTTTTACCATCAGAATATTATAGAGATGGTTTTTCAATATTTAAGCAAGCAGTAAGTGATACTGGAAAAGATTATCTATGGGAAAAGGAATATGATACGAGAGGAATTCTTGCAGTTGAAACATACTCCGATGAATCTGACCAAGTTATAATAAAACTGGAAGGAACATTTCGGATTATCCCTTTTGGGACTCATTTTATAGGATTTTCAATAGTGGCTATTGTTGCTATAATTTTCATTTCTTTAAAGAAGAAGCTAATTAAAACTACTTCTTTTTAATATAATAATCATCAATATAAAATTCTATTTTTAATATTCTTATTTTTTAAATAAGAGAATAAAGGAAATTTAAGGTGAATAAAAAACTGTTAAAAAGATTTATTCTTAGTCTTTATTTTCTTTTCTTAACCGTGCGAAGTTAAAATTTAAAGTCTTTTTGCCATTTTTTATATCCAATCTGCCAAAGCTTTAGTCTAGGTTTATTTACTTTACTGTCCACTTCGATGCCGGATTGAGGATTGTTCATTAATTTATGATACCGAGCATAATATTCTTCTGCGCTTGAATTTCCTTCAATTAAATATAAAATAGCTTTTTCTGTAAAATATAAAACTAAATCTGTTTTAATATCGGGTACCTCTTTTGTCATCTCTAATGAATTTTCATTCTTTTTGAATAAATAATAGTGTAGTTTGAAAATGGTATCGTTGGTGGAATTTTCAGTGATATAATACTCCCAGCAGGCATTCACATGTAGATGTCTCATTAAATCTAATTTATTTGGAAAAAATTCTTTTAATTTTGTGTATAATTCTTCAGCTTCCATTTTGAATGAAATTTATTTAATTTTTTCTAAATTCAGCGGAGTACCATCATAAATATATTTTCCATAAACTAATTCTTGGGGATAATATTTGCAACCTGCGGGATAAGCAGAATCTTTAATTCCTCCTAAAGAAACCGTAATGTCAACAAGCATAGGTCTTGCGTTAATATAAATATTTGCAGCTTCTAACTGATTCTTAAAAACCTCAATGTTGTTCAAATTAGAAGTGTAGACTACTGCTCTCATACCATAATTACTTGCATTTGCTAATCTAATTGCATCTTTCATATCTTTGGCTTTAGTAATAGAACGGACAGGTCCAAAAGCCTCTTCTCTCCACAAAAACGGCGCTTTTGTTAAATCTTCACATAATTCTGGTTTAATTTCAACCAGAGTTGGTTTGTAAAACAATCCATAATCCTCGCCAGTATCAATTTTTTCTGCTCCGGTATAGATTTTAACACCATATTCTTTAGCATCAGCCACCATCACTTCCATCATCATTAGTATACGTCGACTTCCTAATGGTCCAATATCAACAGTGGGATCTGTGGGGTCTCCATATTTTAATTTCTCAATTTCTTTTATTAAACACTCCACATACTCATCATATATATCTTGGTGGACTATAATTCGCTTCATTGAGAAACATTGTTGACCTGAATTGGTGTAACTTGCCACGGCATTCCATTTTGCTACTTTTTCTAAATTAACATCATTCATTACTATTCCAGCATCATTTCCTGCGCACTCAAAGAAGAATTGTTTGAAAGGTTGAGTATACATTGTGACACCCATTGATTTATCTGCAGTTTTTTTCAGCATCCTTCCATATCTCACAAGAATATCTTTTGCAGTATGTGAAGAGGTAACCGTCATAATAATCTTGATTAAATGAGATTTAAGAAATTCGTCTACTGCCCATTCTCCGGGAGCTATAACCAAATCTAATGCATCTAAACCCGGAAAATCCATATCCTTCATGGTGGAATAGGCTTCTAACATGGTTAAGGGGCATGCGGTAGATGGTTTAACAATCACACCATTTCCTACCAAATAATTAGCACCCATCTGATAAAGGGGAAGGCTAATAGGTGTGTTACGTGGAGAAATACAAGCAGATAATCCGTGTGGAATATATTTTATTATTACATTTTTCTCTCCTTCAATACCCGTTAATGGTCTGTCTTCTATAAATTGATAATACCAATCGCAAAATTTGAATCCTGTTAGAACAATGTTCAATTCCCATTCCGAATATTTGATCGGTAAACCTCCTTCTGCTACAACTAAATCTTTTAGTTTTTTCTTTTTAAATCGCATTTTACTTGCATATTTAGAGAGAAGTTGAGCACGTTCAAAGAAGTCCATTTCTCTTAATAAATGTTGATTTTTATGTACTTTTTTTATTTTTGCTTGAACTGTTTCCGGTGTGTCAGCAGGGATAGTTCTTATAACTTCCCCAGTGTATTTATTTTTTATTTCTAATTCTTGAACTTTTGTCATATTTTTAATTGCCTTTCTAATTTTACTGATGTTTCTAATATTCAATCAAGAAGATTTTTAAATACTATTATAATCTTCGATGATACCAGCAGTCTGGGCAAACTTTCCATAGCCCATGTTGATTATAGTTTGCGATCTTTTATATAATACAAAATCAATCCATCCTTTCTCATCATCTGGATCATTATAAAATGATCCGCAAAGTTCTGCATATTCCACTTTTGATTTCGTTTGAATTAATTTTTTAACCGCACTTACCGAGAGCGCTAATTGTAAATCCGAATCAACTGCTCCGCCTGGTTTTATTTCAATTCCATTTCCTTTTCTAAGCACATTAAACATATCTACTGGAGATTCTTTATAGTATGTTTCAATTGAATCATAAAGGCCGAAATCAAAGATGGAGCCTGAAATTAAATCAGAAAAAATCTCAGGATATTGTGCCAGAAATATGGTATATTTTTTGGCTATTTTTGTTTTATATACTTCTTTATCTATAATTTGATTCTTTAATTTTTCATCCAACATGATGTTTGAAAACTCATCTCATTTTTTTCTTTCTTCATTAAAATCCTTATACCACTTAATTGTGTCTTCTAAACCTTCTTTTAATGGAGTAATTGTGTAGCCAAACTTGTCAATGGCTTTTTTTGAAGAATAACATCTATGATATTTAATTGCCCTTAATGTAGGTCGAGTTAAATAAGGAACTTTCTTATTAAATTTTGCTTTTACCTCCAATAACCATGCGTATACAAACGCAATTGTGAATGGAAGCTTTCTTACCTTTTTATTTCTCCCGATTTTGGCAATTAAATCAAGATATTCCTTAAATTTAATGTTTTCCCCGCCAAGAATAAAGTCCTCCCCAAAAAGATCTTCCTTATTTATTACATCTACTAAAGCATTTGAAATATCAAAAACATAAGATACACAGGTCATAGCTTCTCCCTTTCCAGGACAAAGGCCTAAGGGAAGAATTTTTCCCCTCATAACATCAAAAAGCATTCTACCAAAAATATTAAAATCTCCTGGACCGTATACAATTCCGGGATAAAAAATCATTACTTTCAAGCCTTTTGGTATAATTTCTTTTACAAGTTTTTTCGCTTGGAATTTAGATTTCTCATATTCCATAAAAAAATTCTCATTTTCATGAGTCTCGTCAACGGCTTCTGGAGGAGTAGGACCTAATGCAGCAAAGGAACTAACATAAAATAATTTTAAGTTATTTTCAAGAGCAACATTAGCAATATTTTCTGTTCCTTTAACATTAATATCATAATAAATCGATTTATCTTTTGCCCAAATCCCTGTATAAGCTGCAAGATGGTATATTATATCTACATTATTCACAGCTTTTTCCAAACTACTGATATCTTGAACATCACCAGTAACATATTCAATATTATTTAAATTCTTAAAAGGGTTTGTATTGCTATTTTCCCTTATTAATAGTTTTAAAGAATGTCCAAGGGAATTCAATTTTTTGACGAGGGGGATGCCAATAAATCCCGTACCGCCAGTCACTAATATATTTGCCATCGCAAAAAGATAAGTATTTTTATTCAAATTTTGAATATTTAAAATCATTAAATTTGGTTTTTAAAGCTTCTCAAAATATTGGGGTTTGTCACCCTTAAGAGTATTAAGAATAGGAGAATTAGAATTTTTCATTTTATATAATTTGCTTCTTTTTTAGCTTAAATTTTAATTGAAAAAAATAATAATAAAATTATTGAATTAAACAAAATTCTTAGTTAATCTGTGAAATTTCAATATGTTAAAGAAGAATATAGGGAATTTTCTTTCACAACTTCAATTACCTTTTTCAGAAACCCCCATCGATCTGCTGGAAGAAATATTTCATATTCTTCAAGTTAAATTTGGTTTAACGAGAAACTCTAACCAAAAACTTATAGACTTGGGGGCGGGGAATGGTCAAATAATCATTTATTCTGCTTTAAATTACGGACTAAAGTCATTTGGTATTGAAATTAATGGGAATTTAATTATTGAGGCAAAAGAAAAAATAAAATTGATCAAAAAAGAAAAGAAATTTAAGAAAAGATTATTTCGCAAGATTAAATTAAAACAAGAAGATCTTTTTAATATTTCTTTAGAAAATTATAATTTTATTTATATTTTTTCTTTACCTACAATGCAAAAGTATTTGAATCATGTGCTTAAGACGGCAAACACTGGAGCAATTGTTATATCTTTTAAATTCCCGTTGAATAATTTTGAGAAGATTCTGAAATTGTCGTATAAATTAGAATTGAAGGATGTCCAGCAAGATATTAATGCGTATTATTATGTTAAATTATAAAAAATTAATCAATTTTAATTTGTCTCTGCTTTAATTTTAATTAAGATTATTAAATCGTAATATTCTGATATTACCCTGGTATGTAAGGAATTCCGTGAAATGAGTGTTTCACGATCTGAATATAATAAAAAATCTTTATCTCTTTAAAAAAGTATATAATTTAGAAGATTACGTACCATTCCACGATATTATGTATTTTAATTCTTCGGGCTTCTCAATATCTGGTTCTGAAAACGTCCATCCTCCACCTATTCCGACTTCTTTCGCACTCAGATCAAAGTGACATACAGCAATCCCAATATCGAGACGCACAAATTTGTTATAAATCAAACCTTTTTTATCTTTTGAGAACCTTACGTAAAAATGAAACTTATCAGCGTCCAGTTCTTTTATTATTCTCCATGGTTGCTTATTACCCGCAGATGGACCAAGACGAACCATTTCTAATAAAGTTGCGTATTTACCAATATTTTCTTGAGAAAGATTAGTAGAGAAATCTCGTTCAAAAAAAAGTTGATCCCATGAATACCTTGCGTCAGCTTTTACGAACGAACGGATAATTTTTTCTTTTGCTCTTCTAGTTTCTGCGGCGTATCCTACAGGTGTAATTGCGGGTACAGCTTCGTTAGGTTCGCATTTGATTTTTTTAGAAAAAAGACTTCGATTAAAAAAACCTCCTAACCAACACGTGCCTAAATTCATATCAGTTGCAGATAAAATAATAGCTTCTAAAAGATAACCATAATTTTCTCGGTCATAATCAGATTTTTCAACTGCTCCAACAATAAATTCTTGAGCGCCCTTTATTAAACCATAGGTTCCCAATTTTTTCTTTTCATCCGGGTCAAATTCTGGCGTAGCTATTAAATCAAAACGACAATTTCCAGCAATTTCGCTAAACGGACTTTTAAAATTACGCAATTTTAATATTTCTAGCAACTTTTCCTTTATTTGTTCTTCAAGTAACCGTTTAGAATAAGTCCTCCAAGATGTCCGCTGCTTTATAATATCAATTATTGATTTGGAGAATACCATAACATTTCATAATCATTAACATTATATATATTAATAAGAAAAATTAGGAAAAAAAAGTTTTATAATTAAGAATGGAAAAAAATTTAGATGTTAAGAATCCATAAAATTTTCCTGCATATTCTATAACACTCGTTAGGATCGTCAAGCAAGGGAAGAATGCTGAATTACACAAATAAATTACCTAAAGCTCACAAAGATAGATTATCAATCAGAAACTTGACGAGATATTGACCGTAGGCATCGAGTTAAGGCTTTTAAACCACTATATTGAATTAACAAAAACTATGTAGAATCAACAAATTTAAATATAATATTTTCTTTACAATTATTAACTAAATGAATTGTAGCCTATTTATTTCGCTATTGTTAAAGTTAGGCTCAGTTTTTGAAAATAAAAAACTATCAAGTTAAAAATGAAGATATTATATATAAATCCTGCTCGTTTACAGTCGGGATTAGACTCAATAATTACGGGTTCGCCCCTCAGTTTAATTTCAATAGCTGCTATGGTACCAGAGCACGACGCAAAATTGTTTGATTTTAAGGTAGATAAATATCGTGAAAAGCGATTTCGTAGTGAACTAAATCGGTACGACGTAGTAGCTATTACAAGTATGACCCCTCAAATTTATTCAGCATTGGAGGTTGCAGAAATGGCTAAAGAGCAAGGATGTACCACAATTATAGGTGGATATCATCCTACATTAGTACCTGAATTCGTAGCTAAACATGAATATGTAGATTTTACCGTCCGTGGTGAAGGCGAGAATACCTTTAAAGAGATTATTGATTATATCGATGGCAACAAAAACAATGTTTCGATAAAAGAAATTGATGGAATATCGTACTTAAATAAAGATGGTAAAATAATCCATAATAATGAGCGACAATTGGAATGCAATTTAGATAATTTTCCGATGCCTCGTAGAGATCTTTTAAAAGGGAAACTTTACACTTATTTAGGAACAACAACTCAACAAATTGAGACTTCTCGAGGTTGTCCACACAATTGTAAGTTTTGTTGTATTATAAAGATGTGGCGAAATTCGAATCAACCTATTACTTACAGAACTAAATCAATTTCAAGAATTATGCGAGAAATTTACGATGTAGATTGGAAAAACGATTTTATATTCTTTTGCGAAGATAATTTTACCATAAACGTAAAACGAACGCATAAAATTTTAGACACAATCATAAAGTCAGGTGTACAAAATAAGATGCACTTTTCCTGCCAATCGCGGGTTGATACATTGTATAGAAACCCTGTATTAATCGATAAACTTTATAAGGCTGGATTTAAGCAAACATTTCTAGGAATTGAATCAGTACATCAACAAAGTTTAGATGCCATGAATAAGAAAAATACAACGCCAGCTATGGTTCAAAAAGTGGTAAAAAGCCTACGAGATAAAGGTATATCTATCTTTGGAGGAGTTATTATTGGCTTCCCGGGGGAAACAAAACGGATGGTCCGGCAAACTATCCAGTATGCAATTGACTTAGATTTAGATGTTGTTCAATTTACACCGATTACCGCTTTTCCTGGCACCGATTTTTACGACGAAATGAAAGAAAAGGGCATGATAACTGCTCATAATTACAAGTTTTACGATTTATTTCATCCAATGATGAGAACTGAAGAATTGTCGTCTAAAGATTTTCTTCAATTAGTTGCTGAAGCTTATGCTGCTTTCTACTTAAGAAGTTGGATTATAAGAAGAGCAAAAGAGTATATGAATCCGTTTGGAAAATTTAATTGGATGCTTTCATGTATGGGTAGATTAATTAAACAAGGAGTTATAGGTGGATTGGGCATGTTGTACACCCAAGGAATTACCACCAGAGTTATATCTGACGAACTAAGGAATCCAGAGGAATTAATGAAAAATATTTATATTTCCAGCGAAAATCCAATTGTAAAAGAACCAAAAGAAAGTATTAAACCCAAAATTTTAACACACGATAAAATTAGAGAAGTAATAAGTGAACAAACTTAATTTCTTTGATACTATCGGAAATATTATTTTTACGCATATTAATTTTATACAAAATCTTTTTTTAAATTCGTTAATTTATTTAAATGATTATTTATCATGGAAGAAGTAATCCCCGGTATATTTTTGATTAAAGAAAAAAGTGGTTTCGAGCGAATCAAGCCTTCAGAAAACATTTATGTTATAGCAGGTCCTGATGGATTAATCTTTGACGCTGGTTTTGGTAATAAAAAGGTTGTAAAATTCTTTATTAAAGAAATTAACAAAATAGAACAGATATATAGGGATAATAAAGAAGATTTTAAAATTACACGAATCCTTGTGTCTCATGGCCACCCTGATCATTTTGCAGGGTTAAAAAGGATAAAAAATTCACTTGGAGTTAAAATTGTGCTAACAGAGAAAACAGCTAATATTATAAAGAATAAAAAAAGTTTTATGAAATCGTTTAACGCAGATAGTTATGAGGATTATCTAATCATTCATAAAGGATTCCGGTATAAAATAAGAAACTTCTTACAAAAAATATTAACACATCTATTTTTTAAACGGTTATATGGGCTTTCATTTGTTACCGATCCAGATGAAATTATTAAAGATAATACTGAAATTTCGATAAACGGTGAGAATTGGAGAATTTTTCATTCGCCCGGACATGCAATAGACCATATCTCTTTATACAATGAAGAAAAGGGAATTTTATTTTCTGGAGATAATATTTTAAATTCTATGACTACTTGGCTTGGTCCTCCAAATTGCAGCCTAGAGGATTATATTGAATCTGTTGAAACGATTCAAAACTTACCTAATCTTAAAATAATATTAGCCGCTCATGGAAACATTATTAATAATCCAAGAGAGCGAAGTATTGAGATTTTAAAACATAGAAAAGAACGAACTCAAAATTTATTAGATATTATTGAAGCAAATCCTGAAAAGGGTATATCTCCCAACAACATTATTCGAGAATTGTATCCAAATGGAAAGAAGATGCGATTCGAAATGGTAAGGGGATGGGTGTGTCTTACAATAAAAATGTTGGAAAAAGAAAACCTAATTAGGCGAATTGAAGGTAAGAAAGAGATAAAGTTTTACCCTACAAATAAATTATAATTTGTTAGCTAAATTATTATTATCTTAAATATTAAAAATTTCAATTTAATTATTTTATAGGTGAAAAATCTGAAAATTACTATGATCGGAGCAGGAAGTATCGTATTTGGGCAAAATATCCTCACAGACATCCTTGCACATCCTGCTCTAAGAGAAGATACTCTCATTTGCCTAGAGGATATCGATCCGACTCGTTTAGATTTAATGTATAAATTAATGCTAAAATATAAGGAATCAAATCCAGAACAGTTGGAGCGCGTGTCGTTTGAGAAGACAACTGATCTAAAGAGAGCTATCACTAACGCCAAATACTTAATCAGTGCTATTCATGTGGGTGGACTAAATGCTTTTAAGCTCGATATAGAAATCCCATTTAAGTACGGTGTCACTCAGTGTGTAGGGGATACTCTCGGTCCAGGAGGCATATTTCGATTTTTACGCCAATCCACAGCACTTAAGAAAATAGTTGATTTAATCAAAGAAGTTGGATATAATTCTGAATTAAAACCCTTATTACTTAACTATGCTAATCCAATGGCAATGAATACCTGGTATTCTAATTCCATTTATCCCGATTCAACTGTAGGACTATGTCATGGCGTACAAGGAACAGCAGCACTATTACGGCATTGGATAGCTGCAAAACGTGAAGATTTCAGCTATTTATGTGCGGGAATCAACCATATGGCTTGGTTCTTAAATGCATGGTACAAAAACCCGACTGATCCAAATAAAACTTGGAAAGACATATATCCGTTATTATATAACGCTTACAAAAAGAATCCTGAATTAGCTGGAAGTGAAAAACTCCGTTGGGATATGATGGAAGCTACTGGATATTTTATGACTGAATCCTCGGGGCATCTAAGTGAATATTTACCATACTACAGAAAAAGGAAAGGTTTGCTCGAACAATTTAAAGGTGCTGAAACTTTCCATAACAGCCTGATTCACGGAGAAGTATTAAGATTTGATAGCATTGAAGCGGACAAACTAGAAAAACGTCTAAGTAGACGAATTGAACGAAAAAGACTTAAATTAAAAAAAGCTCCCACCGATGAATACGCTTCACATATTATAAACGCAATAGAAACGAACAAGCCTTTTAGGTTTAATGGTAATGTAATTAACAAAGAAGGCGCTTTGATAACAAATTTACCAAAGGATTGCTGTGTCGAGGTACCTGTATTTGCTGACTATCATGGAATACATCCACAAGGAGGAATAAAATTGCCTACTATCTGTCAAGCATTGTGTATATCAAATGTTATGGTCCAAAAAGCGGCAGTTGAAGGCGCTCTTGAATTAGATCGAGAAAAAATTTATCACTCAGTATTACTCGATCCTAATACAGCAAGCGTGTGTTCTCCGAAAGAAATTAGAGAAATGGTGGCTGATATGTTTGATGCCGAAAAAGAATGGCTCCCTCAGTTTGAAAGTTAAAAAAATTCTTTACTTGATGTTATAAAAATCTTAACCCTCTTTGAATTAAAAAGGCTTAATTTCAATTTTTCTTCAACATGCAAAGCGAAGTGTCTGAATTTTTTAACGAACCTTTCTTAAAAAAGAATAGAGTATTTTATCGAAAATACCAAAGTAATATTATTAAAAAGTGTAAAGGAAGAAATTCGTTAGTAGTATTACCAACCGGCTTAGGAAAAACAATTATAGGGATTTTACTTATAGGTAAAGCTCTGGAAAAATATTCGAAATCAAAGATCATTATACTTGCACCCACTAGGCCTTTAGTCTCGCAACATAAGGCTTCATGTGAGGACTTTTTAAGTATTGATTCTAATTTAATTACTTCATTTACAGGCAAGATTTCGCCAGAAAAGAGAATTTTACTTTTTAACAACTCTAAAATTATAGTATCGACACCTCAAGTAATAAAAAACGATGTAGAAAGGGGACGATACGATTTGAAGCATGTTTCTCTAATAATTTTCGACGAAGCACACAGAACGAGAGGTAATTACGCCTATTGTTTTATTTCAAACGAATATCTTAATACGTGTAAAGACCCGCTTGTTTTAGGGCTAACTGCCTCTCCAGGAAAAAGTTATTTTCACATTCAACAATTGTGCGATAATTTGTTTATTGAGAATGTTATATTTAAAACCTACGAAGATAAAGACGTAAAACAGTATATTTACGATATTGACACGTATTTAGAATTTGTCGATTTGCCAATTAAAGTTTTAGAGTTAAGTGCGATTTGGTATAACTTATTTGAAAAATTTTTAAGATTCTTTATCGAAAAAAAATTAATTCCACCCAATAAGCGTTATTACTCTAAGTTGGATTTCTTAGGAATATCGCGAGATTTAACGCTCTCTCTAAGGTATAATAATGGCTATTTACCCGAGTTATCAGAAGAAGAATACCAAGAAGCTCTTTATTTTCAATCTCCACGAATCATAGATTTAGTAAAAGAGAATTCGCTCAATATCGAATCGATTTATTCTTATAGTTCAAGCTGTATTTCTTTACTACATGGGAAAGATTTGCTAGAATCTCAAAATATCTCGTTATTTGAAACTTTTTTAGAAAAAATAGAATATAAATCTGGCCATGACATTCTTTCAGCTAAGAGAATTATTAATTCTGATCATTATAAGTTCATTAAAAACATTTTTGAGCAGAACAACCGCGATAATTACATTCATCCTAAAATTGAAAAGTTATTTTCAATTATAACTGAAGAAATCGAAGAATTTCGTAATAATAAAATCATTGTTTTTACTCAGTACCGAGAAATGGCAGAATTATTGAAAGGAAAACTCAAGGAACGCTTTGGAACTCGATTGAGTGTAGAAAAATTTATAGGTCAGTCAACTAAGATAAATGATATAGGCTTTTCACAATATCAGCAAGGAGAAATAATAAAACAGTTTAAAACTGGTGCGATAGACATTCTTGTGGCTACAAGTGTAGCAGAAGAAGGCCTTGATATTCCAAATGTCGATGCCATTATCTTTTACGAGCCCGTACCTTCTGAAATAAGGTTAATTCAAAGACGAGGTAGAACCGGACGACACGCCCCTGGAAGATGTTATGTGTTAATTGCTAGAGGAACTATAGACATCCCCTTTTACAAAGCCGCCGAGCGAAAAGAAATGGCTATGAATTCGGTACTATCCGATTCAAAACAATTGGATTTATGTGATGTAGTTAACCGAGAACAAATATGCTTTAAGGCAGTTTCTAATAAAATTTCAGAATTAGATTTAATTAAAAATTATAAAGAACGGCGTAAAAGAGAAAAAGAACTTCTTGCAAATCGTTCCATTGAAGAAATCATTTCAGAACTTGATAATTTCATCCAAAGCAATGAGTTTAAAAAATTAAAAGATTCTGGTGTAACTTTTTATTCCGATGTAATAGGGTTGGATAAATTGAAATTGAAAACCTCTATATTAAAATTAAAAGGTCAAAAAGAAAAAAATAAGAAAATGACAGAAAGAAAAATTTATTTAAATAATAATGTAAAAACGCTAATTAGAATTGCTAAAACTTATAGCGTAGACGGGAAAATGTCTCTTTCGGAATTTAAAGAATTGGCTCAAGAAGAAGATATAATTGAAAAAAAATTTTATGCTCATTTTAATCAAGCTTGCTATTTAGGGTACCTTAAAAGAGCTACCAACGAAGTGCATTTCATAAAGGATTACGACTAAATTCCTTTTTTAATTTATTTTTTATTTTAGATATTCTTCTGAATTAATTTGAGTATAATCTATTTCTTTTTTTCTTAGCTTGCGTTGTGAGATTAAAGTCTTATTCTTTTTTGTTCTAATAATTATTATCAAATAACCAGCAGGAATTGAAATAACAAATCCCCATAGTGGAGACTTGAATATTAATAAAATACTGCCAATTGGGTAAAGAACAAGACATATGAATTTAACTGTTCGATTTTTAAGTGATTTTTTTCCTGTAATTTGAATTGCATATTGGAAAATTGAGGGTATCCAGCAAAATAAAAAAATCATGAGAAATATAGGCAAACTAATGGAATTTACAATATAATCATAAAATACATTGCCTATTATTAAAGCAAAAGCAGCACCCAAAGAAAAAGCTAAACATCCTATACAAATAGCATAGTTAAATATATAAAATACATGATCATCGAAATCGTCGCGTTTTGGATTATGATGTGCTAACCAATGGATTACTTTTTTATCCTTTTGAAGATCATCATTTTGGTGATGCATCTTTCTATTCTAATTCTATTATGTAAAATTTTATGATCATTAGATTGTGCATTAGTCCTTATTAATTGAAATAAATGGATTGTAAGAACGGGAGCTCTAGCAATCACAACCTCCACAATCACAACCGCAACCACCGCAACCACCGCCACTACCGCCACCACAACCGCTATAACCTCTTCGGCGTCTTCCAGGACTACATACACTACATCCTATACAAAGAATTACAATGGCCCCTATTACAAGTATTGTTATTCCTGTACTGGGTATGGTGTATAACATTTGTGTTCCAAAAAGAATTAATAGGGTTCCAACTATAAGAACAGTGCAAAGAGCTCCAATAATTCTACCTGTAGCACTTGATGATCTTGGTGCGGTAACTGAAGTTCCTTGAGAGGGTATTGGTGTTGGTGTTGGTTGAGTTGGTTGAGTTGGTTGAGTTGGTTGAGTTTGACGGCTAGTTAAGCGATCAGTAGGTTCTCCACAAAAAGTACAAAATTTTGCATCATCAGGTAATTCTAGACCACATTTAGAACAATAAATTTCAATTCAAAATTTATTTTTTTGAAATCCATTTTAATATTTACTATAAAATAAATGAAGTTACTCTACAATTTAAATTTAGAAGCATTAGGCAGAAAATAATTCTTCTAAAGTGCAAAAATAAATATTTTCATTAATTTTGATCATAAAATTTTTTTTCTATTATTTTATATTTTTTACTTCAACAAATTGTCATAACGCTTATTAACAAAAAATTCGAAATCTAACTTATTAATAAATAATTTAATAAATAAATGGTAAAAATGGATATCAACTCGTTTCTAAGAAGAAAAGGAAAAAAATGGTTGCTCCTCGACTCGTTATTAATAATGAACATGGCTGTTTTAACCTTAATAATGCTAATTTTTCATGTATATTGGGGGGATATTAATTTAATTGTTTCTGATTATGTTAGTTTTGATATAAACCTCGTATTTGTAATTATTGTGATCGTATTACTTCCGTTAATTTATGGAGCTGCGATTCTTCATGTGCATCTTAGGAATATTAAAAAAAATAACCAAATTAAACCTTGTATCTTAAACAAAATTTTACCAATAGTTCTGATGTTTATATATTCAAGTCTATTCGCACTATTATTATCCTCTTTAGAACAATACTCCCGATTAATTCCTCAAGTTATTGAATTTTATAGTATATTTTTAACAATTCCACTTTCGCTCTTACTTATTTTGGGCTTATATCCTTTGATAAAATCAATTCCACAGTGGAAAAATCATTTATCAAACAGAATATTAAAAGCAGAATTAAAGTCTAAAGTTATTTTAGGACTTTTAATTACTGGATATTTTTTTGCTTTCGCGTCCCCGCTATTGTTTATCCCCTCAAATGTGATTTTCGGTGATCTACCTTCAAAACCCAACATTATAGCGCATAGAGGTGCATCACATTTAGCCCCAGAAAACACTATCGTAGCGGGAGAGGTAGCGGTAGAACACGGCGCTGTAGGTTGGGAAGTCGACATAAGAATTTCTGTAGACGGCGAATTATTTTTGATGCATGATGATACTCTCACTCGCACTACTAATGCAGAAGAAATTTTTCCAAATCGTAAGAACGATCGCGTTGAAACATTCACGCTTTCTGAACTCAGACAATTAGACGCTGGTAGCTGGTTTGCGGACAAAGATCCATACGGAGCTTTAGCCTTTGGTCGTATTTCAAAAGAAGACGGAGACAATTACAGGGGCATACAAATTCCCACATTTGAAGAAGTTTTAAATTTTACAAGAGATAATGACTTTTTAATAGATTTGGATATTAAATCACCATCATCCAGCCATCTATATAATGATGTTTATTTTGAAACAATTTTAAACGAAACACTCGAATCGGGAATTAATTTAACAAAGGTTATGATTTTCACTAGCGACGCTGAATGGATTGATTTGATCAACCAAAAAAATGCCACTGATATCTTATTAGGCATGGATATGAGATCTAATCCTTCCTTAGAAGAATTCGAAACATCTGAATACAATTATTCAATTATCAAAACAGGTGATGAATACTCTAATGAATTATATAGATCGTTTTATTTAAACAATATCCCTGTTATGGTTTATACAATCGATAGTGTAGAAAGATTCAGTCAACTCTGGTGTTTAGGGACGTTTTTTGTTATGACTAACGAAGTACACACTTTTAATGATCTGAAAAACCCAATCTGGTATCTTAATATAGAAATTTACATCGTTCTTTGGAGCATTATATACATCGCAGCTTTAAGTTCTCTGCTTATTACAAAATTTGTCTTACATAATAAAAGAAAAGAATAAAATAACATTTTATCAAAATCAAATTTTATCTTCCTTCCTTTTTTTGAAAAAGAAGAAAAAGAATACTATTAACGTCAAAAGAACAGGAATTAAAATTGTAATTGGATTTTCTCCACTGAGTCGGAAGATATAATATGATATCGTTAAGATTGAGGCAAAGAAAGCAATGATTGACCCGTACTGGTTTGTAAAATTCTTTAAACGCCTAATAAACATGTATACTCGAAAATTCATTTTCTTTATAACTTCTAACTCTTTGTCATCCAACTTTGCTAAGACATCTGGATTTTCGTAGTACAACCCAATTTGGGGATCGAATTTTCCATTCAATTTTCCAGCGCTAATCAATGAAATAAGATGTTTTTGGATTTGCTGTTTTTTTATTTTTAATTCATTCTGTAAAAAGCTTAACGTAAGAAATTCGTTAGCAACAGCTTTTATTGCCATTTTAACGTACGATTTTATCACCAACTCTTCTAAGGATTTAACTTTCTCCCTTAAAATGTCGCTAAACTCTTTTATAAAACGCTCAAATTCATCAATTATGTGTTTATTTTTAGTTTCAAAATTATTTGATTGCCTGTTAAATTCTTTAATTAGTTCTTTGTTTCTTTTATTAACATCTTTTAATTCTTGTTCAATGTTTTTTTGTCTTTTATTTACTTTTAGAGCTGCCCTTTTAAATTGTTCTGTTTCAATATAATCTTCAACTCTCGCTTGAAGGGTACCTAATAATTGACTCAAATGAACTTTATTCTTATTTATATTAATCAATAATTTGTCGCGACAAGTCTCAAATCTTAAAGTATTTATCTGTTCGTTAATGAGATATACCTTTTCTTCGTACCTTTTTAGCGTTTCATTCTTTTTCTTAATGTAGAATTCTCTTGCTTCAGTCTCAAATTTTCTTGATTCGTAAGTATTATTAATAACTAAATTCAACTTTTCTTCGATCTTTTCGTCAACTAGCTTAAATTTAATTTCGACTTTTTTCTTTCTACTTTCAAGAATTTCTCTCATTTTCCCGTAAACTTCGATCCTTTCAATGTCTTCCGAGAGTTTATCAAAAAGATTATTAACTTCTATTTGAAGAGCGTTATATTTGCTGCTTATAAAATTTAGTAACTCATTAAAAAGTATTAGATTCTGTTTTATATTTTCTATTGCTAACCGATTATTACTGATAATTGAGTTAACGCTTTTTTTGAGCTCCATGGTTTCAATTCTTGCTTCGTCAACATTTAACTCTTTAATCTTCATATCGTATCGCTTATTAACAGTTTCCTCTAATTTGCTCAAATCATCAATTCTATTCTGAATTTCTAACAAATTTACTCCTAAAGTTTTATTTTTTATACAAGAATCGTAAAGTGCTAAAAATTTTCCAATTGATTCATGCGTTTGTTTTAAAATCCTGTTTTCTACGTAATTTTTTAGCTCTCGACTCTTGTAATACTCCTTTGTATGAACTATTAGTTCCTTTTTATCTTCAAATAAATCTCCTTGTAATTTGGAAATTTCTATCAAATTCTTTATCCTTGGAATTACTGCTTTACATTTGAGGTCTAATTTGCTAGCTAGTTTCTTAATATCTATTTTATCTGTGTTTTTTTCCTTACTCATAAATATTATTTCGTTAGAAATTATGTTATCTACATATTCTTCTTTTAATTTGGTTATTTCTTCGTTTAAAAAATCTTTAAATTTATTCCATTGTATTGTTGTAATTGAATTTTCTTCAACAATTTCTTTTAGATCAATTAACTTTTTAGAAAATTTCTTATTATACTCGTTAAATTCAATAAGTATCTTGTCAAAACCTATAACTATATTGACAATTTTTTTAATTCTATTTTGATCGAGATATATTTTATAATTCTCTAATTTATCTTTGAAGTGTGTGATTGTACTAGATAGAAAATTATCAAAATCTTCAATCTTTGCCCTATTTCTCTCTTCAATAACTTTTTCCTTTATAAATTGGATGTGTTCAGCTACTAAATCAATAATGTTCACTTCAAGACGATCTAACTTCTCCTGCAAGTATTTATAGAGAAGGTAAAGCTTTTGTTTGAATTTTATTTCCTTTTTTACAATCGATTTTAAATCTTTAATTTCTTCAGTTTTTTGTTTTAATAAAATGTTGGCTTCCTTTTTGATGGTTTTAAACGCGTCATGAAATTCATTATTAATAACTTTACTTTTCACATTTTCTTTTATTTCTAATATACCCGCTTGGATATTATCCTTGACATTCCCGATTTTTTCATTTAATTCGTTAAAAAATTGAAATCCATTCGTGTAATCTGCAAAAATCGAATCAAAATTCTCCTTAAAATTAACCCAATTATTAATTATTTTTCTATGTTTTTTGGCAACTTTTTTTTCCTTTTCTGTAATTTGGTGAGAAATTTTGTAGACGATTCCATCATATTTATTTACATATTGCGATATCTTGGTAAACTCTTGAATGATAAGATCAAATTTTTCCTTACTATACCCGTCTTCAAGAATTTCTACAACAAAACTCTTAAAAGAATCTAACTCGCGATTTATATAATCTTGAATATTATATACCTTAGTATCTAATTCATCTAAGATTACAATATACTTTTTTAATTGTTCTTTTTCTTGGATTCTTCCTTGAAGATATTTATTTAATTCATTCAATCTATTCCGCAAAAGCGAATATGATTTGTTCCATTGCGATATTTCAGACCCTAATGTAGCTTGTAAATTAATATAAATTAATTCTTGATTAAACCCAGTTTCAATGTTTTCGTTTAAGAAATCAGCTTCCATCAATGCGTTTCGCAATATAAACTTTAACCTTTCTTTAGCAAACTCAACTTCGTCTAATAAAAGATAAGATTCAATTTCTTCTCTAATCTGTGGAATAGTGTTCTCTAATTTTAATGTCATATTATATATATCGTTTTTGAAATCTTTTAATTTCGCCTTTTCCTCGTATAACCTCTCCGTATTTATCTCGTTATCAGAAACAATTACTTTCTCAAAAAAAAAGTCCAGACATAAATAAAATTTAGTTCTAAATAAAAAAGCTTTTTTAGTTCTAATTTCTCCTTCAAAAAAATGATTGCTAATTAAGTCGTAAATTAAAGGAAAAATATCTTCTTTCAATTTTATAGGTTCATAATGGTAAGAAGCTTTATACCTCTTAAAAATATCAGAAAGAGATATAATGCTATTTTTGCTCAGTTGGTTATAGATTTCCTCAATAATAATTTTTTTACCTTGACTAAGGTTTTGAAGATAGAGATTGAATTCTACCGCATTGTCTATGATACTTAAATTTATGGTGTAATTAAGATTAATGTACAAGATGATTTCTTCTATTCCATAACTCAAACCAAATGTTGTTTTAATTTGGTTTAAATCTATAAAGTTATGCTCTTCTAAGCGTTTAAACACAACTCTTTCAATCTCTTCGATAAAGCGATGCCATATTAAAGATAACAAAATTACTAATTGTGATACTTCTGTTAAGATCCTTAAACTCCATCTTTCCCGTTCTTTTAATATGGTGTCTAAACTTTTTGTGATAAAAGAATAAATCATCGCGGGATTATAATCAATTAACCATGAATATACATCAAGAACATTTACAAGCCAAAAAGTAGTAGAAACTTCCCCATCTTCAGAATCAAAACCAAATCCCCCGTGATCTTTTTGAAACGAATAGAGAAATTGAATTTCTTTATCTTTTACATCTGAATCTAAATCAAAGAATTTAAGACATAATAACTTAAAAATTACGGAAATATCTTTTTTCCGATCGTTAATATATTGACGAAATTGCTCCTTGAATAACCGTACATCTACACCAAGAAGGATTAAGCTCTCAATTACGAAATATAGGGTTTTAGCGTCAGGCGTTTTATTATCTTCTGCACATTCTTTATCTAGACAGTGCAAAAATCCGTTGTTTCTTTTATGGTCGTAAATAAAGTTTTTAATTTTTCTGATATTTTCATTCTGACCCTTTGAAGAAAGATATTCCTTCAAAACTCCTAACAATTTTAAACTTGCTAATGCAAAATACGATGACCAAACATCAGGTTTTTTAGTGGAATTTGGAGAGGCTTTAAAACCTAATTGATCTTTTTCAATAATTTCAACTTCGCAACTTTTTATAAATTCTAAAAACTCTTCTCTATAATCATTCTTTTTTTGCTTGAGATATTTCCTTAACAAAAGAAACCAATATATATTCTCTAAAAGTAAATTGGATTCATTTAACAAACTTTTGTTGTAAGTCTGATATAATTCTAAGACCTTTTCGTAATCACTAAGATAAAAACTCCCAATTTCCCTTCTTTTAACAAAAACAAAAGATCTAAATGGTTCTTTTTTAAATTCCGTAATATAAGGATAGGCCGTTTTGTGTTCTATATTAGTCAATTAAAAAACCCCAGCAAACGTTATAATAATAATGAAAATTTTAGAATATATTTGTTTGTTCGAACTATTTAAGTTAAAAAGAAAATTAAAAAAAAAATTAGGAGTAATTCTCCTCGTTTATTACATGTTTGATTTATCTAAAAGATTGTATGTGGATATCATTTCCAGAACGCCCATTACCTGCATACCATGATTGTAAAGATCATTAGCATCGCTTAAATTTCTCCAACAAAAGGGGCATTCGGTTGTTAGAATGTCAGCCTTTACCGCATTAGCCTCGTCGCATCGAAGACTAGCTGTGCGCAATGAAAAGTCGGGATAACCAGCCCTCACTCCTCCGCCTGCTCCACAACACATTGAATTATTCTTTATCCGATACATCTCAACAAACTTGATACCGACGTCTTCTTCAAGTTTTCGTAAAATAACTCTAGGAATCTCAAACCATTCGTCGATCGCTTTGTTTACTTTGCGCATATCAAACATTAGGTTCTTGGAGTTCTTGATCATTTCTTGTTCCATGTCAAGCGCAAAATGTCTTCCTGTATGACAGGGGTCGTGATAGGTTACAACTTTTCCCTTAAGTTCTTTATTAGGTTTGAACTTAATCTTTCCTTCAGTGATTAATTTTGAAACTAATTCAAACGCGTGCATGGTTTTGAAAGGGAGTTTCTCGTCTTCTGCCATCCACTTGGGATAATCAATCGTTATAGTCCTATAACAACCCGCACATGAGAAATAGACCGTTTCTAAATCCTTAAAAGCCTCGAGATTTTTCCTCATTAACTCTTGAGCAGTATCAACGGCGCCAATCCTAAAGAAAGGGCTCCCGCAACACACTTCGTCTTCGATTAATGTAAAATCAATCCCTAACTCTTCGAATATTTTTGCTGTAGCAGTAGCAACCTCTATTTGACGATAACTCGCCGTACATCCGACGTAATAACCAACCTTAGCGCTTTTATTGTTAATATATTTCCCTAAACCAGCGTCTTTAGCCCATTTAAACCGCTCTTCTGCCTTCCCGCCGTAAGGATTGTTTAATTCCTTGACTAAGCGATCGACTAATTCATGTTTCTCAATCATAGAGACGCCCGATTCTACACAGGCAGCCCGTAAAGATTCAATGATGTCTACTGTGGGTATTTTATTTTCACATTGGGCTGCACATTGTCCGCATGTAATGCACGGCATAATAACATCCCTTACTTCGTCAGAGAATTCTAAATCTCCGCTTAAAATTGAACGAGCGATCCAAATTTTACCGGCGTTCCAAAACGCTTCCCAACCGTATTCTATTCCAGCTGGACACGAGTCAACCATTCCTTCGTAAAGAACTGTACCTTGTTTTCCAGCGAACTCCCCTATTCCGTTTTTACTAGGCTCTCCCGAATAAGCAAACCTACACGCTTTACAGTGGATACACTTATATATTTCCTTCTCCAATTCTTTTAATCTTTCCATTCCAGTTTTAGCCATTTTTTTTTACCTCCTTACTCAGTTATGGAAGAGCAAGCCTCCCAGGATGCATTATCATATTAGGATCAAAAATCTTCTTCATCGTTCTCAAATATTTCCAATACATTCCTGCTTGAGAATAAGTGAGAGGTGCGTGGATGTATGGATCTGGACGATAATTCAACCATCCTTGCTTAAGCGCATATTCTGTTGTTTCTCTATTCATCTCTTGAACTTTTTCGATATCTGATTGTTTTGTGCTATCGAAACAAATAATTGGCATACAAATTGCTTGCCTACAACGCTCAATACTAGCAATCCACATAACTGGTGGAAAACCATATTTCTCCATAGCAGCAGTATACATGTTAGCAAAATGTGCACATTCGTTCCAAGGGCAGTAGAAAGTAATAAATAAAAATCCTGCCTCCCAAAAGGAATACGGAACTGCAATCTTATTGGGTTTCTTCAATCTGCTTGCGATTTGTTTGGGATGTAGTTCCTGAGGTTTCATGCTTTCAGGGTCTTTAGCTCTGTTTTTCTTGAAATCCTCAGCCATTTTATTGATTCTATTAACCACATAATCTAACTCTTCTTGAGTTTGTGCCCAGCACTCCCAATTCATCCACCACTTACTAATTCCTAACTGTTCGTAGAATTCGTAATCGTGAGGAATTTTATCTTTTGGCCAACGCGTCATTACTAAAGGATAATTCCCTCCTTGAACCATAACGGTGTTGTGAGCAATTCCAAATTCTTGTTTTCCAATTTCAAGTGTTAGGTCCTGCATATCCTCAGGATTGGACATACCCCATACAACTACAGTCTTAAATTTTGGATGTGGGTAAATCTTAACAGCAACTTTAGTCATTACGCCTAGAGTTCCTTGTGAACCCATCAAAAAGGACCAGATATCTGGACCTAATCCGTATTTATAGAATGGTTTCGCAAATGGAAGTGCCCAAGAGCCGGTTCGCACAATATCTCCGTTTGGAAATACTATCTCACCACACATGAAGTTATCGCCCTGTGGGCCTACAGAACTTGTATAAAGCGAAAACCCTCGATCGATAGCATCGCCCATTACGGTAGAAGCTGGTGGAGCACCGTCTGGTACGGGGGGCGCCCACTCTGGGTAATTTTTGTGCATGTAAGCCCAAAGCTCGCCAATTGTGACTCCCGGTTCGACTATGACGTATCGATTATCTGTATCGACTTCGATAATTCTATTCATTCTACCTAAATCAAGCATAACTCCAGCAGGCTTAATGGTTGGGCAAGCAAAGCCGCCAGATAGTCCGCCTGAAATCGGTGAGACTGCAATTTTTTCTGCAGAGCAGTAAAGTAGAATTTTACGAATCTCTTCCACGTATTTGGGGCGCACGACGATATCCGGAATTTGGGCTTCTAATCCCATTACAGATTTGGAAAGATATGACGCTGTAATTGCTTTGTTATTGGTAGCATAATCTTTGCCTACAATACCAATCATGGCATCTAAATCTTTATCATCTGGTAATTTATAACTCATATTTTTTTACCTTTTAATCAATCTTCATACTTTTTGATTTTTGAATAAAATAATTTTATAATTCCGAAAATTAAATATTAAATTTTAAATTTGTCATAAATGATTTTCATAAACAGATGTATTTTTCTTATAATTAGATTGTTGAATTTATAAAAATAGATTTGAATAAAGGTAAGAATTAGAGTATAAATTTTTTTAAGAAATTGAATAGCCTTAAACTAAGTTAACTACTCTATTGATTTCGTTTTGTAGTTGAATTACGGTAAATGGTTTTTCGATAAAAGAAATAGCACCTATTTCAAGCGCTCGTCCTTTAATTGACTTATCTGCGCTTGTAAAAACAATTTTAGTGTGGTTATTGAACTTCATCAATTCAATGGTCGTGTCAATTCCATTTTTAACTGGCATTCGATGGTCCATTATTATTACATCCGGTTTAGGCGATAGGGATTTGAATTTTTCAATGGCTTCTTTTCCGTTGCTCGCTTTATCAACGACTTCAAATCCGAAAGTCTTTAGCATTATCTCATATAACCTTTGCAACGACAAATCGTCTTCTACGATAAATACTGAAACCATTATACCACATACCATTATTAATAAATTCTAGGTTGAAATAATCAACTCACTCATTTAATAACTTAAATGTTTAACTAAAATTCTACTAAACAAGATAATACAAAAACATTTTTTATTTAATAATTCCCATTTCGATTAAAGTTAAAATTAATTTAAAAATAAAAAAGAAGAAGTAGGAAGAAAAAACTTATCTTTATTTTATTTCTTTAAAAACCTTTTTGAAGAGAATCTTATGCCGGCAAACAAGAAAAACAAAGAGAAAATCAATGTTAACGGTAAATGCCCTATAACGATGTAGGCAAAAGCTGGTTCTGCTGAGTAGGCAAATAACACAATAGTTACAGCTAAATGGATGATAGAGTTCGCAATGGCAACTCTTCTATTTGGAGATAAAATCCCAAAAAGAAAATTAGGAAATAGAAATAAAATTATGATATTTCCAGTTGATAACAGAATCAAAGCCGGAAAAAATTTTGTAAACAGATCATCACCATATAGATATTGAGTTAGGTCAAAAGCCGCAAATATAAAAAGAGTAGTATAAATACTGAGTAAAATTAAAGGGTAGATAAGCGAACCGTTAATTAACCACGATATCCCCACTCTAATTATGGGGGAGCTTATAACTTTTCCTTTTAAATTGCTTTGAATGTTTTTTTCCATTTCTTCTTGAATTATTTTTTCTGTGTCATAATCAGGCGAATAGGAATCGATAAATTCCTGTAAAATGTTTTTCAAAATTTTAGCGACTAATTCGTTGTTATCATTTGAACTCACGATCGCGGCTCCGAGTAACCGTTCTTCTTGTTTTGTGACGATGATAAGTTTATTGTTTTCCCCAAGATTAACGGTTTTAACTGCCGTACCTAAGGCTTCCCTACTAAAGTTAGTAATAGATGTGAAAAAACCTATTAATAAATTATCGTCGTACTTTTGTTCTCTCACAAAATTTTTGGAATATAATAAAACTCCGTTCTCGTCTATAATATAAAGATTTTTAAGCATATTCACTCCTCATATTTTATTATAATTTTGTTTAAATTCTAAATATTCTCCAATGGAGGCAGTAGATTTTTTGAAACATTGTAAACGTTGACCAAATAATTCTGTTATCTTTACGATTACATTATTTGTATTTGATTTAAGAAAAATCTTATATTTTTCATTTTTTCTTTCTTCAATTATTACTTCAATTTCTTCCATTTCTTTTAGTTTTCTAATTAAGAACTCTTCAGGATCGTTTAGTTCTATCGTTACAATCTCGCCATATTGAGGCAATTCTTTAAGATAATCCTTAAAAGATCCTATTTTTGATGCTCTTTTGGTGATCGTTAAAATTTGGTCGCAATTTAATACGACTTCCTCAGATCCATGGAAAAGCATAATCACATGAAATTCTTGCTTAATTTTATCTATGTAATTGTTAAATTTTTCGTATTCAAATTTTCCTAAAATTCTATAAGGTATTGAAAACATTATAATCGTTGGTACCTGGATTAAAGCGCGTGCTATTGAGAAAAGTAGGTATTCTAAAGGTGTTAATTCTGAGAACTTTTTATTTTTCTTATTTAGCATCCCAGTTACTTCCAAAACATTTTTTATAAACTTTTTTTTACGACTGAATTTATAAGTTGTTTCCCAAATAAAATCTTCAATAATTTCATCTATATTTTGACCTAATCCAGCATTTTTTAAAATCGTGTTGAATACGTTCTTTCTCTCTTTATATATCTCATTTAAATTTAGCTTGTATTGAATTGCTTTCTTTACTTTCATATTTGTTATTACTGAGTCGTAAGGTGGAGGTAAAAGAAAAATTTTCTCTTTTTCTTTTTTTGATAACGATTTTAAGGGATTTCCGAAAATTTCTATTGACCATGTATAATCTAGTTGCAAGCCTCCTATGATCTCAAACAGGTTCAATAAGTCTAATCTATGTTCAACATTATTTATGTCGTACATTATACCAATAGACTTTCCTTTATGAATTTTAAAAGAAAGATTATTAATTGCTTCTCCCACTGACACATCATTAAGAAACAAATATTGAGAATTTTCTTTTAAAGGTTCGAGATTGACCTGTTTTGAAGCAATTTCACAGATCTTTTCAATTATTTCAAGAACATGCGGAGGATTTTCAATATCCCAGTTTCTTATAATTTCTTCTTCGTTAAATTTTCTTTCAGTAATAATCCTTGACAAGGATTTTGAAAATGAAAGGGATGGTAAAATGGGGTATTTTTCAAATTTAATTTTAAATTTAGTAGCGAAATTGGGATACGAGATTCGAATCTCTCTATAGTATGGGTTTCTTTTTATTTGTAAATTTTCAAACTTATTATCAATTAGTTCAACCTCATTGTTCAAAATTCCTAAGCGTTTTTGGAATTCTTGTCTAATCAATCTTCTCATACGCCGAATAATCTTCAATGGATTAATAAGACCATCTTCATCGAAGTCTGGTTCAAATATAATCTCAAAGAAATCAATTTCATCTTCAATAGGGGTATAAATCTTTAATAATGGAACTCCTTTCTCAAGGACATCGCTATTAGTAAAGAATAATACTTCAATAAACGACTTTTTATAAATTAAATCAATAATAGAAGCAATTCCAAAAGTATCTTCTCTATAAGTCATCCAAAAGCGCTTAGAAACACGGATTGCGTCCAAGACTTTTAATCTTAATCGTTCTAATTCTATTTCTCTAGAGTTCTTCAATTTCAGGCACCTCAATTAATTTGTATCTAAAGAATTGTTCCATTTTAGAATCGATTTGCTTTATTTCTTGGATGGAATCTTTACCAATTTCATTTTCGATTTTTTCAATTAGTTCTTTTAAGTTTAATTCGGTAAATAACGAATAATCAGTTCCCGCTTTATTTTCAAGAACGCTTTCTATACCATCTATAGATTCGAGCGTTTCAATTAAATTTTCTTTTAGTTCTTTGAAACATACTTCTATAGAACGTCCTTTTCCAGGTAATTGAGCTAAAAGATCTTTTGGTTTCCCAAAGTCTATAACGCCGCGATTTCTGCCGAAAATAGCAACGCGATGGCAGAAGCGAGATTCTTCGGGGTAATGAGTTATAACAATTAGAGTAGTTCCAAATTGCTCGTTGATTTTTGTAAAGGCTAACCATAAGTTTTCGCGTATTATTGGATCTAATCCTGAAGTAGGTTCATCTAAAATAAGAAAAATTGGGGCGTGAATTAGCCCAATTGCAATGCTAACCCTTCTTTTTTCGCCCCCCGAAAGGTTTCTCACGAGTGCATTAAATTTATCTTCAATTTCAAGATTACGCAAAAGTCTCCTAGACCTACTTATTATTTCTTGTTCTGTTAACCCATATTGATTTCCAAAATATAACAGGTTTTCAAAGACAGTAAAATTATGATAGATTTTCCCTAGATCTTGGGGAACATAGCCGTATATTGGTCTTAACTTTTTAGAATTTTTTTTATTAATGTCCATTCCATAAATTTTACAAAATCCCGTAATTTTTCTCATTCCCAACAACCCTTTTACAAAAGTCGACTTTCCTGCCCCACTTTCCCCTAAGATTCCTAATATTTGCCCATGATCTATTTTCATTGTAACAGAATCAACAATTAACTTACCACCCGCATATACGCTGAAATTTTCACAATGAATTGCTGAAAACCTTTGAAGATAGGATGGTGTAATTTTCCCTCCCAAACCTACTTTTTCTATAATTCTTTTGATTAACGAGAGTCTTTTGCGAATTTTTAAAAATATATATAGACCTATAAATCCAGCTTCAGTAAGTAAGATATAAATTAATAATTGATTCCAAGGTTTTGAATCAAAACTCTGGTCATATTTTAATTCGTCTATAATTATAATTCCATAGGGAGAATTTCGTAAATCAGCTCCAAAATCAGGGTTATCTCCTATTCCTCCCGTGTTGGTGCTTATACATCCCGAAAACCAGATTAAAGCTTCTTGAATGCTATCAGGTTGAAAGTTATAGTCGTAAAGAGCTTTAGAAGCAAGATAGGTCACTAGAAAAGATGAAGGTAAATCTAAAAATCCCCCCATCATGGGTAAAAGGGAAAAACTTCCATCGGAAGTTTGCGAAAGCTTTAAAAAACCAATTGCGGTCATCTTAGACATTGGACCATCAACAAAACCCTCGTAAAAGATTTGCAAACCGTAATATGTAGATATAACATCGCTATGAAATCCTATAACGATAGAAAATCCTCCATCAGCGTTTTGGCACGACCTTACCCATTGAGAAAGATTATTATAATGAATCTTATCTAACCCATTAATTAATTCTAGAGAAACTAATGCCCAATATGTACTTTCTACAGTGGACACATTCGTATTGATTAAATTAGTAAAAACTATAGAATAAGATCCGAAAAGAGATAGTAAATAATCGATATCGTTTCCAACTCTGAAACCTCCATCAGAATTTTGCAAGCTAGACAAGAAATTTTTTGTCAGTGTTAGATTTAAAGTATTAGGATCCCAAGGTCGATTTGCGGGATTAAGCATTTGCAACAGTTTTAATCCACAATACGTTGCAAAAAGCGATGCTTCTTGACCTGGTTGCGAACCAAATCCTCCATCGTTAATATTATAACATGCTTTTGTAAAATTTAAGATATTGATTTTTATGTATTGAAATTGCGCGGTCTGTATTGAATCGAGATAACCCATACTAAAATAAGTTAAAATTCCAAAATAATTAGTTTCAATTGTTATTTGCCCAAATAGAGCGTTTTTTGCTTGGAAAAAGTGTAGCCATTTATAGTAATTAATTTTAATTTGTTTTAGAACATCAGTTACTTCTTGAGTAAGAAGTAATATGCTTTCTAAAATCTTAATTGATTTCATTGCTGCCCAACCAGATGTGAAATCAGATTTAGTTACATTTGGATGTGTACCAAACCCTCCATCATTATTTGAACAATTTAAGACATATTCTAATGTTTTAGAAGCGTTTACTAAAGTTGAAGAAAGCCCTAATAAATCTAGCGAAGAAATGGCGTAATAAGTTGATTTGACATCACTAATACCCGTTTCAGTGTTAATATAGCCCCCATCGAAAGGGTTATATAATGAATTAAAATAAAGTGCAATAGATAAATTTTCAATAAAATTATAAGACATATTCATACCTAAAAAAGCTCTTATACCATAGAAGGTCGTTTCTGGATTTGAAGCTAAAGAAACATTTGTTGATCGATAACTACCTCCAAACCATGTGGAATTAATAAATTTTTCAATATTATGATTTAGAAGTAAAGAACTCTCTGATAAACTATAGGCGAGTTCAATCGCACAGAATGTAGAAATAATGTCAGAATCGTTTAAGAACTGATTAGCCTTAAAACCCCATCCCCCTTCATTTAAAGAAGTTGAAAGGTAATTTGCGATATTACTCGTGTCATTAAGATTTATCTTGCGTTCAAGATACGATTTATTGGCTATTTCTAAAGTTTCGATTGCTTCATAGGTTGAAAACATATTTCCAAATCCCGCTATATCTGAATAGGATCCATCGATATTTTGTTTTTCAAAGATGTAATCAAAAAAGAAATTACGGGAAAAAGACTCAATATTTAGATTATAATTAGGATTTATTAATTCAGGAGCATAAATACTTGAAAATGTGAAATTAATAGAATCAATAGCTCTAAAATTTGAATCAATTTCTGGTTCTACAAAAAGTCCTACATCGTTATGGTGCGTGCTTGTAAATGAAGTTGCCATATTTTTAACTTGTTCAACGTCTTTTTCGTCAATAAAATAAGTCCAACGAACATTTATTAAAACCAAACTTATGATTGGAGTTCCTATAAGAATACAGACTATCATAAAATTTTTTAGTCTTTTTTCATTTTTCCGACTTAATTTTAAGATATAATTCCACCTTCACTATTTATTTCAGAAAGATTTTCTTCATTTTCTTTTTCTTCTTCCTCTTGGATTCTAATCTGAAAGAATCTTCTAAAGTTGGCAATATCCCTACTCATTGAATAAATTTTAACTTCATTCTCAAATAAGTATTTCATTAATTTAGGTAAGTTATTCTCAAAATTTTCCATTAATACTTCGATAGTTTCATTTCCAACGCGTAATACATTTTTGACTGAATTAAATTTTTGAACCGTTTTTATTACTTTTTGATCTAAATTTTCGATTGAAATTCTCGCAACTAAACCCCCACTTGGCAAAGAAGATATTAGTTTTTGAGGCGTGTCAAATTCGAGTAATTTCCCCTGCCTTAATATCGCAGTTTTATCACATATTAGTGCTGCTTCTAAATCGTGCGTAATAATAAACATAGTTGTGTTTAAATGCTGGTTTAACTTCTTTAGATAACTGAGTATATCATAGCGTTTCGATGCATCAACGCCAGTTGTGGGTTCGTCAAGAAAGAGAACTTGGGGATTATGTATTAAACCAATAGCCATTGAAAGACGCTTTTTTTCGCCCCCGCTCATCCGCGATACTCTTTTTTTCCAAGTGTCCTCAGGAATGTCTAATATTTTAAACAGCTTTTCAGCGGTTTCCCTTGCTTTTTTTTTGTTCATTCCATAAGTAGATGTAAACACATCAACATTTTTTAAAGGGTCTAATTCAAAATATAAATTCAATAGTTCTAGTTGAGGTACGTATCCAATATTATTTAGAATTTTTGAATGATTTCTTTTTTTGCGAGGGTTTAAACCCGTAACTACTACATTTCCACTCCAATTTTTCTTTTCAATTTGACATGTTAGAACCCTAATAATTGTAGTTTTTCCAGCGCCTGAGATTCCAAACATACCAATGATTTCCCCTTGCTTCACATTAAAAGATACGTCTTTCACAACTTGGTTTTCCCCAAAGGTGACAGTTAGGTTATCTACTAGTACCATTGTATTATCAGACGGACTTGAATTCTCCATTTTACACCTCATACTTTCTTCTTTGAAATATTATATATGAAGTAATCAACAGAAAAATGCTTACTCCTAATAAAGTAAAAAAGTCAAAACCAAATACTGATTTTCCTTTAGTAACTATTCCTGATATCAATGGACTTCCATGAGATAAAGGAAGAGCATATGCTATTACTTGTAAATAAATCGGCATAGCATCAATAGGGATAAAAATTCCACTTAACAAAATTAAAATTAGAAATACTCCAAAAAATAATTGATTTGCTTGGGTTTTAGTTTTGCTGAATGTACTAATAAAAATTCCTATAGCAAGACCGTTAAACCCTAAAATAAATAATGCGAGGAATAAATCAAAGACTGATCCTACTAAGTATAATCCAAAGGCTAAGGCACTTATAACAAGTGAAAGATCTTGAACAATTAAAATGCAAGTATAAGTGATATATTTTGCAGATAGAATCTCTGCTCTTTTAACGGGAGTAAGCAATAATCTCGCAATAGGTTTTTCTTGAACTATTATTAAGATTGTTGAGACCATCCCAACGCCTATAACCATAAAAGAGAGAACAAGTACCATATTATAATTATATGTGAAACTATAGTCTTCAGGAATTGAGAATTCTGCAAAACCACTAACATTAAATTGAGGGGTTAAATTGTTTTGGTTGACAAAAATTTTAATAGAGTCATAAACAGCATTTAAATTCTTTTGAATTTTTCTCATATTTGATGAATCAATTATGCAATCTATTAAACCAGGATACCCCCAGGTTAACAATTCAGAAAAATCCACCGGAATTGCAATAATAATCTTAATTTTCTTTGAAGTTAAGTAATTTCTAGCTGTTTCCATCGCATAAATATCTTCAGTAGCGTTAAAAAATTGTACAAGGTTTAATAAATTCGAACTGTTTACAGCCTCAACATATTTCGCACTGTAATCGTCTAGATTTGATTCCGTAAAATTATTTTCATTAATAAACGTGTTTGAATCGTAGGAAACTAAAACACAATCTATAGGATTGGAAGTAGAGCCTCCAATGTTAGTGGTTACACCTAATAAGGCAACTACAAGTGGGGGAACTATTAACGCTATAAAAATATTGAATTTGTCAGTCCATAAAAGTTGAAATTCTTTTTTAATTTGTCTAAGTAATCGAAATGTACTATTCTTAAAATTAAATTTTTTTAATTTAGCATCTTTAGACGATTTATCGTTGATTTGGTTGCTCCGTTTCATTCTTTACACATCCAATTTTTTAAACTTATATGCAATATAAGCAATTACTAGAAAAACAAATGAAATTAAAAGAATAGAAAGCACATGTTCTAAATTTAACGATAACCCTCTTAAAGTTATATCTGTTATAAGAACTGAAGCGTGGCTTAAAGGAAGTATGTCTGTAAGAAATCGTGCACTCCCCAATGATTCAGGCGGCATAAGAGTTCCTGAAAAAATTATGATAATAATAAACAGCATCAAGTACATTTGATTAGCTCCTTGTTCTGTTGGGCTAATTGCAGAGATAAATAAACCTATAGATATCCCACTAAAGCCAATCATTATTAAAACTAGATAAAAATTAAATAACGAGCCTAAACTATATAAACCGAAAAATGATGTCATTACGAATATTTCTGTAGCTTGCATTATCATTATTACAGTGTTTGCAATTAGTTTGCTAAGGATAATATCTCTTTTTGCCGTAGGTGTAATAAGCATTCGCGGAAGTGGACCCTCAGAAACAATTGTTAAAGATGTTAAATTCATCGTAGTCCCAATTATTATTATTGGTAAAATCAGAGCCAATGCGTAGTTGAGCAATTGAGACTCCCACGAAGGCACCCCAAATTCAAGATGTGGAACCATTATTGTAAAGTTTTCCAACATATTAATCTCAACGCGAAAAAGAGCGAGGGGTTCTTGAAGAGCTACCTCAATTGCACCAACAGCGCTTAGATCAGATCCATCAATGTAATAGATTAATGTAGGATTAGTTTTATTTGCTACAGATTCTGAGAAATTTTGAGGGAGTACAATAAAAACATCTATTACTTCATTTTTTAATAAATTAATACACCGAATATATGCTTCGTCATATTCTACACTGTTGCTACTATTATAGTATCGATAAAGATCCCACATTGTGCTATTTTGTTCCATTATCGAGATAAAAATATCGTCGTAGTGAGAAGTGTTTGACGGGAAATTATCGTAAGTAGGCATTTCATCGAGAGTTATAATCGCAGTGGTAAAGAATTTCGTGGGTCCAACGCCCGTAGTAAGCCCAAAAATGACAATTAATATCATTGGTATTGCAAATAATAGAATTAAAGTTCTTTTATCAGATTTAATTCTAGCAAATTCTTTTTTTATTAATCCGCCTATGCTCATTATGTTAAGCTCTTACAAGAAGTATTCTATAAATTTGAAGATTTCAAAAATAATAAATGATTAATGATATTTAGACGATTTTTCTTAAAAATTTACTGCACAGTTTTGTCAACTGTTTGTAAAAAATTATGATCCGAAACTGGTGTTAATTCATTCATATTCAAAAGAAACCTTCTTTTTTTGTCTTTAACAATAAATTTTTGAAAAATTTCATTGTTATCACTGATAAATTCCCAAAATTCTTCGTAAATATCTTGTAATGCTCTATGATTTTTTCTATTAAAGTTCTCTTCGATTTTTTTTGTTTCTTTTTTATTATCTGGCTTTTTTGGCACATTTTTGATAGAATTGTCCTTTGGTACTGAAGATTTGTATAGTTTTAAACTATTTACATAATTTTCTTTGTAATTATGTCTTAGATTTTTCTTCTTTTTGTCATTCTCGGAGTCTAATTGAAAATCAACTTTTTGGTATCCACGTATTTTAAAATTTTTGTCTATAAATAATTGGAAGTGATGTTGACAAATTTCGCCTTTAGGAACAGAAACGGTAGTTAGATGAGACGCTTGGTTAATTACGGACTTAGGAATCCGTACCGTGTTCTGTGCTTTACACACAGGACAAATAACTTGAACATATCTATTAATTGTTATAGCTTCCATATAATTTTAAAAAAAAATAAATTAATTTTTATGTCTTTCAATTTATCTACATCTTAGAATATAAATACCCCTAATTTCGAAAACAATATAGATTCTACCTTTAAAACTAAATTTTAAGTTCAATAAATTATAATCTTTTATATAATCTTTTCAATAGGATATATTAAATTATGAGCGATCAAATAACTGATATGGATGTTTTCTTTAACCCTAAATCCATTGCTATTATAGGTGCTTCAGATACTTTCAAATTTGGTTATACTATGACAAAATATTTATTGAACTCGAATTTTAAAACATATCCCGTCAATATAAATAAAGATATTATTTTTGGTCATAAAGTGTTCAAAAATATTAATGATATACCAGATGATATCGAATTAGCAATTGTCGTAGTAAATAATGAAAATGTGCTTCAAATAGTGAAGGATTCTGTTAAAAAAGGAGTTAAAGGAATAATTATAGAATCTGCGGGCTTTGCTGAAACGGGCATCGCAAAATTTGTTAAAATCCAAGAAGAAATAGAGGTAATTGCTAAAAATTCGAAAGTAAGAATAATTGGCCCTAATTGCGTGGGTGTTACTAATTTTAACAACAATTTTACAACCACAGAAATAGATTTTGATCAATCTATAGAAGGGGGCACTATTTCTATTATCGCCCAGTCAGGTGTGTTAGGAAACATATTTGTTGAGTGGTCAGCAAGTCAGAAAATTGGTTTTTCAAAAACTATAACTCTTGGAAATAAAGTAGATGTTGATGAGATTGATATGCTGGAATATCTTGAGAAAGATACGAATACTAATGTGATAACAGTTTATTTAGAAGGCGTGAAACGAGGACCCAAGTTAATAGAAATATTAAGAAAATTAACTAAACCCGTTATAATTCTAAAAAATGGTCGTAGCGAAATTGGTTCTAAAGCGATAAAGAGTCACACTGGCTCTATCGCTGGAGACGACAAAATTTACGATACGATTTTCAAACAATATTCCGGTATTTATCGCGTAAATAATTTTTACGAGATGTTTAATATTGCTCAAGTATTTGCTACTCAACCCTTACCTAAAGGAAAGAACATCGCAATAATTACATCTTCTGGAAGTTTAGGTATATTAGCATGCGACGAAATTGAAAGACTAGGTTTAAAACTTGCAGTTTTAAATGAGTCCACCATTCAAGAGATGAAATCTATCTCACCCAATTGGACTTCTTTGAAGAATCCTGTCGACTTGGGGCCTTCTTTATTTATGACATTTAGTCAATCGTTAAAAGCAATACTGAACGATGAGAATGTTGATGCTTTATTATACATTTTCGCTGTCCCTCAAAAACCTTTAGAAGCCTTTTCTATACCTATATCACCACACTTGAGGGAAATGAGAAATCTTTCAACCAAGCTTAATAAACCCGTTATTACTTGCGTTTTCGGTTCCCGCTGGGTTCTTGAATACTTTTTAAAACATTCGTATAAATATAAAATTCCAATAATGACTCAGATAAGCCACGCAATAAAGGCGTTCAAATTTATGTATGATTTTAATAAATCAAATAAAAATATGACTAACAATACCGAAATTTAATGTATATCTTATAATTTTATTCTTTTAAAATAAATTTAAAAACTGGACTCCAAATTTTTTATAATCGACTTCAAACTCCTTTTAACTAATAATAAAACATTAAATATAATAGTTAAAAAGGTGGTAATTAGTGAATAATAATTGGAACCAAATTTCGGATCAAGCTTTATTATATTGGCAAGAATTTATGACATGGTTTTTAAGTATGTCTATCCCTGCTCAAGTTTTGATGATAATTGGAACTGTAGCATCGTTAATTCTTGCAGTACTTATAGTATATTTTGTGTTAAAGGGAGTCGGCTATTTAATTTATTATATATTAAAAGGGGTTTATCTTCTATTAAAGGGTATTTTTGAAGGCTTATACAAATTATTTGAAGAAATATATTACGCTATTTCTGGAAAACCTAAGCCTATTAAGAAAACTCCTATTAGCGAAGAACAAAAAGTTAATCCGCCCCAAACTTATGTAGAGCCTGAGATCATCAAACCAGTGCTAAAGCAAATTGAAATTGTACAACCTAATGCCGTATACTGTAGTGAATGCGGAAGTCAATATACCGAAAAAATGCTTGAACAATTAGCTGAAAACGGAATTGCTTTCTGCGTTTATTGTGGAAAAGGATACAAATCTACTAAAGTTGCAGCAGAACTATACTAATTTTTTTTCTTTTTTTTAATCTTTTTTTATAATATACTTCCTAAAAATATTATTGTTATTTATTGGCAATATTAGAAGATTAATTTTAAATATTGTTATGACAATGAAGTAATTACCGAATTTCGTTAATTATAGTAAAATAATTTTAAAATTTGATAAAAAATGACAAATGAATATGCCAAAAATAGTCCATATTCGGAAAAAATATGGCTTAAATCTTACGATGCTCATGTAAAACCAAAAATTGATCTAGAGTATTATTCTGTAGCAGAAATGATGAAAAGAACGGTTAATAAGTATCCTAATAGCTTATGCTACGATTTTCAAGGTTCTTGTGCGACTTTTAAAGAAGCAGAAAAATATGTTAACAGTTTTGCTAACTTTCTTGTTGAGAATGGCGTAAAAAAAGGAGAACGCGTCGTAATAAATTTACCAAATCTTCCCCAATTTATCGTAGCGCTATTTGGAACTTTTTACGCTGGATGTGCTGCTTCAGGGATGAATTTTTTATTACAACCAAATGAAATAAGATATCAATTAAAAGACAGCGGAGCGGTTGCGATAATTACTCTTGACTCTTTTTACGAAGAGAAAGTAAGGGAAGCGCTCCAAACGGGGGACACCGATGTAAAAATTGTGATTACTACAAATGTAGCTGATATTTTGGATTTAGAACCCGCTATGAAAGAACAACTAATTAAAATAGGAAAAATCCCCTATGGAAAAGTTGAGCCAATTAATGGTATAAAATATTTTGCCTATAAAGATATTGTGGAGAAATATCCAAACGATAAATCACCTAATGTTGAAATAGGTCCGGAAGATGTTTTATTACTTCAATACACTGGTGGAACGACTGGCCCTCCTAAAGGGGCAATATTAACTCATCGAAATTTAATATATTTAATGCAAATAGTATTTCATTGGTTTGAACCTGGTGCTAACCCCGGTGAAGATATTTACATGTCAGGGTTTCCGTTTTTCCATTTAGCAGGTTTACAATTTTGCCTTCAGAGTACTTTTATGGGTTGTGCACAGATTTTAGTTCCTGATCCAAGAGATACTAATTATATGACTGGAAAAATGAAAGAATATGAAGGTAAAATAGCGTTGATGTACAACGTTCCAACTCTTTATATGATGCTTTTAAAAAATCGAAAATTCAAAAAATTAGACTTAAGTTCTGTAATAGGTTACATCTCCGGCGCTGCTCCTTTTCCCACCAAAAATATAAACGAATTCGAAGGTGTGGTCGGCGAAGGGAAACTTGTAGAAGCTTATGGAATGACGGAGGCGTCTCCCGGAGTAACTATGAATCCTTACCTTGGAAAGAAGAAAGTTGGAACGGTTGGGGTTCCATTTCCTAACACAGAAGTAAAACTAGTAGATGTTACAGATCGAAAGAAGGAAGTCCCTATAGGAACACCTGGAGAAATAGTCATAAAAGGCCCTCAAATATTCAAAGGATACTGGAATAAACCAAAAGAAACTGAAAATGCACTCGTTGACGGTTGGTTCTATTCTGGTGATGTTGGTGTGATGGATGAGGATGGATATTTTACCATCGTTGATCGTACAAAAGATATGATAATTGTCAGCGGCTTTAAGGTTTTTAGCGTTGAAGTTGACGATAAAATGAATAAACACGCCGTAATAGAGTTATGTTCAACTGTTGGAATTCCAGATCCAGACCGTCCAGGTTCAGAAATAGTTAAATTGTATGTGCTGCTTAAGGAAGGTTACCAAGCTTCAGAAGAAGTTAAAGCAGATATTTTAAAATATGCTCAAGACAATTTAGCAAAATATAAAGTTCCTAAATTCATTGAATTTCTCGATCAATTACCATTAACAACAATAGGCAAAGTCGATAAAAAAGCTTTAAGAAAGATGTAATTTTCTTTTTTTTATTTTAATTTTCAATCAATTAGTATTTCAATTTAATTCTTTTTCATAAAGAACAACCGCTACGGGTTCGTCTTCCCAAGAGGGATCTTTAAACCCTAATTCTTTTACATACTTTACTACTTCAGCCTTACAGTAAAGCTCAACTAAATCGATCTCATCTTTATCAATTTCGAAGCTTAATGTATAAGATATTAATTTACACGCGGCTAATGGATCACCGTAAACTATAATCCATACTTCATTTTCTCTAGGTTTTTCTGGTTGAGCATGACTCTTAATATCTATTTTTTGTAAAATTGCTTCAGAATTAGTAAACCATAAAGAATTTTTATCCTCTAAATTTAATAAAGGTATATACGACCATCCAATATTTAATTCATCTCCAGGGCCAATATCCATTTTTTTATAAATTCTTTTTGCCTCTTCGTTAGTTATTTTCCGTATTTGGGAAAAATCACTTTTGCTTAGTTTTAACTCTCTCATTTTACATTCTAAGACTTCCATCCTTTTTTTCTCTTTAAATCCGTGAAATTTTGCTAAAGATTTCGACCCAAAATTTCTAGAAGATGTATCATATTGAGCGACCTTAGCGCCTGCTTGTATCGCGTAATCTATTGCATACTTCATCAAATCACGCCCTATTCCTTGTTTTTGATGAGTTATCTTCACTCGACCACCCTCTAACCAAGCTACTCCATTAGAAAACATCTTTACTCTTCCAAATCCAATTAATTCCTTCATTTCTTCTTCAAGAAAAGCTCCATAAACCAACTTATCATCCTCATTTAACCACCTTTTTATAACATCGGGAATGTAATCATCTCCTTCCCATATATCTTTACTTATATCTAAGATTGCGGGTATATCTTTTTCTGTTAAATCTCGGAAGAATAATTTCATAATATCAACTTTTAGTGTTTAAACAAATTGTTTATATTAAAATAATAGGATAGTATTTAAGAAATTTTTTTGTATAAGTTATAATATATTATAAAGACCAAGCTAAAATGAACTATAATACACGCAAATATGCCTAATGTAAAAAGGAGATAGGCGTTATAGATTCCTAAAAGAAATGAAAATATAAGATTTGAAATCAAGATTTTTAAGTCTTTAAATTTAAACCATGTATGAATGTGATAAAGCGAAAAAATTAAACTTGAAATCATAATTGTTGAAATTAATTCTAAGTTTAGATGGTTAAATAAAAACCCTATAAGATAATACCGAAAAATTAATTCCTCCATTATCATAGTCAACGGAAAAAAGATGAGTAAAACAATTTTACCTTCTTCGTTCAAAAATGCCCTGATAACATCGTGTTGTTTCATTTTTTCTTTACTTTTTTTACCGTACAAAAATAACTCCATCACTTTTCCTAAAGCTAAAAGAAGCACAAACCCTATCAATAATAATAACAAAATCTCTAAGCTAATTTCGCTTATGGTGAGAAAATCGGCGTAAATTCCAAAAAATATTGGAATAATTAAAACAATAACGGTTGAAATTATAACTAAATACTTTTTTCCTAGTTTCAATTCTATAAAACCAATCTTATATAGAAAATTATAGCAAATTGAATTACATTTAAGTAGTTGAAGCTTTCTAATATATATTATTTTTAATTTTTTTACATAAAAATTAAGGTTTAAAACTTGTCAGAATTGTTTCAAAAATTAGAAAATATAGTCAAGGAGAAATATATCTCGAACAGTCTTTATGTAAGACACGCCTATTCGAGGAATGTAGACCCCGTATTGCAAGGAGTCCCTGATATCGTAATTAGACCGAAAGATGCAAAAGAAATTTCTGAGATTTTGAAAGTTGCAAACGAAGAAAATATCCCCGTTACTCCTCGTGGCGGTGGTGATTGTGAATTTGGCGGTAGTAAACCAATAGGAGATGGCGGTATTGTCTTGGATTTAAAACGTATGAATAAGATAGTTAATTTAGATCAAGAAAATCTTATTGTAACCGTTGAGGCAGGAATCTCTTGGGGAAAATTAAACGAATACTTATGTCATTTTGGATTATACACTGGATGCTTAGGCCCAGGCTCCGGGCTGACCGCGTCAGTGGGAGGAGGCATTTCACATCAATCGGTAGGAGGCGGTGGATGTGCGAAATACGGTTCGTGCACAAATCAATTAGTTTCTTTGGAAGTAGTTTTACCAACAGGTGAAATTATTGAAACTGGATCTCAAGCAAATAAGTTTTCAAAGTTTCCGTTTAATAGATTTGGAAACGGGCCAGACTTAGCAAGTCTTTTTTGCGGTGATAACGGCATTTTTGGAGTAAAAACAAAAGCTTCGCTACAAATATTTCCAAAACCTCCATTTGCGAATTATAAAACATTTTTATTGCCTCGAAAATCAGAAGAAATCTCAGCAAAAATCTTTACGGAAATTAGACAGAGAGGAATTGACATTTACGATGCGATGTATTTTATGGAGTTATTAGTAAAAATTGGCACTGAAAAAGGTATATTTCCATTATGGGAGAATTTGAAAAGAAAAAGAGGGACCCTTTTTTACACAGTTGAGGCAAATTCTGAAATGGAACTGGAAGAAAAGGTCAAACAATTAGACAAGATTTTTCTACAAAATAAAGCAGAGGAATTAGGCCCCGAAATCGCAGATGGTAATATTGGGAAATGGCATTACGAGGAACAAGGGCACTGGCTAATCGCCCATAATTTATGGGGTTTAGTTCCTGGTTTTACAGCCTTAGACGCAGAATGCCACACATCAATTAGTGCATATCCAAAAATTTTGAAAGATGTTGAGCTTTGGGACGTAGAACACACTAAAGAAATGGAACAGATTTTAGAGATTACGGGGATGCGGCCGATTTCCGGGGCAGGACCAATAATATTGATTGGAGATCAAAATGTTGAACTAACTACTGGATTTACGAGCTTCGAAAGTTACATTGATGGAACTAATTACGAAATTATTAAAGAACTTAACCTAAAACTTTGGAAATCTTTACTCGAAAGAATAACTAAGCATGGTGTCACTTGGTATATGATGGGTGATGTTCTCAGTAGACTTTTGGTCGAAATTGGAGCATTTCAGCCAGAATATTTTAAATTGATGAAATCTATAAAAAAAATGCTTGACCCTGAGTTCATTTTAAGCAGAGGAAAATTTAATTTTTGGGGAGAAAAATAAAAAGCAAATACCATTAGAAAAAGAAGTAAAAAAAATGTTTAGTAAAAGGACTTATCTTGAAAATAACGTGGGAAATATAGTTAAAGTAAAAGGGAGAATTTCTAAAGTAATCTGGCAACATATGACAGCTCTTATTAATTCTCATCCACACATGAATTATTTCGACTTAACTGATAGTTATCAAATTATAGTTTATACTAAGGACCAGATTTCTTGTGAAGGTCAGATCGAAATAACTGGGAAAGTTTCGAAGCTAGAGAGTGATTACAATAATCCTGAAGTTAAAATTAGCGATAAATTTGCTGAATATCATATAATTGCAGATTCTTGGAAATGTATTGAAGAATGATTAAAAAATGAGAAAGTTTGAAAATAAATAAAATAAAAATAAAGATTTAAGTAATTTATAGAGTCTATTATAAAGTGTTTAATTAAATTATTAAGAGGTTTGACAAGATTGTCTGAAGTATATAAAAAATTAGAAAATGTCGTTAAAGAGAATTACATCTCTAATAATATTTATGTACGGCATGCGTATTCACGAAATGTTGACCCAGTATTGCAAGGAATCCCCGATATCGTAATTAGGCCGAAAGATGCTCAAGAGATTGCAGAAATTCTTAAAATTGCAAACATCGAAAATATCCCCGTTACACCTCGTGGAGGTGGGGGTTGTGAATTCGGTGGAAGTAAACCCATAGGGGATGGTGGAATAGTATTAGATATGAAAAGAATGAACGAGATTATCAATTTAGACCAAGAAAATCTTATCGTAACCGTTGAAGCCGGAATTTCTTGGGGAAAATTAAACGAATACTTGTGTCATTATGGTCTTTATACGGGTTGTATGGGGCCGGGTTCCGGAATGACTGCGGCGGTAGGAGGCGGAATATCTCATCATTCAGTAGGTGGAGGGGGATGTGCAAAATATGGAGCCTGTACTAATCAATTGGTTTCGCTGGAGGTAGTACTTCCGACGGGTGATATCATTGAAACGGGTTCTCAAGCTAGTAAGTACTCAAAATTCCCTTTCAATCGATTTGGCAATGGTCCTGATTTAGCCGGCCTTTTCTGTGGTGATAACGGAATTTTTGGCGTGAAAACTAAAGTTTCGCTACAAATATTTCCAAGACCACCGTTCGCAGCATATAAAACATTTCAATTACCTCGAAAAGAAAGGCAAGTTTCGGCAAAGATAATGACTGAAATAAGACAAAAAGGAATTGATGTTTACGATCTCATGTATATGATGGATCTTATTGTTAGAATAGGTTGTGACCAAGGAATGTTTCCGTTATGGGAAAACTTGAAAAAAAAGAGAGGAGTAATCTTTTATACGATCGAAGCAAATTCGGAAAAAGAATTAGAGGAGAAAGTAAAACAATTAGACGAAATTATGCTAAATAATAAGACAGAAAAATTAGGTTCAGAAATTTCTGACGGGAACATCGCTAAATGGCATTATACTGAACAAGGTCATTGGCAATTCTACCATAGCTTATGGGGCATGTCTCCCTGCATGGAACCATTGACAGCAGAATGTTTTTGTTCGATTAATTCATATCCTCCAATTTTAAACGATATTGAGCAATGGGACATGGAACATAATGAAGATATGCAAAAAATTTTAAATGTTACAAAAAGTCGTCCGATTGCAGGGAGTGGACCAATATTATTAATTGATGGAAATAATGTAGAATTAACATGTGGTTTTACTAGTTTTGGAAGTTATTTCGATGGGGAAAATCACGAATTTCTCAGGGAACTAGATTTAAAGCTCTGGAAATCGCTATTAGAAAGAGTGACAAAAAGCGGGGTTCAGTGGTATATGATGGGAGATTTTATGTCTCGTCTGATGGTCGATATTGGAGCTTATACGCCAGAGTATTATAATTTTATGAAATCTATAAAAAATGTTCTTGACCCTAAATCAATATTAAGTAGAGGAAAATTTAATTTTTGGGGGGATTGAAAAAATGAGTGAGTTAAAAAATCTGAAAGAAGAATGGAAAGCTGTATTCAGCTGTATGGGCTGTGGAGACTGTGGATACGCCATAAGACCGGCAGTCGATAGATATTTAACTTGTCCGGTTAAGGAAGCTAAGGGAGGAGGAGGTTTTGAAATTTGTTTTTCTCGAGGAAGAATGAACGTTCTTAAAAGTATATTAGAAGAACAGATCCCTCTTTCCAGAGAGCTCGCGGAATTCGTTTACGAGTGTATGGAATGCGGAAATTGCACAGAAGTGTGTCATATGTCTCAAAACGAGTATATCGTTCTCAATACATCTAAATGGATCGACCATGTAAAAGTATGGGAAGCGTTACGAAAAGATCTAGTAGAGGCTGGCTTTGCTCCACTTGATAGACACGGCAAGTTAATTGATTACATGAATAACGAAGGTATGAGAAATCCTTACGGCGAAGAAGAAGCAAAAAAGTTCGAGTGGACAACCGAGTTTCCCGAAATTAAGGAACAAGGGGAGTTAATATTTTTCGGGGGGTGCACGATGCCTTTAAGACAAGTAGAAACATTGAAAAGTATGATGAAAATTTTGAAAGCAGGAGGAAAAGATATCGCAATGTCTAAAGACGAGTGGTGCTGTGGTTCTGTTGCCTTGAGGATCGGCGATGAAAGGGCTTTAACTGATATTATTAAGCACAACATAGAAGTTTTTAAGAATATGGGAGCTAAAACAGTCTTTACAGCATGTGCAGGATGTTATAGAACTTGGATAAAGGATTATCCTGAATTACTAGGTGAGGAATTACCGTTTGAAATAAAACATATTACGGAAATTTTAGTTGAGATGTTAAATAATGACGAAATACCGTTTAAATCCGTAGAAGGCGCGGAAATCATAACATGGCACGATCCATGCCATTTAGGACGTCATACGGATCTTTACGATATACCTAGAGAAGTATTATCGAAAATTCCGGGAATTGAACTATTAGAAATGAAAAGAAACCGTAAGAATGCCTGGTGCTGTGGAGCTGGAGGAGGCGTAAAAAGTCAATTTCCCGAATTGGCTCTTGATATCTCAAAAGAAAGAATACAAGAAGCCATAGATACGGGTGCAAAAATCTTAACTACGAGTTGTCCCTTCTGTATCGGTAATTTAAGTGATGCCTATAAAGAAATGAGCACTGAAGTTCGAGAAAAGATTCAAGTTATTGACATAATTGATTTGATAGCTGAAAAAATTTAATTTTTTTTTTCTAAATTTTTCTATTTGCTTTTTTATATGATTTAACAATTATTATTTTAAATAGAATAATAGTACCACAAGATAAAGCACCAGTTATAATTGGGGCTATAACTGCCCAGGCTGGAAAAAAGACGCTCCAGAAATTAAGAGGGGGGTCACTACCAACAGGAATTGGTGAAAATGGTGGAAAAATTTGTACCATTGCCATCCAAAAGATTGGTGCTATAATAAGTAATATTCCACATAAAAACCATACCCATAATACAATTTTGGTAAACCTATTACCTTTCCTAAATATAAAAGCCGCTGAAATGCTGTTAACGATGAAGATGGACGCACCAACTATTATTAATACAGTACATATAATTCCAATATTAAGGATCAATGGATCATAAATAAACCCCTTTGCCATGCCATAATCCCATATACCTAATCTATCATACCAACCCCACATCCAAAAAATTAAGTGCCCACTACTCTCAAAATAATAAGCTGCTGGAGTAAAAATTGCTCTGAGCGTTAGAAGTCCGCCAATTAATGGCAAAATCCAAATAAAACTTTTAATTTTGATTTTAATTTTTAACACTCGATAAATTTTTTAAAAAAACTCTTTTTATTGTTTAGGTCCTAAATAGTAATAGAAATCTCTTTATTTATAAATTACATAAAGTTAATTTTTTTTATACACTTTAACTTTTTTTTTTTTCTAAATTTTCTTTTTAGTGAAAGTAATCTGAATGGTAATATTCAAAAATGACCAAATTTTTTCCTTATTATGGGGAATTTGGATATTTATCTAAAACCTACTAAATTTTTTGATTTTAACAAGAAATTTGTTCGGGATAAAGCTTTTGAAATTACAGAAGGGTTAGAAACTGAAAAAGAAAAAGCTATTGCTCTTTTTTATTGGGTAAGAGATGAAATTAAATATAACATGCACACATATATTCCGTCAATAAAGGCAAATTTTAAAGCAAGTGTAACTCTACGTCGAAAAAATGGTTTTTGCGTCTCAAAATCTGTACTATTATCTTCCTTTGCGAGGGCGATTGGAATTCCCGCGAGTATTCATTTAGTAGACTTGATAAATCATAAAATCTCTCAAAAAATTATAGATTTTATGGGGACGAATGTCATGCATTATCATGGCTATAGCGAACTTTATCTGAATAATAAATGGGTAAAATTAACGCCTTCCTTTGACCCGAAAACGGCATTGAAGGGTGGTTTTATTCCTATGGTTGAATTCGATGGCGAAAATGATGCTGTTTTTGCCGTATACGATAACGAAGGTAGGCTATTTGGAGAATACACCATGGATAGAGGGATACACGCCGATTTACCGCTTGAGGAAATTGAACGAGTATTTGAAGAAAAATACCCCATATTTTCTGAATATAAAAAAGGACTTCCTATTCTACCCGTAAAAGATAAAACTTTACCATATAAATAAAAAGAGAATTTTAACTAAAATAGCTTTCTTTTAAACTTAATTCTCGTAAATATATTTTAAATTTACCTAATTTTCCCTCGTAGTTTCCGGCAGAAATCTTAAGCAAGCCATCCATGTCTATAATTCCTTCTATTACTTTTGCCATTGTTAACTCAACGGTTTCAAGATCAAGAGCGTTGAAAATTATTTCTGGAATAGATGCTATTCCTTCAGGAACCTCAAATTCTTCTGGGGATAATTTATCCTTCAATGTTGGACAGAAAGGATGATTTGTAGGAGGACCAATCTCAGGAAATTTCGCATCGGGGGGTACTGGTTTAGAACCTGCTGAACATACGTCAAAAGTGGTGCATACATTGTTTAATTCCGCGACGATTCTTACGGCTTCTCGCCCTACTTTGATCCCTGAATTGACAGAATCACAAAATAACCATAAATTTCCCCCCATTACTCCTTTCGCATAAGATATTTCTTCTTCAATTAAAAAATCATATCCCATCATAATCGGAACTGAAATTAGCTTTCGATCGAATTTTTCGACTACTTCTTCGTATCCATCTCCGCAATGACCCACATTATCCATCATATTAAATTTCGTATCAACTTTTTTAGGATAATAATCAAAAACGGCAGTGGTTGGAACTACAAGTATACCTTGTCTCATTCTGCGACCTAATTGTTCGTAGAATTTAGCTGTTGCTTTTTTTCCAGTTCCCGTTACCCATAATTGAACGATTGCCCCTAATCTTCCATCAATAGTCTCTTTTTCAGAAAGCCACCTTACAATTCCCCCTTCAGCATCTCCAAAAACCGTAGAAGGTAACGCAGTGAAAGCATTTATGGCTCTGTTTAGGAATTCAGCATCTTGGGCAGTCACCATTAACTGGATAACAAGACCTTCAAAAGCTTCACAGTAAGTATTTTCAATAACCGTCATTTTATAAATTCACTTTTTAGGTTCTTATAATTTTAAGATAATATCAAAATGTTTTGATTAAATAAAAATTTAAAATCAAATGCTTATTAACTATTAATTAATAATAATTTTAATATGAAAAAATAAACTGAGAATCTTTATTATGCCAGTTGGAATATATCTCTACGAAATTGACGAATCTTTTGGGCCAAATGTATTAGCAGAATATTATTTGGCTCAAGAAAATAAAATCGATCCAGAAATTTTAAAAGATTTTGAAGAAAAACACATCCAAAAAGAATTTTTGGATACAATATGTTGGAGAGAAGATTTAAGGTTTTATTCGTTAAAAATAAGCGCAGAATCTATTGAAAGAGACAATCTCTTTTTAGGTTTCGTCTTTAAAAAAGACGAAGACTTAGTTTCTATGAAGAGTATACTCGATAACATCGCTGCTAAAGTTGTTAAAGAATTTTCAAAGGATAAAGGAAAATTAGAAGCGTTGCTTAAAAAAGAATTTGATTCCATTTTCACTTTAATGGAAAAATTAAAAGAACCGGCTATGATTAAAGAAACCATCAATGATAAAACCAAAAAAATGCTTGACGAAGGAAAGTTGCAAGAAGCTAGAGAATTAATCGATTTAGGTGAAGACATTCCTGAGAAGATGTCAGAGGAAATCAAACTTGCTGAGCAATTATTAAATGATAAATTTTATAAAAAGGCTAGGAAAAGCTTTCTTAAAGCTGCTGAATTAGCCAATATCATCCAAGAAAACGATGTAGTCTTGTTTTTGACGAGTAAAGCTGACCAAGTAGTAAAGTTTCCCGATTTAATTAAAGATCGCGAAAATATATATAGAGATATGGAAAAAAAAATTGAGGAGTTCCAACAAAATAAGCTTCATCTATATCACGAGTTAATCAGACCTATAGATGCCTTAATAAATATTTCAAATTCCTTTGAAGATCACGAATTAACAATAAGCTTAACTGAATTGTTAAAGAATTTCAAGAGAGCAGACCAATTAGCAAAAGAATTGTTTAATTTAGACACAAAAATCAAAGAACATTTCGAAAAACTATAATTATTTTAAATTTAAAAAAGAGATGTTTTAAGCTCCTTATAATTCCTCTGAAGGTTCTTCAACTTGAGGAGGAACATATTCTCCAATATCGGGGAAAATTATCTTTGCAATATTCCATCCTTCTTTAGTTGGGGATTTTAACGCATTTGCTATTAAATTTTCTCCTAATACGTTATTCAACTCTACTTTATGAATTTCTGAATTGTTTTGCAAAATCATGTCAAATTTCGCACCGCCGCTACCAGTTGGCACGATTAGTATAGCTGAATCAATAACTTTTTGATCTATCGCATCTTTCAATCGTTTAGCTGCGTAATAACCAGCAACACCTGCACTTCTATCGAAATTCTTACAGGAAGGTATTTCTAAACCCCATTTCTTACCCCCAGTTTCAATTAAAGCAGCTAAAGTTTGAGATCTCTTGCCAAACATAAATTTAAACTCCATTTGCGTATTAAATTTCTTTCCTTTTTCTTCGCCAACTTTTATAATGCTTTTTAAGGCTGCTCCCGCTACCGAAGCGGGAGTTGCGATTATAACATATTCCTCTTCAGCTAATATTTCTTCAATAGTCCTTTTAATAATTTCTCTAGGCTTCGAAAAATCTATGATTTCTTCTTCTTCTATTTGAGGTCTTGCTGTTGCTACCATTTCTATGCCTATCTCTAATAATTCTTCTACGCTCATTTCATCCGTCACAATTTTTTCAATAAATCTCCTACATAGTTTGATGGAATTCCTTGGATTTCCTTGAGTCTTTTCATAAATCATCTCAATTAATTTTTCATTTAATGGAAATAACGGGTATAATGGAGGATTTAAATTATTATCTTCCCAAAAGGTTTCCATAGACTTGCTAAAGAATATTTTTAAATCGTTCAAACTAAAAGGTTTTAGCTCTTGTTCAGGTTCCATCCTTGAGCGTAGTGGTTGATCTGCGATCTCTAAAATACGTGGCCAGATTTCTTTTAAAACAGCAACAACAATAACTAAACTTTTAACTTCATTATATAATCGTTTTAATATTTCAAGCAATTTTCGTTCTGCAATTTCGCCATGCATCCTATACGGAGACTCTAGCTCGTCAAAATAAAGAATAAGCACTCTATCTAAATTCTCAGTAATAATTTTAATCATGGCGAGGCATACATCGTCTTCTTCCACAACAGAATTAATTCCAAGTTCACTCAATTCCTCGTCTTGTAAGTCTTCACCAAGAAGCCATCTTTCAGCAAGACCTTTTTTATTTTTATCTAATTGATAAGTTACAAGGGCTTTAACACAATCAGCAAATACTCCAGGGAATTCTCTTATGCCCATTTGAATAACTTCATCGATTTTAGGTTTCTGAAACAATCCCCCCTTTTTACCTCCCCATTTTTCTCTAACTAATTTTTCTGAGACGATATCGAGAATTTCTGGCCCACATTCTTCAATAATGCAAGTATATATGTGGAGTAAAACTCGAATTGCAGCAGGTGGGCTTGGTACATAAACTATTGTCCAATCAACTGGTTCCAGTTGACTCGCCTCTATTTCTTCTGCTTCAACAGTTTCTTCTATCTTCTTTTTATTTTCTCTCTCTTTGTCCTTAAATGAGTGGTAGGCGTGAGTTTTTCCTGTGCCCGCTGAACCTAACAACGGTATCATCCTACTTGATTTATCGCGCGATGTCTGGCGTACTAATCTATAAACTTCACGATCAATATAACTTCTTGGCCGAGAAATATCAATTCTATCAGGTATATCCCCTCGAGAGACAAAATTAGAGAAAGGCAAAATTGGTGCTTCTCTAAGGACATCTAAATACATTTCTTTGTCGTCGTCACTTAATTCTGAGTAAATAAAAATCAGCTCTACTTAATATTTTTTAATTACTTTTAATATTATGTATCAAATTTTTTGATTGGAATAACTTTATTAAACTAAACAATTTTTTCTAGAATAAAAGCTATTATGTTTCTAGCTTAGTATTTATATTTAAATCTATATTTAAAAATTTAAGTGAAATTAATATCTACATATATTATACTAGGATGTGATACTATGCCGGGTAAAGACGATTATGAAGATGAAGATGAAGAAGATGAACACAATGACTTTTTTAATATATTTAAAGGTTTTGGAGACCCCAATAACCCTTTCAGAAATTTAGACCCTGCCAAATTATTTAATTCAAAAGAATTTCAGAAAATGTTTAAAGAAATTTTTAAACAAATCTCAAAAAATTTACCGAAAGATTTACAAGGGCTTTCACCGGAAGATTTTACAAAAGAATTTATGAAAAATAAATCTAAATTTGGAATTAAAGGGCCAATAATATATGGATTCAATATCGGTATCGGCCCAGACGGAAAACCTATTATGGGTTCGTTCGGAAATATTGAAAAGGAACCCCTTACAGGTGAGACCAAAGTAAGAAAGACGAGAGAACCACTGGTGGAAGTGAATGAAGAGGAAGACCAAATCGTAGTTATTGCTGAAATGCCGGGAGTAAGTAAAGAGGATATTGAAATAAACGCTACAAACCGATCTCTAACTATTTCTACCGAAAAAAATATTTTAGGGAGGAAATATTTCAAAGAGATAGAATTGCCAAATACTATTAACTCAGGTTACGCTAAAGCTCGCTATACCAATGGAATTCTTGAGATTAGGTTGAAAAAATTAAAAGAAAAAGAAAAAGGAACAAGTATTGAAATCGAGTAAGAAATTTTAAAAAATATTAATATTATTTCTATTAATCGAAACCTAAAATAAAAAGATCGTGAAACGCCAATTTCACGCCCTTTTATATATCAAATAATGCTATTCTAATTCATACCTGAATATTATATTCAAATCTATTATTATTTTTTAATGAGATGGTAAAATGGTTGATGTATATCATCGCCGAGAAATTTATAGGAAGAATCAAAAGGGAACTGAAGATTTTATCGGGAATAAAGTTCAATTTTATCCATTCGGGAATATAATTGATGGATATTTAATAATATAGAAAATTAAATATATAAAAGAGAAATTTTCTAATAAATTCGTGTAGAAAATAACGATTTGAGATATAAGATATTTATTTCATATATCAACCTTATAATAATTGTTTTTTAAATTGTAAAAAACACTAATTGAATCTAAGAGCTCACCCATATTATAATATTATAGAAAAAAAAAGATTTATTTGTTATTAGTTATTGGTACCTTGTTCATTTAATTTGACCGCTTTTTTAATTGAGTGTTTAGCGGTATCCAAGTTTCCATTGATGAACTCTTCTGTTAAGCGATATGCCTCATCATCGGTGTATTGTATTGGAGGGTGTTTTGTAAAGTATGCAGAAGGATAATATAAAACCCCACCTTCATTTCTATCAAGTGCTAGTTTACAGCATCTTATAGCATCTATTACAATCCCTGCAGAATTTGGTGAATCCTCAACTGAAAGGCGTAGTTCGAGGTTAATGGGAATATCTCCAAAAATATTACCTTCCATTCGGATAAAACTGAGTTTATTATCTTTTTGCCAAGGAACCCAGTCACTTGGGCCTATATGAATATTTTCATTGCTTAAACGAACTGCTGTTTGTGATTGAACAGCTTCAGTCTTAGATATTTTTTTAGAGATTAACCTACTTCTATCAAGCATATTAAGAAAGTCTGTGTTTCCTCCTGTATTGAGTTGATATGTTCGCATTAGCTTTACTCCTCTCTTTTTGAAAAGATTAGTTAAAACACGGTGAACTATAGTAGCTCCTATCTGAGATTTGATATCATCTCCGATTATTGGGATTCCTTTCTTTTCGAATTTGATGCTCCATTCAGGATCACTAGCAATGAAGACAGGAATACAATTTATAAAACCCACTTCAGCTTCTAAAGCACTTTCAGCGTAAAATTTAGCAGCTTTTTCAGAACCAACTGGTAAATAATTTATAAACATATCCGCTTTAGATTTTTTAAGTTCGTGAACTAATTCTTCCATTGTAGATTCTTTTTGAGAAGATAAAACAAAAGTATAATTATCATCATAATCTTTCATATGCTCCGCAATACTATCTAAAACTCTTCCCATTTTAACGATAATGTTGGTCTTTGGAATTTCTCTGCAAAATATCTTAGTACAATTAGGTGTTTGAAAAATGGCTTCTGCAACATCCTTTCCCACTTTTCTTTGATCTATGTCAAATGCGGCAACAACCTCAATATCTCCTGGCTTATAACCCCCTATGTCCCAATGCATTAAACCAATACAATTGTCTTGATTCTTACTTTTATAGTATTCAAGACCTTGAATTAGTGAACAAGCACAATTACCAAGTCCAGCAACTGCAATTTTAATTTTACTCATTGAAAGATCCCTCTTTAAAGTTTTTTGTAATTTTATTAATAATCAAGTTATCCACTTTCTTCATGTGTTTAATTGCTTGAATAGAATAAATTATACTTGTGATGATTGCGTGAATACAAATTGAAAAAATAACAAATTCAAAATGACCAAAAATTCCAAAAATCAAGATATGAAGAGTAAATATATTTCTTCTTCCATCAAATTTTCTAAATAATTGATCAAATTTACTGCTATCTGCCAAAGTTATTTTCATTACTTCTTTATACTGCATTGAACAATGCCGATTGAATGAATCAGAAAGTAGCATTATAATTAATGTTATAATGACAAAAAATTGATCAATTATAAAGTACGAGGTAAGACCTATACCTACATATATTGCCTGTTCATATAATTGATCAAATGAATGTTCAATATGACCAACTGTACTCTCTTGGTTTTTTAAACGAGCTAGTTTACCGTCAACTCCATCAAGAATGTTTACTAAAATTAATAGAAAAAGACCAATCCACCAATATTGTATTAAAAATAAGAATAAGACAAAATATCCTAATATATTTACAAGTATCGTAATATGATTGGCGGTTATTTTAGTATCAGCAAATAGATAAACAAAAATATTTTCAAAATGTCTATTAAAATACCATGCAATTAAGTCCAATGTTCCCTTTTGTGTTCTTTTTACAAGAAACTTTTTAGCGGACTTAAAATCTTGATAATCACGAAATGAATAAATATAAAGAGGTACATCTGTTCTCATATCTGGTTCATAGGTAGAAATCTCATCTGAGGAATGATAGATTGTTTTATTAAATATTAAAGAATTGAAAAAGTCATGAAAAGAACCTATCTTTTTTTCAAAAATATATTCGTTGGATCTAAGGTTGATTTTACCTCCTAAAATATTAGATCGATTTTTATCCGTATGGTTTGAATGAATATTATTACCTTTTATGAATATAATATCTTCTCCATAATTTAATAATGAAGAAACAATTCTATCATCGATTAAAACTCCACCATCTAAAACAACGGCAATGTATTTCATAGAATTAATTAATTTCTTTTGATTAAAATGTTCTTTAACATGATGAAGATAGCTAATCTTTATGATTCTTACAAAGTTCTTACTATCAAAATTCATTTCATTATTAAAATCTACTGAACTTTCTGATAAAATAAATATATCTCTTATTCCATTTTTAATTAAAACATTAATATTTCTTTCTAAAATCGAAACTCCACATAATTTTTTTATATAAAAAGGTTGATTTTTGAAAAATAATGGATTTTTTGGTAAAAAAATAATACCCATTATATTATCTATATTTTGACTTTTTCTCATATTTTGAATATAATTCTGTAGCACTTTCATATTCTTCACGTTTTTTCTTTTTTATCTTTATAAAAGGTATGTTTTTGAGGGAATAAACCAAAAGGATGTAAATTAGAAGATTCGCGAAAACATTCTTTTAATTGATGATATATAGAAGGATTATCTACATCTAACCAAAAGACATTTGGAAAATCAAAATAACTTACATTAAGTCCTGATTCAATAGCTAAAAGAATAACATTTGTTACTCCAAATTTATAAGTATTTAATTTTATTTCCTGACAAATATTACGAATAGCTTTCGTCCTTAATAGAAAAGCTCCCATATCTAATCGGTTATATTTAGGTATCTCTTTACCAATATTGGTAATAAAAGAATTAAATCCGTATATTTTAGTAGCATCTTCTAATTTATAAGGGTCTTTTAAATGTATGGGATCTGTAGCTAAGAGAATATCATATCTGTGATAGTTCATTACCAATTGAGAAAAAATGTTTTCTGAGAAAATGTGGTCTGCCATTGATAATAATGTATATTCAGAGGAGATTGCATTTAAACCTAAAAAAAGACTATAACCGTTTTCCCTTTTTGGAGTTCTATTTTCAATTATATTTAATTTAAAATTTTTAAAATCAATTCCTAGTTCTCCTATGGAATTTAAGAGAATTTGTTTATATTTTGATTTATTTGAAATTTTACTAGCTATAATATTGATTTTACTAATTCCAGTTTTAATCATTCCAGTAATAATATAACTTAGAATATTCGAATTATTTACTTTTAATAAATATTTTTTAAATGCATTATCCGTTGAATTAAATCGACTAGAACAACCAGCTGCAAGGATTAATCCCTCCATTTTTCTATGCCTCCTTTTTAAACTTGTTAGGTATAACTAAAACCTTTATTATTTAATTAAGAAATGTTTTTACATTACTACACGAAAAATTTAATTAAATTCATTAATCCTTTAAGCTATATGATCAATGATTTAGGGTGTTTTAAGATTATGAATAAAATCATCGGTGAATTTTATAAATTCACGAAACATTTGGGATAGTTAATTTACTAACTAAAAAATATAAATCAACTTTAATTAAAAATTTTTTCATTAAATAGGTATTTATTTAAATAAAAGAAAGGAATTAATCACTAATTTAAGAAAAAATGGAATTTTATAGAAATTATAACAGAAAAAAGAAATCCATAGTTAAGAAATTATCAACTTGATTTAATGACATTGAATATGTTTTTTAATCTCAGAAATCAACTTTGATAGTATAATTTAATTGAAGAGTTGCATAATGACTTGCTAATCCAAGAGATTCTAATTAACATCTCAATATTATATCCATTATAATTATTCAATAAGATGATAAAATGGTTGATGAATCAGAAAAAAAGAGCTTAATTCGAAAAGTAGATTGCATTAGGATACCCGTTTCAGATCTTGAATCTGGCCTTAAATTTTATAGAGACTCCCTTGGCCATGAACTTATTTGGCGCACAGAACCTAGTGTTGGTTTACGAATTCCCGAGAGTAAGGCAGAATTGGTGATACACACAGAACCTGATGAATTTGAGGTGGATCTCACTGTTGATTCGGCTGAAATTGCCGCTAAGCGATTTGTGAATGCAGGTGGATCTATTATAACCGCCCCCTTCGAAATTTCCATAGGAAAATGTGTTATAGTAAAAGATCCTTGGGGGAATAAATTAATTCTTCTTGATACTAGTAAAGGAATCTTTAAAACGGATTCGGAAGGCAAAGTTATTGGCAATATTAACACATACTAACGATAGCTATAAAGAAAGTAGAATTTATCATCTAAAGTTAAAAAAAAAGTTAACTAAGTCTGTTTAAGAAAACTCTCTTTTATACTTTCAATAAAGACAGCGTTCAATACATTAGGCTTTTCGAAGATTTGTGGATATTTAAACCCAGCTCGAACTTTATGACCTCCTCCTTTAAAGGTCCTCGCAAAATCCCTACAGTTAATAAAATCGCTATGGATAATAATTTCATTGTGTCGAGTATCAATCCCAATACGAGCTTTTGCTTCGGGAAATTTCTCTTTCAATAAATAGGTTATTTTTCCTCCGCCAATTTTTGCCCATGAAATAATTATTTTACCAAAAGATTCCATCGGAATAGATTTAGCGTGATTTAAAGCGAAATTAGACTCATCTTCGTGCCATTTTTTTAAAATCTTTAGTTGGGAACTAAACCAAGAATTCTCAAAATCGCCTTGAGATAATAATTCAACTATTCTATGTTTATTTTGATCGTTATGAGCTCCACGGTTAAAACCGATAATTAACTGCAAATCTGACGCTAATTTATATATATCCGTCCTAAAATCAGTGTCTCTGGCAAATTCAGCAATTTTTGATGCTATGGGGTCATCTGGTAAATAATAATCTCTAATGATTTCAGCAGCACATTTTTTAGTGTCATTTGAGTAAATGTGAACTAAATTTCTTAGTTTTTTTTTTATTAAATCGTCTACAATGTGATGATCGAACCATAATATCTTACATCCTTGTTTTTTCGCATTTTTGAAAATAGAGAACAAATCTACAAAATCTTCGTTAAAGCCTATATCAGAAATTATTAGTTGTGAAGGGAGAGATTCTGAATCTAAGATATTGCTAATTTTTTCAACGAAATCAATGTAATGAGCGTAAAAAAATCTGATCTCATCTGGATGAATTTCTTTGTTTAAATTGAAATATCGTTGAATGATTGCTTGTGACCCCAATCCATCGAGATCATGTTCATGGGTAATAGAAACGATCATTCTTAGTTAAGTTCTCAATAAAATTTATTAAATTAAAAGAGTAAAGATGTTTTTTAAATTTTAACTTAAAATAAATCCAAATACGGTCTAACTTTTTTCTTATTTTGAGGATCTTTTACCGATTCTAATATCTTTTTCGCTAATTGCTTTTTTTTTTCGTAATATATTTTCATATACTCTTCTTTAGTTTTATCGGGATATCTCCCTTCTAAGGCAGGATCTCTTCTAGGGCAACCTCCTCTTCGCATACAGCAATACGAAATAGATCCAAAACAAACTAAATCAGAATCCCAGTCATTCTCTTTTGAAAACTCTTCCTTTATTTTAATAAAATCTTCTTGACTTATCCCCAACTCTTTTAATGTTTCATCTCTCTTACATTTAAAACCAAAAGTTAGAGAAAATCCTGGTTTACAGCAAAAAGTTAACCCTCGATAATCTGCATCCATACATATGTGAATAGGTGCATTTTTCCATCCTGGCACATCTCGAAGTTTGTCTGGATCTAATTCAACCATGATATTAAATAAATCCCCATCCTAAAATTGAATAAGTAAATTAACTAAAAGATATTAATTTTCTACTTTATAGGTTATAAAAAAGACGGTAAGTAAAAAAGTTGAATTTATTAATTATAAGAGGGCTCGGAGGGGGATTTTCATACTGCTGAGAAATTCAACAATACATTGAACCCCCCTTTCCCCAATACAAGAGAATTCCCTTGTATTTCTAGGGATTCACAGTGGGGATTCTCGAAAGAATCTCAAGATTTGTCCCCAATACTAACCACTATACGACCCGAGCCATGATTTTTTTTATTAAGTTATAAAAATTAATCTTCCTTTCTAAAAAAATTTGTTCTTTGTTAATTTAAAATATTTCTTTTCCTCTAACCACACTTACTAGATAGTTTAAAAATTGATTAATTGCATTTTCTAATTTTTCAGAATTATCAACAATAAAATCAGCATCAGGAAATTTCTGATTCTTTTTTGCTCTTTCTATTCTTTCTTCTAATCTTTTTCCGCTCTCTCTGGCGCGGGTTTTTAACCTTTTTAAAGTAATTTCAAAAGGAACTTCAATAAAGATTATTTTTAAATTTCTATAAATTTCACAAGCTTCTTTCACAATTGTTCGACTAACATTTACGAGCACGGGATGCCCATTTTTTAACCAACTATCAATTTCTATCGGAACCCCATAATCAAGACCATAGATGTGCCATTCCAGAGCAAATTTACCTTGTTTTGACATTTCTCTGAACTCTCCTGGCTTAATTGATATATTGTCTTCGGTTTCAGAAGGAGGTCTTGTAATATATCGTTGAGTAAGACGAATACTTTTTAAATCAGAAGGATACCTTTCTAATACAGCTTTGATAATAGAATCTTTACCCGAACCAGAGTTTCCGACAACTAAGAATAATGTTCCAGAAAAGTCTTTTTTCATTTTTTCTTTTGTTTTCATTTATTTCAAAATTAATAATTATTATTTCAATTTTAGTTTTAATGCTAAAAAATTGATAACTTTATTGAGTATGATCTTTGAATAATAGCTAACTTTTTAATTCTTCCAAAACGCTTGGAACTATAATGAAAGGACACTCAAGATAGTGTTTAAGTCTCATCTCCAGAGTTTCAACCGTTCGCATCCCGAACTGCGTTTGATACAGTTTGTTAATCTTTCTCATGGTCGATTCATCAACTACTTTTATCGACTTAACGTTCTTTAACGCCGGATATTTCTCAATTAGCACTTGGAAACGAAAGATTTGTTCTTCACACCTTATTAGCGTATCTACGGCACTTTTAAGCCAAGAATGACAACGTTCTGAAACAAGCCCTAATAAGAAGGTTAAAGAACATCGTTTTGCAGGGGAGAGGCGAAATTGATAGTAAAATTTAGTCACGATTCTACGGATTGGGCGAAGCCACGGAAATTTTACCAGTGCTTTTCTTAATGC
>JAHLWS010000051.1 GCA_019057795.1 Promethearchaeota archaeon | reverse complement strand
TGCTTACAACTGCCTTGAGATTTTTGAAATTTTTTACCATTTCATATCCTAATCTTGCGGTAATTTTATCTGCGTTGACTAAAGGGTCGGTTTTATAATTTTTTACTACTTCTGGGTCGTGGCTTAAGAATTTTGTATCAACTCTAGGATTAAATTTCATTTTAGGGGCAATCTTTGAGAAGGCTTTAGCTATTAATTTAAGGAATCCACTAGTTTCTATACCCGGGCTAGTACCCGTTCCCGAAAGAATAAGTCCATCTAAAAGATGCTCGTATTTTTTTGTGAAATAAATGGCGATAAATGAACCGAGTGAGTGCCCTAACATAAAAATTGGTAAATCAGAGAGTTTTTCTTTTATTAAATCGTAAAATAATTTTTCATCTTCTATGAATTGGTCAAAAGAATCTATATAATTACGTAATCCCTCGGATTTACCATGACCGCGATGATCGTTAGCATAAATTGCAAAACCTTCCGGAATTAATTCATTCACAATATTTTGATATCTACCAGAATGTTCAAATCCTCCATGTACAAGTTGAACAACTGCTTTAGGGGTATTTGGAATCCATGCTTGATAATAAATGTTTAAATCTTTTACTCCTTTAAATTTGCCCTCTATATGTTTCAAATACTCATCTCACTGTTTTTTATTTTAAATAGAAATATACAAATTATAAAATTATATGTTTCATTATCAAACATTAATATCCTCTATTTTCCTAGTAATTTTAGTGCCGTGTTCACTGCTTCAGTAGCATTAGGGGCATAGGAATCCGCTCCAATAGATTGAGCGAAACGAGCGGATGCAGGAGCACCGCCGATCATAATTTTAACCCGCTCTCTTAAATTATTGGCTTTCAGAGCTTCTATTATACCTTCCATTTCTAACATGGTTGTAGTCAATAATGCGGATAATCCTATAATATCTGGTTCATACTTTTTAACTGAATCTATAAATTTATCCTTATGTACATCAATACCTAAATCTATTACTTCAAAACCTGCGCCTTCAAACATAATTACAACCAAATTTTTTCCGATATCATGAATGTCTCCTTTTACAGTTCCGATAACTAACTTCCCCACATATTCTTTTTTAGTATCTCCAAGTTTTGGTTTAATAATTTTCATCCCTTCTTTAAATGTTTCAGCCGCTTGCATCATATCAACTACGAAATATTCTCCCTTTTTGAATTTATCACCCGCTAACCTTAAACCTGTAATAAGATCTTCCATAATTGCTATGGGTTTTGTATTTTTTAAAGCTTTTGTTACAGCCTCCTCAATATCATAAACTTCACCTTCCTCAACCAAAGTAATTAGCGAAATTATTTATACACCCCATATGCATTTACTGATTCGAGAATCAAATCTATTTTTGATAAATCAGTTCCTAAAGGAACTGCAGCTATTCCTATTCCCATAGGAACCTTATTTTCCACCGCAAGTTCACACACTTTTTTTACATGTGCTTCAATTTCTTTTTTAGTCCCATCTCTTAAGAATTTGCCATGAATTAGGTGTTGATATGGAGTTTTAAGTTCTTTTGATAGATTAATCATTTCTTCATCATAAGTGTCCGATGTTAAACCAATTTCATTTTGGGGGAACATATAATTGTTAAAACATGCAATTCCACTAAGAGCAGGATATTTACTAATTTCCTTTGCTGAACTCGGAGAAGGTGGCATGTATCCTGCTGTTGGACGATGTTTTTTAAACTCTTTCCACACTGTTTCTACATACGGATATATATAGGTGAGAAAATCCTCAGGAGACATAATTGGTGGATTAGCATACTGATTTACTATTACCATACCAAGCATATTAATTCCTTGGTCCTTATACATCTTCCCTATATGTATACTGGCTTCAGTAGCAAAGTCCATGATCTTTGGAAAAAAAGTAGGATCTCCCCTTTTTTTTATTTTTTCTTTATGTACTGAATCCCTGGCATTTAAAAAATCCTTATAGAGAATAAAATCCTGAAATAGCTTCTCTCCACGCAATAGAATTGCTAAATCAAAAGACCCCTCGATAATAGGGGGAGACATCATTTCTGGGTATTGATCTTGAATTTCAACGCATAAATCTATCTGGGTTTTTAAAAATCCTTCCATTTTGGGTAATTCTAATTCCTCAAATGATTTTGTATCAAGAGCATATATCTCCGGAGATGGTTCAATCATGGGCGATATCCGCATTGTCGTCCCCATCTCAACTTGACCACACCCTGCTAATCCCAACCAACTTGCTGGCATAGCTGCATCTACTTGAGGAAATCTTTCTCGTAATATTGTAAATAATTCCAGATTTGCTTCCACACTACTAGTCAAACGCACAAAATCATAATTAGGATCAAGTAATTGAGGATGGACATTACTTGGAACAAGTAAAGTAGCCACTCTATCTACTCTAGAAAACAATGATATTAATAGAAACCTTTCACCACCATTTAATGGACGCCCTACCGTCATTTTTACTTTTCCTTTAACTATATCTTTAACGATTCTAAACATTTTCGATTCACTTAGTAATTTTTCCTAAAAATAAATGATTTACATTTACTTTTACGCTTCTAATGTATAAATAGTTTTTATTTCTTCCTTTTTATTTTTTTTTTCACAATAGTTCTTGAACTCACAATTTTAATTCTCTGATGCAAATGTTGAGATATGACTTGAAAATTGAATATTTTTACAAAAATATATATTTTTAAATTAAAAGTAAATTTACAATTAAAAGTTAAATAGGTCTTTTTTTTCAAGAATTGTGCCAGCTGTTTTCCCACTTCTTTTTAAATTCAATTTTTTCCTGAAAAACTTGCGTGATTTTACGCTTAGGTATGAATAATTTCAATCAACCACAATTAAAAAATATAGATATAAATCTTATAAGTTAAGAGGAAAGATAGCTTAAATAGAATAAGTAAATACAAGAATTAAAAAAAAATAAAAATAACCAAGTATTATAAGAAAATAGAAAAGGTATTTCTTTAATAATATTTACATAAATAACTAATTAAAAAATTCCTTGATAAGTTGAATGAATGAAATAATATTTCTTATTGAAGAATCTTTGGAAGGAGGTTATGTAGCAAGAGCTTTAGAAACCTCCATTCATACTGAAGCTGATAATTTAAATGCATTAAAAGACTCAATTAGAGACGCCGTAAAATGTCATTTTAATGAGAATGAAAGACCTCGAATTATCAGATTACATTTTGTAAAGGATGAGGTTATAACTTTATGAAAATCCCGCGTAATATTAGCGGAGAGAAATTATCCAAATTAATAAAGAGATTTGACTTTGAAATTACAAGACAAACAGGAAGTCATTTGAGATTGACTACAAGAAGAAGAGGAGAATATCATATTACTATTCCCAAGCATAAGAATTTGAAAATTGGAACGCTTAATAGTATATTATCAGATATTGCAAACTATCTCGAGATAGATAAGAACCAACTTTTAGTAGAATTATTTAGGTAAAATTTTTATCAAATTCTGTACAAGAACTTCTAAAGTGTAGAGAATTTGGGATTAAATAATATTCGGTTAAATTTTATACTTATTTCTCTAATTTGAAATAATATTCAAAGAAGTTTTGAATATGCAAAATCTATTTCATACATCAACTATGTTATAATTTCTGTTTTTATTATAAAAAACACTAATTGAATCTAAGAGCTCACCCATATTTTTTTGTTCTCGTTTACATAATTGTCCTTCCTTTGGTGCTTGCCAATTTATTACATATTTTCTCCAATCAGAATCATTTAAGATTTTGGAATGAATTCCAAAAAATATAAGAATTTCTTTATCATTTACATGACCATTTTCGTTTTCGACAATAAAGTGAGGGACTTCATGCAAATATGTCTTTCCAGCAATCATGTAAGAAAGTAAAGAATGGTGTCCATCAAATAAGACCCATTCCGATTGCTTAGTCTTTACTAATTTAATATTTGGTAATCCACGTGGAGATAGGATATCTTTTCCAGATTTTATTTGTTTAACCATTGTTCTTATTTGGTTCATGCTTTTAATGCCATTAATATTATGGAGGTTTATAATTTCTCTCAATAAAACTAGTTTTTTAACTTCTTTGATTGTTTCTTTTATTTTTGAACCAAATTCTTTTTCAAACTGCTCTACAGTATCATAAATGGTAATGTTTTTATTTCTTAAATAGACTTTTAACGATGAAATGCGCGTTAAATTTCCATCTTTAGATTTATACGGATATATTAGTTTCACGAAATATCAATTAAGTACCATTTATTGAATTAAATCTTATTATTCGGTTATTTCGCGAAGAATTAATACTGCAAGATATATGTAGATATATCCAGAAAATACTTTCTGCGACTGAATTTAAATAGAAATTGAAATTTAATAATATTATTTTAATTATATAGTTTACTAGAAAGGACTAATTCACACAAAAATGGTATATCTTATTCGGGATTACCTGTCATATCGCTATGGATGGCTTCTTTCTTTTTTCTTGGATGAAAGTGATGTGGTCTCGTTGAAACCTCCCAACGGTCGTCATAGTTGTCAAATCTACAACGATCTAATGAAGTTTTAGAAAAAATTATAGTGTAACTATATTCTCCATAGTTATTGTATCTAATATATATCTGGACATTATCTCTCAGTATTGCGTGAATTCTTGCTAATTTTGGTTCAAAATTGAGCGAAATCAAATGAATTGATAAGTATTGGGGGAGGAGCATTCTTGCTTTATCCAATTTCTGGAGACTTGACATCTTAGAACC
>JAHLWS010000050.1 GCA_019057795.1 Promethearchaeota archaeon | reverse complement strand
TGGACAGAGAAGGTTTCTAGTGGGTCCACATTCTCTTCCCAGGGTCGGTGGTATATCAATTTGAGAGTTATCTTTCCTACATTAACAGCCTCTAAACGCAGGGTCTGTATACCTGGAGCGCCTATTAACTTAGAATCCGGTTGAAACTCAATTTCTCCTACTTGCTGCAGGATTTGTTCCTCGCCTTCGATCATTTCCCACGTATAACCAGTAGTGGGATTAGCCTCCAATGTAATGACCAGGATTTGACCTTGCTCAATCTCGATCTGGCTGCCATTGTTACCAGCGTCCAGCTTGATCTCTCCTGGAGGTCTGCAGTTAGCTAGTAGAACCAAAACTGCTAGCAACACAGCGATTACGTTCATGCGCTCTTCCAGCTTTTTCGATATTTCTGAACCTCCTTATGAGTTAAGTATTGGGTTAATAATAATAATTACATTTTAGACGAAGCAAATTTGGAAATTGTTCCCATACTTCCGATGTTATACGCTCCCGATAGGGAAAAGGAATGCGAAGCATTCCGAAGAGTCAGCGAAGGGACACCATTTGACTTCTTTCCATTTCAATAACCCCAAACTTCAAAACATGCTCCAAATATGAGTAATGCTAAAATTATTATGATGAAAAAGGTAAATTCTTTCATGTTTTCTTTGAACACAATCCTCCAACTTCTTTTTTGCTCAGGAAGTAACTTCTTCCAATTTTTTTTCCAATACTCTAATATCTGTTTTTTCTCTGGTTTTACTCCAAATACTTCCGTAGCAAGAGTTGATGCAAAAGTGGCAGTTACAATAAAGAAAAGTGCTTCGGTTGCAATTAGAATCCAATCGAAAAGAGCGAATGTTTTTCCAATCGTTAGCGGGGCAAGAAAAGCTATAAGAGAATAGAATGAACCAAACACTACCATCAAAATTGGTGCCTGCAAGAGTAGTGCAGTGATAAAAACAATAATGATCGAGACGCTGTTTCTGGAAAGTGTATGAATGAATGCATCAAACCTGGAAGGAAGTTCTGCCATCTTCTTAGCTCCTGTCATCTCTATTAAAGTAGTCCATCCTCCTAGAAATCCGAGCATGATATTGGGAAATAATTGGACCAAAAGGAATACTGCAATAAAGGCACCTATGAAACATAAACTGTTAATTTTAAGCCATTTTAGAAATATTTGTTTGTTCATTTTCTTATCACCTATCATAATTGTTTACTATTTTTAAATTTTCTTATTTTGGTGTCACGAAGCCGCTTGCGTATAATGTTCTGGGTATATGCGAAGTGCGAGGCAAAGCTGAGCATTTCAGTAAGGTCATTAACCCGAACCGCATACACCGTGTTATATGATCTAAACTGTCGCCCTTTAGGTTAAGTGCTCAATTAATATTTTTATTCCAATACCAATTAAAATTAAACCACCGATTATTTCGATTTTTCTTTCAAAATAGTGTCCAAATCTATTACCAAGATAAACACCAAAAATCGATAGTAAAAATGTTACAATTCCAATTATTATTGCAGGTAGTGCAATGGAAACGTTTAAGAATGATAGGCTTAAACCAACAGCCAAAGCATCGATACTTGTTGCAAAAGATAACATCAGCAGAACATAAACATTCAGCGGATTTATTCTCTTGTTGCTTAACTCCATTTTAGATGATTCATAAATCATTTTACAGCCTATTATGCTTAGAAGTCCAAAAGCTATCCAATGGTCAACGCCTGAAATAAAATCTCGGAAGCTAAGTCCTGCTAACCACCCAATTAATGGCATAATCGCCTGAAATAACCCAAAAAATATTGCAATCCTTAAAGCATTATTAATTTTCAAGGATTTAATTGTTAATCCACTTGTGATAGATACAGCGAAAGCATCCATTGCTAATCCAAATGCAATAAACATAATTAAAATAATATCTATATAATACCTCTTTCATGCAGACATTTTATTTCGTATAACTCGTTTTTATACGAACTGTTTTCGCAATTTTATGTCTTAATTGTGTGTTATACAAAAATCTGTTAAACTAATATTTTACATAGTTGTTTTAACTTTAACAAATTTTTTCCGATTATACAAAAGCAACTAAATCAAACAGAAAAGGAACTCAGGCTTCGCAACTATAGTCCTAAAACAGTTAAAAGCTATCTTTACGCTCTCGAGGAATATTTTAACTTTAAAAAGCGGCGTCTTGAAGTTTTGGATATTGAAAACATTAAAGATTTTCTACTTCAAAAACAAAAAGATGGTGCTTCTGCCCAAACACACAATCTATTCTTAAACGCAATAAAGTTTTTCTACCGCAATGTTATAAAAACAAACCAAAAGATCGATATACGGTCTGCAAAGAGAAAAAAGAAACTTCCGGTCATTCTCTCAAGGAACGAAATTGAAAAAGTAATAAAGGCAACTAAGAACACAAAACATAAACTTTTACTTTCGCTAGCCTATGGAGTGAAAGCCACAGGTATTTATACCCCTATACCCCTTTTTATAAAAATAAATAAATATTTTTTTATTCATTTTTTACCTTTTCTTTTCTTTTTTTCTCGTTTTCTATGTCTTAGTCTATCTAACTTTTTCTTTTTTTTACTTTTCATTTTTTCATCTCCCTATATTGGTTACCATTCTAATAAAAAATAATTTTATATCTCTATATAATCTCCCCTTTTAGTTAAAAAACTGCAATTTTACTTAACTAATTTTTATATGAAATGTTTAATATGATAGTTTTTAATATCATACTATTAAAAGGGTTGCACCATCGCGTTATTATCAGATAACTTTTACCTCTCTCTCAGATACATAAATTTTTTATTTTTTGTCAATATAAAAATATATACAAAACTACTGAAATGTATACGTATTTATATAAATATTTACTAAAAATATATACTATGGTAGACAATGTTATTGCTAAATTATGGGAGTGGGGTTTAACTCCCACATTGGATTAATATTAGATTACCTGTCTTTATTTTTCTATGCCTTTTATGGTTTAGGTTGAATTAAATGTAAATAGAACCTTACCTATAGAGCATTTTTGATATACAAAGTATGGTTTTAACTCCCTTCCACCTTTCCGATAGTTTTTAAGCTGTAATTTCTAAGTTTTAACTCTATTTCGATTTGTTTCAGATAATTTTATATAATTTTATGGATTTGTTAAAATTTAAACAGTTTAAACTATAAGATAATTTTTATATATTCTGTATAATATATAAGTTAGTGTTGTTATAAAGAAAACATTTCGTATAAAACCGAGTTATTTGAAGTTCCGAACCTCACCTTGAAAAAGGTAAAATATTTAAAGGTCGGAATCAAATTATTTCGCAAGAAATTAGATAATAAATCATAATAAAGATGAACACAAAAAATTTAAGAGTTTTGACACTCTTCGTGGTGTTGGTGATTGCGATTATTTTAATAGTTAGTTGTGTTCCAGAAAAACCATCTATTAGAAGTCGTATTGCCTTCATCTCCGGACGCGATGGCAACGCTGAAATCTACGTAATGAATTCTGATGGCTCGCAACAGACTAGGTTAACGAACAACCCTGCGTCTGATGGTAGCCCCACTTGGCAACCGTGAAAGTCCACCAGCCTTACTAATACATATGCTGTAGATGAGCTTGTCAATGTCAGGATCACTCAAACATGAACAATGAATGCAACTGCTTCCCTTAACAAGCTGCTGACAACTGACGCACAAACTCGCTCCTTATCAGTGGGTAAAAAACATTTTTAATAGAGTGTCTTGGCGTGCAGAAGTTACTTATCAGCCTGTGCATAGAGGGCTAATCCAACGCCAGGAATGTTAGCTGCTGTATGACACAGGGGCATGTTAGTTAGTCTACACCACATAATAATGCCTGCAGAGACTTCTCTTTTCATCATATAATTTGTGTATCCATATTTTCCCTTTAGGAGTAGTGGCAAATGCTGCTATACCTATTTTATCGGTTAGTCGTTGTCTTATATTATGCTCCCACGTGCTTTCTTTCATACAGCTGCCTTCTACTATTAACACTCAATCAAGGCTTGCCCCCCTCCTAATTTAGCTTCACCTTTACCACTTTTAACATCTACCGAGCTAATACCGTGCACTCCTTCAATTCTGAAGTACATTCTTCCAGTTTTTGAACTATTTGATAAATTTTCAAAAGTGCAGCTGAGTAAATTTCACCACCCATTTTTTAGATTAATTATACATAATTATTTAATAATTTATTTACAAGTATGAACTTCACTTATAACACCTTCAGAAGAATTCATTAGGAGTCAAAAAATCATTATTTTCTTAATACTTAATCCAGAAAATAATTAACTCTTTTTCATATTGACTTTGTGATTCTTTAAAATTTAAAATTTTTGACATATATTAATTAGGTTGTATAATCTGTAATACATTTTTTAATCTAAAGAAATGCAATTCAATTAAAAATTAAAGGAGAAAGAATATGGTTAACATTATTCTTTATATACTGATTGGATTATTATCAGGTACTATTAGTGGTTTAATTGATGCAAAGATAGCTATTGGATTATCAAGTGAAATATTAAGAAAATTATTTGGGTTTGCTTTATTTCTAATATCCTTACATATGATTTTTACAAAGTAAAATATTTCAATTTTTTTTGATATACTATCTTTAGATATAAAATTACCCAATAAAAAATCCTAAATTAAAAATAAATATAATTTAATCTAAATCTTATTGGGGAGTCGTCTAGTGGTAGGACGGTGGACTTTGGATCCACAAGCAGAGGTTCGAGTCCTCTCTCCCCAGCCAAACAGAACGGTTTTTAGCATTTTTAAGATTTATGAAGACATTAAAGGGTTTTCTAGGCTCAAATTCTAATGTTTTACCCTTTAATTTTAAGTTCGAAAGTACGAAATTTATTAGTTTTCTTTTTTGTTCTACTTTCGAAAATTCAAATAATTCATAGGCTCTAGAGGCTAATTCCATAAGGTTTATGAGCGTAAAAGAGAACTCTTCATCTGCTTCTATATATTGTTTTTGTCTTTCATTTAATTCATATTGTCTTTGCTTTAATTGATAGGCTTTTTTATCATACTCATCTTGAGTAATACTCTCATTAAGTTCCATATCAAGTAATCTATCTAGTTTTCTTTGAATTTTATTATATTCTTCGCGTATTTGTTTTTCTTCGCATTTTTGAAATTTCCTTTTAGAATCATTTGTCTTAATTAGATACTCTCTAACATCTTCTAATATTCTTTTTGGGATTTGGATATTTTCAAAAATATCTTTTATTTGCTCTAGGATAACTTCTTCTCTAACTCTTATCGAGTCGCAATTACCTTTATACTTCGAACATGATAAGTAAATATATTTGTTCTTCTTTTTATCTGAGCTAATTGTGCATCCACAATAAGCACATTTAATGAGACCTCTAAATATGAATGGTTTTGCAGAATACTTAAATGGTTTTTTAGAATAGCTATTAATTACTTCTTGACATTTATCAAATAGATATTTAGTTATAATTGGCTCATATTTATGAGGGTATAGCTTATTCTTTATTCTCATATAACCATAGTAAAAAGGATTATTTATCATTTTATAAACAGCACTTTTATGTAATGGTTTATTACTTTTTGTGTTTGCTCTTAGTCCGTATTTTTTTAAATTAGATGTAATCTCTTTTAATGAGTAAATGCCAGTAGAATATTCTTCAAAAGCTTTTCTTATTAGAAATGATCTTTTTTTATCTAAAATAATTGTATTTTTGCCAGTTATCTCATCTTTTACATTTAAATAGCCTATTGGTGCTTTGCTTGTCCATTCACCATTTCTAATTTTCTGCTCAATGCTTCTTTTAACATCATCAGATAATCTATTTATATATTGCTTTGCCAAAAATACTTTTGCTTCCCACATAAATAGCTGGCTTCCTGTTGATTCAGCATTAATATAAAAGCCATCTTGAACAAAGTGTATTTCAAGTCCTTCATTTATTCTCATATCATCTAAATCAACTGCATCCCTAAAATTTCTTGTTGCTCTATCCACATTTTGAGCTAGAAGAACTTTGACATCCTTATTTTTCCTAAAATATTTTTTTACCTCTTCAAATCTTTTTCTTATCTTTTTTCCAGCAGTTTCAGAAAATGAAAATACTTTTATAACTTCAAAACCTTTTTTTTGTGCATATTCTTTAAGTTTTATAACTTGGGCAGGTAAAGAATGACCTAATTCTTTTTGTTCTTTTGTTGATACTCTGGCAAGTATTATTGCTTTCATTTTTACTCCTTCTGTCTTAAAACCATTTAGTTATAACCTGATAGCCTACAATATAATAATTACAAACTTCTTTACTTATACTATTGAAAAATTGTTCTTCATTAATATATATGATCTTTTATTAATTAGCCAAAATAAAATTTGAAAAAGCTTCTATGTATCTTTGTATTTGTTCCCTGTTTTCAATAAAGTCTGATTATTTAATATTTGGATGCTTTTCTTCAATATATCCTGTGATTTTACTTTTATTATCCAATATTCTTTTAAAAAATGCTCTAATATTCCCATATTTACTTTTTAGATTCTTTCTAATTGATGATATTTTAACTTTAATGGTTTAAAACTTCTAATTAATTTACTTATTTCAGTAATAGAGTTATATCTACTATCCATAGGTAAACTTAGTTGTTTTATTTCTTTCTTGAGACTATACCAGAATCTGTTGTTTCTAGAGCTATTATTGATCAAATTTCTGAAATTTCTAGCTCCAGCATTTTGCATAACAATAATGGAAGCAAGTAACTTCAAAGCTTTTGAGTTTTTTATATTAGGATTATTTTTAATTATTATTTCAAGTAATTTAAATGGTTCTCTGGTATCTATAGATAAAAAGCGAGTATTTTTTATAATTTCATCCCAGAAATAAGTTAATATGCTTTCAGATATATCTTGGTTAAAAAGGTTTACAAAAGTAGATTCTAGGGCTATATTTAGGCGTTTTAAGAGCCTTTTAATTTTATTTCTATCATTTAGTCTAACCTCTATTCTTAAAACTTCAAATGGCTTTTTTTTATTTAAATTATCTAATAGGTTTATTTGAATAATATTATCTTTTTCTATGGATCTCTTTTCACTTATTTTTGCCTTCTCTAAGTCTTTTATTTTATTATATATAGCAATTTCATATGAGTTAGAGTGATAATGAATAACCTGACCTCCATTTCTAAAAGAAGTTTTATTTAAATCCAACCTTTTGGTTAAATTAATTTTTGCTAGGTCATTTATAACCATTGAACAACTTGAATAATCAGTTAGAGCTATATTTTTTGAAAAATGAATTGATGATACGTTGGCATTTGTGAGGTCGCTTTCTTTTATAAGTATCTCCATATCCTTTAATCTTTCTTTTAATTTCTTTATAACCAGTTCAAAATCATTTTCTTGGATCTCATCAAAATTGTTTGAAAATATAAGCTTTGGTATTGAAAATTCAATTCTTAAAGGTGTTACATAACCGCCTTTTCTTACCCTTTTGGTAACAGTTAACCTGGGTTTGTATATTCCACTTAAAAAATCTTTTTTAGTTGGGTTTTGTTTACATGAAAAATTATTCCTTGCACCTAAATTATAGTAGGGGCTTTCAAAAAGCCCTCTTGTAGAAGGACTAAATCTATCATAATTAATAATAGTATATTTACTTTTTGGAATTGTTAGTACTATTGTGTCTATCATCTTTCTCTAGTTCCTTGTTAATTTCAATAAGAAGCTCGAAAAATCCAAATAAATTATTTTCAATTTCAAATTTTTCTTCCTTCTTTAATTCTTTTTTATATAATTTTTGATATATATTGTGATCCATATCTTTAACTCATAAAATAAAAATAGACTCTTTTTATAAGAGTCTATCTTTATTTAATGTGAGTCAAGTTTGAATATTTTGAGTTAGTTAGTGAGTCAATTGAGTCACTTTATAAATTCATCTCTAATCCAAATCATAGCGCCTCTATTTATTAGTATTTTTTTTAAACCTATACTACTTTCTACTTTTTTATTAATCCTTAGGCAAGTATCATAAATTGTTCTACTTCTTTCTACTAGCTTAGCTCTATCCAAAACCTCAAAAATCTCTTCTTCTGATATTTTAGTCCCTAATGGTTTAGAAAAAATTGCCTTACATAAATAATATTCATAAGTACTAATAGGAATTTCACAAAATTTATTACCATAAAAAATTCTACTTTTTTCAGTGTCAAAATGTAATTTTGGTTTTTGCTTTATTTCAAAATTTATTTTCCTTTTCTTTCCCTTCTTATGTTTAACCAGACCTGTAATTCTATTAAAATTATTGATTATAACAGTGTCTTTTTGATCTAAATCCTTTGCTGTTTTTATTAAATCTATTGCTTTATCTAATTCTCCTTTTTTCTCAAATATTATAGCTAGGTTGTTTAATACTGAAGTATTCTTGGGTTCTCTTTCTAAAATCTTGTTATAGATAATTTCTGCTTCATCAACATATTCTTCCTCCTTTAAGGAATATGCAATCTCAAAAAGGTAATCTGAATTGTCAAAATCTATATCTTCTCTAAGGTAAAAATATAAATTGTTTATTACATCATATCTTTTCATACTAAATAAATCTTTTATATCTAATGGAAGTTGCTCTTTTACATAAATTTCTTTTAATTTTTTCTTTTCAGAGAATATTTCTTCTATTCGGTTTTTATAATTCTTTATAAATGTTTCGGTACAGTTTTCTAAAGAGATATTTGTATACGCTTCAGAAACTTGGTTATAAATCCTACATTCCAAACTTTTCAACTTCACAATCATAGACTCATCAAATTTACCCTTAAGGAATAATACATCTGAAAAAGTTGTTAGGAAAAACTGATTAATTGGATAAAAATTTAGGGTATCTTTAATTAGTGACTCTGTTTTTTCTAAAAGATTTTTTTCTTTTTTTGTAAGAATTCTTTTTGGTTCATAATTAAAATTAGGCAATCTTTCATATAAAATTATTGGAGCTAACAGACCTTTTGCTCTTGCAATAGACATTTCATCAATATCTAATTTAATAATTTCTTCTAAACAACTTTCTGCTAAATCTTGGAATACCATATTTAAATAATAATCGAGATAATCTATCTTCTCATCAGGAATAACGCTTAATATATCATTTAATAGGTCATATTTTTTTAATTTAACATAACAATCTAAAAGATAATAGTAACTGCAATAATTTACTAACATTGATAAATTTTTCTGAATACATTCTAAAAAATAATTTGATGCAGCTTCAAATTCAGACTTGTGGTGTTCTAATAATCCCCTAAGTAATGATATCTCGTATTTGTTAAATACAACATTATCTTTTATGGTTCTTTCTGCTTTATCAAAATCACCAAGATTAATATTGCACATAAACACGTTATAAAAAAGATGTACAAGAAATCTATGACCATAATAATCTTCATATTCTTTTAAATTTATCTTTCTTAGAAATTTTAAAGCTTCCTTGTAATCTTTTTTTCTGATTAGATAATTTGAAAGGTGATAATTTAAAATAAAACTGGTAGGAAATTTCTCTAAACCTTTTTTTAATAAACCTATAGCCCTAATTTTATTTTTGTCTTCCTTATACACCAAAGAATAAAAATCAGGAAAGGTGTCATCATAAACATCTAAGGCAAAATATAGCTTATCTAAACGATTTATACCTTCTATGTAATTTAACGGATAATCTGCAAGTAAATAATGTGGCAAACAAGAATTAACTCCTTTTTTAATTGATTTTATTAGAAATTCCTTTGCTGTATTTTTATAATGCTCATCTTTTTCAGTGAAACTTTTACAATAATAATATACTATATAGATCCATCCAATAAGTATATAATCATATGGACTTAATTTATTTTTATTATAGGATAGATTTATTTGTTTGGTTTCCTCATTTAATTCTTGATCCCGGTATGAGATATCAATCACAATTTCATTCTCAGTTTCTTTTATTGAGTTAACACTTATTGCTATACCTATTTGTTCATCTTTTACATTAATAGGTAAATTAAAGAGCTTAATTCTATCAATGCTAAGTTTTATAAATTTTTCCATAAGCTTAGATTGTTGCAAGGTTTTATAATCAAATTAATTATTTATATAATAGTATAAATTTTATTTTTTAGACAAGTAAAAAGTATTAATTGAGAATTTATTATTTAATAATAGTATCAAAATAATTGATAATATAATGAAATAAGAAATATACCTCCTTATGCAATACTGCAGAAATTAACAGATTCACACAGTTTAGGGAGCGAAGGCTAAAGCTATTTAATATACTATACCCCTATTATAAAAATAAATATAACTTTTTAACTTGTTTTTATATGAAATTTTAATTTAATGATTTTTAATATATTATTTTTTAAATAATTTTCTACTCCAACTATATCTGTGGTATGTTAATTGCTCTTCCAATAATTTATTTTTGTTCTTTACATTATTCTACATTCATTATAAAGAATAACAGATTGAAATAGATTACTTAATAAAATAAATGATAAGAAATAGCTGAAGATGAACCTAACCACACATAGTGCAATTATAGTGCAAATTTTAGGTATAATATACCACCAGATGGTAGAAATTGAATAAAAGAGGTAGACATTATATTATTCTTCTTTTTGGGAAAAGAATCAAAACCTTACTTTAAGAAAGTTTTCAAAAGTATTGACGCCTATATATTTATGAACTACCTTAAATTAATCTTGAATTAATTACTATTGAAATATATAAAAAAAATTTTTTAAAAAATCTTTATAAAATGTAGGCCATTTAAAAAATTTTCAACCTTAGCATTTCCCCTGAAAAGAATGCTTATATTACTTTAATAAGATAAATATATCTTTTCTTTTAAGAAAATACTGTTTTGTTAAATAATTCAACAATTTATCTTTATTATTTTTTTTCAACTTCCGGCGGTAAAATTCTCCATTTCCCTTTTTTTGTTCTAACCTCTCTTTTAAATACAACGTGGTCAGCCTCATTTGTTGTAGCTTGTACAGACATATCTAAAAGAATTGACTCATTCAGATCTCTTCTAAGACTCTGGATCAACTCTTTTTCAGACTTCTCAGACAATTGGGGCTTGGATTTTTTTTCTTCTAGGTGTTTTCGCCAAATTGGTAAAAACTTATCCCAAAGTTGCGATACCAAATTGTCTATATTCTCTGGAGGATAAACAGCAAATTTCATTATACCTTGATCCTTGACCTCATCAGGAAATTTTGAATAATAATCATCTAGCACCCTTAGGTTAGATTTTAGATCTTGACCATTAATAAAAACTTGCCCCTTTTCCATAAAAAGAGGTGCTGTTTTATTATGAAGTTTGTCATTTGATGTAAAAACCATACAAAAGGGAAGATAGTAAAGATAGGCTAAATCTATCTTATTGCTTGGTCTATCTCCAGAGATTAAATTTGATAACAAGCTAAGATAAAAGAACAAATCAACTTTTAGCACATAAGAAGCATAAGGAGCAAAATCATTTAGGGTTGGGCATTTCTCATATAGCCATCTATTTATTATATGAAATTGAAATTGAGAAGGAATTCCCAAAATTTTGAAAGCCAAATGGAGACGATCTTTATAGTCTCCTTTGACAAAAGAGTCAACAAAATTCTTTATCTCCTCTAGGCTTTTAAACCTCTTTCCTTGTGGGATAATATTTTTTACCAAACCTGTAAAACTATCAAAGCTGATATTTGATAGCGATTGTCTCCATTCTTTAGCAATACTATGCTCGATTTCCAAGAATTCCATATTTTGCCATCTTTGCATAACTTCTGCTTCTGGAAATTGATTAAAATGAACACCTAGTCTTCCATTAGTTGTGACCTTAAATTTACCACCTCTTATAATGGGGCGGTTTGACATTTCAGTCTTGTAACCAAGTAAATCGCCAACTATTAATCTATGATGGTATACATTTGGATAAGACCAACTTTGGGGTGTTTTTAACGCTAATTCATAAACCATTTGTTGAGGCGTCTTGTTCCCTTTTATTAGTTTTTCTAAATCTGCCAAACACTCAATAAAAAATATTGGCGTTAAGTTGGTTAAGAAGAAATTTTCAAGCCAACAAGACTCATCAACACTCAGGCTTTGTAAAGTAGATTTATCAAATATAATAATTGGGCCCATAATAAAATAATTATACTAAAATAAAAATCAATAAATGAATCATTTATTTTTAATCTTCTCTATTTCCTCTTTGTCCCATGTTTACTTAGCGGTTCTTTAATATCGCGAGTAGTTTTACCTGTTTTTATATCAACTACTTTTTCTTCATATATATCTTTTTCTCTATCAATTACCCTTTCTTTTATAACATCTTTAGGATGTTTCTTTTTGTCTCCGCTTTCAAACCAACCCTTAATAATCTCTTTTAGAGGTCTCTTAAAACCTTTTCGTTTCTGTTTCGCTCCAATACTGCCTCTTGGTTTAATTTCTCCCTCTAATTTCTTCTTTATTAGACGTTTACTACTTTTACAAACCGGACACACTTTCTGATCTGGTTCTAATTCTTTATTACATTCTTGACAAAAATATCTTGGTTTTTCCATTTGTGATACTCTCTATTATTTCAATCTTGCTTTTATGTAACTATTGATCCTGTATTTTTTTCTCTTCTTATTATTGCATCGACTTATTTCTATATAAATTTCATATAACGCTTTCAGTATATACGAGGTTTTGGCGAAGCTGAAATTTGGGTTAACGAAGAGAGCCATATATGCTGTGTTAGACGACCAGTTAGTGCAAGTCCCGTAAGGGGGCAGCATTTTGTTTTGTATTTCATCATTGTTTAACCAAAGCTGGTAATTTATTTTTATGTCTTTCTATATATTTTTGTTTTAATTGACTTTCCACATTTCCTGGGTCATCTTCTTCCCTCCATCCAAATTCCAATTCCCAACCAAAATAAAGCAAAGCCCAAATAGGATACATTACTGTATGACGCATAGAAAATTCTTTATACCGTCCTTTCAGAGTATTTTTGCTGTCTTTGTGAGTTCCTGCAGCACCAATGTATATTATTGGACATTGATTTATCTTTTCAAGGCGGCTGATACGATTAAGAATATAATTTTCAACTAATGTCCAGTTAAGATTTTGTACAAGCTGTTTTAGTTGCTCAACTATTTCTTTTACAGAACTGCCCTCTTTTTTGACTCGTAAAACATATACTCCCCTTTTATTTGGTGGAGAAGCACTTCGCAAATCCTGAAACTTGAATTCGGTAAAAAGATCCTCGCAACAATTCACTTGATTGTGTCTATTCATCTTAGTATTCACCTCTAAACAAAATATCGCCTAACTATTTTTATATGAAATATTTTAGTAAGAATATATCTTTTGTTAAAGCTATTTAACAATATATTTTTATAAATTACTTATTTATTCTTTCAGTAATAGCTTCCAAGACTTTCATAGTTAGTTTCTGTTGTTCAATCAGTTGATCTACTAAATTTTTTAAGTCTTCATCTTTCTTTTCTTATTTATCCTTCCTTAGCTTTTTATGTAGATCTTTAGGCTATATATGGGTGTAATCTGTATAGAAGATAGATATTTGTGACCTAAAATATATTGAAGCTCTGGGCATAGGGGATATCTACAGGGTGGGGATGGTTTATTTGATGACATATACAATAACCTCCGATATATAAAAAGAGCCAGGAGAAATATTATCTCTGCTATGGTTGTTTAGCACGATAAATTAAGAAAAAAAGGGCTTCTTTTAGATTGTTTAGCAATTTTCAATAGCTTTAATTATCTTATCTTTTCCATGTTTCTTATAAGCCATTTTTATTTGTTTAAGAATTGGCTTTAATGGTCTATGTTTCATTATTTCTTTTAAGTTCCAAAAATTTAAAATATGTATATATTTATTCTTTACTTTACTTTGTTTATTATTGCTATCATTTATTGATTTTATGTATACATTTACTTTATTTATGTAATCATTTATTCCATTTACTATATATTCTTTTATAATTTCTACTTTCTTTCTTCTATATGTGACACTAATATATGTTTTTTGTATTCGCTTAGAAGTAAGTATTTTATGTTTTTTAAATAATTTGTTATCAAATAAATTCCATTTAATTGCATCATTTACAATTTCTATAACTTTCTCAAAATCAACTCCTATTTTTTAGAAAAGAGTAATTGTATTTCCTCATTCCAATTACAATAATAGCCATCACTATGATAGGTTTTTTTAAATAGTTTTATAATTACACCGAAACCCACAATCCCATATTTAGCTTCTATTCAAGTAATTTTATCGTCTTTCTCCATATCAGTATCTAATGGAAAATAATCTAAACCTACCTTTTGTGATATAGGTATTTAATCCTCCTTATTTCTTATTTCTTTAATGAAATTAATTTCTTCTTTTCGATATAGATCAGTTATTAGACAATTGAGTATTCTTGCTATATTTAATAAAGTATCAAAGTTTGGTAAAACAAAGCCTGTTTCTATTTGGGATATTAAAGCTCTATTAATATTTAGCTTGTCAGCTGGTTCTTGTTGTGAAATTCCTCTCTCTTTTCGTATTATTAAAATTGCATATTTTTTGGTTCTTTTCAAGTTTTTACTCATATTTAGTTAATCTACTATTGACACTATCTAAAGATGCGTGTTAACATACCGTTAACTTTAAACTGGTGTTAATTACAAATACCTTTCTTAATGATTCTTACCCTTTCTTTTTTAATTCCAAAATTTATAGCTTCTTTTTTTGTTGGAAAAAGAATATCAATTCTATTTCCCTTTATAAGTCCATCTGTATCTAATGCTATAAAAGCCCCCAGATTTTCTATTTCTACTATTGAATATAAAGGAATAATATCTGGATCAACTGCTACGATTGGTAAATTCTTGACTCTATTTAAATCCAAATAAATGTTGTAGGAGTATTAAAAAATAGGTTAAAACTCATAATACTTAATAACTTAATGGCTTAGTTCCAAGTCTTTCCTTTCCATTATTTTAAAATGTATTATCTAGACAAATATGAGAATTTTAAAATTTCCTCAAGAGACTAACTATAAATTAGGACCACTACATACCTGATATATCAAACAATTATGGGAACAAAGGAGGAAATAAACTTGGACATTAGGTATACCTCGCCTAAAAATGTGTTATATGAAATTCCGAATCCATTTAGGGAAATGAAAGATAAAATAAAAGATACTTAATTTTAGGTCTGACTATGATATAGAATTTATGATTGGTTATATTCTAAGACTCACTTCTTCATGTTTTTGAAAATTTAGGTATTTTCGGCAGAATGGCTTTACCAAGCTCTGTAAAATGATATTCAGGAGTTACTCCATAGAACCTTTCCTGTAAGGGAAGCGGTTCTGCACCTCTAATAATTCCAAGATTAATAAGGCTTCGTGCGAGTTCTAGTAAATATTCTTCACTACAATCTTTATTAGGTAGACCATAAAGACCCTTACCATCTGGATCAAATGGGTATAAGTCAAAACCTGTTTCGGTAAAATTTCGAACAGTCTCTAAGAAACCCATCATATCTTGGTCTAGTGAGTTCAGAGTTTTTTGGATCAATAAATCTTTAGTTAAATCAACCTCCTTTTCAGCCTTTTTAATAAGGTTTTTTATTTTGCCCACTGATTGGTCAATTTTTTGGGGAGAAAAGTTGTTCCATCTAATATGCTTAATATCGAAAGGAATGTCTTTAGATTGTTCATCTCGGACAATAATGACTTCTTCTGGCAACCGAGTAGCGTGAGCAATACCTAATTCATACATTACATTTGAATTTGGTTTTCCCGTTTTTTCATTTGATATATCAAATAGCAAGAATTTTGCTCTATTAAGTCCATTTAAAATATCGATTGGAATCGAATCACCAACCAAGCGTTCTTTAACACGATATGGTTTTAAATTGTAGGATTTGATGGCTGGTTTAAAAATTGATTTCCATCGTGGCTCAAATTCTTCAGAAAATGGCATTGCCACAAATACTTCTGGCGTCCTATCAAACGATCTAAATAAATCAATGTAAATTTTAGGATACATTTTTCTTCTCCATAATTTAAAGACCTTCGATTTAACTCGCTAGCTATTTATATTTTATATGCAAGAGTTTTAAACTATCTTTTCTTAGGTTGTAGTTATCTTCAATGACATTAATATTTAAAATTAAAAAAGATAATCTAAAAGAATTTTTGAAAATATTCTAGTCGTTTTATTTCTAAAATTTATAGGAATTTTTTTTGGTTTTGTCACAATTTTCCTCATTTTTCCCTATAAATTTCATCATTTTACCTGCTCTATATTACATATCACAACAAAAAGTGATTGTCAAACACAGAAAATAAATAAAAAATTACAAATAGATAGATAACTAAGAAAAAAACTCAGGATAATATAGACTTACCCCCAAGAGCGATAATCATTTTCAGTTATCAGAAATATTCACTTTTCTCCTAAGCTACTATATCAAGCCGCTGGTGAGGGGGTTGCCGTGGAGGTAGTCTTTCTGCTATAAATGTGAGCTTGAGGTGATTAATGATTCTGTCTACCATAGAGTAATTAGTAATAGAACCAATGACTTTCATCTAACCCTTACATTTAGGACATTGGAGAGGGTCTATTTAATAGACTTTTTTAATCTTTCTTAGAATTTTTTTCACAATAAGAACAAAACAGATACAGATATATTGTTTCTGATGCTATACAATCTCCTTTAATTGATTCATAACATTTTTTAGCACTTTCTTTTCTTTTTTACCTAACTCTTTACTTTCTTTAAAATTTTCAGTAAGTATATGAGAATTAACAATTGAATCAACTAAAAAAGAAGCTTTCCTTAATATTTTTTATGAGCTGACTAAAGAGGATCAAAACTTTTTTGTAGTAAGAAAGCTTCTTTAAAAAACTATGTAATAATTGAGAATATAAGGTTTTAAATGCTTGGAAAATAAAACTAATATAATTTTTTACCTGTTTATTTATATTATTTTTAGATAAATTTTCCTTCAAACTTTAACCGGCATTTGTATAAGGCTATTTTAATATTCGAATCTCTTAAAAAATCTCTTGCTATTTTTACACGATCATCAAAGCTTTCAGCAATGATTATTCCCCTAATTTTATCTGTTTTCTTGTCATTTTTTATTGCACCCATATATCCTAATATTTGACCTACTGATGAATCTGATGCATTTCTTTTTACCTCAATTACCACCCAAAAATCTCCATCTTTAGCCAAAATATCAACTTGTCCAATAGAGGTTTCTCTATCATCAAGCGATGTGAAACTTTTTCCAACTTGCTTAATGTTATTTTTGTAATATAATCTTATTTTTTCTTCACTTTCAACCTCAAGCAACTTTTCTTTCTCTTTTTCTTCAGGTATTTTTTCAAGTTCCTTCTCAAGATTTTCAATATCATACTCTAATGTTATAAGTGTTCCAGGAAGTGATACTTTTGAACCTAAATTTTCATTTAAAAAATTCCTGTTAAATATGCGTGGTTTTTCTTTCCATTTAACTCTTCTTTTATGGGCATAATGTAGTCCATTTGGATCACCTAATTTGTCTTTGTCATTAAAAAAGTAGTCACTAACAACCTCACCGACTGCAACTATAGTATTGGGGGATTTATAAGCAATAACATAATCACCAATTTTTATCTTATCTTTAAACCTTGATAACACACTTGTAGCTTCTTTTACATTCTCACCTTTTGGTAATTTATCTTTACATACTTTTTTTAATTCTCCCTTTTTCATATTAGTAATATTACCTATCTCAGACCATCCAACTGCTACCACATTTGTTCTTAAAAATTGCTCAGCATATATATCTTGTTTTTCATGTCCTGTTACAATCCTATGAATAAATTTCTTCATAATACTTCCTTTCTTACAATAATATAATTTTTACATATTATTTTTCTGATAAATTATGTAATCTTAACTTTATATTTTTTACTTTAATATTCCTCTCTCTTTCATAAAATAAGGTAATTATAATAATTTTATGAACAGTTAAATATTGGTGAAATGATTATGTGACTATATGCTCAATGTTATGTAAAATTGCAAACAATTAGACTAATTTTTCAAAGAAATTAACGAATTTCATTAACTTATTTTTTTCCTCATTTATTTTATTGATATGCCATTGCTTATTATTAATTACATTCCACAATTTTACATAAATTGTTATATGTGGTCTCCAATGCTTTTTTTCAAGAGTTTTTCTAATTATTTCAATAAGAATTTTTATTTTTTCATCCCCTATATCAGATAATTTTAGATCCTTCCATATAATAGCTTCTCTTCCAGTATTTAAATAATGAATTTTCATATCTAAATAATCTTTAAATATTGTTTCTAACTCCTTTTTATTTTCTTTTGTTGGTGTAGTTCTCCTATCTATAGAAAAATATATTTGCATATAAGGGTAATCTTGGAAAAGCTTCTCTAGATTCAAAATATCATTACGTGTAATATTTTTTATTATATTCCTAAAAGGGTTTTTTCTTTCTAAATTTACCCCAAGACTAACATAATTATTTTCATAATTATAATTGGTATTTATCTGTAAGTGATTCTTGAAATTTACTGCTAACCACCCTCTACCATCTCGGAACTCACCATAATCTATTTTTTTATCTTTGAATGCATCATAAAATGAAAGAATCATTGAACTTCTTAATAAAACATGTTTTAAAATATCTTTATTATTAAATTTACATTCAATTAATTCATTTGGAAACTTTATTACAGAATTTTTTAGATCTATAGTTATTCTATTAATAGTTAATACATTACAAATATTTTCCAAATGCTGTCTAATTTTTCCAGTTCTGTAACACAAACCAACATATTTAAAGGAAGAAAGATAATCAATACATTGACTTAACCCTTCCGAGAATTCCAAATTTATAGATTTATTATTTTAATATTTAACCTCAATCCCAATAGTTTCTA
>JAHLWS010000049.1 GCA_019057795.1 Promethearchaeota archaeon | reverse complement strand
TGCGATTAGATTATAATCTCCAGATAATAAAACTCTTAAAGGAGAATAATATAGGCTTTACTATAATTGATAATCTTTCATATCGAGAAGAAGTTTAACTTTCATTTTCTTTCTTTTCTTCAACAACCTCTTCAAAATGAATGTTATAAAGTTTCCCAGGATCAATAATTTTATACTGAATAATTTTTCTAGGGATTACTACAATGAATTCAGGACCCATTTTCGCTATTTTATGTTGTTCTAAAGTAAAAACCTTCTTCTCTTTTTCCATAATATTAACGATCATTAATTGCTTTAAATGTTTTATTTTATATTTTATAGAACTTTAAATATTTCTATTTGAAATAAGTCTTACAAGCTTCCTTATAAGAAACCTTATATAAAAAAATACGAGATGAGGAATATGAGTTTTTGAACCAGTTAAAAAATTTTCTTTTATTTTCTTAAGATTTATAATTAAATATGTCAAAAATCCATGCTCTCCCGCCTGCTTTTTCTATAGCTCGAGAAACTTCCTCTTGCTTTCCAGGAGCAATTGCGAGCATACAACCGCCTCCCCCAGCACCCATTTGTTTTGCTCCAAAAGCACCAGCATTTTTAGCTGCTTTACATAATTTCAATATCTTTTCTGTTGCTGTGTCTAGGATAATTTCTTGTTCTTGCTGAATATCCATGTACATTCCAAACTTTTTAAAATCGCTTTTCAATAATGCTTGTTTGCCTTGATTTACACAATCCTCAATTACCTTAAAGGCATTTAATGTTAGGGAATCTTTTTCTCTGATTTGTCTTTTAATTCTATTTAATATTGTTCCAGCTTTTCTTTCTTCAATTGAATCCCCTACAACGATTGGTAGATAACTAATATCTAGCTGTTCAACTCTAGGATTTTCATTGGTATGAATAAAAGTTATACCACCATGAGCTATGCTATATTGATCCATTCTTCCACATTGAATGCCTAAATCGTGATTCTCTCCCAAATATGCAAGTTCGGCGATTTCATTGCTAGAAAGGTTAAAAGAAAAAGCTTCGCTCATTGTTCGTAAAAATCCTACGGAAATTGCTGCCGATGTAGATAATCCTACGCCTATAGGAATATCAGATTTAACTTCTAAAACAAATCCATGGGTAATTTTTTCTTTCAACCGTTCATACAAAACACTCCAATAACTTAAATCAATATTTCTTGGAGGTGATTCACCCAAATTAAACTTAATTCTTTCTTTCGTATCATGGCTATAAAATTCAATTATGTCGTCAGACCTATCTATGTAATTGAACCTCATCATTAAGTTTATTGCCATAGCTATAACAGGTTTTCCCAATAGATCAACCTTATCACCCATCAAGCAAATTCTTCCTGGAATTGGGATTTGTAGACTTTTTATGTCTTCCATTTTTAAAATAAACTTATATTCATTTAGTATAAATAAATTTTAACAAAAAGATGGTAAATTAAATACTATAATAATAACCAAATAAAAGAATTATTTTTGAACCCTTTTCTGGTGTTGCTTTTTTCTTTTTTTTTCTTTATCGTCGATTTCTTCTTCAAGTTGTTTTAATCCAGGTTCATCCTTCCCTTCAAATTTGAATGTTCCAACTATTTTACTTTCTTCTTTATCTCCCTTCTTACTTATTTTTTCGAATGTAATTATAACTGGTTTATCTTGATTTAACGCTAAATTAATGAAGTTTATAAATCCGTAATGTTTGCTTGGAGGTATAGCGAATTTAATGGACACTTCTTTGTCTTTGTTTGTTGTAAGCTTAAGAACTAATTTTAATTTCAATTAAGGTCACATGATTTTTTTTATTGTATAATTGTATAATTGTTTTAAATTCTTTAAAATTATTAGATTAAAAAAATTATAAATATTAAAATTAAGTATTATATATAAATAAAAAGAATTTCAAGAGGTTATAATTTCTACTAATCTTTTTCCTTACAAATATCTAAAGTGGCAGTGGTATCAAGCAGACGAGATTTTAGTAAAATTAGACGTTCTAAAAGAATTATACGATGTTAAAAGTGTTGCAAGTTTATATGAGAAGAACAATTAATTTTATCGAAAAAATAAAGTGGGTTTAAGAGTTATGGGTTCAAAATTTCGGCTTCGTAGAATATTTCGACCCTTTATCAAATTACTAGCGAAGGGTTTAGGCAAAATTGGCGTGAATCCTAATTTAGCAACGATCATAATGCTTTGTTTTTCTATTTTTAGTTTTTTTGCTCTTGTTTTTTTTTTTAATTTATTTTTTTTCTCAATATTCGTATTTTTAGTGGGTATTTTTGATGGCGTTGATGGGGCAATCGCTAGGATAAAGAATAGAGCAACAACTTTTGGAGGCTTTTTTGACTCAGTTATGGATAGAACGAGCGAATTTGTTATTTTTTTTGCTCTTTTGCTTTATTGCTGGAATTCTATATTATGGGGATTTTTAGATATGAAAATAATAATTTTAATTTCTTTTTTAAGTTCGATAATGATAAGTTATTTGAGAGCGAGAGCTGAGACCTTTTACAAAGGAGATTTTGATTACGGGCTAATGGCTAGATCAGAACGGCTATTTTATTTGTTTATTACTATGTTAATCGCGAATTTTTATGGATTCGTTAACGAGTTTTTATTTCTTTTTATGATCTTAGTAATAGCTACGGCTTACTTTAGATATTTTAAAATTGAGAAACTCATAAGAAATTTCGAAAAAGGAAATTAAAATTAAACCTTATTTTACAATTTAAATAGATTCTATCGCATTTCTATCTATTTTTAATTAATTCAATTATTAACTTGTCTCCGTCTTTCAGGTTATAGTAGTCTCTTAAATAAGGCTTCGCTAAGATCTCTATTATGTTTTTTTCGTGATGAGTTCTTTTAATATCTAATATAGCAGCTTTTCGGCGATTATTTTTATCATCCATTCGGGAGATGTACACATCATAGCATTTAACAGCCCCGTACTCTCTACTTTGATCTTTAAACCCCTCAATTATAACTGGTGATATATTTTGTAGTTTTTCACGTAAAATTGTGTTTGTAGCATCAGTTAATATTAAATTTAATGTACCTATATAAGGTTCGAAGCCTAATTTTGTTTTAAATTGATCGTAATAGCCTTTAATGGCAACATAATATCCACCTTCGTGCATACCCTCTACTACTTCGCCAACGATCAAAATTGACTCAAGGAGAGATTTCAAATTTTTATAAACTGTAAGCATAACATTAGTTCCTTCTTTGGTTATTGATATCGTTTGTGATTTACCATCAGTTTTTCTTTTGATCCATTTTAATTCAATTAACTCGTTAATTCTCCGACTCCCTGATTGTTGACTTAATCCTAATATTTCACCAAATTTAATAGTGCTTATAGTAATATTACGCTTACTCTTTGTTAATCGACAAAGTTGATAAAGAGCAAACCAATCAGCATAATTTTCCTGTGAGATTTCTTTTTCAGCCAATAGTCCACCAATAAGTTTATTTTTTAAATTGTTCTACAATTTTCTTTTTAATAAGACTAGAAGAGTGTAATTTACATTTATCATAATAAGTATCTAACCTTTTAACTGTTATGTGGGTCAGTCCTTTTTTTATTAATTCTCGCTTTAGTATTTCTAGATCGTATTTTTGATCTGGCCCCAAGAGAATGATGTCCGGATTTATTTCTTCAACAGTCTTAAGCGTATCGTTATCAGATCTTCCTAATCTAGCTTCTTTTACATTTTTTATATTTTTTATTACTTCTAATCTCTGATCCTCAGGTACTATTATTTGATAATTTTTAAATTTCTCTGCGTTTTTATCTGTAGATACTATGACGTAGACATCACCCATTTTAGCAGCTTCTTGGATTAAGTATAAATGTCCGGGATGGAGCAGATCAAAAGTTCCAGCAATAAGTACTTTTTTAACGATTTTTTTTCATCTCGTTTTAATGTATTCAATTAAAATATTAAAAATTATGAAGATTTAAGACTTCTTTCCACACATCTTTTTAAATCGGTCATTTGAAGAGAGATTGAAATATCTCCTCTAGTTTTCTCTATTATACTTCTCGCTACATCTATTTTATGCCTTAAATCTTGAGTTAATCCAGAGGGGTAATCAAGCGAAAATAATTGCGTGTAGATATCATCCATACTTTCTAAAATATAGTTTAGATCGTCTATATTAGAATTTCTAATATTATCTAACGCGTATCTTCGCAATTCTCCGATTACATCAGCAAGCCCTAAAGCATAATTTAAAGGGGTAATGTTTAATTCGCTAGGCAATGGAAGAGCCTCTTTTGAAATAATAGAATAAAAAGAAACAGCTTCTGCGTATTCTTGTTCTGCAGTTTTTAAATACTTGGCTAAAACGCCTGGATTATTTTTTACCAATAATAATAGTTCTTTATGGTTTTGTTTTATATTTGAAACTTTTTCGCGATATTGATTAAATTCTTTTCGATGTATATGTTTTATTGCAATACTACATTCCCGAATTATCCTTCTGGACATTTTGAGTATTTCTTCTCTATCTTGATCTAATTTATCCAGAACTTCGGTTAATTCTGAGAAAATCTTATTAAGCTTCATTCTTATAAATAAATAAATTTAATTTTAATTATAATTTCAATTTTAAATATAGTTAATTATCAAAAGGATTCTTTAAAATAATAAATTATTATTTAATTTTTGTAAATATAATAAACTCCCAATTCTAAGTGATTATATGAAGATTTTGCTAATTCATTCTGATGGCGTTCAAGTTACTAAAAATAAAGTAGCCACAAGCAATCCACAAGATTTTCCCGAAGATGTAATTAAAATGGAGGGGTTAATTTTAGTAGCTTATGTATCTGTAGAAGATCAAGATACATACGATACGGATTTGATTTCCAAACAAGGTGCTCAAGTGATAGAAGACGCAATAATTCAAATAACGAATTTTCCGGAAAAGATTAGAATCAAAAACGAAGAAATAAGAGAATATAATAAAAAGATTGAAAGTGGCCAAACTAAAGGGAAACCAAGAAAGATTCTTGAGTTAATAAAGGAAAGGGGCACATATAGGGTTGATCAAGTATTAGTTTACCCTTGGGCGCATTTAAGTAAATTTCTTAGTAATGAATCAAACGCTATGGATGTTTGCCCTAAAATAGCAGAATTCTTAAAAGATAAGGGTATAAAAGCAAAATTTTCTCCATTTGGTTGGTACAAATCTTTTAAAATAAACTGTATTGGTCACGAAGTAGCTGAGATGTACCGAGATGTAAAGTTATATATTCAACCCGGAGAACACATAGAAAATGCTGTATTTAAAGTAATTACTCCCCAAGGAACTGAATTAAATTTAGAATTTGATGAATATAAAAATGTATTGCCATTAAAAGAGATTAAAGACGAAGATTTCCAACTTTTCTTAAAATCTGAATTAGGAACAAAAAGAATAGATGAAGGTGTCGAACCAGCTCATATCAAAGTAATGAAAGAATTTGAGCTTGTAGATTTCGACCCAAATACAGATGCGGGGAATCTCCGTTGGTATAGTAAAGGAGTGATCATGAAAAACTTGATTAAAAGTTTTGTGGAAGATAGGATAATTGACTATGGCGCTATTCTTATTGACACTCCTCTTATGTATACGACTAAAAACAAAAAGTTAACGGCACAAACTGCACGTTTTCCAGCGAGGAGTTATTGGGTTGAATCGGGAAATGATAGGTATATATTAAGATATGCTTCTGATTTCTTACTTTTTGATTTATTAAGCTCTATGAATTTAAAACCTCATTATTTCCCATTAAGAATATATGAATGGGAACAGTATTCCTTTAGACGGGAAATGAAAGGAGAACTTACAGGCTTGAGAAGGTTAAGAACTTTTGTAATGCCTGATATGCACACATTATGCAAAGATGTAAAGTCCTCCGTAGAAGAATTTAAAAGTCAATATTTCTTAATAAAAAATCTTTTAGACGACCTGGGAATAAAATCTTACATTATTTTCAGAGCAACTCAAGATTTTTATAGAGAAAATAAAGAATGGATTAAAGAATTGATAAAGAAAGAAGGACAACCAGCTTTATTAGAATTATGGGAAGAAAGGTACTTTTACTTTGTTTTAAAGTTCGAAAGACCAGTCCTCTCAGCTCAAAATAGAAGCGCTACGCTCTCAACTAACCAAATTGACGTAGAAAGTTCGCTTGAATATATGGTCGATAACAAAGGAAAAAAGAGACAAAAATATAACATTCATTTTACAGATATTGATGGTATAAAGAAGTATCCTGTAATTCTTCACAATTCTCCAACGGGGGGGCTAGAAAGAATTTTATGGGGGTTGATTGAAACAGCTATTAGGGATAAGAACAAAATTGTTCCCGGATTTAAGACGTGGATATCCCCTATACAAGTTAGAATTATCACGGTTAGTGAAGATCAGAAAGAATACGCTGAAAAAGTTTTGGAGATTCTCAGTAAAGAATCCTACAGAGTAGATTTTGACGATAGAGATGAGAAATTAGGGAAAAAAATTCGACAATCAGAAATAGAATGGATACCATATACAATAATATTAGGTAAAAAAGAGCAAGAAGATCAAACCATTTCGGTACGAAAAAGATTAATCGGTCAACCAATTGGCCCAAAAAAAGGCACTTCAAAAAACATAAACAATATAAAATTAAGCGAACTACTGGAAATGCTCGACAACGACACGAAAGGTTTCCCTAAACACAAATTACCAAAACCTTTTAGACGATTTTCAACCAAAGTGTATTTTAGAAAGTAACGCATGAATTATATATAGGTGATGTATGATTACAAAAATAAAGTGTATTATAATCGATTTAGGAGATGTACTTATCGATTTAGATTTTAGCAGGTTCTTTAATGAAGTAATAACTCCATCTCCTTTGAATAAACCTAAAACTCCAATAATGTTAGAATTTTTTCGTCAATCAGATACTTATCATCAAGGTAGAATAACAGATAAAGAGTTCTACCAACAAGCTTGCGAATTGCTTGAAGTATGTGCTCTTAATCAAACTGAGTTTTATAACGCGTTTAATAGTATTATTGCAGACCTCAATCTAGATATGGTTGAGTTAATTAGAAAAATCAAAACTTTAAATAATCTAAAGATAATATGCATGTCAAATATTAATTCTAGTCATTGGACTTATTTAAAGAAACAAAAATGGGATATTTGGGAGCTTTTTGACGATTTTATTCTCTCGCATGAAATACACATGACAAAACCGGACCCGAAAGTTTTCGAGTATGCTTTAAAAATAGCAGGGTGTAAACCAGAAGAAATTATATTTATTGACGATGGTTTTAATAATGTTCGATCAGCTCGGGTATTGGGAATAAATTCAATAAGATTTATTGGATTGGATAATTTGGTTGAAGAGATACAAAAATTTGACATAAAGGTAGGCTAGAAGGGTTGAACGATTAAATAGGGCATTGAAATTTATCTTTCGATGCTTGAGATCAAAGCTCGAGCTAATTTATCAAAAGCTATTTCAACATTCTCGCCAGTTTTAGCAGAAGTTTCTAAATACTCGCAATTTAATCGCTTTGCCAAGTCTTCTGCCTCACTCCTCTCAATTTGGCGTTCTAAATCTTTCTTATTTCCCACTATAAGTATAGGTATTGACTTTTTAACTGTTTTCTTTATACTACTAATCCATCCAGGGAGTTTTAAAAGGGATTGAGGCGAAGTTAAATCGAATACTCCAAGTGCTGCATTGCTCCCTTTAAAATATATCGTACGTAGTTTTGCAAACTGATCTTGTCCACCAATGTCCCATAATAGAAGTCTAACATTTTTTTGGTCAATTTCAACATCCTTTATCAAGAAATTCGAACCAATGGTTTGCTTTAAATCGGAGGAAAAGTAATCTTTTATATATCTGACGAGTAAGGAGGTTTTACCTACATTCCCAGGCCCAAACAAACAAACTTTAAACTTAAACGACGATTTATTTGACGAATTATCCAATGATATCACCAACGGAATGCGATTATTTCTCTTAGGTTAAGGATGTTCAAAAGTTCATCCTTATTAAGGAGAACATTTACTATTTTTATTTTATTAATTTTACTATATTCAATATTATCTTAAAGGTATTTATATTTTTAGGATTGTACTGGTTGGTATTTCGAAAGAAAAAAGTAATAAGGAAAAAATATTTTTGAGTTTGCGTATTTTTTTATCTATTTTTTTCGTTTCTTCTTCCCAAGTCTTCCCATCGCTGCCATTAGCCACTCTGGACTTTACCGTAATATACTAGCATTTTAACGAAATTACCATATTTCTTCTTGATATCAATAAAATAAAAGCAGATGGCTATTATTAAAAGCGCAGCACCTAAATTATAAAACATGTTTGGACCTCTACCTCTGATCAAAAACTCAGGCATTCCGGGAATTACAAAATAGCTTTGAAATGGACTTGGTCCATTTGCTACACTTAATAAGATCATGTGAGGATATTCTAAGAGTCCATCCGGCATTGAAGATTCAGTGTACAATTTAGTACCTAAACCAATACCTACCGCCACCAAGATAATACCCCAAACCATAAAAATGCGAAATAAACCAACATACGCATCGTCAGTCCCCTTATTCATAGCTTCGTGGAGATATTCTCCAAATATAGTAGAAATAAAACAGATAGCAAGACCCGGAAGGAGGGGTACCATGGGATTTGATCCGATTACTATAAAATGAATTACGATTACGATTAAATTATTCCCTTCTAATCCTGGAACAAAAATTAGGTCTCTAATCACATTTGAAAATATTACGATTAAAATAGCAATAATGCCACGATAAAACTTAGTTAATTTTAGAGCGTAATATGAAAAGATCTGTGAAGCGCCTATAAACATCAAGATGTTCCAACCCCAAAGGTTTAAAGGGAATGGTACGCCAAATCCATCCAAAGTTAGGGATACAACATTATAAATCATCGCTATTAGGATAATCATCGCGCCTCTCGAGAAAATTCGCATGCGAATGACTTTAATAGGGAGTATATTTTGCTTGTTTTTTATGCTGAAAATTACGCTTAGAGCCGAAAGAAAAACAAATAGCGATGGGCCATGAAATCCATTAATGAAAATAATATCCCGTAAACATATTGGTTTTCACTGTTTAACCAAGCGCTACCCGAATGCGCTAATATAATAAAAACAATTGCGAAACCTTTTACAAAATCAATGCTTCCAATTCGTTTTGGCGAGGCAAAATCCCTAATATCTTCTAATGGGATTAATTCTTGTAAGTAATTGAACAGTGGAGGAGATTCAGTTGCCGTTCTTAATTCATTTTCAATCGACATTTTTCACCAATTAAAATTATTACTTGAAAATTATTATAGAATATTCTTATCTTGTGAAAATTTAAACTTTATCACAAAAAAGAAAAATTGAGATAAGAAATTAAAAATTATTGAAAATTTTATTAGAAATTATTTGTATCGACTTATCCCTCTGTACCTTCATCGCGTTCGCGTTTTATTTTATGAACCGTCTCTTTTATTTCTTCTTCTATTATGCGTATTTCTTTCTTAACAGTCTCCCCTGTCTTCTGTCCAATTCTACCGACTTGGACCATGATCCATTCCGGCGAACCCGCGCCGCCATAAAATTCGTTCCATACATACATTAAAAACCCCCAAAATCCTATATAACTAAGAACAACGAATACAAAAACAACCAAATTGAGAGAATGTAAAAAGAGCGTAATAAATATAAAATGTAGCAAAAACAGACTCAACGACACTTTACCATAGTAATTCATCATGGATATAAAAACATTCATTTTCCTTTTTATATCGATAAAATAAAAACTAATGGCAATGAGTAAAAGCGCGGCTCCTAAATTGTATATCATGTTAGGCGCTCGTCCTCGAATTAAGAATTCCCACATCCCAGGATATGTAACCCCGGGGATGATACTTTGTGTTCGTATTACATTTAAGAGGTCTATAAAAGGATATTCATTTATTGGAAGTTCACTGGTTGTAAAACCTCCGGAAACGTAACCATTGCTACCTAAAAAAATGCCAGCAAGAACAAGGAAAATCCCCCAATATAAAAAGGTTCGAAATAACTTTTTATAATCTTTTTTCGTTCCTCCAATCATGGCTTCATACAGGAATTCTCCAAAAATCGAAGAAAGAAAACAGATTGAGAGCCAGGGTAACAACGGGGTCATAGGAGAAGGTGAGACTATAATATAATGTAAAATAGAGATTATTACATCTCCCGCTTCTTTTCCTTGAAAAAGCCAAAATCTAATTGTGTCAGATGTAAATATAATAAACATTCCTATTACAGCTCGAGAAATTTTACTAAGTTTTAAAGCGTAATAAGAGAAGATCTGTGAAGCGCCTATAAACATTAGGATGTTCCAACCCCAAAGTGTGGCGGGAAAAGAGTAACCTTCGATTGTGAACTCGATAGAAATTATATTGAATATAATTGCAATTACAATAATCATTATTCCTCGAGAGAAAATTCTATTTCTTATGACCTTTTCCGGTAACTTTCCCTTTTTTCGCCGAATACTAAATACGACGCTTAATGCGGATAAAAAAACAAATAAAGATGGACCAAGAAGGTCCATAAAAGTAAACATTATAGCATAGAGAAACACCCAAGTAGAATCGAGCCACGCACCTCCTGCATGCGCCATTATTATAAAAACAATTGCTACGCCCTTTACGAAATCTATGCTCCCAATACGCCTTACAGACGAGAAATCCCTAAGTTCCTCGACGGGGATCGCTTGCTTCAAATAATCGAGAAGGGGTATCGAGTCCAGATCAATTTCTTTTTCTTTTTCCGATGACATTTCTGTTCAACTATAATTAAAGATTTTTTGTAGTTCTATTTTAAGATTAAATTAATATTACTATTTTAGTTTATAAAAATTATTGAATGTTTTTTTAATATAAAAATCGTATAAAACATAAAAAATTATGAATATCAAAAAATATTTAGATTTTCGTTTGTTGGGATTAACTGGTTCGATTTTATTGATAATATCAGAATTTTTATCTTGGTTCTCCAACCAATCTTTATTATACATATATATTATTACAACGAGTGTAGCAATTGAAGATTCTTTTTTATATCTATTCCCTCTAATTAGCGGAATAATCTGTTTAGTTGGAACGGGTTTAATCGTTTATAAAATAGATTATAGAATTAATTCTGTTATAATTAATCTCGTTGGGTTGGGATTTTTTTTGATATTCATTTTTGAAATCGTCACAAAAGAATTCATTTATCTTCCTACCGCCCAAATAGGTTTTTACTTTTCAATTATGGGCTCAATATTAATATTCTTCGATATTTTAAACGTCCTTATAATTAAGGAAAGCTAAGTGAGAAGGGGATCAAACAATTAGTGAAAAAGAAGAAACGCATACGAAAAAAGCTAAAATTTACGATGCTGAGGCCAATTTTTACTACGCGTTGGGTCATGGGCTTAGGAGAAAGATCATAAACATTATTGGAGAGAATAAATTTACTTCGTTTACATACCTTAAAAAAGAATTAAAGGTAAGTACGGGCACGATTTACCACCATTTAGACACTCTATCTCATTTAATTGAACAACGTGATGATAAGAAGTATTACTTAACTGAATTGGGGACCCATGCTTACAATTCGTTAAAGGATAACATAAATACAATCATTACTCCTGATTTTAGTAAAAAAGAATTTAGTTCGCCAATTTTGAAAGGATTAATGCGTTTGACTCCAAAAAAATATATTGATTACGAAAGCAACCAAATGATTTATACGATAATAATTTCAATTACGATTGCTTTAATAGGGGCAATATTTTGCGGTTTGAACGGTTTATTTCCTTTATTTCTCTTTTTTGGGCAATCTATAATAGAATTTGAATTTATTGAACCAATTCTTCAAATAATACTTGCAATTATATTTATAGGCAATATTGTTTTCTTTTTTCTAATTAACGAAGGTATATGTCGGATAATTTATAAAAAAAAAGATAATACCTTGAAATTTTTAATTTCTTTTCCCATTATTTTATTTCCTATAGATATTTACTTAGTATTGCATTTTATCTTATTCTCTACAGGTTCTTTAAATTTACCAGCAATTAGAATATTAGATAATGTGCTCGTAATTTTATTCCAAGTATTGTCTTTATGGTTGTTAACATATAATTTAAGTGTGAATAAAAAGTTAAAAATTGAAAAATCGTTAATTATTTCGCTGTTGATCCACTACGGAGGTTTTTCTATTATCCTTCTATTATCTATTTAATTTTTTTAAAATTAAAGTCTTCAAAAATCTTAATAATTTTAGAAATTCTTTTCTCTGAAGAATCTAAATCCTTTGTTTTCGTTGCTATAAAACAATAATACGATAAGTCTTGATCCACAACCTTTTTACTTAAAGCAATTGGAGGTGTTACTATTTCTGGAATCACGCCCATTAATTTTGGGATAATGGAATTCAATATATTTTTGAACGATTTATTTCCAGAGTATTTCAATTCTAATCGAGTGAAATGTGAAAACTTATTTGGCTCTAATTTTGTTAATTCAAATTTAGATTTATATTGATTAAATAGGAATTCTATAGGATTATAATCCAATATGTTCCTAATACCGATATATGATGTAGTTAATCTTGGGTTAATCTCTATAAAATAGATAGAATTATCTGCTTTTTTTATGAAATCTATTCCAAAATATCCCTGGAAACTTTTTAAGTCCATGGATTTTAAAATCTTTTCGAATTTATTTCTTAAAACTTTATAATTTTCTACTGGAGTATAGCCTCCCAAGTAGAGAGAATCTTTATTAGGATCTAGATTTTGTACATTTTGAGTATTTAAACTCAGAATTATCTGATCCATGGCGTCAGTCTTTTCAGGATTAGTTCTGTTAATTATAGAAATACTTAAATCATCGCCATCAATATATTCTTGAACTATATAGCTTCTAGCTGTATCAAGTTTTGCTTTAGGCCTTTCAAATAACTGTAAAATCTGATCTTTAGTTGTAAAGTGAAATAGTAATTCCGATCCTGCACCATCTTCGGGTTTCATTATTATGGAACTACCGAGCTGATCAAATTTTTGAAGTATGAAATCTACATCCATCTCTCCTCCTTTTAAAGGGATTTTATAGGTTTTTGGAGTGTTGACTTTATTAGCTATAAAATATTTGTAAGTCTCTAGCTTAGATGTTCCCAACCAAACACCGTTTAAATCTATACTTAGGATTTTCTTTTTAAGATCTTTTGCTATTTGAGTAAGTTTATAGAGGTGTTTTGAAAATTCTGGGGCAATAATAAAACAATAAATACATTCATTTAAGCAATCTGTATAAACTTTTATATAGTCATCATTCTTTCTAACTAGTTTTATTTTATCTACTTTTAAATATTGAGATAAAAAATCAATCCTAATATCTAATAATGTAGTAATTTGAAAACCTAATTTTTTAAAATCTTCTATAATGGTTCTTAACATTGCATAACCTTCGCAAAATAAAGACGAAGGAATATCAACTTGATTGTATCCTCCTCCACTCACAAATTCAAAAATAAATATTTTTTGATTAATCATTTTTAATTTATATTAATTTTCATATTTTTAAAATGGTTTTAAAATGATGATTAAATTATTTTAATTAACTGAAATTTAAACAAAAAACTATAAGTGTGGAATATGACTTTTTTTACAAACGAGATAATGCAGCGTATTAGATATCTGCATTATAAAATAAAGAAAATTGAAGAAGCTTTAGAAAAAGAAGAAGAAAGTTTTAGTTTAGACGATTTAAACCTTGTTTTAGATTACACTAAAATTTTAAACATTAACTATCAAAGTGAAGAGCATATTAAAATTTTAAAAGATTTAGACATCACACCGAATTTTTTAGAACCTTTAGACAACAACAAGGAAATTAAAATAAGAGATTTGATGTTTGAGTGTGCACGTACTTTATGGGTGATGGCAAGAGGCTATTCTCATATATCAGAAAAATTTGAAGATGGGGAAGATTGGGAAGATGCGATAATAGCGATGGTAGAATGCAGCAAAATGTACAAAACTGCCGCGTATTTTAGTGCTGCATCTATTAATCAGACTGAATTAGGAGTAACTCTTTCATCTGAAAATCTCGAATTGAATTCAGAGGAGGCACGAATCTTAGCACAAAGCATTGCTGCTTTAAAGGAAGAAAATTCTTATAATACCTATTTCGCTTCAAAATTATACTCGGGATTAAGCTCTTTATCAAAAAGATTATTTTATTTGAAAAAACACGAAGAGAAGAAAAAACAACAACTAAGAGCTCAATTTCACTTTGATATGGGTAAAGCTTGCAATCTTAAAGCTCAAGCTTCGTTAGAATCTTCGATTACAAATATTAATAAAGACAAAGTTAGAAAGTTACAACAAAAAGCAAATTTCTATTACGATAAATCTAAAGAAATCTGGAAAGAAATGCTCCAAGAGTTATCTGATTTATCAAGCGAAGAAAAAAGCAATATTGACGGCAATTTGGCTATTGTTACGGATATATTGAAAGAAAATCCAATGGATATTTTAAATTACGACGAGATTAAAAGAATTCAGGATCCTGAACCAATTATTATTATCCCAGAAAATTTAGCACCGTTCGTTCCAAAAAGCACCATATATTTAACCAAATTTGTACCTAAGGATTTAAACATTAAGAGGTTTAAATCGTTCCAAAAAAGAAAACTGGAACAAAAAATACCGTATAGTAGACGAGAGCGATTGATAGACAAAAAAGCTGGCATCGTAAGAACTATTAATGAATTGAAAGTGCTAAAAGATAATAAGGAAATTGAAGTGGAAAAATGGGCAGAACTTATGGAAAAATATAGCACGAAACTTAAAATGTGCGACACCGCATTAGAAAAATTAGCTAAAATGTAATTCAAGAGAAAATATCTTTTTATCTAAAATTTTTTATTACACTGAATTTAATAATCTTCTTAAGGTTCTAAGTATAATTTACGATTTTTTTCTAATTCAAACTTTCTTTCAGCTTCAGATATAAAGAGAAGATCGTAAACTTCTTTAAATACAACCCCAAGTAACAATGTTTCTATAATGAGAATTAAGTAAACCATCATCACTTGCAACTCGTGCAAATTAAGAAATAAAAGTGAGAAAAATGTAAAATATAAGGGTAAATAGACTAAAGATACGATTCCAATCCTTTTTCCAAATTTAATAACATGCTTGTCTTCCAGTTTAAAAACGTTTTCTAATCTTAACGCTTCTATTATGTAGTAGATGCTAAAACTTATATTTAATACTGTTAATAAAACGATATAATCTCTTTCTTTAGGTTCCAAGGCAATAAAGGGTTTTAAAACTATCGAACCTATTAAAAAAGTAAGCGATATAATAAATTGAATTAACGATATTGATAATAAACCGTCGTGAAAGTTTTTATAATCCATTTTCTATTTAAATCTAAATTTATTAATAATTGAAATCAATCATTTTTAAATTTTTTAAAATTGCAATTTTATTAAAGATAAAAACAAAAGATATATTAATAGTTTTGATAAATTAATGTGCATCTGATGAGTTATTTAAACAACGAAGAAATTGAAAAATTAAAATTAACACACCCTAAAAAGCGAATCTTACGCTTTATTTTTCTACTTACTGGTCTTTTTATAATGTTTTTAGGATTTTTATTCTTATTTACGGGATTTGATTTTGAAATAACCCTCGAAGGAATTAATCTCTCGTTATTTGTTGATATCCTAATAATTGTTTTTGGAGGGATAATAACATCAAAATTTTTCATTACGCCCTATTACATCCGGGAAAATTCTTTGACAATAAAAAGAATGCGCGATTTAAGAGAACCAATAGAAGAATTCGTTAAATTTAATTCAATTACATTAACAAGAGGTATAGCTGCATTACTTTTAATCATTGTTGGCATATTTTCTTTTCTTATATTCGGAGGTGATATTGGTCACGAAATAAAATATGGGAGCGCTGTTTTCCTTGGCGGACCATCGTGGTTTTATGTTACGGGTCTTCCAATGCTAGGAATTGGGCTGGGTTTACTAATATATTTTCTATTGAGTCCCTTTCGGGGAGTGTTCTCTAGATCAAAGAATTTTCTTTTCTTTTACGAAATAAGACCTGGGTTTCCGTGGTTAACGGAGATTCCTAAGAAGGACATTGAAGTACTTCGATATCAAAATAATCACGCGGGCCCGAAATTAGCTTGGATTATAATAATGATTCCTTTTATCGTTTTACAACTTATGACAGCAATCCCCTTATTTGCTGCTGAAAGGGCAGGACCAGAATTTGTACTATCTTGGACTTTTGTCGTTATTTCTATTTTAGACGTCATTGCCTTAATTATTTTGGTTATGTTTCAGCAAAACTATTTTGAAATCGCTACAAAGGAGAGGCTTTATGAAATGTGGTTTTCTCCCGTGAAATTAAAACAACAATCTCAGTTCAAGGAGGATTTTAGCACTTATTTAGATTGTAATCCAAATTTACGAGAAGGAGAGGAATTAAATAAGAGTGGATTATTTTCAGATGTAAGTACGACTAATTTTCAATTATTCAAATTAGGCTTTGGATTGTTTTTAATAATATTTGCAATAGTTATGCTAACGCAGATGTTATTTTTTGGTCCTTTAGTTTGGTGGATCTCCTTAATGTATGGTTTAATGCTAATAGTAAAATCTCTGTTTTACGATTTTGGTAGTAAAGATGGAGATATACTACAGTTTGACGAAGAATTAAAGAAATTTAGGTTCAAACGATCATTTTACTATAAATTCCACTATGTTGCCGCAAATAATGTAGAGTCGATCAATGTGAGAAAGTGGTATAGAAAATTAGATTTCTTTGATGTATTTGGAATAAGCGGATTACTGGTATTTATGACGATTCAACAAGTAGAAGGTTGGGTAATTGCTGATACAATGGCTTTAATAATTGATAACCTCCTAAGCACTTCGTTATTGTTTGTGGTGATTATTTTCATAATATTTTATTTATGCCTTCCAATCGATGTTGTTCAATTTAACACCGCATCTATAACCTATAGAATTCCAATTACTTTAGATTTAAAAGAAGACCGTCTTATCAATAAATATCTAAAGAATCTGAAAGCTTTCCCGAAGGAAGTTCTAAAACCCGACATGAAGAAAACCTTTTTCACGAGATTGGGGGCCATAGGTGCCTTCATTATTGGAGCCTTAATATATATAGCAATTTATTTTGCTTTTTCATTTTAAAATTACTTTTATATCTAATAATAAGTTTTAGTGCATATGTCTGCTGACCAATTAAAATTAGGCATATATATGAAAAATATGTATTCAGATTTAATTTACATTAACAGTATTATTGCTACGGAATTAATGAAAATTACGGAAAATTTAGTCGCATTAAGGCACGGAGAGGAATTTTTGAAAAAAAGTAGTTGTTTACGCGAACACGACGCCTTAAATCGGGAAATTTTAGGCATTTTAGATAAATATAATAAAGCTCCAAACGAAATTATAAGAAAAGAACGTTTAGAGAAACATATTTTGAACCATTTAGAGGATAGCAAATAACATGCCTGAAGATGAGGATGATTTTGATAAGTTTGTTGAGAGACTCCAACAAGAGATAATAGATGAAGAGACTAAAGCTTTTAACAAACATGTAGTTGCTTTATTTCATAATCCAAAAAATTGGGGAATACCGTCTAATTTCACAGTTTCCCATTCATATAAAGGACCATGTAATGACACCATGGAATTTTATTTAACAATTAAAAATGGAATAATTGAAAGCGCAAATTTTTATACTGATGGTTGTGGTGCTACGGTAGCAACAGGAAGTCAAACTACATTATTAATTGAAGGAAAACCTATTGAATTTGCAGAGAATTTGAAACCAGAAGATATAGATCGCGAGTTACACGGTTTACCGGACGATCATAAACATTGTTTAGAATTAACTGTGAGAACTTTAAAGAGTCTAATTGAAAAATATAAAAACTATAAGGTTTAATTAATCTTAACATGACTACTGTAGAAATTGAAAACATAGAAATTCCGATAGAATCTGATAATATAAAGCTCAAAGGTTCAATTTATTACTCCTTGAATACGCCTCCAAAAGCCCCATTTATAATAAACCTTGCAGGATTATTAGATCATAGAGAAAGTTATTTTGTAAAGTTGTTTACAGAAAAGTTTGCGAGTGCTGGATTTTACGTCTTATCGTATGATTACCGCGCACATGGAGAGACCAAAAAGCAAACGGGTTCAAGATGGGATAAAATGGTTGCTAAAATATTTTCAGATATTAAAGAAGTAATTAGTTGGGTTGTAAATGAGCAATCAGAAAAATTATTAGACTGTCAGATAGTATTATTTGGCAGAAGTTTGGGAGGAGCAATTATTTTAACTCACGGGTTTCTTGATAAGAGGATAAAAAAGTTAATAGCACTGTGTACTCGTTATGATTATATAACAACAAGAATAAAATTCCCTGATGATATTATAAAACTTATAAGCCCTAAATATCATTTAAATAAAGATCCGAAAAATAATGAGAGAATACTGATTGCTCATTGTAAAGACGATCAAAGAATTCCTTTTGAGAATTTAGACCAAATAAAAAACCATCTTGGACTAAAGAAGGAAAATGTAGTACAATTCGAAACAGGGGGTCATTCATTCAAGGGGCATAGAGAAGAAATTTTCAACATTTCTCTTGAATTTTTAAAAAAAATATAAGAAAGAATTCATTAATTAAAATGTTAAATTCCAAATAGATAAAGTGGTATTTTATGGAAAAAATTCTTATCGTAGGTCCAGCTTCTCAAATGCTGGGAGTAAAGATTGCTAATGAATTAAGTATTGAATCGATAAATACTGAATTTAAAACGTTTCCTGACGGAGAGAATTATCTGAGAATTAACATTGAAGATGAAACTATAATAGAAGGAAAAGCAGTCATCATCGTTCAATCAACAGGACCAAATTTTTGCGGCAACCAAAATTCAAGACTAATTGAACTAATAATGATGGTAGATTCCGTTAAACGAATGGGGGCAAGCAAAATAACCATCGTAGTACCTTACCTTGCTTATGCTAGGCAAGATAAAGTATTTAGACCTGGTGAATGTCCTTTTGCTCACGTGATTTTACGTATAATTAATTCTTTAGGTATAGATGAATTCTATACTGTAGATGTTCATTCTCCTGAAATTTTAGAAAATTTATCGTGTAAAACAATTAATATTGATTCAATGAAGATATTAGCAGATTACATTAAGTCGTTAAGTGAAAAAGACATTGTTGTTGTTTCACCTGACAAAGGTGCAGTTGAAAGATCTAAAGCTTTTGCAAAACATTTTGGAGAACATGTACTTGTTGATTATTTTGATAAAACTCGCAACATTAAAACCGGGGAAATAACTATGACGGGCAATTTAAGTTTGAAAAATAAAGATGTAGTCATTGCAGATGATATTATCGCAACAGGAGGAACGATGGCAACAGCAATCAGATTATCTAAAGATAGTGGAGCTAAAAAAGTATTTGCTGTGGCAACACACGCTTTAATGTTGCAGCATGCGAAGTATCGCATCTTAAAAGCTGGAGCAGATTATATCATAGGTACTGATTCAATTGATAACGAAGTAGCTAAAGTATCTTTAGCTAAAACTATAGCAGATTATTTAAAATTCGATTAACTGCTTCTAATAATTCTGAATTATTTCTAAAACTATTTCTCTTGTTATTTTTTTTAATTTTTCTTTAGAAGAATCGTTCATTATTTTGTAGTTGGCTTTATTAATTACTTCTTTAAGGCCAAATCCTAACTCTCTCTTATCCCGTTTCATAATTTCTATAAGAGTTTTTGAATCGTCGCTACGAGCACGCTTTTTTATCCTTTCATGTCGCAATTCATTACTAGTTTCAATAACAATAACCGGAAATTTCCAATATCTACGAAATATTTCTATTTCAGATAGAGATCTTATCCCATCCACAAAAACTACTTTATTTGTTTGGTTTTTAATCATCTCAACCGACTTTTCTGCCACAATCGCATCACCCCCTCGTTCTCTTAATTCTTTGGCTATTTTACCCAAATTTTCGTTATTAGGCTCGATATTTTTATTTATAGCCTCTTTCCTAATCACATCGCCCATCGTTATTATTATACCTAAATCTTCAACCGCAATTAAAGCAGATGATTTACCAGAACCCGGAAGCCCGCAAAACCCAATAACTTTCATAACTTTTTAAGAATGTTTTTCGAATTAATATAATAAGACTATAAAAGAATAAAAGCCATTAATTTATAATTAATTTGTCAAAATACTTTAGAAATTGATTATTTGATGAGCGGAAGAGAACAAAACAAAATCGATAAAGAAGATGATGAAAAATTAACTTCTAAATCAGATAATATTATTGAATTATCAACAAAAGAACATCATATTCAAAAAAATGGTATAGATCCGGCGGAAACTCCTACTTTTATTTCATATAACGCATATAGGCGAATTATTGGCTACGCAATGCGATATGGAAATAAGGATTTACCTCAAAAAGCTTGGCGTGAAGTTTATGGAATTCTAATAGGCTCGATAAAAGATAATAAAGAAGTTATCATTAAAGATGCAATCCCCGTGATGGTTGGTGATAGAGCCTATGTTGAATATAAAAGCAAACATTATGTAGATACAGCACAATTTAACACGGCAGTCTATGAAAGATCTATCCAAGATAATAAAGAAGACTTCTTTGTAGGGTGGTGGCATACACACCCTGGTATTGGCTTTATATTCTCGCCTAGAGACATTGAAACGCAACTTTTTTATCAAGGTGTAAATCCTTTTGCTATAGCTTTAGTGTTTGATCATACTGAAATTGCGTCTAGTACTTATTACTTAGGAATTGCGGGAATAAGGCTAAAGAACCCCGATCGCGGAATGTTTGCTACTTATTCTAATACTATAGAACTAAAATTTGAATTAAGTAAAGAAAAAATGGTAAAAAACGCTGAAAAAGAAGTTAAAAAAATTTTTAAAAACATGAAAAATGTTTTAAAGGAAGTTAAGTATATTGATGATATTTTACGACGAAGGTATTTGGCTCAACTCCAGAGAAACTTTGGTCTCATTATGGTCTTGAAAAAAGAGATTAAATTAACTGATGACGAAAAAGAAGCTGAAGAGGATGACTATTATTTATACGAATGGGATCCTGATATTGACAAAAAAATTTATAGAATCCCTAAATTTAGAGAAAAAATAGAAAAAGAATTTAGAAAATGCGAAAATAGTCTAATTAAGATAAAGAAAACTAATCAAATGAAAGATGTTGAACAAAAGAAAGATAAATTTAAAAAAAAAATTAAAGCAATGCTAGCCAAGCCGAATGAATGGCATAAAAAACTAATGAACGAGTTTACTAAGCGTATTGAAATTATTTCTCCTCTATTTGATTATTTAGATACAGATGAAAGGAAAATAATTGAACACTTTGAGGAAAGAAGTTCTGAATATAAAAAGATATTAGATGATCTTAATTCTCGTTCAGAATTTAATATTTGAACTTCTAATTCTCACAAATTTTTTAAGATTTCAAAGTATTGAATTTAAATAACTTTTATATTACTTGGAGAATATTTAATACTTAATCTGCTTTTAAATCAAACTTAACAAATTCTTACATGCCTACAACACATATAATAATAAGAAATCGTGCAGATAAAGAAAAAACAATAAAAGAAGCTATTTTTGCTTTTTCAGGGGGTACTAAATCGTTATTAATAAAAGGAGAGGGCGAGGAGATTTCTACTGCAGTTGAAGTAGCAGAAATTGTAAGAAATCGCATGTATCCTTCTGTAGAAATAGAGAATGTTTCACTGGGAAGTCGTCCTTATTTCGAAAGAAGACAGCAAGGTAATTATAAAAGAAATAACAATTATAGAAGAAATAACTCAAATAATCGAAATAAAAAGGATTTAATTAGTAAAATTGAAATTACAATTTCAAAATCAAAAATCTAAACTTTATAATCAACATTAAATTAACTTATATTGATGTAGATAACCATTTATGACATTTGACAAGTTAGGTCCCGTCTTAAACGAAACGCGAACCACAACTTTGTGTATGGTATGCGGAGATTATATTTACAAAAGAATTTACCAAGACGAAAATTCGAAAAATAAAGAGAAGACAGTCTTCGTTTGTAAAAACTGCTTAAGAAATGAAGAGAAGAAAAAATAAAGTTCAATTTTATTTATTTGAGCTCTGAATTATTCTAACTTCCTTTATCAAGATATTTATCCCAATTAAATTGCAGAATGAATTGCATAATTGCTAGAGTAATTAATAACATTATAGATTCTGTTATTACGCTTGAGATATCATTAAGTTCAATTCCAGTAGCACTAAATCCAAGTAAAATTAATAAAGGGAAAATTACATAGAATAGAGTGGTGATATTCTTTCCTGCCCAGGCCCATATAATGCACCTAGAGAAATTTATTTTTTTATCTGACATTCCTAAAGCGATCCACAGAGGGTCGTCGGGAATTGGCAGGGCTGCGGCAATAAATATGTATAAATGCATGGATTTAGGGCGATCTAATACCAGCTTACCGAATCCTTGTATATTTGCAAGTGTTTTTGAGTGAGTTTTATTAGCAATTTTTTTTGCGCCAATTCCTATCAAGAAGCCTACAAGTTCGCCTAGTGCGCTCCCCAACCCGCCAACAACAGCGATTCCTAGTATTTCTAACCAAAAAGGACCATTTATCAGTACTTCACTCAAGGTCAACCCTGCAATTGAATATTTAAGATAAATTGAATTAGAAAAAGAAAAAAGAATAAAGGGATATGGTATAGGAAACCCTATACTAGCGTTTCCTATAAGACAAATAAAAAAAGAGATTAAGAGTGCTATGATATAATTGGAACCGTCTGTAAGTCCAGTAATATCGTGCCTTGACAGAATTATTGCTTGTTGAATCTCTGGAACTGTTAAGAATAAGATCAAATAGATAATAACCCCTAAGTAGAAAAAAGTGAAAACAACAGTTAATTTATTCGAGATAGCCATTTAGTTCTCCTTGATTTCTATTTCACTCTGGAGAGTTTAGTCCCTAAGCCATTTCTAGCTTGGAGAAAAAATTCTATATTTTCCGTAACTTTTCCAATCTTATTTATTTTGTTTGGCATTTCTGTACTTTCTATAAGGATTATCAATTCATCAGTTTTTGGGTTATATATAATATCTCCTTTTTCAACGACTTTAATTGATTTCGAATTATGGCCTTTATATAATTCCAAACCTGGAAGCGTCCAATAGGTTTTTGCTCCAAAACTAAATCGACCTTTTAGAACAAAGGGCATCTTATTTAGAATAGCGTCGGCAGAGAAGGGGGCATAATGTCGAATTATATTTGCAGATACGCTCCCAATCCCGAAGAGATCAATTTTTATGGATATTATTCCGCTATCAGACATAAACGCTCAATAATTAGTATTTACTGTAATTAATCTTATCTGGAATGTTAACTTTCGGATTTATTAAACTTTCTATTACTAAAAGAGTAAATTAGAAATTAATTTAATAATAACATTTAAATAGTCTTATTGTGATGTATATTGTTGGACAATAGTAATAATATATGCATTGGTTTAGAATACATCATTACAATTGAAACAACCAGCTTGTTGTTGCAAAATTGATAGTAGATTCTTAAGTTCTGGATTTTTTTTGGTACGCCCAGAGTTAATGCTTATGACTTGGTTTCCACGCGGATTTATTTTATCACGTTCCTTTAGTGCGTTATACTAAATCACAGGAAAATTAATTTAGACTAAGTATATCCCATTCCTAATAAATTAGCACTTTGGAGCAATAATGTAATAATAGAGATATAGCAATCAGTTTAAAATTGATATTAGTTATGGTGCAAGTTGACACTCTTGCCTGATCTCTTGTCGAATTAAACAATTTTTTTGATATATATGCTACACGAGACATCCAAACATTAATATCTTTCAATAAAAGCTATAAAGTCTTACAATAGGAGCTTTGATTTAAGATTCGATTCAATGGAGTAAAAGACGCATTTCCTTTGAAACAAGAATACTAGAATATCGGAGCTACTATTGTCCATCTTTTTTTTTTTCATTTAAGATCCTTAAATCAATGGGAGAATCAATATCACAAAAATTATATTCAGGATCAATAGAAAGGGCTAAAAATATTTCTTCTTTCTTAATTATTAAATTAACAATTTCTCTAATTGTTTTTAATCTATTACAATTTGCTAAATTTTTAATTTCTTGAACTATCCTAAAACTGAAAATAAAAATGGGTATAACTTGAAGGATTGTTTTTTTATTTATTAAAGAGCTTAAAATTCTCTGTTTGATCTCTCTGACAATTGATTTTGATCCGTTTCTATTTATTTTTAAATAGGATATTGTTTTGAACAAGTTAGGATCGTGTGTTTTAAATCTTTCTTTTAGCGAGCTAATTTTTATCTTTCTGTAAAAAATAATTGAACAGTTATCAAGTAGACTATAATTTTTTAATAAAAGGTTCAAAGCTTCTTGCAAAAGATTGTAATCAAAAATAGTATCTCCCGGAAAGATCATAAAAACTTTATTCTCTTTATATATTTGGTTATTTCCTGTAATGCTTAGAAAGGAATGTAATGGACCTAATTTATATTGAACTCCAGAGCGATTTACTAATATTTTCTTTTTTTTTAATTTATTATTTATTTGGTATGAAACTACAAAATCTTCAATTTGCTCGCCTAAATGACCTGTTACCACTACAATTGGTTCAATCTCTAAATTGATTAAACTAGAAATCAAATGCGAAAGAATAGTTTGATTGTTTAAAGATTTGATTTTAATCAGTGGCTTTGGAATGTGTTTCGCAATATCTCTAACACGAGTGCCTTCACCGGCACATAATATAACACTTGTGATGTTTTCCTTATTTTTATCTTTATGTTGTAACAATAGGTTTTCCATCCATATCGATTATGATGGTGTGTTCTTGTTGAGCAACTGGTTTTTTAGTTTTTTCTATTAATAGTGGATAATGATCTAGAATTTTTTTGCGAACAAAAACATCAATTGTTCTTTGAATCTTACTTTTTGGGATGATATTATGCTTTTCGAGCAAACGGGGCGAAAAGGGTAGTTTTTTAGTTAATTTGTTTATTTGATCCATATAATTCTTCTCTATAAAGGGTAAACCCTTCTTTGCTTTTTTAAATCGATAAATATAAGATTTAGTACCATTTTCTACTATACCTTCGCCAGAAGTAGCAAATGGTTCACACGCATAAGCATCTCCAGGTTTTAAGATTTGATTATGGCTTATAGCTTTATAATTTGGAATAAAAGGACCTGCATGTAAGTTGAATCGTTTCAATTCGTGGCCTCCAAGATTATAAATTGGTTCTAATCCACGATTTTTAATTTTTTTAACAATTGCATCTCCCAATTCGTATAATTTTGTGCCAGGTTTAAAAATTTCAATTGCTGCTTCAAGGGCTTCTTGAGCGGCGTCTATAATGTTTTGGAGCGTTTCATCGTTATTTATGTTAAATGTTATTGCTGAATCGGCAATATAACCGTCATAGTGGGAACCTATATCGATTTTCAATAATCCCTTATTAGGTACAATAGTACTATCATCGATCGACGGACTATAATGAGCAGCTATCTCATCTAGAGACATATTGATTGGAAAAGATAACTCACAACCGTGATTTAATATTTCTTCCTCACACATATTAGCAATTTCTAAGAATGGAACTCCTGGCTTTATTAATTTTACAGCAACCTTTTTGGCAGCTTTAACAGCTTTACCAGCTCTAATGTAAGATTCTATCCAATCGTTCGACATAATTACAAAAAAATTAATTAAATTAATAATTTATATCAAAAATATAAGCCTTATGGAGTAAGGCGGTCGGGTGTTCGAGGATACATTACCGCTTCCCGAATGTCATCAAGACCACATATAAAGGTTATCCACCGAGCTATTCCTAAGCCAAAACCCGCATGAGGTGGCATTCCAAAACCAAACACGTTAATGTGTGATTCAAAAGATGCGGGATTTAATCCTTTAGCTTCAATAGCATCAATTAATTGTTGTTTATAGTGAACTCTTGTTCCTCCCGAAGTTAATTCAAGCCATCCCATTTGAAGATCAAAAGATTCGCTATATTTTGGATTTTTTGACGGTAAAATATAAAATGGCTTTATTTCCATTGGCCAATGAGTTATATAGTAATATCCCGTTAATTCTTCACCTAATTTACGATATGCTTCTGTAGAAATATCTTCTCCCCATTCAATAGTTATTCCAAATTTATTAGCAACTAATTCAATGATTTCATCGTATTTGTAGCGAGGAAAAGGTAATTTTGGAACTAATGTTTTATCTTCCATATTTAAAACTTTCAAAGCAGGCATTCTATTTTCTCGAACATCTTCTACAACATTATAAACCAATTCTTCTAAAATTTTTTGAACATCATTCATATCAGCAAAAGACATCTCAACATCTAACGTGAAAATCTCGCATAAATGTCTTTTCGTATGGCTTTTCTCAGCTCTAAAGGCGGGGCTAATTTCAAAGACCCTTTCATATACTCCACCTAACTGTTCTTTGTATAATTGAGCAGATTGTATTAAAAACGCCTCTTTATCGAAATACATAATTGGAAATAACTCTGTACCCCCTTCAGTCGCGGAACCTATTATCTTAGGGGTAGTTATTTCTGTAAAATCTCGTTTGAGTAGAAAGTTCCTAATTGACATTAACACCTGTCCACGAATTTCAAAAATTGCTTGATTTCTTAAAGATCTCAAATCTAACGCTCTATTATTAAGTCTAAGATCAAGGTCTGAAATTGTTTCTCCTGTCATATCAATTGGAAGTTTATCGGGAGTCCTATTTAAAATTTTAATTTCAGTTGGAATAATTTCAATCCCACCTGGTGCTTTTTCAAATTTTTTCACTTTTCCTTTTATCATAAGACAGTATTGATAACCAACTTTTGCTTTTTCAAATAACTCATCAGAAACGACCCCTTTTTTTAAAGTAATCTGTCGTTCGCCATATTTATCTTGGAAGTTTATAAACTTCAGACCTCCAAGATCTCGATAATTTCTTACCCATCCAGCAAGGATTACCTCTTGACCGGCTAATTCAGGCGTAACATCTCTTGTATAGTGAGTTTTTCTCCAACCATTCATTTCATCAATAGACATATTAACCATAAAATCTCAAGTTTTATTAAAATTAAATTTGAAAAGGAAATTAACAATAAATTTTTTGTTATCTTATAATTAAAAATGCCAAATCTATATTGGAAAAATAAAGATAAATTTGAAAAGTCTAAAACATTTAAAACTCAAATATCTTATCCTTTCCAAATATTGGAATCAATAAAAAGCCCCACAATCAATAAATTCACATCTTATAATGAATTAATTCAAAAAAATACTGAGAATGACCAAAAAAACCAACTTAAAGTCAATGATTGGGACAATCTCTTAATTTGGGGCGATAATAGAAATGTTATAAATTCGCTGATAAAAAAGTTTTCAAAGAAGATAAGAATAATATACATCGATCCTCCTTTCGCAACTGGAGGTGATTTCAAATTCAAAACGTTAATAGGTGAAAATAACGCTTTTGAGGTTACTAAGGCTTACTCAGACACATGGAGTGGAGGAATAGATGCATATATCGATTTTTTATACGAAAGATTAGTATTAATGAAAGAGCTACTTGCTGAAGACGGAAGCATTTACGTGCATTTAGATTGGCACGTTTCTCATTACATAAAAATAATTATGGACGAAATCTTTGGTATAGAAAATTTTAAAAATGAGATAATATGGGCTTATCCAGCTGCATCGGCGAAAACGAGACGATTTTTTATTCGTTCTTATGATGTGTTATTATTTTATACAAAATCGAATGATTACGTATTTAACGACGATCCAAAGATTTACATGGAATATTCAAACCGGGTTAAAAATGCTCTTAAAAAAGACGAAATCGGGACGTATTATTACAGAGGAGGAAGTCATAATGGTAAAAAATTATCGCGAAAAGTATATATCCGAGAAAATGGTATTTTTCCTCGAGATTTATGGAACGATGTTCCATACATTAGAGCAAATACTTTAGAATATCAAGCTTTTTCAACTCAAAAGCCAGAAAGATTGTTGAAAAGAATTATCCTTGCATCTTCTAACGAAACAGACATAGTAGCAGATTTTTTCTGTGGCTCGGGCACAACATTAGCAGTAGCAGAAAAACTTGGGAGGCGATGGATTGGTTCAGATATGGCAAAACACGCGATAAACATAAGCCGCAAGAGAATCCTTGACATTTATAATAGTAACGATCTTATTAATTGGGAAAAAAAATATAAAAAAAATCCTTATCCATTCAAAATTTTAAGTGTTAACAAAAATCTCCAAGATATTAACGCTTATGATGAATTTTTAGTGAATAACATTCAAAAGACAAAAAAAAAAAATCTATTTCAAGATGTAAAATTTGAAATTAAGATACTAAAAGACAATAATAAGGTATCAATTGAATTAATAGACTATTTTGTTCCAAATTTAGATTTAATTGAGAATAAACTTAAAAAAAAGATAAATTCTTTTTCTGATTGGATAGATAGTTGGACTATTGATTTTAATAGTCAAAATAGTTATTTCAATGTGATGTGGATTTCATACAGAACGCCAAAAAACCGTAAACTAGATTTAACCTCATATCGATATTACTATGAAAAATCAGGTAAATATCAAATATCAGTAAAGGTAATTGATATTCTTGGAAATGAGACCTCTCAAGAATATGAAATAAGCATTAATTAGTTCTTTATTTTATTATTTCACGTAATAACATTGTTGCGTAAGAACCTTTCTGGAGAGAAAATTCGATTTTTAATTTATTCTTATTTTGGTAGATGTCGTCTTCAGTATATTCTAATATTTTTAAACCAAGCGGTTTAACGATTATCGGCCTAAAAGAACCTTTAAATTCATAAGTGTATAGTAATTTATTATTAAATATTTCTGCAGTAATTTGCTCCTTATCGAGAATTTCTAAAAGTAGAGATTTCATTAAGGGGAAATCGTCTAAGTTTGTATTATACCCTATTAGTGGTATTACTATTCTTGCCCGATTTAAATTATTTGCTTCTCGCAAAAATTTATCGTACAACCCACCGTATGTATATTTTATTTGAGTGATGTTCCCATTAACATCATCTAAGATAACAAAAACATCGCCCTTAATTGGTTTACATAAAGATTTTCCATATTTATGTCTTAACGATAGCATTTTATTAAACAGATAAGACTGAAAAGAGCTAATCAAGATTTTAATAAGATAATTAGGTAAATGATTAATCGCTCCCTCGTAATCTCTTGGATTATCTAATAAGTATTTAATCATATCCCTTTCATAATTTAAACTTTCAGGGAATGAATTGTAAGCTTTTTCAAGGTCACCAGATTTTTTTAATTTCTCACGAACTAGTTGGGATTGAGGTAATTCTGTTGAATAAGTTGCTAAAACAAACTCTTCATATGCCTTTTGATATTCGCCTTCTATTATAAATCGCCCTATTATATGTGAATTTGGCCTAAAAGTACCAAATCTTTGAAGTCCGTAGTAATTAGGAAAACCACGAGTGTGTAACTCGTTGAATAACGCCTTAATTCTTTTTTCTTCATTTACTTCTTTTTCGATATTTCTAAGAGTAATTATAAAATGATTACCCCTATTACTTCCCAATTTAACGGGCTTCCTTGTAGGCGTTATGCCTCTAAAAAAAATATCTTTTAACTTTAATTTTTTTAGTTTTTCGACATGATTTCCTTTAATTGAAGCTTTTTGGACGCTAATAGAACGCTTATCTTTTAACCCTGCTACTTCTATTAAATTAGGATGTATATTCAATGCTCTACTAATCATTCTTATCGCTCCAAATGTATCTATGTTGATTTTCACTAAATTAAATGTCGTATACTTATCTTTTGAATCTTCAGAAAAACTAATAGTGGTATCATACCCGCTGATCTCGAGAGTCTGCCCTGTACGGGTTATCTCTTTAACAATAAAGTCTTTATACCTTTTTTTATAAATAGCACTAATACCGCTAAAACCTGGTGTGGAATAAATTTCAATTCCTACGCCTTTTTCAAGTTCTCTCTCGTTTTTATTTTGAAAAATATGATTATTATTGTTACTTCTTTCCAATTTATTTAGCCTGAAAGTGTTAAATTACAATAACTTTAAATCTCCAGTTATTTTATCTATAGATTTTGATAGTGTAGGTCCGATACCAAGAGCTGTTGTGGTTCCAGGAGTCAGTTGCGTTAATCCAGCGTCCTTCACTAAAAAGTACATTATGTTATTTTTTTCTAATTGAATAACTATATCTCTCAAATCCTCCATGCCACTCACTCTTAGAACTACTTTCTTTTGGCCTGTATTCTTCCAATTTTTCCAAACTGCTTTATTTTTCGTTCTAACTAAATCTGAAGCCGATATTGAAGCATGACACGATTGAGCGCACTTTTTACCAGTACCCATTTTTAAATCTGTCCTAATTAAGATAACTTGTTTATATTCATCCATAATAATTTAAACCTACTTAGTATTAAGAAATTAAGAAATAAATTCTTTAGAATTATATAAATTCAATGCGAATTACATTACCAGTAAGTTCTAAAACTAACTCTTCAAGCTCTTCTTGGGTAAATAATATTACGTCTTGATCGGTTTTATTAAGAACGCCTTTAAATTCAATATCCCCAGTAGCTAAAAAAATCTCGTTTAATGAAAATAATTTATAAGGAGAAATTAAACTTTCTAAAGCGGGCCTTGGGCTTTTAGTTTGCTCAATTAAGATTAATTCGTCTATTTCGTAAGTTTCCTTTATCCAATCAACCAAATTTTGTTTAATTTTGATCTTATCTCTCCTACCAACCACTAAGATTACTACATCCTCAAAATCAATAGCGTTATAGAAAGAAATGTCGCTTAAAAACCCAAAATTTTCGCTTTCTTCCAATTTAAGTAAATCCTTCGCTAAATCTAACTCAAACTGAGTAAGTACTCCCGCATCTAGTTTATCTTGACAACTAGTGCAATAAAATCCGGAACTAACACATGTTTTACACGCTGGAAGTTTTTTCATTAACTTTGAACCATAAAAATTAATATATCATCTATTTATAGCTCGATGATATCACAACCAATGCTTTTTACAAGTCTATCAGCAGTAGCTGGATCAGTTTTAAAAGTGAAAAGATGTCGTTTTGTCCTAAGCTTTAACTTCACCACATCTTTCGACCTTTTAACCCTACAGTGAAAAGCTCGCTCTGATAACTCTAAAAACCTCGCTTCGTCAAATATCTCTTTTGGCAACTTAATTCATCTAGCTTTGAAATTTATAATATTTTATTATATTTTGAATTATTAATTATAAAATTTTAATTTTTTCATTTGAAAAATAACTCGAAAGCAAAAACTAAAAATTTTTTAGCTTTAGAATGTTTTCCAAAATGTTCTTTTATCGATACGTGATTAATCAATAAAAGAAAAAATTTTGAATAGTAATGTACTAAAGTAATTAGTAAATTAACTAAAACGAGTAAAAAATCGAGGAGATTAAAGTTTGCCCATTGATGACCTATATAAAAGAAAGATTGCCAGATATCATTTATTAATGAAAAGCGTGTGCCGTAAATGCGGGGCTCTGAATCCTATCAAAGCAAAAAAGTGTCGCAGATGCAGGTCTAAAGATTTGCGGCCAAAGAAAAGAGAGTTAACTAAATAATTTTCTAATAACTTTAAAATTTTAAATCTATTTATGCAATTTTGCTAATGAAATTATTATTGTTTTTTGTCTTAAATTAGAAAAAATATTATTTTATCATATTTTCGTAAACTTTTTTAATTTTATGACTTAGAGATCATTATATATAAATAAATAAAAATATTATAAAAAAATCAATATAGTGTGAATTAAATATGGGATTAAGCGGACAACCTATTTTTATAATGCGGGAAGGTACTGAGAGAACTCGTGGAAGAGACGCAATGCATAACAACATCGCAGCAGCAAAAGTTATAGCTGAAGCAGTGCGAACCTCGTTAGGACCACGTGGAATGGACAAAATGCTTGTTGATCAGTTTGGTGACGTAGTTATCACAAACGACGGAGCAACAATTCTAAAAGAAATCGATGTACAACATCCTGCAGCTAAAATGATGGTCGAAGTTGCTAAAACTCAAGATTCAGAAGTAGGCGATGGTACAACTACTTCTGTGATCCTTGCTGGTGAACTATTAAAGCGCGCAGAAAAACTTATAGAACAAAAAATTCACCCAACAGTTATTACTGAGGGATTCCGAAAAGCTGCTGAAAAAGCGATTGAAGTCTTAGAAGAAATGTCAATAAAAAGCGGAATTGACGATAAGGTAGGATTAAAGAACTCTGCAATGACTTGTATGTCTTCTAAACTTGTTTCTGAATCAAAAGAGATGCTAGCCGAAATTTGTATCGAGGCAATTATATCAATAGCAGAAAAAAGCGCAAATGGTGATTGGGTCGCTGATATCGACAAAGTTCAAATCCAAAAAAAGGAGGGAGAGTCAATTGACGATACTTCCCTTATTAAAGGTATTATCTTGGATAAAGAAGTTGTTAGCCCAGGAATGCCTAAAATCGCTAAAGATGCAAAGATACTTTTGTTACAGAGCGCTATAGAAATTGAAAAAACAGAATTTGATGCTAAGCTCCAAATAACGAGCCCAGAACAAATTCAACAATTCCTTGACGAAGAAGAACGCATGCTCAGAACCATGGTTGAGAAAATCGTGAATTCAGGAGCAAATGTAGTAATTTGCCAGAAGGGAATCGATGATATGGCTCAACACTTCATCTCGAAAGCAGGTATTATGGCCATAAGACGCGTTAAAAAGTCTGATTTAGAAAAACTCTCTAAAGCTACTGGTGGAATGATTTATACTAACCTCAACGATATAACTCAAGACAAATTGGGATTCGCTGGCTTAGTGGAAGAACGCAAAATTATGAACGATAGTTGGATTTTCATCGAAGAATGTAAAGATCCTAAATCCGTTGTAATTTTAATACGGGGTGGAACTGAACTTATTATTGACGAAGTTGAGAGGGCTATTCACGACGCTTTATGCGTAACAAGAGATGTTGTCGAAGATCAAAAGATTGTTGGCGGCGGTGGAGCTCCGGAAGTTGAAGCCGCAATCCAATTAAGAAAATACGCGCAAACACTAGGAGGGCGCGAACAACTAGCAGTCGAAGTTTTTGCCGATGCATTAGATATTGTCCCGAAAACGCTAGCAGAAAACGCGGGATTAGACCAAATTGACGTGTTAATGAAATTGAGAGCTGCTCATCAAGCGGGTAAAAAGTTTGCAGCTCACGATTTAGAAACTGGTGATATAATCGATGACATGATGGCTATAGGCGTTGTAGAACCTACTATAGTAAAAATACAAGCAATAAAAAGCGCTACCGAAGCTGCCTCAATGATTTTACGCATCGACGATGTTATCGCAGCAACCAAATCGGCTGGCGGCCCTCCAGGGATGCCTCCGGGGATGGGCGGACCTCCAGGGATGGGGATGCCTCCAGGGATGGGAATGGGGGGCGGCATGCCACCAATGATGTAGTTTCAGTAAATCTACTTAACTTTAATTTTTTTATTCTTTCTATTTTTCTTTTAATTTTTTGCTAATATTTTGAGATAATCCACAGCCAACTATATCAATTCCGTTAATTGCCCATTTAAGTTCTTCTTTTATATATTCCGAATTAACAGATTCCTGTAAAACTGCTAAATCCACTCTTACTTCAAGTAATAACGCGATAAGTTCATCGAGAGTTTCATATTTTGGGACTTCTTCTTTATCATTTTTTATGTGATTTTCGGTTATTTTATCTCAGCTCCAAATTTTTGTGTTTTTACTATCTTTATAAGTACATATATGATAGTAAAGGGAGTTGGAAATTTGGTTTAGTAAAAGAATTAAAATCATTAGGTTTCAAAAGATATTGAAACCTTTTTACGTGGATTTTTATAGGATTTTTAGTAGGATTTACAACTTTTCTTCCCCTTTTACTGTAAAAAATTGTTATAAGTTTACCTCTATGAATGAGATTTCAGTTATAGTTTTAACAATGTATTTATTATATAGTTCAAATTAAAACATTGTGTCTAAATATAAAATAATCCCTTAGAATCTCCCATGGCGAAATTCGAAACGAATGTAGAAAAGAATTATGTTAGGTTATTACTTAAAGGAGATAAATTATTTAATGAAAGGAAGTTCGAAAAAGCGATAAGAGCATATCTTCAAACATATGATTTTTATAAGGAAAGAAATAATGAAAACATAACTGTCGAGGTTCTTAAAAAGGTAAGTGATTGTTATATCGAATTGGAAAAATATCATACCCTTTTAAAAAAGATATAAAAATAATCTGACGAGATTGAACTTATAACTCAGGAAGAAATGGAGTTTGAAATATTGTTTATATTACTATAAGAGATTCATTCCCGTATGCAAGGGTATAATCCACTTTATTTGCTCAACTTGATAATATTGAATAGATTTAAATATAATGGGTGATTATATAATTCCGTTGAAAGGAGTAGTTTCATGCCAAATCTAATAGTGACCATGCTGAAAGCCTTAATTAAGGGCAAATTACATATCGGTAAGCTTAACGGGCTGGAGCGCTTCATGCTAGCCCAATTCGGTCTCCCAGACCGAATACCGACAATGCTGGCGGCCACAAATATCGAACCATCCATGTTGGACCCGAAATATAACTGGAAATTAACAGTAGAAAGCCCTGAAGCAAATGTTGCATTGGCTGACCTGGTTTGTGAACGGTTTGATTGCGATATGATTATGGTGCCGATATGGCAAGGTGTGATGATAGTCGGTGCGTGTGAAATGGGTACGGAATTCAAAATCTCCGAAGAACGGGTGCCTTACCCAGTTGGGTATCCGATTAAGAGTAAAGAAGACATACAAAAGATTAAAATTCCAGAGGAAGCTACGGGTCATCTCAAAATGTATTTTGATACGATTTCGGAGATACAAAGACGCCATCCCGAATTATTTCTAACGCTAACTCTAGATGGCCCTTGGGATCTGGCAATGTTGCTGAGAGGAGACGACAAACTCCCCCTAGATATGCGTATTCACAAGGACTATTATGAAACGGACGATCCGATTCGGAAAGAGAAAATTAGAAAACGCGGCGATCCAGAGATTTACCCTGCAATTATGGAATTGACCACCCAGGCAGCGATCCGGATGTTTGACTTAGCAGTCAAATACGGATTGTCACTCCTCGGTGCGTCATTGACGGATCAATATGCTGCCAGCCCGATTATGAGCCGCCAGGATTATGTCAAATATGTGTTGCCCTATATAGAAAGAGTCTGGCTGCATCACAAGAAGAAACTAACAATTGTGGCTCCTTGCACTTCTCCTATGGAAATGCGGAAAATCCTCGAGACCGAACCGGCTGGGATCAATCATCAGATTTTATGGTCAAACTATATTTTCCCGACCACACCAGAAGGTATTACTTTGCCAGAGTATGACCACCCGGCATTTGAGCTTGCCAAAGAGTACAAGAAGAATTTTGCGTATATTATTCATGGCAAGTTCCTGAGAGATGCCACCAAACAGGAAATCGAAGCCCTAGTCAAGCGGGTATGCACATTGGCTACAGAAATGCGAACGTCCCTTTTAATTGCGATTAGCGCTGTACCGCCAGGCACGGATTTGGAGAACATTAACTACCTATTTAAAATGGTTCAAGAATATGGGAGATACTAAGATGTATACTTCAATTACAGAAGCCATTCTCGATGGCAATTTATACGATATTGCAGAACTGGTTCAATCCAGTCTAGATTCTGGCAATAATCCTCACGAAGTGTTCAACGCCATGAACGCCGGGCTTAAAGGATGTGGAGAACGGTTCGAGGAGGGGGAGTTCTTCCTCTGCGATTTGATAATGGCCGGTGAGGCCTTTACCAAAGGTATGAAAGTGCTGGAACCGCATCTGGCAGATGTCTCAACAGGACTGGCGGGTAAGGTACTTTTAGGCACAGTTGCCGGTGACGTGCATGATATTGGTAAAAACCTAGTCGGTTTTCTGCTGAAAAGTGCCGGATTCGAAGTCATCGACATTGGGAGGGATAACGACACCGAAAGTTTTGTGCAGGCAGTTAAAGAACATCAACCTGATGTCTTAGGCATGTCCGCATTACTGACCACCACCATGTTGGGGATGGGAGATGTCATCAAAACCATGGATGAAGAAGGATTGCGCGAGAAAACCAAACTGATAATTGGCGGTGGACCGGTTTCTAAACGTTTTGCCGAACAGATTGGCGCAGACGCTTATGCATCTGATGCCGTGGAAGGGGTTAAAAAAATCAAGGAACTGGTTGGGCGCTGATTGTTCTATACAATTCACGATATCCCCCTAGCACGATTGATGTCAATCTGCTAAAGTCGTTGTATCCTCCTATTTCATCTATCTGCCCTGCTGCAATCGTTTGAGAATCCTTCACATTATTTTACCCCCATGTGTCTTTGGTTAAGCGGCTGTGAATTGCAATAAAACTCTGTAAGTTGTTTCTTAAGGCCTCAGAACTGTTAAGATCAGTTTGAAAAATTTTTATAATTTTAATAATCTATTCGTTTTTAAGTTCTACCTCTTTTTTTTAGTTGTTCCATTTTTTTCTTTAATCTGTGATTTTCAGACGATCACAATTTATTTATAAAACACGGAAGGAGTAAGATTTATGAAGATAAGTATATTAAACGATGTATTAGGGCCAATTCTGCGTGGGCCTAGTAGTTCTCATACCGCTGCTTCCTATAGTATTGGTCGGTTGACCCGTATATTATGTGAGAACGAAATAAAGGAAATTCATATTACATTTGATTCAAAGGGTTCTTTTGATAAGACATATAAATCTCAAAATGGAGATGTTGCGTTCTTATCAGGGATACTTAATTTAGCTGTTGATGATCCTGACTTTTTTAATTCTAAAAATGTAGCCAGTGAAGAAGGAATTAGAAGTATCTTCGATTCTAAAGATATTCCTGAAGCAGATCATCCAAACTATATGTCAATTAATATTCCTGCTAAGAAATTAACAATAGTAGCGAAATCCATAGGAGGAGGCATGATTCTGATAGAAAAGATTAATAGGTGGAAAGTTAAGCTTAAAGGAAGTAATTATAATATATTAATCGAATTTCTTACGAATTCCAAGGAAGAACTACTGAATTTAATTCAATCATTTTCTAATTCTCCAGAAAAAATACATATCCAAGATGATGAGAGGTATTCTTTTATTCAACTAAAGAATCCAAATAAGTTTAAAGATGAATTTGTTAATAAATTAAAATCTCTAGATTATATTTCTAATATCTGGACTACTCAACCTATACTTTTTCCGATTCATGGGACTCCGTTGTTTAAAAATAGCTTTGAGATGCTAAAGCTTGCAGTTGAGAATAAGTATTCTCTCGGAGAGCTTGGGCTTATGTACGAATCAGATTTATTGAACGTAGATGAAAAATCCATTTTAGAAGAAATGGAAAAAAGGATTTTAGTAATGTTTTCTTCTATTGAAAAGGGTTTGGAAAAGAAAAATTCGCGTATGAAATTATTGGAGCATTCTGCAAGTAATATCCAAAAAAAAGAGAATCTGCTTTTCAGTTCTGGAATTAATTTAAGAAGTGCTTATAGGGCTATGGCAGCTATGGATACAGCTTCTTCAGGGGGGCTGATCTGTGCGGCCCCTACAGGCGCTTCTTGTGGTGTTATTGCTTCTGTTCTTTATACACTCCATTACGATTGTAATATTAATATGAATAAGATTATTAAATGTGCACTTGCAGCAGGAGTGATTGGTTTAATAAACGGCATGAATTCAACTTTTGCTGCTGAAATAGCGGGATGTCAAGTTGAGATAGGAATGGCTGGAGCAATGGCAGCGGCATCAGTGATCGAAGCTGCTAATGGTAGTCCTACAGCAGCCACAGAAGCGGCAGCGATTGCATTGCAAAACACAATGGGATCTGTATGCGATCTTGTTGCGGGATTCTGTGAAATCCCTTGTCATACTAGAAATGCAGTGGCAGCGTCAAATGCGTTTATTTGTGCTGATCTTATTATAGGTGGTTATAATAATCCAATAAATCTTGATGATTCAATCCAAGCATCGTTTGAGAGCGGTAAGATGTTACCCTCTCAATTACGTTGTACTTCATTAGGAGGAATCGCGATCACAGAATCAGCAAAAAAATTGGGGAGAAAATAATCAATTTTTCATTACATTAAATTGTGTGCGATCTCGTGAAAAAAACTCTCAATGTTAAGTCCTGTTAGCGCTTCGGTTCAAAGTTTTTTAATAAATATTCTGCATTTTTTCTATGGTTTAGTTTTTCTTTCTATTTTTCTTTTAATTTTTTACTGATATTTTGAGAGAGTCCACACCCGACTATATCAATTCCGTTGATTGCCCATTTAAGTTGTTATAAAATTTTTTAAAATTACTTATAATGAAAAGTTTTTTAAATTAACTGGAGAACCATAACTTAACAATTTATATTGTGTAATGAATGCCAAGATTAGTACATTTTGAACTAACTGTAAAGGATGTAGAGGCGCTATATAATTTTTTAGAGGTTCAGATTCTTTTTTACTTCTTTTTGAACTGAATAATTTGACAAAATAGTAAGATTTAAATTATTATCAAGTTTAATTATTAATACAAAATCTAATTATCAATCAAATTAAAATTACCCAAAGGTGAGAATTATGGTTATGGTTGTATCTACATCTTGGTTTCCAACAAGTAAAGCCGCTGAAGTAGGGAAAAAATATCTTGAAGTCTTGAAACAATTTCCTCCGGATAAAAGTATATCAAAAGTTATTGTACGCGTAGGCGTAAGAACAACAACAGAAGGAATGAAATCCTTTACGATTTCTGAAATAAAAGAAGGGAAATTAAAGGAATTCATGGATCTAGCTTACAAGCAAATACTCATTTACTCTGAAATTGAGGGATATAAAATTGAAATGGAATTTTACTTGTCAGGAGTAGAGGCATTACCACTTGTAGGACTTAAAATGCCTGAATTATAGATCAAAAATAATTAAATTTATTTTTTCTTTTTATTCATTTTATTCTTTAATTCTATTTTTTCTATATAATATAAGTACCTCTTAAATCAGCAAACATTACTCTTTTTTATTCACTATCATTTATCTGCTTGTAAAATAGATTTGGATTATTCTTACTTTCCCTAAATCCAATTTTATCCAAATTACCGCCTATTATGCTGATTGGAGGGGAGATCATGGTAGGGTTTACTACATGCCTTCCTTTATTTCTATAACTATTTTTTAAGCGGTTAAATATAATATTGATAATATTGCTAAGATTTTTCAAATCTATATTGTTATTATTTCTATAATAATGTATAATAAAGTTGATTTAACTTGAGGATAGATTTCCACTGTCATATTTTTCTTAATGTTAACGCATTTCAGGCATTTAAGTTATATAATCAAAAGTTTAGCGGCTACGGGTTCTACAAAAGAGTTCTTAAAATGCTGGAAGGGATTAATACTATCAACACAGATGATATCATAGAGAAAACATTATATCATTTAGAAAGAGTAAAAATAGATAAGGCAGTTATGCTCCCAGTAAGTGAAAAGGAAAATGTGGTTGTAAGGGAGTGGGCAAGGAACGCACCTGATATCATAATCCCTTTCTTCAATCCACCGGAAAGGCTGGATGATAGTAAAAGTATAAAAGACATTATAGAAAAGGCAATTTTAGAGGACAATTATAAAGGATTTAAAATAATGGTATCTTTTAGGAAAAAGAAATTGAATGACAAAATCTTATATCCTGTTTTAGAAATGGCGCATGAACATAAATTACCTGTCCTATTCCATACGGGTTATCCTCCACCTGGAACTCAGAAAAGCGTATTAACTTTTTCTAATCCTATTGTTATTGATGAGTATATTAATTCATTTTCGGATGCTAAAATTATCATAGCGCATATGGGATATCCTTGGGTTGATAATGCTCTTGCCTTAGCGGTTCAATATCCCAATATATATTTAGATATTAGCAATATGACCTATATGATGCCAAATCGTTTAAAGGACTTTCTGCTATATGCTAAAGAACTTATTGGATTGGATAAAATATTATTTGGATCGGATGGGTTTATCCCAGAAATGATTGAAATTGCTGCAAATTATTTTAAAACTGCTAATTTTCTAACTAAGGATGAAATTGATAAAATTATGGGATTAAATGCTCAAAGATTGTTAAATATTGAATAGAAAAAGACTAAACCTCGTTTAGTCTTCTTTAATTTCAGAGGCATTTACAACTTTGTAACAATATCAATTCCGTTGATTGCCCATTTAAAGTTAAAATTATATCTTCACTAAAGCGATTGTAAAATGAATTCGAAAGAAAGAATTTTAAAGATTTTGAGTTTTATTTATTTATATTTTTCCCGTATCTTAAACAGAAAACCATATCGCTACTTAGTTCCTTTATACAGAATGGGTAGTTAATTATAAAAGCAATAAGGATCTATTAAGAATAATTTAATAGAAACAGAAATAAAACAATTAAGTTTTTAATAATGCCTAAAGCGAAAGCTAACAATATTGAAATAGAGTATGATACATTTGGAGATCCATCATCAAAACCTTTACTTTTGGTAATGGGGTTAGGCGCTCAGATGATTGCTTATCTTGAGGAGTTATGTATGATGCTAGTAGATAAGGGATTTTATGTAATTAGATTCGATAATCGAGATGTAGGTTTATCTACTAAATTTGAAGAAGCTGGTGTACCAAATATTATGAATGAAATTATGGCATTCCAGCGAGGAGAAACGATATCACCGCCTTATACTATAGAAGATATGTCTGATGATGCAGTTGGTCTTTTAGATGCCCTTAACATAGAGAAAGCTCATATTTGCGGTGCATCGATGGGAGGAATGATAGTTCAGACAATTGCATTCCGCCATCCAACCCGCGTTCTGAGCCTAACTTCAATAATGAGTACAACAGGAAATCCAAATCTTCCTCAACCTAAGCCAGAAGCTATGCAAGTATTATTAGCACCTGCGCCCACAGAGCGTGAAGCTTATATTGAGGAATCAGTGAAACGTCGGCGTATTCTTTATGGATCTGGCTTTCCCTATCATGAAGATAAAGCACATGAACTTGCAGCAGCCACATATGACCGTTCATTTTATCCACAAGGAATGGCGCGACAACTAGTTGCAATATTAGCTAATGGAAACCGTAAACCAAAACTTGGATCAATAAAAGTTCCTACACTTGTAATTCATGGAGGCGATGATCCTTTAGTTCCAGTTGAAGGTGGTAAAGAAACAGCAGAAAATATCCCTGGAGCGGAATTGATAATCATTAAGGGCATGGGACATAGTTTACCGCCTGAAGCTTGGCCTCAAATTGTAGATGCAATTGCTAAAAACGCTAATAAAGTAAATAATTAGGAAATCAAGTGAAATCTTTTTTTTATTATTATTATTAAAACTTATAGATTGTAGATTATAGTATAGAATTTTAACTAAAAGTAGTTCTAAAAATACTTTAAATTAATTAATTTTAAATCATAAAATCAAAATAAAAGCTAAAAAATGTATTGTGTTAAGAATGAAATTTATAGACTTGTCAATTCCAATAATTAATCCCGAAGAGGCGTTATTTGATCCGCCGTTAACACAGCCCCGCATTGTATATTCAGACCATGATGCGGGTGTGGAGCAAATGGGGTTTCTTTTTTCAAGATTAAAACCAGAGCACTTACCTGTTGGAAAGGGTTGGGCTGTAGAATCAATTACATTGGGCACGCATTCAGGGACTCATATGGATGCTCCTTGGCATTTTGCTCCCGTTCAAGACAAAGAAATTGGGGAAAAAAAGGCTATGACAATTGACGATTTTCCATTAGAATGGGGTATTGGCCCGTTAATTGTCTTAGATTGTACGGATTACGAAGAAGGATACATAATGATGCCCGAAAATATAGATAAAAAATTAGAAGATATAAACCATAATTTAAAAGAAGGTGATATTCTATGCGTTCATACGAATGCTCCCAAGCACTATGGTACAAAAGAATACATAAATCATGGCGTTGGAGTTGGTAAGGAAGCAACGCTACACATTATTCGTCAAGGCGTTCATGTGGTTGGAATCGATGCTTGGTCTTGGGACGCTCCATTTACTCTAACTGCAAAAAAATGGAAAAAATCAATAAGAGAGAAAAAGCCTGATACATCAATTATTTGGGAAGGTCATTTCGCGGGAATAGAATTAGGCTATTTTCAAATGGAAAAAATGATGAATTTAGATAAAGTTCCTCCTGTTGGAGCCACAATTTATTGTTTTCCAGTTAAAATAGCTAGAGCGAGTGCTGGTTGGGTTAGGGCTGTCGCTACTATTCCGGAATAAATAAATGAGAAAAAATTGAAATTTAATTTTTTATTTTATTTTACTATTCTTTAAATATGTTCTCGACTAGTTTGTGATCGTCTTTGAAATATATTAAGGCTCCGCTCCAGTCTGCTAGAGCATCAGCGTACTTAGCTTCAAATTGATTGACGAATTCTCTTAGATTTGACCGCACTTCAGAAGCTTGCTTTCCCTTAATAAATAACGCCCCAAATATTCGCTTACCATATTCGAGAAGGATAGTTATGTCGCCATGATCTATTGTTTTTAGTAGTTCTTGTGATTTGGTGGTTTCTTTAATAAAAGATGTGATTGCCGAAAACATACCAGAAACTATACCTGGGTCTTGATTGTATTCTTCGGCGAAGTTATAATCGAAAATACCTCGGCCGTCGTCGTAAATAATGTATAGTCCTTGTTTTACTACTTTTTCAAAAATATAACTAAATTCTTGTTTTAATACATCAATTAGGTTGTTGTTATATAGGTATTTAAGAGTAAAGTAAAATCTTTGTATCTCTTTTTCATCTGTAGGTTTAATTTCATCCAGAATTTTTCCAGTCTCTAAAGAAGCCAAAATGGATTTTATTTCCTCTCGTTCGTCACTCAAAATATCTAAATCAACATCTTCTCTCTTTATAATTAAATATCGCGCTTTCCCTTTCATATATTCGTCGTATGATAGGAATTCAGTTATAGTAGAGAAAATTACTTTCTCTAAATGGCGTTCGTCAATACTAATATTTTTTGCTCTAAAACTTTTTTGCATGTAAAAAACTATTAGGCTCCAGAAAATAATATTGAAGATATATTGAGTAGTTTGGTAAGGAATCGCGAGTATAGATAATATTCCAATTAAATCCGCATTAAATCCAGCAGTTCTTAAAGTGTAGAAGTTAAAGCCAAAAATAGTTGTAAAACTTGACTGTCCCGTTATCCAATACATATCTGGTGCGAAATTTATTATTCCATTACCTCCTAGAAATATAAATAGCACAGATAGAGCGATTAAAATAGGTATAAACGTTACAAAACCCAGAAACATGCTGTTCATATATTTCAAGCTGAGGTTTAAGAAGATTGAGGCAATAACTAATGAAACTGCGACTAATGCTATGAAATTGAAAAGATTCATAAGGTCAAATCCTAGACTTTGGTATAAATAGACCGACCCGCTTGTTGCGAAATTAGCAGAGTCAATTATGCTTGTAGGATCTTGAAAGATAAGGGCATATAAAGAGCCAAAAACAAGATAGTTTAAGACAAAAAATACAAAATACGCCAGGAAGCTAAATACAATTCCGTAGTACAAATTCGTAAAGCTCATCTTCTTTCTTTTTTCCTTTCTATTTTTCCACCAGTCAATTATTTTGATGAAGATCAGTAAAGAAATGGGTTCGAAGATTTTAAGAAACAAGATAAAGATAAATGAAGCCATGATGAAATAAGCAAAAAAATATATGATTATTCCAAAAGAATTGATATCCTCAACAATGAATAAAATAATAGATAAAATGGATATTGGCGCTCCAACGGTGTATAAGCTTTTGTAGGTCTGTTGTCTGATATTCTCTCCGAAATATCTTCCTCGCAATGCAATTTTAGAGCTAAAAAGGAGTTCTAAACTAAATATAAATACTGCAAGGTATACAAATAAGATTTCTATGAACCAACCTAAAGCAGTTTCTCCAGTTGTAATTGACACAGATTTCAAGCCTGTAATTTTGAGTAAAACTTGTAGTAAATACAGCGAAATTGGTAAAAGTACGACAAGCAACTTTAAAATATCTTTTTCTCTCGACCAATCGTTTTTAAATAAATCATTTCTAATTTGTTTGTACGGACTATCGATAATGTTATACGTCAATCCCTGTAATTTTTCTTCTTTTGAGCCTTTATCTTTTCTTAGTCGATTCCATACAAAAACAAAAGAAATAAATGGCGACACGAAAAAGATAAACGGTAGCGTAACGAGAGGGTAATAAGCAAATAAAGCAATGAGAGACCCGATATGAGTTATTATATAACCAATCCCCAAACCTAGATTGCCTTCCTCGCCAGGTTGTAATTCTAGTTCGATTGGAGCTGTTCCCAATTGAAAGATCATAGGAAGTACCCAATATATCAAATAGAAAACCATGATTCCTAGCATTACTCTAAAATACACTTTGCCAGCAAATTTTTTACGTATGAAAAAGTATGGTATCACTATTATAACAATTGGAATTGCGTTAAGCAAGAACAAAGCGACTATTTCGATAACATTCATTTTTATTCTCTAACCTTTTTGAGTAAATTGAAATTATTTTTTAATATTAGTATGCAAATATTATTATAAGAGTTTAGTTATTCTAATATTTTTTATTTTTGATATGATGACAGAAAATACAATAGGTATTATAGTCGACGATGATTTTGCTTCCATGCACATTCCCCCATATCCAAAACCGTCTTTTATTTCTTTTGAACATCCCATTAGGATAAGATCTATTCTAAACCATTTAGAACGGAACAATATATTTAAAAATAATCGTATAATTAAGGTTGATCCTAAAATTGTTACAGAATCTATTCTAGAGCTAGCCCATTCGAAATATCATATTGAGGCAATTAAGCGCATCTCTAACATAGGAGGGGGTTTTCTTGACGAAGAGGTTTTTGTATCAAATGATACTTATGCTTTAGCTAAAAAAGCTGTTGGTGGAGCTATAGAAGCAATTGAAGGCGTAATAAATGGTAGGTTTAACCAGTCATTTGCCTTAATAAGACCTCCAGGACACCACGCGTTCAGAGAGAAGGCGTCAGGACTCTGCATATTCAACAATATCGCAAACTCTATCCTTTATCTACGAAAGCAATTGAAATTTAGTCAGAAAATTGCAATAATCGATATTGACAATCATTTCGGAGATGGTCTTGCGCAATTTTTCTACGATGATCCTTCAATTCTTTACTTTTCTATCCATGAATTTGATTTTACCGGAGGCGATTTAGGTATGGTTGACGAACTTGGAATAGACGAGGGAATTGGTAAAAACATTAATTTTCCCGTGCCAGCAGGCATAACAAATAACGATTTTTTTTATTGTCTTGAATTGCTCGACCCAATAATTAAAGAATTCAAGCCAGAACTTATCATTGTTGCTGCAGGCTTTGATATGTATTTCGCAGATCCTATTGGAAACTGTTTATTGACTAGTATTGCATACAATAAATTTACTGAAAGATTATTAAAAATTGCAGAAGAAGTATGTAAAGGAAAAATATCTTTTATTCTAGAAGGAGGATACAATATAATAGGATTACCTTACTGTGTTTACGCCGTTATCAAAGCTCTATTAAATGAAAAGTACGAACCTCCAGAATTTGAGAAAAAGTTCTCATTATCGGGCGAATCTAAAAGAGAGGAATTAGAAAAAATTAAAACTTTTCTCACAGATTTATTGCAAACTCTTTGGGACCATTGAACAACCTTAACCTAAAGGTTATGGATTCGTAGGTTAGACTTTCAACACTACTGGATGGCTCAAGCACCCTCTATCCCCTATCCACTTGGATTTAGGGACTCCTTTTTGTAGAATGTTTCTTGAAGCGTTCACATCAGCGTTTAGGACAACCCCGCAATCTTTACAAATGTATAGTCCACGATACTTGCGATTTGACTTGCGTACGACTCCACACGAAGAGCACGTTTGCGAAGTGTACTCTTCGCCGGTTCTAATTACTTGAATTCCGACCATCTCAGATTTATATTCAATTTGTTGGACAAGTTTTAAAAACGGCGCGGAGACAAAGTTCTGGTTGTTTATTTTCCCTATCGTGATTCTCTGCTTCCAGCCCTCGTTATATCCGATAACGATGGTCCCGATATCGTTAGAGATGCAGTGATTGACTATTTTTCTGGAAGTTTTGTGAAAGAAATCTCTTATTTTATTGTTGCGCTTTCGATGAAACTTCAAGATGCGTCCCGTGACTTCCGTGCCGTTGCACTTTTTCGCCATGGACCTGTATTTCGACAGTTGTTTGTTGTAGAATTGATTGATTGACTTTACAACACCGCCCTTGATAATCAGTGGCTTGTTTCCAATGTTATCTGACGCAGTTACGATGTTATTAAGTCCTAAATCGATTCCTAATACGTTATTCTCGTTCAAGTGCAAGTCTTTTGGCTCGTAATCGTAGATTAATTCAATATTGTATCGATCTCCGAATGGAACGATGCGAACGCCTTTCACGCTTTTTAGCGCGGTTTTTATTTTAGGAAAACCTAAGTTCTCCATCTTTTGCGTGAGTAGTACATGTCCATCCTTTAGCCTACATTGTAGGGAAGTGAAATAGACTAAATTATGGCCGTTCTTACGCTTGTAGCGAGGAAGTTTTGGCATCCCCTTAAATTTAGACCGTTCGCTTTTCCAAACTTTGATTGCTTTAATGAAACTCTTGAAATTTCTATCTACTTGTTTTAGGACTTGTTGTGGCGGATGAGACCCGCACGATCCTTGTAATTTTCTATACGATTCGTGAGTTTTTAGCAATTTCCACAACTCGTTATATCGAATCCAATGACGATCCTTGAAAAAGCGTTGTCGCACGGTATATGTCGCCACATTAAACAGGTTTTTTGAAAGAAAAGTTATCTCATCCAAGAGATTTGATCGTTTGAATTGAACTTGTTGAACGAGTTGCATTAATTGTAACGTGGAGAATTTAGTATTTAAAGAAATAGGGGTATAATTATTAATGATTAATGCAAAATTCATCACAACCCTGAAGGTGTGTGTTTTCTTTTGTGAAAGTGATAAACCGTTAAAAAAAATTTAAAATAAATAAAAAGAATTTTATACAAAATTCGCTAATTTTAGCGCGAAAGATTGAACTGTAAATAAGGCGTCTCTAGGTCCAGCTTGAGGGTTAATGTAGCAAATAAGCGCGCCCGTTCCACCAATTGGAATTGGAGCAATAATAATGTGTCCTTTGCCCGTGATATTCGTACCAATCTTTCTTTCTTCAGTATTTTCAACGATCATGTATTTAATTCCTTGGAGCGAAATATTTGGTATTCCCCTTTTCCCAAGTTCAATTTTTGCTTTTAATAATTCATTAACCTTGTCTAAATTGCTGGAGATATCCCAATTCTGAGTTTGAGTAATTAAAGATCCAGATTTATTAATAATAGCTACTCCAAAAATATTCTGCTCTGTATTTAGAAGTTCATCTATAATTTTTTCAATTTCTGTTGACATTATTCAATATTCCCAAAATTTTTATTATGATTTTATTATATAACTAATACAAACAATTTATATAAAAAATTAATTTTTACTAAACGGTGAAATAATTGGCTTTTAGATTATTAAAAAAATCTATTATGATGGTTTTACGGGAGAAAAAGCAATTTACAGTTTTCTGTCTTATGTATACCATTTTAATATTTTGGACAAGTTATTCAATCGAATTGGTACTAAAGACATCAGATTTAGGTCTCGCGAGCACAAGTTTCTTCATGGCTTTAGCCGTAGGAATATTTTTATCCTTACTATATTCTTGGATAATAGTGAGACGTAATTCGAAAACTATTGCTACTTTGAAATGCATTGGATGGACGAATAAAGATATTAACACGTTAATTTCGGGATTTATTCTATTCACAACATTTATTGGCTTTTTTATCGTTATTGAGGTATTATTTCATTACGCAGCTTTTTTTGGGTACATTTACGCAACAAACCCAGCGGTATTTGGAACGCCGTATTATATCGAGAATTTGCCTTTAGTGAGCCTTTTACCGGTTTTTGTAACTTTCATAATTTTTCTATTTTTCCAAATTTTAGCGATTCTTTTAGCTAATAGAAAAATCTTGAGAGTAAGACCAATTATCGCATTAAAGAGGGTAGGTGTATAAGGAGGGAAAAAAATGCCTGTAGATAAAGATACTATGATCGAAGCTATTGATGTAAATAAAGAATATCGGCGAGCTGGTGCGATTATTCGCGCTTTAGTTGATATTAACCTTACAATTAAATCAGGAGAATTTATTTTAGTTCAAGGCCCAACGGGTTGCGGTAAAAGTACGCTCCTTAACGTTTTAAGCGGTATTGACTTACCAGATTCGGGAAAAATTATATTTGATGGGGAAAATATTGCTAGAGCGCAAGAAGCAAGACTTAGTAAACTAAGAAGACAAAAAATTGGTTTTGTCTTTCAAGATTTCAACTTAATTCCTACTTTAACTGCTATTGAAAATGTGGCGGCTTTATTGTGGCCCACAGTTTTAAGAGAGAAAGAAATCGAAAACCGAGCAATTGCAGCGCTAAGAGACGTCAATTTACTTGAAAGAAAAGATCATTATCCCGTAGAATTGTCTGGTGGTGAAAAACAGAGATGCGGTCTCGCAAGGGCTATTATCCATCGTCCAAGGGTAATTTTAGCCGATGAACCAACGGGTAATCTTGATCCTGAATCTGAGAAGCAAGTAATGGACCTCTTAAAACAAATTAACAAAGATATGGAAACTACAATAATAGTAGTAACCCACAGAGGTTCTTTAGCTTCTTATGCTAATAAAATCGTTAAAATGGATAAAGGAGCAATTATCAGCATTAAATAAAAATTTTTTATTTAAAACTTTTTTCTTTAAATTTTTTTTATATCGCATAATAACTCTAAGATAGCTTAATTATTCAGTAAATCTAAGTTGTTTTTAAAGAAAAATTACAAATTATTCTATTAGGATTTCTAACAAGATAGTATCAACAAAAACAAAATTTTAAATATACGAATCGTGTTTGAATTAGTAATAAAAATATTAATTTGAAAAAAATTATTTGAAAATTCGATGTGGGGATAATTATATGGGTTGGGGTCGCGTGATTTGGTCTGGGTGTGTTGGGATGCTGTGTTTGATTCCTATGGCATGGATTAGTTTTCAATTTTTAGATTTAACGGGCGGAGTTACTGGTGGTTTAATCAAAAATTTAGACGACGCTATAGCTTCTCTGGGAACTTTTTTAGGTCCTATGGCAGGTATTCTCGGTTTCGTTGCAAGCGCCTTTCTTGGCCTAATTTTAATCTTACTATTTCCTATTCATTGGTGTATCTTTTATAGACCTGACGACGTATTACTTATAGTTGCTGTCGTTCTTCCTTGGATTTTATGCTGCACGATTACTAGCGCAATTTCTGCGCACTCTCCTCGAGGTGGGATTCACACTAGTCTTGCGATTGGTATAGGTTATTTAATTCCTGCCATGGTTATATATTTAGTAATACCTGTAATTCCCATGGTTGGTCCGATTATCGCAGGAGTAGTGGATGGAGCAGTATTGGGTCTAACAGATTTACCCTACTTACTGGCGGTTTTTACGGCGATTTTAGAAGGGTGTCTTGTGGGGGCTGTGTTTGGAGGTTTTATTGGAAGTTTAAAATACAAACCAACAGAAGGTACGGCTCAACCTAAAGTGAAAAAATCAAAAGGTAAAACAAAAGAGGAGCAAGAGCCATCTTTAGATAGTTCAGAGCTATGCCCTAATTGTAAAGCCAAATTGGTCCCTGGAAACGAGTTCTGCACCAATTGTGGTTCAGCTATAATAGCGAAATAAATAAATTTATATACATTTTTTATTATTTTTTTATTTTTAGGTATCTTCTTTCTTTCGAAAATAAATCGTAATTTTAAAATTAATTAAATATTGTGATAAAACAGAGATTTTAAAATGTTTTATTATCATTATATGCATAATTGAAAAAAACCTATAGTGAAATTAATAGATGTCAAAAACTGTAAAGGGAATAATATTCTCGCGCTTAATTGTTTTGCTTGCAGCAATTTTGGTACCAATAAGCATTTTTTTGATATTTTCTTTTGTGGATTTTAATTTATGGTATTCAAACGACCCAAATTTAAATTTTTGGATAATTAAGATTTTAAGTCCGATTGTGTTTAGCATCTCTTGGTTATATTTTATAATTCTATTTGCAAATCGATTTGCCAATACGATGGATTCATTCGACGAAAAAGTTAGCGTAGTTCCCTCTAGATTAAAGTTTTTTTATGGGATTAATGCCGTTTATATCCTTTTTATTTTTGTCTTTCCACTAATAACACCCGTAATCGCTGTTTTAAGTTTTGCGTCTTTTGCATGGCATTTAACCACTTTTAGAAAAGAGAGTTGGGAAGACGATTCGAAAACCTCATTTTTAACAAAGTTTGTTATGGTTTTAGCATCATCAGTCCCGATTTTCTGTACGGTGAGTATTATTCCAGAATATCTAATTCTACCCTTATTCTTATTGGATAAAATTTGGCTTCCATTAATTGAAAATTATCTATTTAAGATTTCATATGCATTATTTACAGCATTAGCGATTGGTTCATTAATAATTCTGTTTTCTAATGCTGGTATAAGCGAATATGAACAATTATATGATGATTCTCCTAAACAGAAGAGTTATTGGAATGTGAAAGCATTAGAGTTATTCTTATTTGGATTTTTTCTATTCTTAGATTTATATAAGTATCCTATTATTGATTTATTCTATGCAGCTGGTCTTATAATTATAATTTTCATTTCTTTTGTTAATTTAATTAGAGGTAAGTCCAAATACGGAAATTTTAAAAGCTATTTTGTTGGTTACCTTATCGCAGCAATATTCATTGGTTCAAATGTAATATTATCTAGCGAAGAAATTTCAATATTTTTAAGAATTTGGAGCTTGTTGATTTCAGCAATATTATATATTTTTGTTCTAATTTACACATTTTTAACTATTGAAGATTAACTTTCTTTTTATTTTTAATTTTAAGGATAACTTAATATATCTATGTTTAGTCTATTTTATGAAAGAAATTAAGTTAAATCAGATATAAGATTTTTTGAATTTGCATAACATGCGTTTTTAAGGAAAATTAATGTCAATATAAGTGAATACCTAGACAATAGCGATGGGTAGGATAAAAAGAGTGAAACATATTGCTACTGAAACTCTTGATTTTGAAGTTTCTAATTGCCTAGAATATCAAATATTAAAAATATAGATTTTAATTATTATTTTAAGAAATTAATATTCTAAAAAAAAATTAATGTGATCATAAATAATGAAAAAAGTAAGCACTAAAGCCTTAATGGTTTTAACATTAATGGTAGCTTCTTTTGCAGCCACACCAATGATGGTAGCTGGATACGATTACGATAACGACAATACTTTTGATCAATTCGGAATCACAGACCCATCCCAAGTCGTTTCTGGGTTTTCAGGCGGTTTTGGAAATATTTTTAGAGGGTTAGGTTACGGAGGAAATTTACTAGCAACTGTTTTTGATATGTTATTTATGCAGGTCTTAACCAACTTCAGCGGTAAGGAAGTTTTACCTGGAGTCTACGTGATAAGCGCATTACAAGAGCATACTTATAATGATACTAAAGTTTTTAACACAAACGAACAAGAGCATTATATGGTACCTTACGAATATTACGAAGGATTAGAAAATCATAGTCAACATGGTTATGCCTACTGCGAAGTTACAAAGTCTGGAACTTACAATTTTACTTTAACCTATGGTGCTGGAGTTACTTTGGTTATTTGGGACAACGATAATTCTTTTGTTAACGCAGTGAAAAAAATAATCGCTTTTTTCAAAACTGTAAGACCTTACATGGATGGGTCAACGGGAGAAGAAATCCCTGAAGAACTTATCAGAGAAGGCGTCGAATTAATTACTTGGTTCTTAATTCACATCAACGATATCTTTACCGGAGAAGAATTGTTTGTACTAAATCCTATAACTTGGCAAAAGTTAGAAGTATCTACTTCTAGTGATTTTAGTATTAATAAAACTTGGAAAGTCACAGGAGATAACTGGCGTATTGATAACGACGATCGATTAATTACAAATATAACTGGTGGACAGGAAGTACTTGATCAATGGAATGCCAAAGCAAAAGCTAAAAAAGATAGTTACATGGAATGGTTATTGACTGAAACTGATGATGTTGCTCTTCTCGAAACTGTTTTTACTTCGTTCACCTTTGATTTAATTCAATTTTGGGTTAAAAATTTTGAAATCCATATTGATGTAGGGGCAATCATGGACATGATGAGTGAGCCAAGTGGTCCCGTTAACCCTGCCAAAATCTTTCAGGGATTAGACATTGAATTTTACTTGTTCACTCACCATTTAGCAGGATCTTTCTTATACAACGATACGAATTCAGACGGTAAGCTTTCTGCAGATTATGTACAAGTAAATCAATCTGGTACTGATATACCAGTATTAGTAGATGGAAGTCCAATAGACGTTCCACATAGTTCAGAACTTACACACAGATTAATTTTAGGCACTGTTGATGATTTCGATTTTGAGTTACCTACTAAGGAGGGTAAAAAAATCTCATGGGGATTAACTATGAATCAAGCAACTCTTGTTCCTGTTCCAGTTGGAGTAGATTTAGACTCGTACTTAGGAGCCCGTAATGAATCTCTTGCCTACATTCACTTTGGATTTACTTTCGAACCAAAGTTCATTGAACTTGACACTACGGATGGAGGAAAGATCCCTGTTTTACATGGTGCAGTTAAGTTAGATCAATTTTTTGCTCCATGGAATGATCCTTCAGCACCATATGCTAATAATCCAATCGCTGGTTTAGACCTAGCCATAATTTATGTCTCTACTGTATTGCATTTCCACTTAACAGTTGATACTTTAGGTGACGATCCAGAAGATCCATTAGATAAAACCGATGATTATAGTAATATAACACATTCATTGAAAATAGGAAATTATCTTGGTAAAAATATTGCAGGAAAATTAGATTTTGTTGATATTGCGGGACCCGAGTATTACTACGGAGCTGAAGAATCAACAACTAAAGACAAAGCAAAATCTAATATACTTCCAGTTGCCTTATTCGAAGCAGAAGTTGATAAACATGAAACATACGAAGGTACACCTGGTGAAACAGAAACTTTTGCTGCTGATATCAGTTTGAACGTGAGTTTCAATGTTATAGTTTATGCCGTATGTTTTCCAATGTTTAATAACGGAACTGGAATTTGGCACGATCCAACATTCAGCGTGTTCATGGTGTTCGAAGCAAAGGGCTTCTGGGCGTTAATTCTACTAATTGCCGGCGTTGGTTTTGTTGGTGTTGCTACCATTTTAATCAAAAGGCGTAAAGACATGAGATTTTAAATCTCAACCAAATTAACAATTTTATTTTTTTTTTATTTTATTTTCTCTTTTTTCCAATTTTTTAACTTTAAAGAAAATTTTAAATTCTGAGTTATCAAAGTGATATTAATTAATTGTTATTGTTATAATGCAAAACAAAGAAGGTTACGAAATGGAATCAAAATTAAACGATTCATATCAAGTTGATGAGAAAAAACGCTGGTTCCAAAAGTGGTGGCCGTCGAATGTTCCACACAACATAGATTTCAAAGAAAAAACTTTAAATCAAATGTTAGACGAACAAGTTGAGAAATATCCTGATCAAAATTTAATCTGGTTTCTCGATACATGGGTTACATATAGACAATTTCAAGATTATGTAAAAAGATTTGCCACGGCTTTAGTCGATTTGGGGATAAAGAAGGGCGATGTAGTAGCTATTCATTTACCAAATTGCATTCAATATGTAGTAGCATATTACGCAATTACAAGAATAGGGGCAATCGCAAATGGAATTAATCCAACTTATCAACCTATTGAAATTTTACATCAATTTGACATTGTTAAGCCAAAAATGCTTATTGTATTAGACGCGTTATACAAACCTTGTATAAATCCGATTATTGAAAATTCAAGCGTTGAAATGGTGATTTATACAAATATAGCTGATTTGGCTCAGATGTTTGGAACTAAAAAAGTGCTTGGAAAGTTTTTGAAAAAAATCCCGACGGGAAAATGTGATTTTGAAGATGCTATTAAGTTTAAAGACCTTTTAAAAACAGAACCAAGAGATTCTGATATAAATGTAAAGATAGACGTTAAAAAGGACCCAGCCACCTATATTATGACGGGGGGTACGACAGGCTTGCCCAAGGCTGCAGTTTTGACGCATTTTAATGTCGTATCAAATGCGGAGCAATGTAAACAGTGGTTAGGCGGTGAAATGCCAGGTATAGGAAACATTGGGATAATTCCATTATTTCATAGTTTTGCCCACACTGTTGTTATGAACACTACAGTAGCAATCGGAGGTTGGATGATGCTTTTTGCCACACCACCATCCCAAGATGAGTTGTGCGAACTTATTGAAAAATTGCCGTGTTCGGAAGGATTGGTCTACGCAGCAGCCGAGATTTTATTTATAAAATTAGCTGAATTAAAACATTTGAAGAGGAGGTATCCTGGGGTAATGGGAAAATTAAGGTTGTGCATATCTAGCGCTGGTCCATTGCATAAACAAGTTAGAGACGCGTTTATAGAAAATACAGGGGGTCGAATTGTCGAAGCTTATGGATTATCTGAAGCCAGTCCCGCGGTAAGTGCAGGCAACTTATTTGGGGATAGCCCCGTAGGAGTCATAGGAATGCCTTTTCCAGGAACAGAATGGGGCATTTTTCACGCAGATGATTTTTCAAAAGGTCCAATCTGTTTAGGAAATCCAGAAGATGCGAATTTTGGAATTGAAAATACCGGAGAAATATGTATTTACGGACCTCAGCTAATGAAAGGCTATTTAAATCAACCAGAAGAAACTGCTGATGCGCTAATTGAATATAACGGAAAAGTTTGGCTTTTAACTGGCGATATTGGATTTATGAACGAAGATGGCACCGTTGAGATTAGGGACCGTAAAAAACAACTCATCAAGTACAAAGGGTTTTCTGTTTTTCCAAAAGAAGTCGAAGAACTTTTAATGAAACACACCGATATATTAGAAGTTGCTGTTTCAGGTCTACCTCACAATGAATACGGTGAGGTAATAAAAGCTTGGGTTTCCATTAGGGACGATTCTGATTTGTCGCCTAGATCAATTAAAGAGTGGGCTAACGAAAACATGGCTCACTATAAGGTCCCTCAACACATTGCTATAATTGGAGACTTACCAAAAAATGTAATTGGAAAAGTACAGCGAAGAGCGCTCCAAATTAACGATCCTATCTGGAAAGAGAAGTATGGTGAAACTAAATAAATTTCTTAAGTTTTTTTAAATAAAAACTCATTTTGATTTGTTGTGGTGTCTTTATTTTGAACTATCTCTACTCATAGATGTCTTATTTTTCTATTTTAATTTAATTAGTATCTTTTTTTAATAGAGAATTTTTTTCATCTAGAATAACGAAAATAATAATAATATGTTACATTTAGACTATTAAAATTTTACATAATAAAGTGTGTGAACAAAAATACCAATTTTAAAAGAAGATACATATCAAGTAAATGAAAATAAAATCTGGTTCAAAAAGTGGTGGCCAGATAGCGTTCCAAAAAACGTTAAATTTGAAGAAAAAACCGTAAACCAATTTTTAGATGCGCAAGTAGAAAAGTATGGCGATCTAAATTTTATTTGGTTTTTAGAAACATGGGTTACTTATAGTGAATTTCACGATTACGTGTTAAGATTTGCAACTGCTTTACACGAGCTCGGAGTAAAAAAAGGCGACGTTGTTGCGATGCTCATGGGCAATTGTATTCAATACGTGATAGGATATTATGCTATAACGAGGATTGGAGCAATTCCATCTGGAATCAATCCAACATACAAACCATTAGAGATTTTACACCAATTAGACGTAACACAAGCTAAATTTCTTATTGCTTATGATGCGTTCTTTGACGAAAAGAGTAAATCTCGAATAAAGAAAAATTTACCATATATCGGTGAAATCCTAGGTAGAAGTACTGTTGAGAAGGTAATTTACACTAATCTTGCTGATTTAGCCCACGGTTTAGGCTTTAAAAGAACTTTGGGTAAGGCATTAGGAATTATCCCAAAGGGAAAAGTGAACGTCCAAGGAGCTGTTAGCTTTATGAATCTATTAAAAACAGAACCAAACGTTCCAAAAGTTGAGATTGATGTTAAAACTCATCCTGCTACATATATTATGACGGGTGGAACAACCGGATTACCTAAAGCGGCTGTTCTATCTCATTTTAATGTGGTTTCTAATGCGGAACAGGCCAAATATTGGTTAGGCGGTGAGAAACCAGGAATTGGAAATGTCGGAGTTCTTCCCTTCTTTCACAGCTTTGCCCATACAATAATTATGAACGCTACTATTGCTTTTGGAGGATGGATAATGATGTTTCCAACACCTCCACCTACAGAAGAATTATTAGAGCACATTGAAGAGTTACCTGCCCCTGAAGGTTTAGTATATGCGGGAGCTGAGATTTTATTTAAGCGAATAGCTGATTTTCCAAACATAAAAGAAAAATATCCTAAAGTCATGGGTAAATTAACATTATGTGCGTCTGGAGCTGGACCTTTACATGGACCAGTTCGAGATGCTTTTGTGAAAAACACGGGAGGAAATATTGTGGAAGGTTATGGATTAACAGAAACTACTCCACTTGTTAGCGCAGGGAATTTATTTGGTGAAAGCCCTATCGGAACTATTGGACTACCTGTACCGGGTACGGAATGGGGAATTTGGCCATCTGAAAACTTTGACGAAGGACCTATATGCTTAGGAAACCCAAAAGATACTAATTTTGGAGAAGAAAATACGGGTGAAATTTGTGTCCATGGACCCCAAGTTATGTACGAATACCTCAATCAAACTGAAGAAACAAACGATACTATCAAAAAATACGATGGTAAACTGTGGTTGTTAACTGGTGACATCGGTTTTATGAACGAAGATGGCACAATTGAAATCAGAGATCGTAAAAAACAATTAATTAAAGTAGCTGGACATTCTGTTTTCCCAAAAGAAGTTGAATCGATGTTAATGAAGCATGAAGCCGTATCAGAAGCTGCTGTTTCTGGTCTACCGGACCCTGCTGGAAAAGTTGGCGAAATAACAAAAGCTTGGGTTGAATTAAAACCCGAATATGTTGGGAAGATCACTGAAGAGGAATTAATAGCTTGGACTCAAGAAAACATGACGAAATGGAAGTGTCCACGGATGATCGAGTTTATACAAGAAGTTCCTAAAAATAATCTTGGTAAAGTTCAACGAAGGATACTTCAAATCAACGATCCTATCTGGAAAGAAAAACACGGGGAATAAACCCTAATAAAAGTATTAATAGAATCAAACTTCAATTTTTTTTTTTATTTTCTTTTTTAAATTTTAAAGGATTAATTGTTTCTATTTATTTATTGTATTTTTAATATACTTACATTAAATAGATTAAATCTTCTATTTGATTAGAAAGTCAATTAATAAAAGTATACATTTTTTTTATTAAAATATAAATATCAATTTTGAGGATTGTTAGAAATTACTGAATTAAACATTTATATTTTGGAAAAAGTTATTCACGAAATCGCTCCTGAACTAATTGATATTTATAACATTAGAGAAGACGAATCGGAAGAAACACAAGTTAAAACAGGAAGACTTCACGAGAATCGTATATTGGGTATAATCCTAAAATTCTATCTCGAGGGAAAAAAAAAGGTAACTACGAGAGATGTCGAAATAGAATATAAAAAATTCTTTAAAGAAATCGCGCGTTCAACCATATCAACATATTTAAATATGTTGAAAAAAGAATCTACATTATATAAAGAAAGAGAAGGAAGGTTAGTTTACTACATATTTTTTGAAGATCCACCTAAAGATGTTAGCGCATTTTGGTTTACTAGATTGTTTTGTGTTGATCCAGCATACTTTTCTAGAGCGATTTATTTTTCGAGTTTATACTCAATTGCGGAAATAATAGTTAAAAAACACATGAAAAAAGGAAATTACGACGAATTAGTCGATAACTTTAGGTATTTAACTGGAATAATTATTTTATATATTCTTAAAAATAGAAGCTCAAAATGCATTTTGTGTCAGTTTAGTAAACAAGAAAGATATATTGAACTATCAGAAGCTTTAAATTTGGCAATAAAGGATAGAACTGATGTATTACCTAGCGAATTACAAGAAAGTTTGAAGAAAAAGTACGCAGAAATCCCAAATTTTGGAGGATATTATTTCAGAGATGAAAATAAAGAAATCGAAATGATTGAACAACTTCTAAGGTTTGCGAACCTATACAAGAAGGATATGGAATATCAGACTATGGTTTTAAATAGGAGAATTAACACACGAATACTTGAAAAGGTTCCTGTAAATAATAAATAACCAAATTCTTCTCAATAAATAGTAGTAATCAAATTATACTTTAATAAAAGATTTAAGGTATTCTTTAAAAATGAGTTTTATTTTAACTTAGTATCTTCTGGAATTATTAAGCATTAACCTTGTTAATGCCTCAAACGTTTTTTCAACATTTTCTCCCGTCTTAGAGCTAGTTTCAATAAAACCGTCGACATTTCTCGATTTCGCAATTTTTATTCCGTCTTCTGCTGTAACTTCCCTATTCTCTGTTAAATCTGCTTTACCGCCCACTACAATAATGGGAAATATATCCTCGGCTCGAATTTCTTTCCTAATAACGTTAAGCCAATCGTCTATGTGAGCGATGGAAGAATAATTTGTTATATCAAATAAGAATAGACCTCCCCGAGCGCCTCTAACATATGTAGGAAGTAAAAACCTAAACCTCTCCTCTCCACCAAAATCCCATATTTGTAATTTTACTTTCTGCTTGTCAACTTCTAAGCTCTTAACCTCAAAATCTACTCCAATGGTCATTTTTGAATCAGAAACAAACAAATTAGTCAAAAATCTCTGAGTTAGAGTGGTCTTACCACAGCCAGCATCTCCAAAAATAATGATCTTAAAGGTTGCATCGTACATTTTTGTTCAGTATTCCTCCCAAGCACAAATTCAAATCTTAAATATTTCGTCTATTTATACAAATATTTTAATTCGATTTCTATAATAAATAATCGTATTTACAAATATAAATCTTTAAGTGTATCTGTTATTAAAAGATCAAATAGTCTTAAAAATTTATTAAAAGAACAATGTTAAAAAACTATCTAATTTGGAAATTTAAGAAATTTAAATTAATTTTATTAAAGTAAAATTTGAGTGTATTGAGATGAAGACATGAAAAGAAAATTTGATTGGTCAGAATATATTGAGTTTGACCCTAAGAAGTTTGAAACCGTAACATCAGCATTCGGCGTGAGAAGAATATATGCTATGGGATTAATGCCAGTTAGAGGAGTCGAAGGTTTTAGGAAGTTAGATTACGAATTTGCTGAAAAAAAACTTAATATTATTGAAGTTATTAATAAATTAGATAAGTGTCACTTCAATGTTTTTGGGCTTGTTATCAAAGATACTGATGGAGCATGCGTGTGGGATACAGATGTGGGATGGAATCCCACTGGAAGAGATATATTGGGGGAGTTTTGCGATGCTGGAAAGGATAGAAATATAAAAATAATGGTTTCTTTTACAAGCATGAACGACGCGTACCAAGGGAATTTACATCCTGAACGAGTTAGTGTTCATGGGAAAAATGGAAAAAAGCATGGTATAAAATATAGAAAAGGCGATATTTCAACACACGACGAGGGAGAAATGAGAGTAGAATTACCTGAGAATGTTTCATTTAAAGAATATAAATCAAAAGTTCCCTTTCTAACAGAAAACATAGATAAGAAGCAAGGGAAGGCAAGAGGAGCAAGAGGAAAGGGTTATATACCCTCTACAAGTTTTATGTGTCCTAATAGCGAGCATATTAATTATTTATTAGAGCTTACAAAAGAAGTCGTAAAAAGCTATCCTATAAAAGGGTTCTTTGCCGATTATATTAGATACGATGGAGCTTTCATGGAGTTATGCGCTTGCCATCGGTGTTTAGAAAAATTTAGAACTAAATATGGACCTAAAGCAAAATTACTAACAAGTCATGAATGGTATGGGTTTAAATCAGATACAATTGCAGAATACGCACAAAAGCTCCAGAACGCAATAAAAAGCGTTAATAGCAATTGTATTTCAGGATGGTTTTGCCTTCCTGGTCCTAAGAAAATGTTTACGCAAAAAAGATTAGGTCAAGATTGGGCAAAATTATCTTCAATTTTGGATGTGGCATCTCCAATGGAATACCCATATTTAATGGGAACACGAGACGACGGATGGTATTGGGGCAAGGTGGGTGGTTTTTTTTATTGGTACTTTATGAGAAATATGAAAAAGAGAATTCACGAATTCAATAGTCCGATTCTAGCTATCACGAACTCCGTTGAGTGTAATATTTATGAAATGTTAAGACAAATGAAGGGTTTTGATTTTGGTTTAGGTATCGCGATATTTAAGTATTTTGGTACGACTGAGGCCCAATGGCATGGTTTAAAAGAATATGCTGAAAAAGAAATAGGTTTAGAGAATTTAATTATAAACTAAGCTTTATTTTTTAATTCACTATACCGAAAACAATAGATTGTATGGTCATTTACAATTCCGACTGCTTGTAAAAAGGAGTAAATTATAGTTGACCCTACAAATTTGAAACCTCTTTTCTTCAAATCTTTACTAATTCTGTCAGAAAGTTCTGTATTGGATGGTAATTCTTCTAATGCTTTCCAAGAATTATGAAATACCTTATTATTAACAAAACCCCATATATAGTTATCAAAAGAACTAAATTCTTCTTGTATTTTAATGAATGATTTTGCGTTTGAGATTACTGATTGGATTTTTAATCGATTTCGGATAATTCCCTTGTTTTGCATTAATTCTTCAATTTTAAGTTCTGCATAATTTGAAATTCTGATATAATCAAAATTATCAAACGCTTTCCTAAAATTATCTCTTTTTTGAAGTACAGTGTTCCAACTTAAACCGGCTTGCATACCTTCTAAAATTAAGAGTTCAAATAGAATTTTGTCATCATGTTCAGGGGCACCCCATTCTTTATCGTGATATTCCTCCATTAGGGCATTATTTTCTGCCCATTCGCATCTTTTCGCCATAATTGTATCAACTTTATTTATTTTATGAATTTTAAGCTGTGATTGATACAGTTACAGCTGCATTACAAACAATTATTTTGTCAGAAGTATCTCCTAGTTCTTTAATCATTATTCCTTTAGCAACCAAACCTCCCTTCTCTATCTCAATCGATTTTTCACCAAACGGAATCGCGTTTAAGACTTTTTCTTTTTTAACATTATCGGGATAAGGTGCTCCAATCTTTACATGTACAATCATTTTTAACAGATCTTTTGGTTTTTTTAAGCCACAAATCTCTAATAATCCCGTAAGACAGTTATTTGAAATAGCATTTTTAACAGCTTTAATAGCAGCATTAGTGCAATCATCATCGTGTCCGTGCTGATCTATGCCAAACCCTAGTTGTACGATAAAACGCTTCATAATTTATATCTCTTTATTTTATTTCAAGTCCTCAACTATTTTAAGAAAGTCTGTGTATGGAATGGCTGTCCAACTCTCAGCGAAAGTAGCTCCAGCAGCACGGGAAAGCAGCGAAACCTTTGCGGCTTCTAGTTCATTTTTTGCTTCGAAAATATCAAGAAAGTCATAAGGACCTAAGATCGCGTAATGTGCGATCCATTTAATATTAGGAACTTTCTCTTTAACTAGTTCTAGATATTTTTCACCCTGTTTTTTCCTTTTTTCTACTAAATCAGGATTTTGAAGTTTAGTAGCAAGTATATATATAGGCATAGTGAAAATTATTATACTTTAACTTATAAATTTATATTAAAAATTTTATTTCTTGCTTTAAACTAATATTTAAAGGACTATTTTCTTTTTAAGAGAGAATAATTGAAAAAAGAATTTGGCATAAAATAAGTGAAGAGAAAGGGTTCAAATGGAAAAAAGAACAGAAAATTTTTATGAAATTAAAGAAAGCATTTACCGTAGATTTGAAGAAAAATATAATATACTTTACCGGCGTACTTGGGACAAAACACTAACAACCTACGGAAAAATGTTTGATGAGAATTTACAACATCATATTAATTCAAAGAAGGAAGGATATTCTCGGATTGATTTTGCGTTAGTTGCAGCTGGATGGACAGTATACGAAAAGTTTCCTTTTGCTTTTGCTTGGGAACGAGAAAAAGCAGAAGGAGGAGATTACGGAGAAAATTGGATGCAATCGAAATATAAAATAGAGAATCCTATAAACTTTACTCAGCAAGTAAAAAAAGCTGCAAAATTTTTTGGTGCTTCATTAGTAGGAATTGCTAATGTTAATGAGAAATGGATTTATAAAACAGGTTTCATACGACCTCCATTAACTAGCGAGTCAGACTCAAAAAAAGATATTAGAGAAGGAAATGTCCAAAATTCAATATTAGAAAGCCCTATCAATTTACCAGAAGGTATAAACAAAGTTATTGTCATGGGGATTGAAATGGATAAAAACGCGGTTTCTACCTCTCCTGCTCAACCCGCAGCCGCAGCATCTGCTATAGCTTACTCACAAATGGCTTTTGTAATTTCGTGTCTCGGGGAATTTATTAGAAATTTAGGTTATCGAGCAATCCAATGTGGTAATGATACAGCACTGAGTATACCACTGGCAGTCGATGCTGGGCTTGGAGCTTTAGGTAGAAATGGATTATTAATTACGCCCGAATATGGACCAAGAATGCGGATTTGTAAAGTTTTTACAGACCTTCCATTAATATCGGATGAACCTAATCTAAAATTTATTAAAAAAGTTGATAAATTTTGCAAAAATTGCTATAAATGCGCTGAAGCTTGTGAAACCAATGCCATAACAATGGACAAAGGGCCTAGTTTTGAACCACCAAACATTTCAAACAATTCAGGTGTTAAAAAATATTACGTAAATGTGGAAAAATGTTTTGAATTTTGGATCGAAAACTCTTCAGATTGCGGAAATTGCATCGCGGCATGTCCTTTTTCCGGAATTAAGAAATACTACTCAGCATTAGAATTTTGGGAATAACAAACAGTTATAATTTTAAATTTGAACAAGTTAAATTAAATCAAGATTAAATTATCAAGATGGTATAATTATGGATAAAATTAAAGTAGGAATCATTGGGTCTGGTTTTATTGCCGAACATCATTGTCATTCTTATTCATTGCTCCCAAATGTAGAAATTGTGGGAATCTCTTCTATAAATGAAGATGAAGCCAAAAGTCTTATGAATAGGTATGGAATCCTTGGTAATCCACATAAAAACTACAAAAATTTATTGAAACTCGATTGTGATGCAATTTCTGCTTGTGTACCAAACTACTTACATAAAGATATAGCCATTGACATTTTAAATTCTGGAAAGCACGCGCTTATAGAGAAACCTTTAGCTAGAAACACCAATGAAGGAAAAAAGATGTTAGATGTCGAGAAATCTTCAAACAGGAAAATCTTTTATTGTGAAAATAACATGTACGCCCCCTCATTTAGTAAAGTTAAAGAGATTGTCGAGGAGGGTGCTTTAGGAAAGATTTACATGGGTCGTGGAAAAGAACAACATTCTGGACCTCATTCTGCATGGTTTTATAAGTTAAAGGATTCAGGAGGCGGTGCTTTATTAGATTTAGGAATACACGATATTGCTTGTTTAGTTTGGTATCTTGGATGCGATGTTAAAGAAGTATACTGTCAAGTAAAAACGATACAACCAGATCGGGGTAAATTTGGTAAGTGTGAAGTCGAAGATAACGTTGTAGGAGTTCTATACTTTGAAAACGACGCCCAAGTAGTAATTGAAGAGTCATGGACCGCGCCAGGAGGTTACGACATGAGATTTGAATTATTTGGTACTAAAGGACAAGTTAAAGTTGCTCCAACATTTTCTAATTTAATGAGCGTTTATAGCGAAAAAGGGTTTGGGTATGCTGTAGAAAAAGCTGGAACTACAAAGGGTTGGACGTTTCCCGTTCCTGCTGAAGCTTGGTCTTTTGGTTACCCTCAAGAAATAGCGCATTTTATCGATTGCATGTTAAATAATAAAAAACCGCTGACTGATGGCAATTACGGTTATAAAATTCTAAAAATTGTCGAAACAATGTATAAAAGTGCAAAGTCTAGGAAAATAGAAGAAGTTGGTTAAGTTTAATACTCTATCATCTTCACTTTAAAGATTTTATAAATTCTACTACGCCATCTAACTTTTCTTTGGAAGCTAATAACATTTCTTGTGGAAATTCTATGCTTCTTGAATAAATACTTGAAACAACGGGGAAATTTTTATCATCGCTTTTCTCTCCACCCCAATTAGCTTTAGAATAGTCAATTCCTTTTTTTAAATTTACTTTTTTAAAACAATCTAAGCTATGTAATGGTGGGTAACAATTATCAGTAGGTATGCCATTTCTATTCAACTTTTTATAAAATTCCACCTTGTTAAGACCACTAAATTTTTCTGGTTCAAATACTATTGGAAAAACATACCACCCAAGTTCTGTTGTACCAGGGGTTAATTTCATAGTTTTAATCCCATCAATCTCATTTAACTTATTCATTAAGTAATTAGCATTCTCGTTTCTTAGTTTATGTTGAGAGGGAAATTTTTCTAACTGGGTTCTAAGCACCGCTGCCTGATATTCAGTCATCCTATAATTTGTACCATAACTAAAATGTTTGTAGAAGTAAGCGTTCTTTTTCCTACCACAATCAGTGTAAGAATAAATATTATCTGCTAATTCCTTGGAATTAGAGATTATTGCCCCACCTTCACCACTTGTTAAAACTTTCGAAGCTTGGAAACTAAATGCTCCTGCGTCTCCCCAGTTACCTAGTCTTTTTCCTTTAAATCTAGAACCGTGTGCGTGTGCGCAATCTTCAATAACATATAGGTTGTTTTTTGAAGATATTTCCGTTAATTTATCCATTTCGACGGGATTACCACCTAAATGAACGGTTATAATTGCTTTAGTTCTTTGAGTGATGAGACTCTCGACTTTATTCACGTCCATAACAAGGGTTTCTGGATCTATATCACAGAATACTGGAACTGCGTTTGTAGCTATTACTGCTGATGCTGATGCAACAAAGGTGTAATCTGAAACAATAACTTCATCACCTAAACCAATTTTAAATCCCATTAGTGCCGCTTCTATGGCTACCGTTCCATTACATACTGCTACACAATACTTTGCTTCTTGAAATCTAGCAAATTCTACTTGAAACGCCCAAACATTCTCACCTTGGTGGGTACCTGGAGCACCACACCACCAATCGCCAGATTTTATTACATTCTTTAAGGCGTTTATCTCTTTGTCGTCATATATCGGCCATTTAGGAAAATTTCTCTTAGCATCTTGTTCAAATGACATACATGAATCAACTTTTCTATTATTAGAATATCAAAAATTTTATGAGCTAATAATAAATAAATAAATAGTAAATAATTAAAATATATGAGATTCTAACGTAATTGAAAATGATTATCGTCGATAAAAAAACAATTGCGGAATTTTTAGCTAAATATATTACAAATCTTTCAATAACTGAAATTGAGAATTTAATTGAGATACCTCCTCCAGATTTTGATTTTTCCTATGCATTTCCTTGTTTTCAGCTGGCAAAATTTGAAAAAAAAGCGCCCAACATCATAGCAAAGGAGTTAAAAAAGAGAATAAAATTAGCTGATTATTTAGAAATCATAGAAGCGACTGGACCTTATTTAAATTTTAAAGTAAGACCACAGGTAGTTTTACAGGGAATTTTTAAACTTCAAGAAGATTACGGAAGAATCTATGAAAAATTGGGCAAAGGTAAATCAGATCCGTTGAGAATCGTAATAGAATACCCCGCACCAAATACAAATAAACCACTTCACTTAGGACACATCCGTAATATGTTAATAAGCCGTTCTCTCTCAAACCTTTTGAAATATAAAGGAGAACTTGTTTTCGAGGTGAATCTAAATAATGATAGAGGAATCCACATATGCAAATCTATGTTCGCTTACAAAAAGTGGGGGAATAAAAAAGAGCCAAACATAAAATCCGATCACTTCGTAGGAGAATTTTACGTTAAATATAATCAAATGGAAAAAGAAGACGATAAGTTAATAGAAGAAGTCTACAACCTGCTTAGGTTATGGGAAGAAAATGATCTTGAGGTCAGAGCATTATGGAAAAAAATGAATAGTTGGGCAATTAAGGGTTTTAAGGAAACTTACAAAAAATTAAATATATCGTTTGATAAAGAGTATTTTGAATCGGATATTTATTGGAAGGGTAAAGATATAGTCCTTAAATGCTTAGATAAAGACATTTTCAGTAAAACTGAAAACGGAGCGATTATAGCTAACCTAAAAAAAAAGTTTAATTTGCCAGATAAAATCTTGTTGAGAAATGATGGGACATCTTTGTACATTACCCAAGATATTTACTTAGCCTTCCAAAAAAAAGAAGATTTCAATTACGACAAATCCATTTATGTAGTGGGAAATGAACAGGATTTATATTTTAAACAGTTATTTGCTGTTTTGGATATGATCGGATTTAAGGAAGATAAATTTCACTTGTCGTATGGAATGATTTATTTACCAGAAGGAAAAATGAAAAGCCGGGAAGGAACAGTAGTCGATGCGGATGAAATAATTGCTAAAATTCAATTACTGGCTTATGAAGAGATAAATAAAAGATATCCAGAGCTTACAGAAGAGAAAAAAAAAGAAAGAGCTAAATCTATTGGTATGGCGGCGCTATCCTTTTTCATTTTGAAATTTAACCCTAAATCGGATTTTATTTTTAATCCTAAACAAAGCATTTCGTTTGAAGGTGAAACAGGACCTTACATTCAATACTGTTACGCAAGAATTGAATCGATAATTACGAAATCAAAAGAATCAATTGACTTAAATGTAAAATGGGACTTAATAAAACACGAAAAAGAAATCTCCTTAGTTAAACAATTAATTTATTTTCCAGAGATGTTAGGTTCCATAACAAGAAATTATAACATTCATTTAATCCCACAATACCTTTTAACTTTATGTCAAGCGTTTAATTCTTTTTATACTTCTTGCCAAGTTTTATCTGATAATAAAGATTTAGAAAAAACGAGGTTACTATTAATTAGATGTGTTCAAATCGTCATCAAAATTGGATTAGATATATTGGGAATAGATACGTTAAATCAAATGTAACAAACTAAGACGAGAAGGATTGGATCATGGCTTTTTATGATTTTGGTGAGACTATTGATAATGATACTAGATTCGTAATTTTTGGAATCCCCTGGAACTACTTAACTTCTCTTAAGGCTGCTAATTCTGCCATTGCCCCTCAAAAAATTCGAGAAATTACATCAAATTTAGCATTAACAACCGAAATGGGCGTTGAAATACCTAAGTTAAAAGTTGTTGATATAGGAAATGTATCGATTGAACCTACTAATGTTAATAAAAGTCTTGAGGAAATTAAAAAATTTATAGGTTTGATTTTCCGTCAAAAAAAGGATGTCGTTCCAATAATGATAGGCGGTGACCATTTTTGCACCTTTCCTGTTGTAAAAGCTTTGGCAGATTCTTTTGAAAATAAGAATGAATTTGGCGTTTTAATTTTTGACGCTCACCTCGATTTATATAAAGAATGGGATAAAAGGTTGTACTCTCACGCTACAATCTCCCGTCGTTTATACGAATTAACTTTTATTAATAAATATAATATGCTTATTGTTGGAACGAGGGATATAGATATCCCTGAATTAGATTTTGCAAAAAAGGAAGATCTTGTTCATTTTAACGCTTACCTACTCCATGATTTCGGTATTGACAAATTTACGGATAATATTATTGATTTTTTTGAAAATTCCCATATAAAACAGATATATATTTCGATTGATATCGATGTGTTAGACCCTTCTATAGCACCGGGAACAGGGTATGCTATTCCTGGAGGCTTTACTTATCGAGAACTATGGAAAATATTAAGAAAATTGGCTAAAAACTTTGATGTTATTGCCTTTGATTTAGTTGAAGTTTGTCCAAATTTAGATTTGTTAAATAATGTGACAGCTAATTTAGCGGCTAAGTTAATAATAGAATTAATTTCTTTTATTCATAACAAACATAAAATTGATGATTATGCCAAATGAAAATATAAAAAAGAAGTTGAAAAATGTAAATCAATTCAAAATCGATGAGAATGATGATATTGTCGATCTTATTCAGTCATTAAAAGATACAGGATTTAACGCTAAGCGTTTAGCTTTAGCTTGTGAAATTTACAAGGAGATGATTGAGGATAAAAAATGTATTAAATTTTTTGGTCTTGCAGGGGCTTTAGTTCCTGCAGGAATGCAAAGAGTTATTCACGACTTCGTTGAAGAAGGCTTTATTGACATTCTTGTTACTACTGGCGCTTCTTTAACTCATGATATTGCCGAAACATTAGGATATCATCATTTACAAGGGGAAGTAAAGATTGATGATTATGAATTACATAAACAAGATTTAAACAGAATCTACGATGTATATTTACCGAATAAGGTTTATGAAGGTATTGAAGATTACGTATCAAATTTAGATATTCCTGACGAAAATATGCCTGTTAGTTCTTTTTTAAAGCTCCTTGGAGACCAATTACCTGATAATGAAAATTCTATTTTAAAAATCTGTGCAAAAAAAAATGTCCCAATATTTTGTCCCGCTTTTACGGATTCAGGTTTGGCTTTACAGTTAGGATTTCATCACCAAAATTTAAATCTTAACCACTTTAAAGACATGTTAAAGATGGTTGATCTAGCTTGGGATGCTAAACAAGCGGGCGTTTGTATTATTGGTGGAGGTGTTCCTAAGAATTTTATTTTGCAATCATTGCAATTTTGTCCTAATTCCGCGAAGTACGCAATTCAAATAACAATGGATCGCCCAGAACAAGGCGGTCTTAGTGGAGCAACTTTTCAAGAAGCAATATCTTGGGGAAAAGTAAGTCAAGAAGCGAAGTTTTCAACGGTTATCTCAGATGCAACGATTGCATTACCATTAATATTATGGTTTTTAAAAAAATCAAAGAAAAATAGTTAACATCTTAAAATATTACTTGAATTATTATACTTTTTAATAAAATAATCCTTTTAGTTTTTGATCAATATTTTTCGTATTAGATCCAAAAATTTCATCAAGATTCTTCTTAAAGATCTTAAATTGAGAGATTTCTGATAAATTTTTTCCCTCGTTTTGAGCTTTGAATTCATTAGCAACTTTAATCAATAGAGGGTGGACGATTTTGTAAACATATTTATCTATTTTTTTCTGTTTATCAATAATTGCATACGAAACTAAAAGCTCGGGCTCGATACTATCTTCTGCTAAAATTTTTTCGTTAAAAAAAGCTAAAGTAAATTTATTTCCTTCAAAATATTCTACAGCACCTGTAGCAAATGCAATCTCTGCAAAATTCAAGAGTGCTGTAAGCAAGCCACTTCTTAGATCGGCATCGATTTTTCCTAAAGTAGTTTTGTGATAACTTTTTTTCACCAATGTAAATCCACGAAATAACAAGCCTGCTTCCCGTATAACCATTATTTTTATTATTTTATGTGTATTATTCTCTGACCTTATTAACAATTCGTTGTTCCGATATTTTAAATATAACAATTATGAATAATAAATTCATTGTAAACTTATTTTTTCAGTTTCTCATTATATGCTTTACTATTAGACATAGTGTAAAATTGAAAATTAATAATATATGTAAAATTAATTCAAATATGATCGATAGAGAAAAAGTAGAACTTTGCGCAGAAAATATTGTTAATAGTATTAACATAAAAAAGAAAGGGGAATGTGTTTTCATCAAAGGAGGCATTTATAGTCAAGATTTATTAGAGGAAATTGCGTTAAATGTGTATAGAAAAGGGGGAATTCCTCATATTTCGTCCACAAGCGATCGTTTTACAGAAACTTTCTTCCTTGATAAAAAAATTTCAAGCGAAATTCTAGCAATTACGCCCAAACATTATTTGAAGTTAATCGAAAACATAGACGCTTATATCGTTATTGAAACTTACGAAGACCCATCGATTTTAAACGAAGTACCTAGAGAGAAAATGCTAGCTAGAGCTAAAGCTCTTGCTCCTATTAAAGATGTCCTCTATGGAGCTAAAGAAGAGTTTGCTCCAGGAAAAAAATGGTGCTATGCTGGTTGGCCTTCCCAAAAAGCAGCATCTTTTTATAATATAAGTTATGATTTACTTGAAAAATTTATCGTGGGTGGAATAAGTGTTCCTCAGAAAGATCTACAACAAATCACTTCAAACTTATCTAAAAACTTTAAAAACGCGAGAAAAGTTCACGTTACTGATGATTTGGGAACTAACTTCTGGGTTTCGATAGAAGACCGCGTAATCGTCCTCGATGATGGGTTATTATCAGACGAACAGATTGCTAAAGGAGATTTGGGAGGGAATTTACCTGCAGGAGAGGTTTTCTTTCCACCTCACGAAAAACAGGGCGAAGGAACGATCTTTTGCCCTTTAACTAAAGATAGGTTTAGTAATAAAATCATAAGAAATATCGAACTAATTTTTAAGAATGGAAGACTATTAATCGATAAAGTTACTGCTGATGAGAACTTGGATGAGTTAATCGCTACATTTAAACAAAGTGAAAAAATAGATAAGGAAAAGAATTTAGCTGAATTACGCACATACAATGTTGCAGAACTCGGGATCGGCTGCAATCCGACAATAACAAAGGCGATCGGGTACATTCTTACAGATGAAAAAATAAATGGAAGCGTACATGTTGCTTTTGGGGGGAATAAAATGATGGGAGGGACCTCGGTTTCTCAAATGCACTGGGATTTTGTTACAGCTCCACAAGCTAATATTACAGTTGAATATAAAGATGGCACAAAAAAACTTATTATGGAAAAAGGCAAATTAATCAACAGTGCTTAATTTTTTTTCAAAAAATATAAAGGCGTTATCGAAAACAAAGACATTAATTATTATTCTTTAATAACTCCATTCAAATAAGTTCAGTATTTTTTTTTACTTACTCATTCTTTTTTACTCAATCTATAAAAAAATATGAAAATTTGAAAATTAGAGAAAAAAGTGTTGTCTCATAAGGAGAAATTTTGAAGCCAAGAAAGAACTTTTTCTAAAACTTTTTCTTTAAATGTAATTCTTTCCGCCTTAAATTGATGCTTTTCCACAATAGTGTCCTTTTCAGATGAAAAACCAATAAAAACTAAGCCTACAGGTTTTTCAGCTGTACCGCCAGTAGGTCCTGCGATACCGGTAATCCCTATTCCTATGTCAACATTTGAAAGGACTCTAATGTTATACGCCAATTGTTTTGCTACTATTTCTGACACTGCTCCAAATTTATCAATCCTACCGGGATCAACATTTAAAAGATCAATTTTAGAATTATTGCTATAACAGATGATTCCACGTTCAAATACTTTAGAAGCGCCAGAAATATTAGTTATTGCGTTTGAAATATACCCTCCTGTACACGATTCAGCAATTGCTAATTTAATATTATTCTTTGTAAACTTAACGACAATTTCTTTGACAATATCGAAAATTACCATTATTTTTCTATCACTATTTTATAAGTTATTTTTTCTGGTTAATATTGTAAGAAACTGGAAGATTTATAACAATTCATTGTATAATAAAAAGCAATATAAATAAAAAACAATATTTATAATTTATATTTTAAAGTAGTTAAGAAGAAATAAATAGAGATACAAAACAAAAATTGTGATGTGATTCTATGAAAGAAAGTGATGAAAGAAAGGATTTCGTGTTTAAGATAACAGTGATAGGTGAAGGTGCTGTCGGAAAAACATCCTTAATCAAAAAATACACAAAAGGCAGTTTTAAAAAAGAATATATAAAAACTTTAGGCGCGCAATTTTCGAAATATGACGAGAAAATTGATAATAGCCACGTTAAATTATTCTTTTGGGATATAGCAGGTCAATCCGAGTTTTCCTTTATGAGGCCTACATTTTACAAGGGAAGTAAAGCCGCAATCATAGTTTTTTCTCATGCGCCGGAAGAAGAAGAAAAAAGCTTTTCTAGCATCTCAGAATGGCATGATGATATTAAAAAATATTGTGGAGATATTCCAATTGTATTATTCGGTAACAAGATTGATTTAGTGAGCAAAGAATCATTTGATGATAGCAAGGTTGAAAAGCTAACTAATGAAAAGAGTTTTCTAGGATATTACAAAACCAGCGCAAAAACAGGGACTGGAGTTTATGAAGCATTTCAAGCAATTATAAAAACCCTTTATGAAAAATATAAGGATCAATAAAATTTATTCAATAATCTACTGGTATTCATAAGGTTAATTTATGTCAGTAAATTTTCAACAAGGTTACCCGAGGATTTTATTCTTTTCATCATCCTATTGCTCTCCTTGTAAACCAGTAGAAGAAATGCTGAAGAGAATTAATATATCAATGTTTGGTAAGAAATTGTATATTGAAAAAATAGATGTAGAAAAAAATTACAAATTAACTACCGAATATAAAATCACCTCCTTGCCTACGGTAATTGTGGCAGATAGAAGGTTAAGTTTAAATATTCAAGAGGAGGATATTATTGACGCGATATTATATGGGTTTATTTCCTCCGTAAAAATATAAATATAAAAAAAAATTAAAAAAAAAGGAGTTTTAAAAAATGGATAGATCGTTGCTTTCGAAAATTTTAATACAAATGAGAAAACATTTGGAAGATGGAAAAGAGATTGGAGATATGAAAGTAGGGGCTTTGTTGGCTCTAGGTCATCAGTTAGAGGCTATATTTTACTATTTAGGGCATGAAAATTTATGACATGAGTCATGAATCATGAATTAGGAACCATCCTAAAAGTAAAACAACTTAAAGACGTTAAAAACATACCTGAAGCACTTAAAAAAAAAATTACCGAATATAATTTGGGAGAGGTCGAGATTACGGAAAGTTCAGAGGAATTAGTTCAATTGAAACTAAGTGGGCATTCTTCAATTAAAGATCTTATCAATAAAGGAATTAAAACAGAAGGAAGTTTTTGTTCCTTCGAAGCGGGTTTATTAGCAGGTTTGGTTGAAAGAATGACTAATATACATTGTTTCGCACAAGAAGTAAATTGCAGTTTACAATCAGGAAATACATACTGTGAATTTATGATCGTGTTTCAAAAAGATTAAATTTAAAATCCATCATCTTTCAAGTATTTTGAGTTTGTTAGTGATAGGTATAAAAATAAAGTTGAAATTAAAAATCTAGTTAAAACTTGACGAACTAGTTTTAATTTCAGTTACAACTTTTTTTGAGAGTAATTTAGCTGAATTAGTAGTTTGCAAATTTAACTAAATAATTTAAGATCAACCAAGCAAGATTAGCCTTAATAATATTTAAAATAAAAAAATAAATAATGAATAAATTAAATGAAGGTTATATCTTGATAATCAGGATTGCCTAAGTCCTTTTTTGCGACACCAAGCTCCCGTACCTGTACATTTAACAACTTTACAGCTTCTCTAACAATTGATCTTTTTTTTGCTCCTGTACAAACAATCCTTCCAGTGCTGAATATTAAAAATACGGTTTTTGGGTCTGGCATTCGATAGATTAACCCAGGGAAGACTTCTGGCTCGTACATAGCGAACTCCATAACAATTGCAGCCATATTTAAATCTATATTAGTGTGCAAATCTCCACTAGCTACTATATTTTGAATGGTAATTTCAGGATTGGATACTTTTATTCCGGCTTTTCTTATATTCTTTAACACCTTCTCCACAACCCTATCGGCTTCCGAAGCTTTGCGCATACCGGTAACTACCATCTTTCCAGTCGAGAAAATTAAGATAGTTGCTTTCGGTTTTAGAATTCTCATAACTAATCCTGGAAATCTTTCAGGATTATATTCAACATCAGCATGTTTGCGAGCAATTATATTTAAATCGATTTTTTCTGTGATCTCGACAACTACAGTTGCTACCACATTCTCTATCTTGTAATCGATACCTTCAGCCTTATCAGCCTCATCGTCGAATTCGTCATCGTCCTCTACTTCTACTTTTTTTACTTCCTTTTCTTCCTTCTCTTCCTTTTCTTTCTCTACTTCTTCTACTTTTTTTACTTCTTTTACTTTTTTTACTTCTTTTACTTTTTTTACTTCTTTTACCATCTTACATCAATATTAATGAATATGATTTGAATTAATTTAAGAAAAATTATATTCTTCTAAAAAGGGTATTTCTTTATAAATGATTTTTTGTTTATAAAGTCTTTATTAATGAGAAAAAATTCAGATATAAAATATGTAGAGATTAAATCTACATCTCTATTTATTCAAATTTTTATCCAAAATTTTTTTTGTGATTTCTAAAAAAGCTTCTTCTACATTAGATCCTGTTTTAGCAGAAGTGAATACAAATTCCATGTTATAACTCTTTGCAAATTCGCTTGCTTCGCTCTCAGTAATTTTGATTTTATCAGTTAAATCGTTTTTGTTTCCAATTAGAATCAAAGGCTCGTCTCCTCTGGCGTCTTTAAAGTCTTGGATCCAGTCATGAAGTTTTTCATAAGTATTTCTTTTAGTACAATCGTATATAACTAAAGCGCCATTTGCGCCTTCTAAATACAACCTCCGGAGACTTCTAAAGCTTTCTTGACCACCAAGATCCCATATCTGAGCAGAAACATCGCCATACCCTTTAAGTTCCATATCTTTCTTTAAAAGGTTTACGCCAAGAGTGCTTTTATAATTATCTTTAAATTTATTTTCGATAAATCTATAAACCAATGAGGTTTTACCGACATTGGCTTCTCCGAGTAAGCAAATTTTTATAATATAGTTTGATTCAGGTTCAGTGGTCATAGTTATTCACATAAAATATTGATTTTCTTTACTTTCATAATAATACTTATCCTTATTAATAATTTTCATCTAAATATTTAAGAGTATTTAATTATGGTGTAATGAGATTTCAACTCGATTAACGGGATTTAAGATAAATTAGTCTGAGTGTCAACTTTTTTCGATATTGCATCAATACAGTTAAAATATTCCCCATATAAGTTGTTTAATAGATCATTTGTCCTAGCTTTATGATAGGCAAAGAGAAATAATTGATTCAAGGATACATCGTGATTGTTTTTGTATATATCCCTTTTTAAATCGAATAATTCACTATTTTGATCTATGAAATTACATAGAATGTATCTATTTTCATTACGCAATTCTAATTCATTTAATAAACCGTACATCCTTAAAATTAATGGTCCTTGATATTTGATTTTATTATGGTTGATAGATTGAAAGAATTGAAGGAATTTATTTCTCTTTAATAATACTGACATGAGTAATAATATCGAAATATTATTTATTTTCTTTAATAATATCTACGTAATATATTCCTTGGAAATTAAAGTAGAAAGATGTGAAATTATTTGAGAAAAATCCTCATTAAACGAAGTAATCGAAACCCTTATATTTATTTTGAGCTTCTTTAAATTCATATTTTATATTTTCAACTTTAGCATATTTCGGACCTTTTTTTGCGAACTCAAGTAATTTCTTTAAGTCGCTTTCGTTTCCTTCAGCTTCGATATAAACGCTTCCATCAGCCAGATTTTTAACAAATCCAGTTAAACCTATTGTGCGTGCCACTTTACGTGTAGTGTAGCGAAAGAAAACACCTTGAACGCTTCCATATACTTTGATTATAATTCTTTTCATAAAAAGAAGATTCTCACCCTACTATTTATTTCTTGATTATGTTCTGCATTGAATTAATACTCTGATCTAGACCCTCTTTAGTCGTTTTTGGGTGGATATCTAAAGCAAAAATCTCTTTGGTAACTTTATCAACTATAGGTAATTCTATTTTATTATAATCTATTTCTTTGCCATAATAAGGACACGACCAGGGACATCCTTTTGGATACGCGATTTTTTCCTTGAATAATTTAGTTTCGTATAAGGGTTTAGGGTAAAGGACTTTACTCTTAGGAAATTTGTTTAAAAATTCAGCTTTATTCAAACCGAGTTTTTTAGGATGAATACGCCCTATCCAATAATTAAAAGCGGGTTCACAATAATCAGGGATATAAGGTGGATCAATTCCGTCTATTTTGTTTACTGCTTCTGTTAAATACATAGCATTTTTATTTCTTATTTCTATAAATTTATCGATTTTCTTTAATTGAACTCTTCCTATTGCGGCTTGTATTTCAGTCATCCTATAATTATAACCTAAACGATTGTATACGTACCACTCTGGTTCACCGTGATGTCTAAGTAAACGGCATTGTTCAGCTAGCTCGTCGTTGTTTGTTGTTATCATACCGCCTTCTCCAGTAGTCATATTTTTTGAAGGGTAAAAACTAAAAGTGTTAATATCTCCAAGAGAACCAACTTTCTTACCCAAATATTTTGTTCCATGCGATTGACAAGCGTCTTCAATCAGATATAAATTAAAATCGTTTGCAATGTCTTTAAGGGCACCCATATCGGCTGAAATACCCGCCAAATGAACTGGAATAATTGCCTTAGTTTTATCCGTAATAGATTTTTTCACGGATTCGGGATCGATAGTATAGGATTTATTATCTATATCTGCAAATATAGGAATAGCATTGTTATGCAGAATTGAGCTAGCAGTCGCGATAAATGTAAAAGGAGGGATAATAACCTCATCTCCGGGCCCTATATCCAAAGCGGCTATAGACATATGTAACGCAGCAGTCCCGGTATTAACACCAATAGCGTGTTTTACGCCAATGTAACGAGCGAATTCTTCCTCAAATTTTTTAACATATTCACCGTGCAGTAGTGTTAACATTTGAGATTTCATTACTTTTAGGACTTCATTTTGTTCTTCATCTGAAAGGTTCATGGTTTTTTATCCAATTATTTTTAAAAGATTCAAATTTTGAATTTATAATAATAAAAGTAAGAACTTTTTTAATAATGTATTTTTTTATTAAAGAGTGTTTAGATATATTCAAACAATAAGATAATAGGTATCTTTTTCGTTATCATACTTGATAATTTTATTTTTAGAAAGAGCGTCAAGGACACTATCTAACCATCTTTTACTAGTATTAATAGATTTTTTAATATCCTTATATTTCATTTCTTCGTTAATTGCTAATAAAAACTGAATTTTGCTCTTTACTTTTAGATGATCTGATTTTAAAATCATTTCAAATTTCTTTTTAAAATCATATTCCATAGTTTTAAGATGAGCTACTTCATTGCTTAATTTCGCTATTACTTCGTCTCTAGTTCTAAAAACTTTTAAGGAAAGATTATATATTCTTTCTATATGTTCTTTGAGGCTATCTTCGTTTAACTCTAACTCTAACTCTTTTTTGAACTCATCTAAAATAACGGTATAATCTGAACTGTCGTCGTATTTATCTAAAACTAATACGATAATGATTTCTTTGTCTTCGTTATAATATGAAATTGAATTCCAATTCTTTTCTTCAATTGTAATGTACGATTCAACGAAATTGTGCGAAATTTGGATCTGTTGTACGACATTATCAGGAATTGCTACATCATTGGGATATTTCATGTATATATTTCCACCAAGAATCTCATCCCATTTAATCAAGCAAATACCTAGAGGAATAGCACCACACCTAAAAAATCAAAAGCTTCCTTTAAAAATTATATAAGTTTTTATTAATAAATTTAATTTTTAATTTTTAATTAAGAAGATATAATACATATATATACTGAATTGCACACTTTCTTTTAACAACATTAAAATATTAAATATACGCCTAAAATATAAATAGGAAAAAAAGCATTTTATAAATAGTGAATCTGACATGTCTCTTTATTTCGTATATATATTAGAAACGATTGCGAAAAATAACAAAAAAAGATTCTATACGGGTTATACTAATAATCTTAACAGAAGATTACAAGAACATAAAAAGGGAACTGGGGCTAAATTTTGTCGAGGGAAAAAGAAAATTCAATTAAAATATTTCGAATCTTTTATGGAAAGAAAGGATGCGATGAGGAGAGAACTAGAAATTAAAACTTTTTCTAGGAAACAAAAAATAGAATTAATAAAAACCTTTGATGAAGCTGAAGAAGTAAGTGATTGATCAAAACTTTTTAATAGTTTTAGTTGGATTACCAGCTTCGGGTAAAACTACATTTGCAATCTTGCTAAAAGAAACTATAGAGCAAATAACTTCGTATAAGGTTAAAATAATAGACCCTGACAAAATTAGGAATATTCATTTTCCAAATAAATTTAATTCCAAAAATGAACATTTTGTAAGAAAAACTAATTTAGAGAGAATAGAATCTTCTTTAAAGAACAATTTTATTGTTATTAGCGACGATTTAAATTATTATACAAGCATGAGACATGATTTAAAAGAAATCGCTGAGAATTTAAAAAAATACTTCTTTTTTATTTATATAGCAACACCCTTCGAAGTATGTGTTAAATGGAATGAAAAAAGGGGTTGTACGATTCCAAACCAAGTAATATTTAATGTGAATGAAAAATTTGATTCTTTTCATAATTATAATTGGGATAAACCACTAAAAAGTTATGATTTATCGAAAACTGAGAATCTAAAAATAGAAATAACGAATTTAGTTATAATTTTTAATACTAACTTAAAATTGGCGAGAAAAAGCGATACAACAAGGAGAAACGAAGTTCAAATTATTGATCGGTATCACAAGGTATTAGATAAACAAACTAGGCTTATTGTTGGAGAGTTATTAAAGAATCCAGAGTTGCAAATCTATAAAAATAGAATATTAAAATTAAGAAAATTATTTATTAAAAAATCTTTAAATTTATCTCTTAAAGACTCAAAAATTTCAAAGGAATATATAACATTTCTAGAAAAGAACTTAAACTTAGAAATTTCCTATTAAATTTATTAATTCTTACTCGACAATTATAAAAAAAAATAGAAAAAAACATAAATTACCATTTACTATATAAATTTGAAACTGTAATATTTTAATACTATAAATAATTAATCAATTTTCATCATGTCTTCAATAAAAGAAATTAAAGTAAGGATAGAAGAGCTAGAAAAATCTCGTAGCGGCCGTTCATTATGTTATCTTGACCAAGAAATTGTTGAAAATATGGGTTTAAGCACGGGAAGCATAATTGAAATAAGGGGAAAAAAGAAAACTACGGGTATAGTCGTAGCTAGCATTGCTGATAAAGGGAGGGGGACAATAAGATTAGATGGACTTCAACGACTTAATGCTGGGGCAACGATTGGTGAGTTTATTTCAATTAAACTTGCGAAAATATATCCTGCCGAAGAGATTGTGTTAACACCAACTAAAGCCAATATAGATTTAAAAAAACAATCCGAATCTATTTTAGCAAAACTAATTGATAAACCCGTTGTTACAGGAGATATAGTCGAAGTTTTAGGAGCTGTTTATCAAAAGACAGATCCGGATAATCCAATGAATCAGATGATGAATATGTTCATGAGAACCAAGAGGAGACCAACTTTAGGTCTATTAAGACTGGTCGTTGAAAATACATCACCAGCTAACAAAATTGTAAAAATCACTCGTGATACTAGAATTAAAGTTAATAAACGAGTTGCTTTACTAAACATATCTGGAGGAATAGTTACTTATGACGATGTAGGTGGTTTAACTGACGAAATCCAGAGAATTCGAGAAATGGTAGAATTACCCCTAAAACACCCAGAACTCTTTCATAGGTTAAATATTGAGCCCCCAAAAGGCGTACTTTTCTATGGACCTTCAGGTACGGGGAAAACTTTAATGGCAAAAGCTGTATCTCAAGAATCAAACGCTTATTTTATTTCTATAAATGGTCCAGAAATTATGAGCAAATTTTATGGAGCTAGTGAGGGAAGGCTTCGGGAGTTATTCGACGATGCGGAAAAAAATGCACCCTCTATAATATTTATTGATGAAATTGATTCTATCGCTCCTAAAAGAAGCGATACATCCGGAGAAGTAGAAAGACGAGTTGTGTCTCAGTTGCTTTCATTGATGGATGGGATACAAAGTAGGGGTCATATAATTGTTGTAGGTGCTACAAATAGAATTAATGCATTAGACGAAGCCTTACGAAGACCAGGAAGATTTGATCGTGAAATAGAATTTGGAGTTCCTACGGTGAAAGGACGAAAAGAAATATTGCAAATTCATACAAGGGGAATGCCACTTGAGGAAGATATAGACCTTAATCAATATTCGGAGATAACTTATGGGTTTGTAGGAGCTGATATTATGGCAGTGTGTAGAGAAGCAGCGTTATTTGCGTTAAGAAGAATATTGCCTAAAATTAATTTAGATGAGCCTATACCTAGTGATATAATTCAGGATTTAAGGATTTCTGATAAAGATTTTATGCAGGCAATTAATATGGTTGAGCCTTCAGCGATGCGAGAAATAATGATAGATATTCCGAATATTGGTTGGGAAGATGTTGGAGGCTTAGAAGAAATAAAAGAAGAGTTGCGAGAAGCTGTTGAATGGCCTTTAAAGTATCCTAAACTTTTTGAGAAAGCTGGAATTCGCCCATTAAATGGGATTTTACTTTTTGGGCCCCCTGGATGTGGAAAAACTCTTTTGGCTAAAGCTATAGCAAATGAAAGTCGATCTAATTTTATTACTGTGAAAGGTCCCGAAATTTTTTCAAAATGGGTTGGAGAAAGTGAAAAAACAGTAAGAGAAATATTTAGAAAAGCGCGTCAAGCGTCTCCTTCGATCATTTATTTTGACGAAATCGATGCAGTAACGGCAGCTAGAATTTCTTATGAAGGAGCTGGATCGGGAGTAACTTCTTCAGTTGTAAATCAAATTCTTGTAGAAATGGACGGATTAGAGAACAGAAAAGGAGTTGTAGTAATTGCTAGTACCAATCGCCCAGATTTAGTAGATTCTGCTCTATTAAGGCCTGGTCGCTTTGATAGATTATTATATATAACGGTTCCTGATTTAGAATCACGGATAAAGATACTTGAAGTTCATACAAGCGAAATGCCCTTAGCCAAAGATGTTTCATTGAAACATATTGCCCAAATTACTGAAGGTTATAGCGGTGCTGACTTAGAAAATGTCTGTAGAGAAGCGGGAATGCAAGCAATAAGAGAAAAAAAGGAAGATATAGATAAAATCGAATACAAACATTTTGAATTTGCGCTCTCTAAAATCGCATCTACTTTACCAGCTAATATTATTGAGAAGTATGAAGATATGGCAAAAGTAATTACAGTGTCTAGAAATATCAAAGACTCTACAGCGGACTTATACAAGTAAATATCTAATTTTTATTACATTTTTAACTTCAAATTGAATTTGAAGAGTACATTAAGATTGCCGCACTTGAGAGAAATATTTTTTAATTTTTTTAATACTTTCGTATAATATATCAAGATACATAGGGTTTTTACGAGTCTCGGAAAAGGAGGGAGGGTATTTCGAGTCTCGGAACGCGTAAATTCGAGTCGCGAAATTTTCGAAAGTTTTTATTTTAAAATTCAAGCGGTTTAAAATCGTTTCTTCTAACTTATAATTTAAGAAAGTTTTAACTAGTTTTGGTTTGGATTCTTGGGTAGAAAGCGTAAGTTTGGCGAGGCATCGGGTTGGGTGAGCGTTAGGGTTCCTTCGAGCAAGATATTGGAGTACCGAGAGGCTGTTCGGGAGTTCGTTGAGGGTAAGTTCGCGATCGAGTTAACTTTGGGGGCGGATTCGGCTTTTTTGTTTTTTCAAGTACCTAAAAGCAGAGTTGGCGAGTACAAAGTCGCCGTAGAGGAGTTCGTAAAGAGTTTACTCGAGAGGGAAGTGGGAACTGAGGGTTCTGAAGACGAGCGTGAAACATCCGTCGAAAGCGGTAATCAATTTCGGGATTTTAGAGATTTTTCTAAGGGTAAATAAAAAAAAAGAAGTAGTTCGTTCATTTTGTTTCTATATCTCTTTTTTAACTTATAGAGTCGTAGAACACGAAGGATTAAAAAGGTTAATTCCTAAACGTCTCTCATAATATTCTTTTACGTATGCATTCTAAAATCTGAGAAACCTCTTCAAAACCTTGAAATTCCCTGCCATCAATATGGAACTTATGAATTGTAACAATTTTAAATTGATAAAGATCTAAAACAATTTCCAGGCTCCTTTCGCAATCTACGTTAACGAATATTTTAACACCATCCAAAAATGCGAACATTCCTGTTGTTATTTTCGTAGATACATCCAAGTAAGTAATGCCTAACGGTAAGATTAGATCTTTATAAGTTTTTAACAAACTTAACGAGGAAATTACCTTTGGGGCGTCCTTGTCATAATGCCCTACTTCAATTCCATATAAATAAGAACAAAGAGTATTTAAAGATTTTAGACACCTTTTCTGAATTTTTTTATTTTTTTTCTTGGTCTCATTATCAGGTAGGGCTTTGTTATCTTCTGAAAAATATTTAGTTGCTTCGGTTTCACCGTGTATATCGAGGATATTTGTAGCTATCATTATTTCCTTTACTTTTTCTAAATAATCTAGAGCATACTGACGATTGAAATGATGAGATATTGACCGCGCTTCGTGTTGATATATATTTCTTTCTTCGTGTAGACTTTCTATCTCTTCATAATCAGGCACGCTCGGGTATATTTCTTTTAATACACTATTATATAGCTTACGAAAGGACAACGAATATTCCTTCCCTTTAGGTGTTTTTTTTGTAATTTTTTTGTTATTTTCTATTGCGACGAGCATGCAAATCTTTGAAATAATGTTGTCCGTTAGATAGTGTCCAAGTTCATAAAGTTGTGGATTATCTGAATTTGACAATTCTTTTGCAAATTGATACATCTTAATTATTATTTTACGTTCTGTTTTTTTTATTTTACCTATAGATGTCACATAATCACCTTTAAATCGCCAAATCGCTTTTGGAGATTTGATCTATTTTTAGCAATGGATTCTTTATTGAGCTTTTTTACCTTTAAATCTGTTTGTTATATGTATAATCTTTTAAGAATTTGAATTTGACGAATTTCGAAACGCAAATTATAACAATCATTTACGATAAGTTTTGTTCAATCGTTAACGTTAGAGAAAGAATTCAAAGATTTAAGAATTATTGAAATTATTGAAATTTAGGGTCTCTAGTATCTAGTAAATATTTAGCATTTCTAAGTAAATCCCTTGGTCCATAAAGATCTGCTTTTCTTATAATAGAAGTTCTTGACATGATGTATCACAATAAAAAATAAGTAATCATATATACTAATAGATTTTTTCAATGAAATTATTATTGATCTCTATAACTCAATCTCAAATATTAGTTTTTCAAGTAAAAATAATATACTTCTTATAAAATAATAAATCTAATTATTTCTTAATTATTAAACTAAAATAAAATAATTTTTTATAAAATATATATATCCTATTAATTATTATTATCTTCAACGAAGTTCAATAGGGATAAATTATGACTCAAAATCCTTGGTTAAGTGGATGTTATGAACTTTTAGAACACGGAATAGAACATTTTTTAAACGACACTGAGTTTGATAGAAGATTAGCAATGATTTCTATTGATAATGCATTAGAATTAGCTGTAAAAACCTACATATCAAGAAATCTAAGAGTTTTAAATATTAAACGCAAAGATTATAATAATATTAAGCGAGATTTCTCAAAGCTTTTAAGTTTTATTTTAAGAGTTGTACCAAATAAAGTAAGTGAACAAGAATTAAGCAGTATTGAACATAATCATGAATTACGTAATAATTTATATCATGAAGGTATTGGTATTTCAGTTAATAAAGAAATCGTTAAATCCTATACTGAAGAAGCAATTTCATTAATCTCAAAATTGTATGAAGTGGATTTAAGTAATTTGGTTAATAAGGTTGGAATTTTCAATTTTATTAAAAAGTTTAATATTTTAGAGAAAGGATGGCAAAGAATTAAATCATCTATGCTGATATTTATATTAGACGGTCTTCTGAGTTCAGGTCTTACAATTGAAGAACGAATATCGCAATTAGCCTCAAAAGGTATAATATCAAATGTTCAAAATGAAAATCTTATAGAGATCTTTAACTTCATTCAAATGATCAATTCAAAATCAGATAAAATAACATTTCAAGAACTTGATAAAATTGATGAGTTAATTAGGAAATTAAGAGAAATAGATGTCATATTTAAATTTATAGTTGAAGAATTTGAAATAACTCGAAAACAAAGAGATTGATATGAGTAGTGTTGAAGACAAAATTAAACTAATTTTTAAAGATTTAAAGGTTCAGAACCCTAGAGAAATAGATCCTTTATACGGGTTTAGAAATATATTATTGAAAAACTATGATCCCCCCGTTTATATCGTTAGACTAATTTTTATAGATATTCTGAAGCTAAAAGATTATGGTAAAATTGATAAAGTGTGGTGGCATACATACTTTCGATTTCAAGGTTATGATTTTAAGATAAGAGATTATAAGTTTGGATCTTGGACATTAGAGGTAAATTGTGAGGAAAAATATATCATAAGGAAGGAAATAAAAACGGGTATATTTTTTGAGACGATTGATGAAGATTCAGATTTATATAAGGTCTCATTATTAATTCTCTCTAAACTTAAGAAAGCAGCAAAGAAATTAATACCTTACTTTAAAAAGGAATATCTAGATGATTCTAAAATAGAAACTTATTATATCTATAATACTTATAGGAAATTGGAGTCAATTTATCTCTTTTTTAAATCTAAATTAGAGCTAGCTCTTCAAAATTATAATTCATTGCTAGCAAAAAAAGATATTGAAAATTTTAGAAAAAAATTGAAGATTGAACATAAAGAAGGAACGCCAATCCGGGATGTAATTAAAGATATTGGTGATCCATTATTTGAATTATTAAATGAATTTAATTTTTCTCAAAAATTGATAGAAAACCATAAGAACGAAATTGATGATAGTAAACTTAAAGGATTCATTATGCATGATAGATACGCTGTTCTTATTGAAGAAGCAGAAAAAGAAATATCAAATTTTTCATTTGCATTAATTACGATATTCTTTTCAATATTAGAATTTATATTAGAGATTTTTTATTTATTTCAAACCCGTACAATAGGATTAAAAGATTTTAAATCAAAACCTTGGGAATCCAAATTTAAATATATTTTTCCTATACAAAATGATAAAGGAATAAAGAAGTTATATGATGCATTTAGGGAAATAAAGAGCAAATATAGAAATCCTCTCAGTCATGGTTTATTAAATGAAATTAATTATCTAGTCCCAGTTCCCTTATATGGTCTGAAACCTATATCTTATGAATATTTAACTGATAAAATTCATTATAGAAATATACCAATAAAAAAAGAAGATGCTATTCAACTGAAAAATAATTTCGATGATTTTTTAAATTATATCAAAAAAATAACACCTTATAATTATTATAATTTGTTTTTAAAATTCGGCTTTCCCGTTCCAATTAAGGAAGATAAGATAAAGGATTTGAAGAGTGAAATGACAAGTATAGAAGAATTTCTTGAATATTTAATGGATAGATCCGAATTTGAAAATGCCATTATTAATAGAGAAATATTTTAGTAGTTAATAGATATAATAATAAAATGGTTTTATTTTAGTTAGTCTTTCTTTAATATCACGGTATTGAAGTAAAAATTAAAATTTGAATTTCAAAAGAATTTTCATTGGAAAGAGACTCTGAATTTACCATTCAATGCGATATGGTATTCTTATTAGCTCTATTTTGGTTTTTAAGGTATTAAAGTTTTTATTCCGTTTAAATGATGTATATCACCACAGTAATTTAGAATTACCATGTAATTTATAAATACATATCATAAAGAAATCACGATAAATGTAAAATAAAAACAAACACACTTTCGTATAACAACAAACAGATGCTTTCCATTTTGGCAGATGTTAGTTTCTAGCAGAAAAAATATATTTAATTTATGATAAGAAATAAGATCACAATAGCTAAAAATGAAAATTTCAAAACTTTTAAGAGACGAAATTATTTTTATCTTGAAAAATTTGGTCCAAATCCCTTCAGAAAATCCACCGGGTACAACAAAAGAAATTGTAAATTTCCTTATCGCTGATGTTTTTAAAGAAGAACAAGGTTTTCAAAATCAAGTTATTGTAAGTATAAAAAACGGTGTAGAACTCCATAACCTTGTATCTACTATTGGAAATGGGAAAGACAAAATTGTATTATCTGGACACTTTGATGTGGTTCCTGTAGGAGACGCCGCTCAATGGGAATACCCTCCTTTTTCCGCTAAAATTAAAAATGGAAGATTATATGGTCGCGGTTCCGCTGATATGAAAGGTGGCGTTGCGTCCTTAATAGGCGTGATGAAAACCTTAAGTAAAATTCCCGATTTTTTTGAGAAGTATACATTAGTATTCGTAGGAACTGCTGACGAAGAAGCAGGAATGGCAGGTTCTATTACTCTTTCAAAACAAGGGGTTATGGACGACTCAATCCTTCTAATAATAGCGGAACCTACAGACTTAAAAATAGGGATCGGTGAAAAAGGTTTGTTGTGGGTTAAATTGAAAATAATTGGGAAATCTGCGCATGGATCAGCGCCCAAAGAAGGAATTAATGCAATTGAAGGAGCATTAAAAATTATTCCTCAATTATACTACTGTTTAGAAGAAAATACAAATGTTATATTAGGAAAATCAACTTTGAATATTGGAAAAATTAGTGGAGGTACCGCTATTAACATAGTTCCGGATCAAGCTATCTTAGAGCTTGACTATAGGATAATCCCCGAACAAGATCATAACTCTTTAATTGATAATTTAAAGAATCTTCAAAAACACAACTTCTCTATCGAGACAGAGATTATAAATGAGCTATCTGCGCTTCAAACAGACTCAAACCATCTATTCATTCAGAATCTAAAAGAGGTCTCGAAAAGCGAGGTTTTAGGTTTATCCTATGCAACTGATGCCGCTCATCTCATTAGTGCTAATAATCCAATCCCTTTTGTAATATTTGGCCCAGGGGATCCGAACAATATTCATAAAATAGACGAATTTATTGAATTAGAACAAGTTTTTCAAGCCACAGAGTATTTAACAAACGCTCTCCTACAAACTTACAGCAATGAAAAAGATTGATAATTTATGATTTCTACAATATATCATTTTTTTTAACCTCCTTGTTTTTATCCCGATCTTTCATGGTTATTGAATTTTTAGATTCCCATGGGAAAACCACCCATTCATCGTCCATAATTTCCATAGCAGGATATGTAGGTTTTACTACGGTGCTTGGCTTTAAACAAACGCAAACTATATCGAGATTAAGATCCCGATACCTACTCAAAGTATCACCGGAATCCGTAACATCGTCCACGATCAATAGATTTTTCATTTCTTTAATTTCCGCGGTTGTGTATGCGTTTATCTCGTAAATATGTCGAATGTCTAACAAATTGGCTATGTGAACCGCGGGAACGTATCCTCCTCTCGAAAGCGTGCCTATAGCATCGTATTCTTCTCCGCTTTTTTTAATCTCTTTTACGATTTTTTTGATAATAACGTCGTAAATTCTCCACGTAATAAATTTTTTATCCATTTTACTTACCTCGCTCCATTCCCCAAACTATATTATGTAATCGCAAACTTAAACACTTCCGTTTTAACAACGCTAAGTTCCAAACTCGTTTTCTTATTTCCGAGTTTAAACGTTCGTTTTTAGTCGTTAACGGCATAAATATTTCCGCCTCGTTGATCATGTCCACGTTTAAACTTTCGCAGTCCGTCACTACTTTTACGTCGTATTTTATTTCCATGCTTCCACTCATAACGTTTAATAATTTAATCATTATAAAGTTTTAATAAATTTTTCGACCCTATCCATAGCTTCTTCAAGTCTTTCTAATTTAGTAGCGTACGACATTCTTAACATGTATTCTGAGTAGGATCCAAATACATTACCCGGTACTACTGCAACTGCTTGATCTTCCATTATTTTTTTCGAAAATTCTGCTCCCGTAAGACCAAATTGGTTAATTTTTGGCATAACATAAAACGCTCCTTTCGGTTTAACAACTTCAAAACCCATTTCCTTTAGCCGGTTATAAGCTAGTAAACGTCTTATATTAAAACTCTCCAAAATCTCGTCAAAAAAGCCGCTTCCCATCTTCAAAGCCTCTAAGAAACCATATTGAGCAGCGTGATTTGTGCCTGCTGCGGTGTATTGATGATATTTTTCCATTAAATCAATTATTTCTTTATTAGCAGCCACATAACCCATTCTAAATCCCGTGGCGGAATACAATTTAGACATTGCATTTAAGGTAATAGTCCTTTCAAACATACCTTTTAAGGAAGCTGGACTCGTATGTTCTGTCCCATCGTAAAGGTAGTTCTCGTAAACTTCGTCGGAGATTAAAAACAAGTCGTTGTTCTTAACTATTTCAACTATTCCTAGCAATTCATTTCTGCTTAAAGAATGTCCTGTAGGGTTGTTAGGCGAATTTATCAAAATCGCTTTAGTTTTATCAGTGATTAATTTATTTATTTTCTCGATATCTGGACTGAAATCGTTTTTCCTTTCAACTTCAATTACTTTTACGCCAAAAAAAACGCCTAAATAGAAATATGAGAGAAAATTTGGTGATGATATAATAAGCTCGTCCCCAGGGTTAAACAGCGAAGCAAAAGTAAGGTTAAGAGCTTGTGAACCGCCGTTAGTAACAATAATATTTTCCTTCCAATTTGCTACAATGTTATTCATTGATTTCAATTTCTGTTCAAGTTGCTGCAATAATGCTGGAACGCCTCTGGTTGGGGCATAATAAGTAATTTTCTGATTTAAAGCCTTAACATTTCCTTTTATTGCAGGTTCAGGGGTTGGAAAATCTGGCTGTCCAATTCCTAAACTTATAACATCGGAGCGCCCTGCGGCAAGATTAAAAAGTTCTCGAATTTTAGACTTTGGTGCTAAATTAACCTTTCTTGATAATTCCTTCATATTTACCACTTATTTAAATAGAAATGAAAGGGTGTTAATAAAATTAAAGAAGACGAAATGAGAGAAATTTGAAGTATAACGTATGATTATATTTTTTCTCCATAGTTTCTTAAAATTTGATGCACTAAATTCTTAAAGGCCTTTTCTACATTTTCGCCGTATTTAGCGCTCGTTTCAATAAAATCGCTAGCATTAACCTCTTTAGCGAGGTTAGTACCCTCTTCATTAGAGACTACTCGTTGGTCGTTTAAATCGACTTTGTTACCGATTAATATGTATGCGCCTTCTTTTTTGACGTAGTTTTTAAAATCCTTTAACCATTTTGATTTAATGTTGTCAAAAGTGTTATGTCGTGTAAGATCAAAAACTAATAATGCACCAACACATCCTTGGAAGTACATAGACCTTATAACGTTATACTTTTCTTGACCAGCAAGATCCCACATTATTAATCGCACTTTTGCGTTAACGTTGTCTATAGTAACATCCTTCCTGATTATATTGGCTCCTAATGTAGGTTTGTAGTCGTCTTCAAACGAGCTTTCTACAAATTGATTAATAAGTGACGTCTTACCAACAGCTGAATCTCCTAGAATTGTGATTTTAAAAACATATTCCTTTGTTTCTGTGGATAATCCTTCTGCTGGCAATTTTACCAATTAATGACTTGTAATTTTTATAAAGATATAAATACAACAAAATTTATTTTGATTTTTGTTATATATAAGCTTTTGTTATTTTAGGATATAAATGTTTTCTCAATTTTTAATTTCAAAATAAATGAATTATGGTTAGGATCGCTTACGTTCTCTTTTATGGTTCCAAATGGAACCACGCTAAAACCCGAAGGTAAATTTTTTTCCAACGAATGAATTATAAAACCTTTGAATAAATCACAAGAAACTCCAATTTCTGAACAAAACATACATTTATCAACTCGAATGACCACCAATTCAGGTGTGCTTTCCACAATTTTAACTTGCCAATCAGCAACAATTAATTGATTTATTTCGTTAATTATTTCTCCGAAATCTTTTCCAAAAGGAAACAAATAAAACGAGAACTTCCGTCCAATTTCGTATAATAATTTAGTAGAATCGTACAACAAACAATTTTGAGCAGATATGATTTTTTTAAAAGAAAAGAAGTCAATTACACCATCGGGATCTACTTCTCTTATATCTTTTAGTTCCAATAATTCGGCTTCTCTCAATATAGATTTCATCCCATCGTAATCTAAGTTATCTAAATAAGATTGCAATAATGCGGTTAGCACTCTATTTTTAACTAATCCTCGATATTCCCCTATTATTTCCGAATTATTTACCATAGAGTCTGAATTAATAAATCATTTTTATACGTGTTATAATTTTAGATATTAATGTTAAACTTAAAAAGCTAATTTATTTCCAAAAATCTCCATGTTGCCTAGCTCTATATTTTTAGAATTTTTAAAACATTTAAGGTTTTTTTTTTAAAGTTAGTTTTATTTCCCCAATACGAACTATTTCTCTTTCAGCAAAATTAATGTTAGTCGTTTATTTTAAGTAATAAAACACTTTTGCTATCTAAATTAGGATGGAATTTCATTAAAATTTATAATCCCCTTAAAAATTTGAAAAAAATTTAAAATTAGCAATAAAGCTATATAAAAATTAAAGAAAAAAAAGTAAAGAAAAATACTTAATATTATTCATTCATTTCATATGCGTCCTTTAACGAGTGAACTATTTTCCACACTTTACCAAACCGCTCAGGATCGACATTAGGTTTCTTAATCATCTTCAAACACCATTCCATCTGTTCAGGAGTAGTACTAGATTTATTATATAGATTTAATGCGTATTTGGAAAAGTCTCTCACTAGAAAATCAAATATTTGGTCTACAGTATCTTCACCAATATCATATATTTTAGCGTTTTCAACGACTAAATGGCCGTATACAATAAGAGAAAAGATTTCGCCAATCCCTGAAAGCATGAAGTCCATATCTTTTTGTTGTTCGACACTAGGCATAGCCTTTACGCCCATAAGGTTAAACATCTTAATTTGCTCCAAATATATATTGACATTGGGTAAATTATATTGCTCAAACGCTGGTTTCCAATCGTGAAAACGAACCCTTCCCAACCCACGAGTTGGACCTTGATTAAAAAGGAATGTATCGTCTTTAACTTGATCTTGTCTTGGAATTTCCTCATATTTCTTATGATTCATAAAGAAGTTCATCATAAATTTTAAAATTAAGGCGATATTTACATGAACGGTGCCTTCAAGTTTCGGTAAAGCACGAATATCCCTTGCAGCACTTTCAAAAAACATATCTTTTTCGAAACCTTTTGCCGCAATCACATCCCATAAAAGATTGATAACTTCCTCTCCTTGAGTAGTTGTTTTCATTTTCATAGCGGGAGCATAAAGTAGATATCGACGGTCTTTATTAGACGCTATTCTCATATAATCGGCCGTTCTTAGCCCAAATAATTTCATAGCGACTAAACGAGTATAAGCATCAACAAAGTTTTGTTTAACATGCTGAAAATCAGTCACATACATATTATAGAGCCTTCGATTAGCTGCATGATGAATTGCTTCATAAAATGCATGTGTACAAAGTCCTATTGAAGCCCATCCTAAATTATATTTCCCCACGTTAACCGTGTTAAGGGATGAATTCCATGCCTCTTCTCCTTTGGAAAGAATATCTTCTTCGGTTATGGGATAATCATGAAGTGCAAAATTTGCAACATAATTTTGACTGTCGCAGACATTTTTTATTAATTCATAGTTTTTGTGTTTGTAATTTGCCACAAAGAAAACATATTGTTCCTTATTTTTCATGTCATAGGGAGGGATATTGCCATCTTTATCAGCAAGTTTACCGAAGTTTGAAACCATTGCTGCTTCGTTACCATTGCCAATATAATACTTTTCTCCATTAGCTCTATATGAACCATCTTCCTGAGGGGTTAATGCCATTTCAGTTCCGTAAATATCTGCTCCATGTGCTTTCTCAGATAGTCCGAACGCAAATATAGCACCTTCCTTAATTAATTTCGCTGCTTTCTCCTTTGCTTTTTCATTTTTACTCATCCAAATGGGTCCGAGACCTAGAATTGTAACTTGCCAAGTATACCAATAAGCCAATCCATAAAATGCAATAATTTCATTAAACTCACATATTCTCCACGTATCCCATCGATAATTCTCGTCTTCTCCGTATTGAGACGGGGTTAATAATTGGGCAAAAATCTTATTTTTTTTTTGAAATTCAAGGAAATCAGAATACCATACTCGCTTATGATCATCCTCCTTGAGTTTCGCTAACCCTTTGTTTTCGAAAAATTCTATGGTTTTAAGCATAATTTCTTTTGACTTCGCGTCCGGATAATACCTTTTATGTTGTTTCGGATTTAATAAAATAGTCATAATAGCCTTTTTCACCTTATTTTATAGTTAATAATTTAATTATAATTTAGAATTGCTATTTCAAAATTAACTTTCTTAAATATTATAAATAAATAAAACAAGATTAAAAAAAAATTAAAAATTAGCCTAAAAACATCTAAAAATTAAAGAAAAAAAATTATTCTTTTACGGTTTCTAACAATTCCTTTATTTCAGCTTGGATAATGTCTGGCTTTATGGCAGCTTGATCTGAAATTACATTGCCCTTTTCTATTCTTTCTCTATGTAGCGTGTTCATAGCACAGAAAGGAATCTCTAGGACTTTAGAATGGTCTTCAGGGTCAATTACGCCATAGTGTACCAAGCATTTGCAAATTCTATCGAGGTCAAAGTTGTATGCATCTTGGAAATGCATGGCCGAGATGAAAAGATTACGCGAATGCAAGAAACTCGCCGCAGAGGCTAAATTCGGAGACAAAATCAATCGTACAAAACCTTGATAAGTTTTGCTAGTTAAAAATTTCTCTGGTTGCTTCACAAACTTAATAGAGCCTGCAAAGAAATAGGCCTTCATCATCTGCCGATATCCGAGGTCGGTCATATCGTCAATAAACTTTCCAACAGTGCTGGCAACAGCGCCAAAATCTTCTAGTTTTATGCCTTTTAAGAAACCCGTAGGTTTTGGAACTTCTTTTCCTTGAACCATGTCATAAACTTTATTTGACCATCTTACAAGCCCTTCCGTGTCAAAATAATGGTCTAGCGATTTCCACTGCTCTTTTTCGTCAATTATCATGATAGTGGCGAATCCGCAGTCTTTATGGCTCGTCGTACTAAACTGTGGCACATTATCGAACCAAGCTAATAATCTAGTCGTTTTTGCCATAAATGCGATAGGGTAAAATCTTTGTATTGCATTATTTGTGTGTTTATTAATTGCTAGCTTTAGATCTGAAGTTGTATATCTCAAATCCATCAGTTCCTCGAAACTGATCCGTCCACAAAGAGAAACAGGTTGGAATACTACTCCAGAGATCACATCACTATTGTCCTTTGCGTAGTCTAAAATATTTCCTACTTGGTGATCGTTAACGCCTTTAGCTATTACCGGAACTAACATTATCCCAAAGTATCCTATTTTTCGACTATTTTCGATTACTCGCTTTTTTAAAGGCCATAGGTTAACTCCCCGTATCTTTTTCCAGGCTTCTGGATCGTCAGTTGCATCAAACTGTAAGTAGATGGCGTCCATCCCGGCATCTTTACATTGTTGAAAGAAATCGACAGATTTTGCAAATCTGACGCCGTTAGTTGTGACCATAACTTCAGTAAAACCAAGTTCTTTCCCTTTACGAATTATATCTGGTAGGTCATCTCTCATAGTGGGTTCTCCACCTGATATTTGTAGCATAACAGCCGCAACGGGTTTCATTGATCTGAAGTGTTCCATTATTAGAACAAGTTGATCAAAGGTGGGTTCTACAACATACCCTGTCGCGCTTGCGTTTGCAAAGCAAATTGGACATGTTAAATTGCAACGATTAGTAATGTCAATAAGGCAAATGTTAGGAGCGCTTTGATGATTTTCGCAAAGTCCACAATCGTATGGGCATCCTTTCACACTCTTTTTTATTCCTGAGCTTAAATATTCAGGTTTAGTAGAATTATTTATAGTAGACCCGATATCGTCCGTGAAGGTTTCGGCCCATTTGTATTCAATTGGGTCAATTGAGAGTTTATCTTTAAAGTCGCCGTGTTCTTCACAATTTTTTCTCATCATGACCCAGTTAGTTTCAGGATCGACATAGATTTCCGCTGCGATAAGTTGTAAACATTCTGGACATATGGATGTAGTTCGTCTTATAATTTCTTCTGTCATAAGTATCAATCTAACTTATTTTTTTAACAAAATTTTGATTAAATAATATTTTATTTAATTAGAAAAAACATTATCGCATTTTAATTTTATAAGAACTTTCGTAGTATCAATAGTATTATCAATATTATTAAAAAAGTGTTAATAAATTAATAAAATCCAACAATTCTTTTAATTCAAATTATATCTTAGTCTAAAATTAAGATTCTTTAAGATAAATGTTTGTTTTAAAAACTTCTTAGAGATAGTTATAATCGAATAAAATCGATAGAAAAGGGAGACTCCTGCCACCTCGACCTAATGATAAGGTCAGAAATAAAATAGGGGGAGGAGGGCGAAATAAGTGTGTAAAACACACTACCAAAAGACAAAAATCCAGGGTGGGGCAGGAGTCATGGTTTAATACTAATTCCCTATTTTATTTAACTTTAATTTGTAAAACTTTGTTTATTAATTCTTATCTTCTACGATTATTATATGTTTTAACACATATATTTTTATCTTAAATATTTAATATCTTTAGTGGTATTTAAAAGGATTGTTGATATTTTGAAACTTTTGTCCAAAAAATATACGCAGTTTAGTTAGTTTTACAAAAATTACAATGTTATTCTCATTGATTTGATTAGTTAATAATTTTTTAAATATGGTTTAATTATCACATACAACAAAAAAAATAGATTAATTTTTTCTAAGCATAAAATAAAAAACAAAGAGAATTTTGATGGAAGCAGAGAACAACGAAATAAATAAATCGAGAGAAAAGGCAGAGCCTGACCTAAAGTTAGAGATTTGGACATTATTATTTTCCGTTATAGGTTTTATCGCATCGTGGTTTAATATGACCTTTATTTTGGACGCTCCTCGGGCGATAGAAGTTCTAGCGTTTTTATCAATCATAATAACGACAATAATCCCAGGGGTGATTATAGCTATAATTAATAGATATTGGGGGTACGGTTACTTAATCGGGTTCGCGAGCGCGGGTATTCCGTTTTTGATTTTTGTTGATCTCTTTATTGGTGGCTACACATTTACTACTACAATTTTTATTTTCATAATTTTATGGTTAATATTTTGGAAAACATGGCGCAGTTTAAGTTCAATTAGAACTGGATAACGATAATTACGAGTTTTTAAAGGAAAAAAATTACACTAATATTAATTGTTTACACTTTACGCACGATTTTCCTTCAATTTTGGCTTTTTTAGCACATTTTAAACAGTATTTAGTTTTACATTTAGGGCAAGTATAATTTTCCTCTGACAATTCACCTTTATGTAACAAACAAAATTTTTCTGAAACAGTAAAATTTGGTGGGAGAGTTGGAGGTGGGGGTAAATTTTTGTTGTTCATGTTTCAATAATTCTATTCATTATGAATTGAAATATTTTCAATTTCAACGTTAACAACTTTATCAATTGCCAAAAATCTTTCCTTTATTGCCTCAGTAGTAATGTTCCCTGTATTTAGTGAGTCTCCAAGTAGGTAGGTTTCATAGAAACACTTTTCAAGCTCATAGCATATTCCCGTGGTATGTAAGATATCTCGACTTAAATTAAGCTCACCTAACACTGTAGATATCCCTTTAACTAGATCTGGAGAAAATTCTATTAATTTTATTAAGATTTTTTTGATATTTTTAGTCTTTGTAGGGAAGCAGCTAATTTTTATAGAATCTTCGCGAGAAATAAAAATTAAAAGATAATAGGGGGTGTCAATAATCTCACTTTTAACTTCTTCGGGAAAAATAGTAGAATTAAAATCATCTTTTGATATAATTAAACCAATAGAAATTTTGTTTTTCTGCTTTCCCTCGTTGTTATTTACAACCATTTTCATCAAAAATAAAATGTGATATGAAGAGTATATGTCTATTAATAAATTACGTTTGTTTTTAATTTTTATTTTTTTTTCCAATTATTTTCATAATATGATGTTTGACTTGTATGATATTTTTAAAACAAAAAGTTAATCGTTTAAAAGCTCGAAAAATATCATAACACTGAGATAACGTTTATGTTTTAAATCAAGATAGACTTTATGTTTTAATAGGAAAATTCTTGAGATCATTAGTCTTATTAATATGTCGTACAATTGGAATAATAGAGGTATAGAAAAAACATATGGATTTAAATTAGAAAAACTTAATTCAAACGAAAATCGATTTTATGCTTTATATTTTTTAGACAATTTAACTGGTTCTTTACTATTAAGCAATAAATATACCAATAAGACAAACTTTTTATCCCATGGGGATTTAATTAGTGGTTTTTTAAACGCTTTAGACCAATTTATAGCTGAACTCAAACCCGATTCAATAGATGACGAGATTCAAGAAATCAACTTTAAAGAAACCCGAATATTGTACGAAAGGAAAGGTCGATTATCCGTTATTGCGATTACAAAGAAAACAAATTTGCAAGTAGAAAGAGTAATATTACATCAGATTATGGAGGATTTCTATAAAAAATTTGAATATAACATAAATCATTTTAATGGAAATATTGATCCATCAATTTTAAGATATAAAAAAAGGTTAGAAAATATGAATTTAAATTCATTATTTAAATTTGATATTCATTTATGACTTCGAATAGTTCTTTAGAAGATTTTAGTTTTTAAGTAAGATTTTCATCCTTTTTCTTTTGTTCGATTTTTTCAAGCTTTCCTTCGATTAAAGTGCCAATACCTTTAATATCGGGTTTAATCTCCATTCTTTCTAAATCTCGTTCTCTTTGTTTTTCTCTAACAAATGCTTTTTCCGCCACGGTTTTACTTATTGCTTCTCCCGTTTTCATAAAGGCTGGTTTTAGCTCCATTCTTTCTAAATCTCGTTCTCTTTGTTTTTCTCTAACAAATGCTTTTTCACCTATAGATTTAGAGATTGTTTCTCCTGTCTTTTCTATATCAGGATGTAATTCTAAACGACGAGAATCGCTCTCTTTCTTTTTTTCAATCATAAACGCTTTTTCATCAATAGACGCTTTAATAGCTTCGCTTTTTTCAATAATTTTGGGATGCAAATTTAACATTCTCTGATCCGTTTCGCGTTGTTTATCTCTTCTAAATGCTTTTTCCGCCACGGTTTTACTTATTGCCTCTCCCGTTTTCATAAAGGCTGGTTTTAGCTCCATTCTTTCAAAATCTCGTTCTCTTTGTTTTTCTCTAACAAATGCTTTTTCACCTATAGATTTAGAGATTGTTTCTCCTGTTTTTTCTATATCAGGATGTAATTCTAAACGACGAGAATCGCTCTCTTTCTTTTTTTCAATCACGAAAGCTTTTTCATTAATACTTTTACTAATTGCGTCCCTTGCGCTTTCCATATCAGGTTTTATTTTTAATCGTCGGACATCAGATTCCCGTTTCTTTTCAATTAAAAACGCTTTATCATCGATGATTTTGCTTATTACTTCACTAACACCTCTAAAGTCAGGCTTTAGATCTGTCCTTTTAAAATCTGCTTCTCTTTGTTTTTCTCTCATAAATGCTTTTTCTCCAACGGTTTTTTCGATTGCTTCACCAGTTTGTTCAATGTCGGGTTTTAGTTCCATTCTTTCTAAATCTCGTTCTCTTTGTTTTTCTCTCTTGAAACTTTTCTCGGATATCAAGGCAGAAATCAATTCTTTACTCTCTTCAAAAGCAGCTTTCCGTTCTACCTCGAAACTTTTTAAGTAGTTTTCTCTTTCATCCCTTTCTTTTTTATATAGATCTTCAACAATCTTCTTTTGGTTTTCAATTTCTTCGGGTGTTAAAGGCTTTTCATTTTCTTCCAATTTTCTCACTTGAGGAATTGATTAATGGGTTTTTTTAAATATAATATCAAAATTTGTATTTAATAATTTACTTATCCAAGAATTAATAGATTTCAATATTTTAAATCTTGAAATGATAAAAATTCGAAATTACTCAAGGAATAGGAAAAGGAAAACAAATATATTTTCGATTAAGGAGAAGATTTTATTGGAATTGGTTCAAATGATTCGTCTGACATCGAATCCATTAGACTAATCATTGTAAGTTTCAATGATAGCATTTCCATAACTTCCTTTGATAACTTTTGATAAACTTCTGACCCCCTTGTAATATTGAATTCGGTTGCTAAATTATCGTATCTGTTTTTCAAGTTCGTTTTTAAGCTCTCTTGATTGTCTAAATTTATGATTTGAGTTTTTAACCATTTGTCAATTGCGTCCTTTATTTTAATCTCAATTTCGTCGTTAAGAAAATAAGAGATTTCCACTTCTTGGTTTTTATTAGCTCTATCAAGGTAATCTTGATCTTGATACATTGGTTTAAGAAACAATCCTAAATTTATTATTAGTGGCTGAATTTGAAGTTTATCCAAGGAATCTGAAAAAAGTCTCAATATTTGCTTTTTCTGCGTTAATTGTGCGTAATCTACATAATCTTGAATAAATCTCATCAATGCAGTTTTTATTAGTAGTTCTTTAAAATCATTTACAGATTCGGTTCTTAAATCTAAAGTTGATTCAATGCAATTATAAACGGAATTCATAAACGGTTTAATATTTTTAAACATCGAGAAATAATAGATAAACTGGACAATCTTACCTAATATTTCTATTTTAAGGTTGTCTGAATCAAAAATATTCTCGATTTTTTGATCCAAATTAAATTTCTCATCAGATATCGATAAGAACTGTTTTATTTCAAAATATTTTGATTCTAAATCCATTAATTATTTTATTGAACCATATTATTAATAAAGAGTTAGTTTTTCTTTACAAAAAAGTAAAAAAATAAGAGTTAATAAAGATATATAAGAATCAATTCATTTTACATTTCCTTTTATCACAATGGAACTAATGCGGTACTACTGTGCTCGTTAGCAGCATCAATGAGCGCCATCAACGCTTCATTTGAAATTGGCACCAAATCAAAAACACTCATTTTTGAAAGTTTTAATATCGCTTTTACAGTCTCAGCTAGATTGTTGCAATCACCAGAAAAAAATACTTTACGTTTCCCGAATTCCTTTACAAGCTTATCTCCGACCTCATCTATCGCACAATATCCTGCTACGAGCCCCTTAGTGTAACCTTCTTTCTTCAATTGTTCCACAATGTTTTCGTCGTGTCCTTTACCCATGACGATAAACCAGCCTCCCTTAAATTTGTCCCTATGATCATTAGCAAATACTTGCATAGTCGTCAACGGGTTGTTTTCGCAGCCTTCCCTACACAATAATTCCTTACCTTTAATAATTTTTACATCTTCGGGGAACTCTTGCAGTATGTTCGTCTCATACTTTTCCTTATATTCCTCTAAATTTTTTCCTGTAACCTTTATTTTGCTCAAATCACCTTCTCCTAACCCTCGTTTAAAGGCTATTTTTAAATGAGGAACATCGTCTAATGTTAAACCAAAAATTCTCGCACCAACGACATCAACAGCTAACGTGTCCCATCCTCCAATCAAGATATCAAATTGTTTAACGAGGCGATCTTCCCATGCTGTAGGAGGGTAATGCCCATGAACCGTGCCTTCAATTCCATCAATAATCGTTATATCTGGTTTAATGTATTCATACACATCTACTAATTTTGAATGTAAGTTATAATTATGGTCTTTACCCCGGTCTGCGTGTTGGGGAAAACCCCATTGATTTTTAATTCCAAGCGTCACTCCTGCCATTGAATGGGTTTTAAGTTTTGGAAGATTAATATATGTTATAGAATCTCTATTTTTCATAATTTTAGTAATCGTTTTAGGTAATCGAAAGGTTTTTAAGATGTATCCTTTAGAGTTTTCTGCCACGGAAGGTTTCCCTTTAAATTCAAAAGTTTTAGTATCTTCTTCGTCTAAAAATATGATTTTGGCACCCGTCTCCTCACATACATCCTTAAAACCGTTAATTGCAAAAACTATTCGAGTCATATTTGCTTGCGTAGAGTTTTCCATGACATATACATCTGCACCAATATTGTTGAGATATTCTATAACTGCTTTTAAGACTTCTGGAGATGTATAACTATGTTTATGAAAATCTATACCATTTACTTTAATATAAACTTCCTTTGAGCTTTTCAAAATCGGTTCAATCTTTTCTAAATTATTAAACATTTCATTAACTGCAGATTCTAAACCTTGTTTAGTATCGACTATAAACACTTCTGTCATTCTTCACACACCAATTATATTTAGTAACAATGTTGTTTATTATGGTATTTATATTATTTCATAGCAATATTTATATATCAATAATCGATATATATCCATAAGTGAGATATTATATTATTTCTATTTTTTTATAAACAACTTTTTTGAAGGTTTAATAGAATGGTTGAAGAAATTACAAAGAATTTTGAAAAAGCAATGAAAAAAGGCTTCATTAGTGCGCTCATATTGTTAATTCTCGAGAAGAACCCTTCATACGGTTATAAAATTAGCAAAGATATAACTAACCGAACTCTCGGAATATGGTCCCCTCCCGCATCTACAATGTATACAGTGCTTAAGGAAATGACTAAAAATGGCTTAATTACATACATAGAACAACAAGAAGAAGGAAGAACTAGGAAAGTTTACGAAGTAACAAAAAAAGGAGAAGAAACACTAAAATTAATGGTTGAAAAGCAACAAATAATTAATGAGTCAATAGAAACACTAATAGCGGCAACAATAGGCTCAGATAAGAAGTTATCAGGACATTTCTTTCCGATGCAAGGGCCATTTAACTTCTTTTTCGAAAAACTTGAAGAAAAATCCGAAGAGGAGAAATTAAAATTATTAGAGTTTCACAAATTAAAGCTTTCGCAAAAGATTAAACGATTAAACAAACAATATCAGAAAATTGAGGAAGTAATCTCAGAATTAAAAAATAAAGCAATTGATAAAAACTCAGACGAGGAGAAAAAAGTAGTATGAATACATTTAAAATGATTTTAAAATATTGGATGAAATCTAAGAAGGATTTCATTCTCGAAGTAATCTATTTATTAATGTCTACTCTGTTTTTAGTACTCGTCCCTATGTTAATAGGAAGAATGATTGGGGGCTTAGATCCGAATCTTTCAGTGCTATCTAATGCTAGTGATCTAATTATTTCATTTAGCTTAATTCTTATGTTTGGTATTCTAGCCTTTATATTGGAAAGAGCCGCACGATTAAGAGGCGCTGAAGTTTCCTCAAGAGCAGTTTATTATCTTCGCACGGATATCAACAACGCCATTTCTCGACAATCTTTTTCTTATTTTGATAAAACTGAGACGGGTCAATTAATTGCACGAGCTACAAGTGATGTGGAAGAAAGCGAACAAATCTTTGGTATGGGGTTGACTTTAGGACTTAGATCCATTCTCCAATTAGGAGGGGTCACTATCGGGTTCATTCTTTTTAGTATAGAATTATCTTGGTTATTGTCAATAGCCATTGTAAGTTCTCTTTTATTATCGTATTATCTTGCTAAAAAGTTAAAACCAATATTTTTAGAGACTAGGAATAGTTTTGGGGCATTAACTAATACAATTAGAGAAAATATAGTAGGCGCTCAAGTAGTACGGATGTTTAATACTCAAGGTAAAGAACTTCAAAAATTTTCTAAAAACAATGAGCGGTTTTATAAAGCTAGCGTTCGTTCAGTAAAACTGAATTCACTCTATATGCCAAGCATATTCATAATAATTGGCTTCATGACCGTATTCACATTATTAGTTGGTGGAATTTGGGTAATAGAAGAGGTAATGACATTAGCTACCTTGATTACTTTACAATCGTTTATCGCGACTCTTGGATTCCCTTTAGTTATGTTAGGACAAATTATGTTGATGTACGTTCAAGCCGATGCGGCTTTAACTCGCGTGAGAGATGTTTTAGAATCAACTCCAGAAGTTAAAGATTTACCCAACGCAACCCCGATTGAACATATGAAAGGCGATGTAGAATTTGAAAACGTTTCTTTTGGATACACTTCTGACCATAGGATTTTAAAAAATGTGTCATTTAATATTGCTTCTGGAAAAAAATTGGCAATACTTGGAACGACAGGATCGGGAAAATCTACAATTATCAATTTAATTCCTCGGTTTTATGAAGTAAGTGAAGGGGTAATCAAAATTGATCAAGAAGATATCCGTAAGTATCGTCTACAAGATTTAAGGAAAAATGTTGGGATTGTATCTCAAGAAACATTTTTGTTCAATAAAAGTATTGCTGATAATATTTCATATGGCAAAGAAAACGCAACTATGGAAGAGATAATTGAAGCGGCTAAAATTGCCAATTTACATGATTTTATCATTTCTTTACCAAAAGAATACGATTCTATAGTAGGTGAACGTGGTACAAGGCTGTCAGGGGGTCAAAAACAACGTCTTTCTATTGCTCGTGCGTTAATTATAAAGCCAAAAATTCTAATTTTTGATGATTCTACCAGTTCAGTAGATGTTGAGACCGAATTTGAAATTCAAAAAGGATTAGAAAAAATCACTAAGGGAACTACAACTTTCATTATTACTCAACGAATTTCGACTATTCGTAATGCTGATAAGATATTAGTTTTAGATAAAGGAAGGGTAATAGGTTTTGGTGTTCACGATGATTTAATTAAAACTAATGTGTTATACAGACAAATTTATGAAACATTATATTACAAACAAAAGTCATTACCAGATTTTGAAGAAAATAATAGTAATAAAGGTGATCTTCCATGAGTTATGCAGAAGAAAATAAAGAGAGAAAAGAAGAAAAAAAAATCAATCAGCCGTCTTTAGGTTTTCATCGGCATCCCTCGTTTGGAGAAGGTAAACCAGACTTAGAACATCCTAGCAAAGTTCTATTGAAATGGATACTTTCATATCTAAAATCGTTTAAATGGAAATTTGTGCTGTATACTATACTTCTCTTATTAGGGAGCATAATTTTAACCATAAGTCCGCTAGTTACTGCAGCTATAATAGATAATGGGATTGTAGCAAGGGATCCATATTTCGTAATAATCATGAGTGGAGTGTTTTTAAGCCTACTCGTCTTCATGGCAGTCACAACTTATATTTCTCAATATGGAATGGGAAAAATATCGCAAAAAGTTACGTACGAAGTAAGAAATGATCTCTTTTTTAAATTGCAAGACATGTCTCTTAATTATTTCGATCAACGGCCTTCAGGAGATATAATCTCAATTACAACTAACGACGTTACTCAACTTAACTTACTAGTAGGAGGGCAATTTGTACAGATAATAACCAATATTGTATCCATTGTTATTACTATATTAATTATGTTCTTGCTCAACGTCTATTTAGCCTTAATCAGCTTGATAATAATTCCTATATTTTTTATTATGGCAATATTTATTCAAAAAATTATAATAGGTGTTTTTAAGAAGGCTAGAGAAACAATTGGTCAAGTTACAACTTCGATTCAAGAGAATATTGCAGGAGCGAGGATAGTAAAAGCATATGGGCAAGAGAAAAGAGCATCCTCCGAGTTTGATCAAGCAAATACAGCTAATTATAAGATAATGGTTAAGATTAGAAGAATCATGGCTACAATTTTCCCTCTATTTTCCTTAATAGTTACGGTTCTCACAGTGATTATACTATTACTTGGAGGCTTTATAGCAATTGGAGAAATTAATTTTTTTGGTATTACTGTTTCGGTTGGAGTTCTTGTTGCCTTTATTTCGTTACTCTCTCAATTTTTCCGCCCATTCATGATGTTATTACAAATGCAACAGATTATAGGGAGCGCTTTAGCAGCTTCAGATCGAATATTATCTGTATTGGAAGAAAGCGTAGAAATACCTGAGCCAATAAGTGCGAAAACATTTTCCGAACCTAAAGGAAATATTGAGTTTATTAACGTTAGTTTTGGCTACATTTTAGATAATAATAAGGAAAAACAATCACCCGAAATTATATCTGGATCTCCCGCACCTGGTGTACAAAACCCAATGCTACAGAATCCTATGATTAAAAAAGCAATAGAGCTGATGAAAACTTTCCCGGAACCATATTCCTCTTTCATGCTTAAAAACAGCATGTACATGCCTCAAAATATTCGACAGAAATTGTTCATGAGCTTAATGGGAGTTAAGCCCGAGGACGCTCCTAAGATAATTGATGAAATTTTAGACGAATACCAATATGCCGTTCCAAATACAGATTTAGCAGAAAAACATCCTGAATATGACACATCCTTTAAAAGTAAAGATAGTGATCTAAAGAAAGGCATGCCTTCAAAAGATCAACCGTCAATGGGGCAATTGATTCCTCCCAAAATGATCGAAATGATGGTTAAAAGCTTAGAAAAAATGCTTCGCTCAAAATCAGGTTTTAAACAACCAACTAGTGGTGGAATGGGAGGAGACAGCCAAGGACTAATGGGCAGTGGCGCTATGCAGATGTCTCCTCAAGCAATCCTCGAAACCCTTGCCAGCATATCAATTCCTCCGGAGATCTCAAATAAGATTCCAAAAGTAGTGAAAGATGCTATAGAAGAAAAAAAGATGTTAATTAAACGCCAACAATCTAAAGGTTACGTATTAAAAGATTTTAACTTAAAAGTCCCTCCTGGTGCTACTCTAGCGATTGCGGGTGAGACTGGCGCAGGAAAAACAACGTTAGTAAAGCTTCTCTCTCGATTCTACGATGTAAATGTCGGAAAAATACTCGTTGATGGGATCGATATTCGGGAAGTAAACAAAAAGGATTTACGAGGATTAATAGGATTTGTACCTCAGGATGCCTATCTTTTTACGGGAACTATCAAAGAGAATTTACTCTATGGCATTGATAATCCAAACCCTGAAATCGAAAATAAGATGATTGAAGTTTCTAAATTCTTAGGATTACATAATTTTGTTGAGACTTTACACAAGAAATACGATAAAAAATTAAAAGAAAATGGGTCTAACATTTCTATAGGACAACGTCAATTAATTGCTTTTGCTCGAGCTCTAATTACCGACCCTAAAATCTTGATTTTAGATGAGGCAACTTCTTCTGTGGACCCATACACCGAGACTTTGATCCAAGATGCTTTAAATAAAGCTCGCAAGGGTCGTACCACCATTATCATCGCACACCGCTTATCAACGATAAAGAATGCAGATCAGATAATCGTTCTAGGTTCTGATAAACATGGTATCATAGAACAAGGGAACCATGAAAGTTTATTAGCTTCAAACGGCAAATATAAACGGCTTTTAGAAATGCAACGCCGAGATATTGAAATTAACAATCAATAATCTTAATTTTTTTTATTTCTTAAGTGAAAAAACTAAATTAAATTCTTCTTTTCAGTATATTATTAATTAGATTAAATAAAAATTTCAACGAAAAATAATGCCTTTCTTGAGTTATAAAGAGAAGAATATGTTTTATCGGATTAAAGAAACCGAAAGTAAAAATGTAATTATTTTTATACACGGCTCAGGAGGAAGTTCAAATACTTGGAAAAATCAATTCGATCTTGAAGTTAATTACGATCTTATCGCTATCGATTTACCTTCCCACAACAATTCAAATGATTTTTCAGAGCTAACCCTCGATTTATATGTTGATGTAATTCGACACCTAATTAATTCTTTAAACTATGACAATGTAATATTATGTGGACATTCTTTGGGAGGAGCTATTACTCAACAATATTATTTTACATACACTAAAGAAATCTCAGGTTTAATTTTATGCGGCACCGGGGGAAGGTTAAGAGTTGCCCCAATTATCCTAAACTCTTTAAGAGCCAATTATCAAGAGTTTTTAGACTCTTTACCAGCTGGGATATTCTATAGAAAAACACCAAGAGAATTAATAGATATATATGTTCAAGAAACTTCGAAAATTAAAGCAGATGTCACATATGAAGATTTTAAAATTTGCGATAACTTTGATACTATAGATAAAACAGATAGTATTGAAGTTCCATGTCTAATTATCGTAGGGAAACAAGATAAGATGACGCCGGTTAAATATTCGCAATTTTTTCGCGATAAAATTAAAAATTCAGAGTTAAATGTAATAATAGATGCTGGACACATGGTTATGTTAGAAAAACCAAGTGAGGTCAATAAATCGATAGAGAATTTTATCATTAATTATTTTAATTAAAAATAATCACATGCCACGTCAATACACTTATGGCCCATTTCGATCAAGACGGCTAGGGCTCTCGTTAGGGATAGATATTCTACCAAAAAATAAATTATGCACCTACAATTGCGTATATTGCGAGATAGGCCCTACTAAAGAAGTAGTTTCTCCAGAGTATAGAATTAAAGCCCCTCCATCTTCTAACTTTAGAAAAGAACTTAAAGATATATTAAAATATGTCCCTCATTTAAAATCAATAACGGTCGGATATAACGGAGAACCCACACTCAATGAAAATTTATTAGATTTTTACACCATCACTTTAGATGTTAGAAGAGATTTGAAATGGACCAACGAACCTCCTCTTATTACTCTTTTTACTAATTCTAGTACTCTTTATTCAAGCGAAGTTCGAGAAAGAGTAAAGCATTTTGATCTTGTGTTGGCAAAATTAGACGCCGCTACTGAAAACGACTTTATAAGCACTAATAGACCACATAAAGACAGTCCAGATGTTAACACTATTGTTGAATCGCTTGTTAAATTGAGAAAAGATATGCCAACTAAGAAATTAGCAATTCAATGTTTAATTTATAATTCTTACAGAGAAGATTTTATTTCCAACGATAATAAAGAAAATATTGAGCAATTAGCTTATGCGATAAAAAAAATTAAACCCGATATTGTACAATTATATTCAATCGCAAGAATACCATCAGAATATTTCGTCTATGCAATTGACGATAGAAGAAAGAAACAGATTGTTAAAACTTTTAAAGAATTAATTAATAATAACTTAATAGAGATAGAGATAAATTATTATTAAGTTTTGAATAAATATAATTGGTGATAATAATAAAGGAATTTATCGTTGGGGCGGATATTGGAGGCACGTGGATTCGAGTCGCTCTATGTACCTTTGGTTTAAAGGAAGAAAATATAATAACTAAAGTTGCCCAAACACCTAAAGATAACGAGTTTTCAATCAGCAATACCGTAATTTCCTTAATTACTCAGTTGTTAATTGAAAACAATATTGAGAAAGAACAAGTTTTAGGTATTGGTCTAGCATCAGCCGGTCCTTTAGATGCAGAAACTGGCGAAGTTTTCAATAATGCTAACTTAGGTTTTAAAGAAATACCCCTAAAAAAACCAATTCAAGAAAGATTTCCAGGAGTACCGATCTATTTAATTAACGATTGCAACGCATCGGTTTTAGGGGTACATTATTTTGAAGCAAGTGACGATGAAAAAGATAATCTAGTTTATATAACTGTGTCGACGGGAATTGGTGGTGGAGTTATTTGTAACGGGCATTTACTTCTCGGAAAGGATGGGAATGCTGCAGAAATCGGACATGGAATTGTTAATCGACAGAGTAATTTTCAATGTAATTGTGGTGCTTTCGGATGTTGGGAAGTATACAGCTCAGGAACGGGAGTTAAAAACATAGCATTAAATGCGATAAAATCAACTAAGTTAAGCTCAAAAATTTTGATGTTCATGATTGATAACGATGAGTCTAAGATTACGGCGAAAGAAATTTTCCAAGCAGCAAAAGGAGGAGATAAATTTTCTAAGAGCGTTTTAGAGCAGTGTATATTTTATATTAAAGTGGGAGTTGGACTCGTAAACAATTATTACGATTGTACTTCGGTATACTTTGGTGGAGCTATGATGAAAGATTACGATTTAATTTTACCTCCCGTTATTGAACAATTCAATACAGATCCCGTATTATTTACGATAAATCACCCTCCAAGAATAAAAGTAACAAAATTTTTGGATGCTATCGGCGTAATGGGAGCGTTGACTCTCGTGAAGTATAAGTTAGAAGGAAACCCAATAATACCCTAATTTTCTCTTTACAATCGTACAAACGATTTATTATGAAAATAAATAATTTAATTTTTACTTTTAGTGGAATTCGGGGAATTACAGGTAAAGATTTGAACTTTAAAACATCAAAAAAGATTGCTATCGCTTTTGGCGAATGGTTTAATGGCGATAAAAAAAAAATTATAATAGGTAGAGATACGCGACCAAGTGGAGAGACTCTTGAAAAGGGTGTTGTCGAGGGCTTAATTTCTACAGGATTTAGCGTGGTAAATGTCGGAGTATGTCCAACACCAATTATTATTCACACAAAAAATAAGTTAAACATTCCTGCGGGAATTATTATTACAGGCTCTCACAATCCTCAAGAATGGAATGGTTTAAAACTGTTATCTTCAAAGACTTATTTACATAACGAGGATCTAGAACAGATTGCTCGTATGTTAGATGATATTGATTTGAAAACTTATAAAATAACTAAACGAAATTTAAAGAAAAACATCACCAAATTCAATCCTATCCCTGATTATATTCAAGCTCTGTTTAAAGATCTTAATATTGAAAGTATTAAAAAAAACAACAATCTTAGAGTCGTTGTAGATACGGGAGCGGGAGCGGGCAAAAATGCTACACCTCAAATGCTTGAAGGAATGGGGTGTGAAGTTAAGGTAATCAACAACGATTTAATTAAAAATAAGAAATTTCCAAGGGAGATTGAACCTATACAAAATAACTTGAAAGATTTAATTATGGAGGTTTGGCAAGGTAAATGCGATGTTGGATTTGCCCACGATTGCGACGCCGATAGATTGGCAATTATAGGCGAAAATGGTACGTGTTATCCTGAGGATATTGGCTTAGCCCTTATTATGGAACACCAATTAAAAAATTACGAGGACCAAACAGAAGAAGTCATTTTTATAACAAATTTAGCGTCTTCTTCAATGTTTGATGTAATTGCTGAAAAATACGGCGCGCGAGTAATAAAAACGCCAATAGGAGAGATCTTTTTAGTTGAAAAAATGTACAATTTAATAGAAGAGCGAAACAAAACTTCGAAAAACAGTTTAATTTTTGGCGGCGAAGGGTCGTGTGGGGGTATAATGTTCCCAAGTTTTAATAACACTAGAGATGGAATTTTTGCTGCTGCTAAAATTGTTGAGATACTAGTAGATTCAGGAGAAAAAATATCAAAGCTCGTCTCTAAACTACCGAAATTCTTTTCATATAGAAAAAGTATAAAATTAGCTCCCAAGGATGTAAAACTAATAATTGATAGAATTAAGAAAGAATTGGTGGATGAGGGGGAAATAGTTAGCCAAATAGATTACGACCTTAGATTTGGTAAAGAAAAGGAATGGTTCGTCCTTATTCATCCTTCAAATACAGAAACTTTAGTCAGGGTTATTAGCGAAGCTAAAAGTGATTCGTTAGCCCGAATATATTGCGAAACCACAGCTGAACTTATCAAGCTAGTAATTTCAGATTTAAAATGAAGTTTTTTCAACTATTCAACTTCTTTAATATTGTATCAGCCAACTTTTTTCCAACAACTTGAGCTATTTCTTCAAGAGAAGCTTCTTTAATACTATTCACACTGCCAAATTTTGTGAGTAGTTTATTTCTAGTTGCTGGGCCTATACCTTTTATGTCATCCAAAATAGATCTTTTTACCCTTTTTATTCGTTGTTTTTTATGAAGCCGTACTGCAAACCGATGAGCCTCATCTCTGACCCTTTGAAAAATTTTAAGAAGTTGTGAATTTTTTGGCAAAATAATAGGGTCCTTTTTGTTGGGAACATAAATTTCCTCAAATTTTTTTGCTAAACCAATAATTGGAATGCCCTCAATACCTAAATCCTTTAAAACTGAAAGTCCTGCGTTCAATTGGCCCTTTCCTCCATCAACGAGGATTAAGTCTGGTAACTCTAAATTACGCTCTAAAATCATTGTGTATCTCCGTTTAATTACCTCTTTCATCATAGCGACATCGTCCGGAGTAGATTTTGTATGAATCTTAAAGTGGCGATAATTCTTATTATAAGGGTGCCCTTCAAGAAAATAAACCATAGATCCAGTTGCATCTGTCCCTTCAATATTAGAAATATCGAACCCTTCAATTATTCTAGGCGCTTTGGGTAAATTAAAAATCTCTTTAGCTTCTTCCAACGCTTTTTTAATTTGATCTTCCTCTTTATTTTTAAGTTTCTCCATTTGAATTTCTTGTTCAACAATAACTTTAGCGTTTTTATTCGCAATTCGAACCAAGCCATATTCCTCTTCCATAGGTGTTCGAATATTTAAGTTAGCACGGAAATCTTTAAGGATCTCTTTAAATACACCTACTCCATCGTAAAACTCTGGAACAACAATAACATCGGGTAAATTGTGTGTCACATTTTGGTAAAACTGTTCCATTATTGAAGGGAAAATCTCATCCTTATGAATTAATTTCTCTTTTATCTTTAACATAAAAGAACTTTTATTCGATATCTTTCCTTCACGTATATGGATCATAACCATCGCTATGTATTTTTGTCCCTCGTCATTAAAATAGCCGATTATATCTTTATCTTCCTTGTTTTCTAATAAAACACTTTGAGTTATTGTAGAATTATCTATTGCGTTTAGTTTATCTCTCCAAAAAGCAGCACTTTCAAAATCTTGCGATTGTGCCGCATTTTTCATCTTATCTTCAATCTGACCCTTTAACTCTTCAGTTTGACCTTTTAAAAACAGTTCTATTTGTTTTATATTTTCTAAATATTCGTCTTTAGTTATTGCTTCAATACATGGTCCCGGGCATAGCTTCAATTGGTAATACAAACAAGGGTTTTTTTTCTTTTTAACTTTATTTTTACAAGAACAATAGGGGAAAATTTTTCGCAAATCTCTTAAAATTCTACTAATTTCCTTTTTATCTGTATAAGGCCCTAAAAACAAATTTTCTTGAGAATACTTTTCTGGTCCTCTTATAAGTCGGATTCTAGGGTATGTTTCCGAAAAAAATATCCCAACCCATGGATAGGTCTTAGAATCGCGCATTATTACGTTAAAACGAGGTTGATATTTCTTAATTTGTATGTTTTCTAAAATTTTAGCTTCTTTTTCGTTTTCGGTAACGATGAAGTCAATAGAATGAATGTTTTTAACTAACTCCTTAATTTTTTCTTCGTAAAAGGGATCACTGTAGTTTGTTTTTTGGAAATATTGATTCACCCTCTTTCTAAGATTTAGAGCTTTGCCCACATAAATAATGGAACCCTTTTTGTTGATAAAAAAGTAAACTCCAGGTTCATTTGGCATACTTTTTCGTTTTATCTCTAAATCATTCATTTTAGTAAGTTAAGCGCTGATTGTTTAAGTTAAATTGTAAAATCACAGAAAATATATAAACAATTTTTTAGGAACATCTATGTATTTATAATGATAGAGGCTAAATGTTATTTGTGATTATTGAATATAGATCAAAAAATAAAAGAATTATTCATTTCTAATTACAGCAAAATGAATTAAAAGCAAAATGGTACGCATTAAATTTTGTCCTAAATGTAAAAAACCTACTTTGAAAACCGCTGTTAATGTTGCTGGTTGGCTAGCACCAAACATATTTGAATGTACCTCGTGTGATTATATTGGAGCTCTCTATATAGAGATAAATCCAAAGGATTTAGAGTTGACCCAGAATTCAGATAATGAGGATCAACAAAAGTAAGATAATAAAATAAAAATATGAATATCCTATATATTAACATTAAAAAAATTGGTGAATAAATATACAACAATTATTAAAGGACGCTGAAAGGATTAAATCCTTAGAAATTCAGGGTGCTTCAAATGTAGCAATTAGTGCAATACAATTTTTAAGCGATTACGCGCAAAGAATTGGTGAAACTATTACTTCAGAAGATTTATTTAATAAATTACTAGAAGCTAAAGCCATCTTATTCCAAACGAGGGCGACTGAGCCTGCCTTGAGAAATGGACTTAATTATATTACAAATCGATTAAAAAAAAAAATAGATTCGTTAGAGAAAAAAGAAATTTTAGAATTAATTGCCAGTTGTAAGGATGAATATAAATTATTGATGCAAAAGTCAAAACAGAAAATAGCTGAAATAGGCGCAAGGAGAATTCCTGATGTAAGTACGGACGATAACTTTATTATAATGACTCATTGCCATTCAAGTATTGTAAATGCTATCCTATTAGAAGCAAAAAGACAGGGGAAAGATCATTTCAAAGTTGTAGCAACGGAAACTCAACCTAGATTGCAAGGAAGAAAAACAGTCAGAAAATTACTTGATGCTGGAATTGAAGTTATTCACGTAGTTGATAGTGCTATGCGTTGGGTTGTTAATCATTATGAAGTTGATTTAATAATTATTGGAGCAGATTCTATTACTTCAGAGGGAACGATTATTAATAAAATTGGATCTCGATTGTTAGCATTAGTGGCACACGAAGAACACGTACCTTTTTATGTTGCATCCCCTCTTTTAAAATATAATCCTCAGACTTCATTTGGTATTTTGGAAAAAATCGAAATGAGAGACCCGAAAGAAGTATGGGAGGATGCTCCAGAGGGTTTAACCATCCTAAATCCTGCTTTTGAGACCGTAAGTAGAAGATATATAGATGGGCTTATAACTGAAGCAGGGATCTTCGCAAGTAGCCATGTCCATAATTACTTTGCAAAATTATATCCTGATATGCTATAAAACTTAAAAAAAGTTAAATTTTAATTATTTTCTCCATTTTTTGATTGCTTTTTCTAATTCTTCTTTCGTTTTTGCGTATTCCTCCAATTGAATTCCACTCAAAGTAGCATCAACTGCTTGTCTTATCGCTCTGGCGCCTGCTCTAGTTCCGTCTGGATGTCCGTGACATCCTCCTCCGAATTGATACACGATATCATTACCTAAAAATTTTATTAAATCAGGAATGTGTAATGGGCTTAGACCTCCTGAAGCAACGGGTAGAGTAGGTTTGATATCACCCCATTCTTGATCCAGAATTGTTGTATTGTTTCCTGTAATATTTGGCTCTGAAATTACTTGATTTATCTCTAAAACTTCCTTTTTGCCACCCTCCATTTTTCCAACGATAGTCCCAGTATGGAGCTGATCCATTCCGATTAGCCGCATTATTTTGGCTAAAGCCAACATCGTTATTCCGTGTTTCTTATTGCGTGTAAAGGCAGCATGCATAGCTCTATGAGCGTGAATTACGACATTTTTATCATCTAGATAATCTCGAAGTTCTTGTAAAGCTGAGAATCCTACGGTAAATATGTCAACCATTACATATTCTCCACCGTTATTTATTACTATATTTGCTCTCTCTTCCATTGTACTTAATTTTGCTGTGATATTGGGCATATAAATCTTTTTTTCACCCGTTTCAGCTTGAGCTCTATCTCGAGCTTTTAAAGATTCCTCAACTCTTTTATCGAATTTATTGAAGACCATACTAGTTAAATTCTCATCGTCCTTTACTATGTCCAAACCGCCCATCCATGCCTCTTCACAAACTTTTGCGTGTTCGATCTCGTTTAAACCTACTTTAGGTTTTACGATTGTTCCTAACAAAGGTCTTTTTTCCACTCCCGTTAATTTTCTAATACCTTTAATCCCGAATTTAGGTCCTTTATATTTACTGACTATATATTTAGGAAATGTGATATCTATAAGCCTTAAATTATTAATCACCTTCATACCAAAAATATTACCGGCAATAGCGCTAAGAATTTGAGACATGTTATCGGCTTCAAATAATTCTTCAGAATAAGCAATTTTAATAATTTGATTTTGTGGATCGATATAAAAAGCAGATGGTTCAAGGCGTTCAGCAATATCTGCAGACATCGTCAAAATATCTGTCCACGTGCCGATTGAACTTTCTTTAGCGATTTCCTCGCACGCTTTTTCCAGACTTTCACAATCAACAGCTTTTTCAACGAAATACATAACAACGAGATCATTTTCGTTAGGTTCATAACTTAAATCTACATAATCTACCATGATTATTATGTAGAAAAAGTTCATTTAAATCTTTTTATAAAAATTTTTTGTAAAAATAAAAAAAAATTTATAATATCAAAAATTATAATATTGAGTGATTAGAATATGAGTGAAGTTGATACTAAAGAAATTTATATAAATATAAAAGACTTAAGTTTTTTAAAAGAAGAATACGTTGAGGATCTGTTAAGGTTCCTCGAAGAACAGTTGCCGCAAATTGAACTCTCTCGAAATGGAAACGAATTAGAAATAGTAATGCCCCTCAAATTGTCAAAGAGAGCAGTTAAATTAAGAATAAAAAAATTTCTGTATCGTAAAAATCTAAATGAAAAATATCGACCAATCTCATATAACACTTCAAAGAAACAAGGCTATATGATAAAAGAAAAAAAGGTTCTAGAATTAACTTATTATTAATTTACATTTAAAAAACTATTTTAATTTTTAAAATTAATATCTTAAATGTGCCTATAAAAGCAATCGTTACCCAATCAGTTAATGATTTAGTAAGGTGTATAAATCTTTCGAGCTTGTTGGAGTTATCTGGGTGGCCTAAACCGGGAAATGTCCATAGAACAAAAAATTTTCCAAATACAAGATTTGAACACTTTTTAGCGGGTATTGCAGCAATCCAACCAAATTTTAAAGGATTTTGTGAAACAGTATATAACTCTGTAGAAAGTGAAAAAGAAAATTTTAGTTCTATTGAATTAGGTCTTTTTTTTAAGGAATCAGCTAATCAAATGATGAAGTGGCAGTCTGGAGGTAACGTCTTACTAGGACACATTCTTATCTTAGCTCCACTAGCATCCGCGGCTACAATTTGTTTAAAATTAAATATGAAAAAGATCGAAAATTTCGAATTTTTTATTAAAAAGGTTATCGAAGATGCTACAGTTAAAGATACGGTGAATTTATACGACGCTATAAAAATTTGTAATCCCGGTGGACTAGGTAACATAGAAAAGTATGATATTAACGATGAAAATTCATATAAGGATATTATTAAAGATAATATAAATCTTAAAAAAATATTCGAACTATCAAAAGAATATGATTTAATAAGCAATGAGTATGCTAGTGGCTTCAATATTATATTAAAAGAAGGCTTACCATATTTTTTTGATACTTATGAGAAATGTAAAGACATAAATAGCACAATTGTCAATACATATTTAAAACTACTGAGCATGCATTTAGATACCTTAATTATTAGGAAAGCGGGTAAGGAAGCTGCGTTGAATGTTTCAAAAATAGCTTCAGAGATTATAAAAGATGGAGGTATCACTACTAAAAAAGGATTAAATTTGATAGTTAAATTTGATAAAGAATTGCATAAACAAAACGGAAAACTAAACCCTGGTACAACCGCAGATCTTTTAACGGGTGTAATTTTTTGTGTTTTAATATTTGGTTTAAAATTTTAAGTTAAGTTAGAAAAAAAAACAATAATATCTTATTAAAAAAGTAAGCTAATAGGATTGATAATATTGGAATTTTGCGATGAATGTGGAGGAAGTATGATGCTCCCTTCAACGGTAAACGGTAAAAAAGTATTTAAGTGTAAGTGTGGTGCAACGAAACCTTTTACTGAGGAAAAAGCTAATTCATATAGAATAAAAACTAAAATAGAACATTCTATTAGAGAGGAAGTATCAAATCTAACCGAATTTATGAAGTGGAAAGAAGAAAATTTAAGAAGCTCCATTAAAAATTTTAAATGTCGAAGATGTGGCTATGATAAAGCTCATTTAGAAACTCGACAGACTAGGAGTGCGGATGAGGGCATGACACATTTTATCACATGCTTAAAATGTGGTAAGATGATAAAGATTGGAAGCTGAAATAACTTCAATAACATATTAAAGTTGAATTTCCCTATTTAATTGAAAATTCTCTTTATTATATCTGATTCTACGATATTTTCAGAAAAGCTAACTTGTAATATTTTATCTACTTTCTTTAAACCTGCGATTATCTGAACCTGATCTGAAGATACTTTTAGTTTCTTTTTTATTAAATTTAACAGTTCTCTATTAGCTTTGTTTTGAACGGGTTTCGAACGAAGTAATATTGTTAAGTTAGAGTCAGTTTCAGAACATCGTAAAATTTCTCGCTTTTTAGAATTTGTTTTTACCCTTATCCTCAATAAATACACATTATTTGGTTTTAATTCAAGAAAATCCATGGTACAAATTCATTAGTTTTGCTCTAATCAAAGAAAATCTTTTTACATTTTTTTGAAAAATTTTATGTTATTATTTTTTAATCACACTAAATAAACTCATCTACTCTTTCTTTTAATAATTTAAATGAGGGCATTGATAATCTTATTCCACCCGCTAATTTATGACCTCCACCAGTTCCTCCAAGATTCTCTTTAATTACACTAATTACTTTATTTACGCCCATTTCATTGTTTTCTAAATATTTCCTGGAACATCTAATGCTTAGTTTTACCATTTGAGACTTTTTTTCAAAACCCCCTAAAAACAACATTTTATTTGGCTTTAACAGCCCGTTTACAGAAGTAAAACTTGCCGTATCGGACCAATTACTTGGAGGGATTGGACTATTTCCAGCATCTATAAAAATTGCTTTTTCCGTTTCATAGCGAGGCAAATCATCTGATAGTATTTTCATATTTTTAACTAAGCAACTAACATATTCAAAATAGATTTCTTTAGCATAACGTGTTATTGTTCTTTGCTGTATAATTGAAAGTGCCGCGCTTATGTTTTTAAAGGACAAAATATTTAGTAGTAGAGCGTGTTCAAAAGCAAATTTCAATAAACCTTGTTTTTGAGGCAATAAAGCAAAGCGTCCGATATTTAAATTAGTATTATCTATGATTTTTTGGATTTCAGTTTTATCTAAATCAACAACTTTTTTATTTGGATTTATTAGCAATTTGTTTAGAAAAGATTTAATCTTTTGATCATTCTCACCGCCAAATCCATTTAAAAAAGGTAAAATACTAAATTTTAAACCGTTTTTTATGGAATCGTGCATGCTTCCGAACAGAATTAATCCTTCTTCATCATAAATAACTTCTTCATCAACCAACTCTTGATAGATCTCCTTATTGAACGATTGAAGCTTTTCCATCGACTTTAATGAATCGCCTGCTATTCCAATAACCGCTAACCAGCCTTGTTTTATTGTAGCAAAATCAATCTTTTTTGCAAACATATAAGCTAAAGTAGCTCCGGATATATGATCAAGTCCGTCAAACCCAAAAATCGTAGGATTAACAAAAAATAAATTTTCTGGAAGCATATCAAAATCTATATCGCCATCTACTTCATGGTGGTCGAGGATGTAAAAATCTTCTTTTCTTTTCTTGATGATCGGGATGAGTTCTGTTAAATTGGAGCCAACATCTGTAAAGATTAATGCCGTCTTATTATTTTGAGCTTTAGGCAAAATTCCACTCAGATAATTTGCCCATGACACAGATCGGTTATAAATAAAGTAATCGTAATTAAAGTTCATTTTATGAAGCAGATTTTGAATAATTTGTAAGCTACTAATGCCATCTGCGTCATTATGGGAAATCGCAATGACATTGTTGTAAAGATTACGAGAATTATCCTCAAAAAAATCTACAGCAGTATTAAGCTTTTCCAAAAAATTTTTTCGATCTGGTTTTTGAACCATTTATATCATTTTTTAATATATATTATTCAAAAATTACTTAAACTAATATGGAATGGAAAAAAATAACATAGTCCATTTGGGCGTATTATCATACGTTTAAACGATGTTATAAATAAGTAAAAATAAATTCTATAAATATATTTGGATCATATCCAGACATACATGGAAATTGAAGCAAAAATTAAAAATTTAAGAAAAATTAATTAATTTTATTTAATTTTTTGTTGTATAATTATTTTTCGAAGTAATAATGATGAACACCAATTACAGGAAATTTCTCATAGTCCTTTTTGTAGTCTTAAGTTCTCTAATTCCATTAATCTTTATGGCCGATCTCTTTAATTACAACTCTTTGGATCGTGAAGATTTTAACATAAACATCGATCCTAAGATACAAGTCTTCTCTAAAGACGATTATACCCCAATTCTTGATGCTCCAGAGCAGGGCCTTGGGAACATTACAATAACTAAACTTACTTTTAATGAAGAAGGTATTTTTAATCGATCAGATAGATATCCTAACCTCGTCGATGATCTAAATTCTGGAGCGTTAAATATTACCTATTTAGGAACGCAATATATGCAAACTAATGAAATAGCACAGTTCAATAATCTTGATAAGTCTTTACCAGAATCAGATGAAATAACGGTATTGATAAATGAGTCGATTAGCGTCCAATATAATAGTTCTATGGTGGAATCAGAAGGGTATTTAATTTACAGTCCAAGATTGGTTCCACGCGTTCTCAAACAAGTATTTGTACAAAATGAATCTTTTTCGATCATTGAAGAATTAAGCGAAGACGAATACTCCCTTGATTCTGATGATAATTTAATCTTCGATTATCAAAACTACTTCCAGGACCCAGATGATTTTCACAATTTTTCTATGTATTTCATTTTTGAATATAAATTGACCACTTTTGGATGGGAATTAGCTCAAGACCCAAAAAGTATCTTAACATTAACGCAACAGCAACAGACTTTTAGCCCTTCATTTTATTATAGTTTTACGCTAATTGGATTAAAGAGTTCGGATATTATAAATATCTCTTCTATACCAGCAGACAATCTCGTTGTAGATTTAATCGTCAATCCGCTTGATAAGAACCTATTTTACGATCAACAATTAAAAATCAACGATCAAGTAGAAAATGACTTTTTAGAACAAGATAATTTAATAAATGTTACAATCTCAGCTGATTCTAAAATATTTTATTTAACATTTAAAACGAATTTCACCTTTAAATTTGAAAATTCCGTTGATTACAGCTGGGCTATTGATAGATTAAGCGAAGGTAGAAATGTAAGGGAAAGAATATACTTTCCTTCTTTAATATCTGGACCAAAACATATTTATTTAAAAAATGTTACGTTAATTGAAAGCACCATTTCTGCAGATCAAGTTATCAGCAATAGTTCTTTATTTGAGAGACCTGTTAATTACTACGACGTCATAGTGTCCATTACTCAAGAAACAATAGAGAATAGCTTAATATTTACTGAGAATGCCGTAAAAAGGAAGGGATTGAGATTAGAGCTCCCTTATCTCATTCTTGGTGAAACAAACCCGTTTTCGTTAAAATATGATGCTACGAGCGATCTCAAAATTGTTATTACCGATAACATACGCATGCCTTTAATTGGTTATAGAATAGAATTACTTTATTTTGGAAAAGTATTTGGAACTTATATCTCAAATGATTTAATTCTACCTATGGCACCTGCATATTCGAATGAAAATGGAGAGATTTTAATTGAGAATGTTCCTAATGGAAACTACACAATTAAAATTTATCAAGACAATGTAATTATAATGATCGATTTAATAAATACATTTAGCGAAGTTAATTACGTAAGTACAAATGTACCATTTTTCCCACTTTGGATTCTTATATTTGGATGTATAAACGGTGCTTTGATACTTATTGGTTTAATCACCTATTTTAATAATAAGAGACGATCTTAAAACAAATTGATTGTAATTTTCATTGATGATATTGAAAATTTCATACGCTTTTTAGACAAGCGAATAATGGATGAGGTTTTCTACGAATTTAAAGAGATTAAAAACGATATTCTTTCTTATTCTCCATAAATAATATAAAGATGATTGTTTTCACTGATTTTGATTAAAATGTCTACCATATCCTATTAATCGATACCGTCTATTAATAATTCTAGAAATCGCAAATATAGAATTCTCAGGAGGGCAAATAGGTGGATTTAAATTGAGAATATAAGAGTTTTTTAAAATTTTTGTAACAGTTCCTGCTGTTTTTTCAGTACCAACAACTATTAAGAGCTTTTCGTTATGTTTAAGTTGTTGAACCCTTATTTGCATTTCAGAACCAATTACTCTTTCTAAAAGCTTGACTTTTAACTCTACTTGTGAAACAATTTCGGGTAATGTGTTAGTTTTACCAACCAAATTCCCTATCAGAGAGTCTCCCCTTGTCAAGGCGGGGTCTAATTTAGTCCCTAATCCAATTAAACCACCGAGATTAGCTTCTTCTAATAGATTATTTCCTTGGCTAATACTTACTATTTCAGTTCTAATTGGTATAAATTCGTTCTTAACTCGAAGACCCGGCCTAATTTCGATTTCTTCACCAACCTTAATTTTACCTTTTAATACGGATCCCCCTATAACTCCACCACGTAGTTTACTGATTTCTGTGCCTGGGCGATTTATGTCAAAAGATCTAGCAACTAAGAATTGAAATTCTTCATCTTCACGAATTTTAGGAGAAGGTATTATTTCTTCGAACGCTCGAACTATCAGATTGATGTTAACATTAAAAACTGCGGAAACAGGTATAATTGGAGCGTTTTCAGCAATGGAATCTTTTACAAATGTTTTTATTTGCTTATAATTTTCGTACGCTTGCTCTTTTGACACAGCATCAATTTTATTTTGGATGATAATAATGTTCTCGATTCCCGCAATATTCAATGCAGCTAAATGTTCTCTCGTTTGTGGTTGGGGACAAACTTCATCAGCGGCAATTAGTAAACACGCGCCATTCATTAAAAAAGCTCCACTTAACATAGTACCCATTAAGATTTCATGGCCAGGAGCATCGACGAAGGAAATATTTCTTCTAAACTCTAAATTTTTTTTACAGTTGGGGCAAACAAATCTTGGTTGACCTTTTTTTCTAGCTGCTTCTGCCATATGATACGTAAGATATTCATCGCATTCAGGGCAGTATAGAATAGTCGCATTTGAATATCCTAATTTTATCGAAATGCCTCTCTCTATTTCCTCAGAATGTCTATCCGTCCAATCGCCCGTTAAGGTCTTAACTAGTGTGGTTTTACCGTGGTCTACATGGCCCACTAGCCCAATATTACACTCTGCTTGTTTTTTTATTAATTCTTTAAGATTCCTACCTTTTGCTGGCTTTTGTTTTTTAGTTGGTTCATGTTTTTGATGTTTTTCTGGCTTGGGTGGAGTGTCTTCTTTCTTTAATTGAGGTTCAGTATCACTTGGTTTTTCATTAATCAATTTTTGAGCGTTCTTAATATACTTTAAAGCTGTGGATTTACCTACTCCCTTGATTTTTAACTTAGTTAATTTGTCTAGAGTCGTGGAAGCTAATTTTTCAACTGTATCAATGCCAGACGCTCTCATCCTGTCTGCTGTTGCTTTCCCTATTCCTGAAACCTCTTCTAAATCGTTAGTCATATCAGCTTAAACTATTCTACTTTGGTTAGTAATAATTTAATAAATCTTCTAAACTCGCTACAAAAATAAAAGGCAGTATTTCTATTAAATTAATCGTTACATATAAGATTTACATAAAATTCTTAAGAGAAATCTTACTTGATTGTTTCTAACGTTTTAATGGCCCCAGGTTTTTTTTCCAGTTCTTTATACGAAACTCTTAAAAGGCTATCAAAATAAAAAGTAGCTGTTTTACCACAAGATTTGATTTTATGAAGGATATACACTGGAGCGGGATATTGAGACGAATCGATGTCTTTTAACTCGATAGTGAATACAATTTTTTCATGGCAAAATGGACAAGTGTTAAATCTGAGCGGCATAATAAACCTACAACGATTGGTAGATAACTAATATCTATCTATTTAAAAAAATATACATACTCTTATTTTTAATTAGTTGTAATATTTGTAAACATATTATTTACTCTAAAAATAATTATAAAACAAGACACTTTTTATTAAATTGATTTTAAATGACCAAAACAGGTTGTAAGAAACTTGCAATTTTTTTACTAATTATCTTGGTTCTTATTCCAGTTGTAAGCCTTACGATAGAATTTAGCAGTCCAATCGCAAATAATAAAAATAATTTATATAAATTGAAAACGGCCAATAATGTCCCCGAAATTGATTTGTCTCAATTGCCAGAAATTGACTATGAAACATTAAACGCCACTTGGTACGATCAGAAAATAGAGATGCTTATAATTATAAATGACACGAGTTTTTTGGACGCTGTTACCCCTTTAATGGAATGGAAAAACGAGAAAGGGGTTAAAACCATCATTTTATCCAACTATTCGGATTATGAAGGGAGGGATAAAGCAGAGCAAATTAGAAATATGATAAAAGAGTATTACGAAAAGGAAAACATTCAATGGGTTCTTCTCGCTGGCGATGCTGAAGAAAATTTAATTCCTATAAGAAAGGTATATAACCCAGATGTAACTCTAGTAAGTGGTCAAACTGAATATTCGAATTGGGACGATCATTATAAGCCAACTGATTTTTATTATGCAGATTTAACAGGATCGTGGGACGATAATAACAATAGTAGATGGGGCGAATCTTCAGAATACACGGGAAATATTGATGAGATATCGTGGGTTCCAGAAGTCTATGTTGGTCGTCTACCAGCTGATAATATTGTTGAGCTCTCTAATATGATCAACAAAACTTTAAAATATGAAGCAGATCCTTTAATGGGAGATTGGATGAATAAAATGCTATTAGCAGGGGGTGTTTCGTCATATACTCCTCCTGAAGACGAGGCTCGCTTAACAGAATATATTTGGCAGAACTATACGGTATCAGAAATGAATTTTACTCACTTAACAAAAACTACTTTGAATTTTACGCCAAGCGATCCACCACCCCCTAATCTGCTGAGTTCTCTTAATGCTATGAGTTTCATTGACGAATTTAATTCGGGATATTCTACAATAATTTTTGCTGGGCATGCTGATCCAACTAAGTTTACAGATGCAAGTGGCGTTTCTTATTATACTTACTCAGATGCGTCATCAAGTAGCAATAATGATATGCCCTCATTAATATATGTGGATGCTTGTACAACTTCTTCTTACGATAAAGGCGATAATAGCATAGGAGAGGGCTTAATAAAACAACCGTTAGCGGGAGCAGTGGGCTACATAGGAGCTATAAGAGTAAGTTGGTATTTTGATTATGATGAAAATCTTGAAAAATTAAATCGTGGCAACGCGAAATTGTTTTGGAAAGAGTTTTTCGATGAAAAAAGGTTCCAACAAGGAAGGGCGTTATACGATTCTAAGGTTACCTATATGAATAGCGATTACTTCAAAAGAGGTGACGCTTCGATGGTGCATGAGTGGCAACGTAAAAATATTCTAACATACAATTTGCTAGGCGACCCCGAACTGGATATATACACAGACATACCTAGAAGCGTTCCAAATCATTTTACCGAAAATTTTTACGAAGGTCAGCTCGTTTCATTACTAGTTAGAGATAATCTTGGTAGTATTGTTCCAAGAGCAAGAATTAACTTAAGAACTACAGATGGAAAATATCGAACTGTTTATGCTGATATAAATGGGTATGTAGATTTTAGATTACCCGCTGGAGCAAACGAGAATTATAGTACTATTATTACGGGTCATAATGTAATTCCTTCTTATCATAACTTTACTACGCTTCTAGATACAGACAATCCTATAGTATCGAATCTAATTTATGCTCCAATAAACCCCACAGTATCTGATAATCTTCTGTTTTCTATTAACGCTAATGATAATCAATCTGGAATCGAAAGCGTATTTTTACTAATATCAAGGAATGATTTCACGGATTTTTCTACTCATAGATTATCTAACCATATCAACGAAAATAAACGGGAGTTTAATATTACCTTAAACAAAATGGAGCCTGGAAAATATTCATACCTCGTAATTGCGAGAGACTTTACAAATAAAACTACCGTTTATTACGAAGATAATTTCAATTTTGCAATACCTAAGCCGTTTGCGGACTTCGTTTTAGTTATTGCGTCAATTATGATTGTAGGTTTGGCAGGAATATCGTCAACAATTATATTAGTTGGAATTAGAAAGTATAAAAACGACCTTAGAAAATTAGTATGAAATTAAAGCGTCATTTGCTATTCCTTTTAAATTTAACGATTCATTATGAAAAAGTTTAATTACTAGTCTATTCTATACTAATTACTTGCAACCATATAAGTAAAGCATTTTACAATAATATAGCCAAACTTATGAGATGGTTGTTCATGGTATCTTTTACCATATAAATTTAAAAAAAAAATTTTCCGCCTGGAAGTTAAACTGTTTTGCGTTGCAAATAGTACTGTAGTAGAAAGTCTATGGGAACTTGCAAACTGTGGCTTCGGCTACGGTCATGGTATTACAGGATAAAACCTGGTCACATCCGAAAAACAATCTGCCGAACAGATGGTTCGGGAACCCAGAAAGCGGTAATTTATATGGTTATACGGATTTTTTAAACCATAAATTATATAATAAGAACAAATTAACCGTAATTTGAAGATTTGTATGCCTAGCAAATTCGTAAAAATACTAAAGACAATTGGAAGAAAATGGTTTATATTTCTTATTATTGCAATTCTTATCGTTTTTATATTTTATCAACTAGCAGCAATAATAATGACTGTTATAACTATGGTGCTATTTGCGCTTTCTTACATTCCAACCCTATTTTTTAATAAAAAGCTCAAAAAATTTTTATCGGATTATAGCTCAATCGAAGATAAAATGGTTGCCAGAAAGCTTAAACGTTCCTTACCCCAAATCCAAGAAAAGATGCACAATTTATCGAAAAAGCAAAGCAAGAAGAATTGGTTGATTATTTTTACGAATAGACACTATGTTTTTTACAACGAGGAGACCGTTGAAAAATTTAGGGTGTATTATACTAAGGGATTAGGAGAAAAAGAAATTCTTGAGAAACTTAAAAAAAGCGATATTAAGACTAGAGATGAAATTAAAGCTATCGAAGAAACTTTAGTAGAAAATAATAGGTTAGAGGCACGAGAAGTTTCCGTTAAAGAATATCGAGACAAACAAAGGTATTCGTGAGTTAAATGGATTTTTTTTAATATTTTCTTTCTTTTAGATTAATTTTTAATATTGTTTGTTAATTTAATGACCGTACCTTCGACTTCTTTGGGATTGCCTTTATCATCCCTTATTAGATGAGAATTTAATTGGATATTTATTATCTTTCCATCAGGAGTTTTAATTTGAGAGATAAAATTTCTAACATAACCCTTTTCTAATAAATCTTTATAATATTTTTTTTGATCATTTGCGTCCACAAATAATTGGGAAGATTTAGAGCCAACCAGCGATATGGATTCACTCAAACCTAATATCTTATTAAGCGCCGCATTGTGCATTAATAACTTCTCCTTGAACTCTCCTTTATAAAATCCTACATCTAAATCGTTTAACATTCTTTTATATTTTTTTTCTGATTCCTTTAATTCTCGAGTTTTTTCCTCAACTTTAAGGACTAGGGTTTCGTTTAATAATTTCAAACTAATTTCAGATTGTTTTAATGAATCTTCTGTTAATTTACGTGCCGTAGTGTCGCGGATTATCACAATTGCCAGTTCTGTTTCTCCTTCGAGGTTTAATCCAGCTGCACTTGAAGTAGTCCAACAGACCATTTTGTTCCCAATTATGTCGATATATTCTTTTTCTTTCTCGTGTATTTTTCCATCTAAAAAGGTTTTTAGGGCCATACACTCTTTACACGGTTTACCGCGGTGCATTAAAACATTGTAACATTTTTTACCAGTTAATTGCATTCCAAATGTTTGTTTTGCTACATTATTAACCCAAATAATATTTAAATCATTATCTACAAGATAAATCGTATCTGTTAAAGAAGAAATGATCCCTGCTAGTAATTGATGGCTTCCTTTCAATGTTTCCTCGGACCATTTGCGTTCTAAAGCGTTACTAATAATTTCAGATGTAGTTTTGAGTAAACACAAATCTTCTTCTTCCCATTTACTTACCCGTTCAATATTATCAAATCCCATGAACCCATATAATTCATTTTTAATTTTAATTGGAAAAACAAGCAAGGAATTAATCTTCAATTTTTCTAATTCTCTTTTTGTTGCGCTTGCTTCTTCTGGTAATTCTGATACATCTTTAATAAAAATAAAATTTGTTTCTCTACTTTGCTTCGAACTCCAAGCAAAATTTTTATAATCTATAGTTGTTAAGTTGATCATTTGGGGTTCTATTCCCTTAGCGCACCATTCTTGGATATAAAATTCAAGAATATCTTTTTCGTTAAACAGTAAAATATATGCCCGTGTAGCACCAATTAGAATTCCCATATCAAGAAGCGATTCGCTAATTGCCTTATCAATATCAATATTACCAATAAGTCTTGACGAAATGGTAGAGATGAATTTTTCGTTTTCAAGTTTTCTCTTAATTTTTTGTTCGAAATTTTTACGTTCTGTGATATCGATTATAAACGCTTGAATTAATTGCTCTTCACCGAAATTTATCAATGAGATTTGAGAACTTATCCATGCTTTACTTCCGTCTTTTTTATTTATTTCAAATTCAATAGGTTTAATAGGTTTTCCCTCCAATAAACGAGATATTATTGATTTAAATAATGGAATACGGTTTGAAGGGTACGCTGCTAACTTCAAAAAATTCTTGTTTAGTAATTCGTCTTTTGTATAACCAGATATAACTTCTGTTGCAAGATTAACATCGAATATTGTCCCATTTAATTTTAATAGCGCAATTGATTCAGGTGAATGTTTGAATAATTGTCTATATTTTTCTTCAGAATCCATAAGCTTTTTTTCCGCTAGTTTCCATTGCGTTATATCATTTATATGAACAATTATCAAATCGGGTGGTAGAAAATGCATCTTAAGGGAGATGTAAACTTCTTCGCCAGTTGTTTTCATAATATATTCAGATATTTTATAAATACTTTTTTTCTCTTGAAAGCATTGATTTAACGCTTCAATAATATCTGGTCTATCTTCATGAACTTCAGATGCTTTCTTATGTAAAAGATCCTTAATCTTTCCGTTAGTTACTTTTTCAGCTGCTTTGTTATAATCAATTAGTATAAAATTGTTATTTTTCTCTTGCCAAACATAAGAGGGTATTGGGATACCGTCAAAAAAGATTTTAATATTCTTTTCAAGAAGAAATGGTTTACTTTCTAATTCCTCCATTAGATTTGCCCCTTGTTAGATATTTTTATTTTATTTAAACCTATTTTATTAAAATAGAATTGCACAAGTATTAACCTCGATTAATAATTCGTCAGTTAATTATATAATAATTTTATCAAATATCGAAAAAATAATTAAAAAATAAGATAGAAAAAAAATTGAGTTAATTCAAACTAAATATCTAAATCTCCAAAATTATAATATTTCTTTACGGGTTTCTTAACGTTCCAAACGCATTTTAACCCTTTAGGAAATTGTACTAAATCTCCTTTTTTAAATTCTAGTTTTTCCCCAGTTGTATTATCCGTTACTTCGACTTCTCCTTCTAATATGTAACAAGTTTCCGTACTATCGTAAGACCAATCAAAAATACTCTTCTCTTTTTCCCAAATGCCCCATGATTTAACTTGTAATTTAGTTAACTCTTCCTCAGTTGGTATTATCTTTTTCATTCTCAACACTATTGGTTATAATAATTGATTTTAGAAAAGTGCAATTAATTATAAGAAATTTTAGAATAAATATTAATTGTTCAATGGTGTTTCCGATTTCTTTTGTAATTAAAAAGAATTATATAAGAAAATTTTTGTATAATATCTATATTAAGTTAAATACTTAAAATTTGATTACAAATTAAGGTGTTCTTTTAAGCTTCTATTTCAAATTTATATTAGATTATTCAATTATGCGATTGTATTATGACTAAAAAGTTTATCTTAAAGATTCTCCTTGCTGGCGAAGGTGGTGTAGGAAAAACCACGCTTCTTCATAGATTTGTGGATGGAAAATTCAGTGCCGAAACTCGTATGACTATCGGTGTCGAATTTTTCCTTAAAGAGGTAGAAGTCAATAGTCATAACTGTACACTGCAATTGTGGGATTTTGGAGGTCAGCAACGATTTAGATTTCTATTAGAAAGCTATGTTTTAGGAGCTAAAGGCGCATTATTACTTTTTGACCTAACCCGCCCAATTACCTTAGAAAAATTAGAACAATGGGTTGAAATCTGTAGAAAGAACGATCCCAATTTACCAATTCTCTTTTTAGGGACTAAAACTGATTTAGTTGATGATATTATGGTTGATGATGATTACGCTTTGGAATTTAAAGAAGCATTAGATTTTTTTGATTATTTAAAGGTTTCGAGCAAATCTGGAGATAATGTAAATATTGCTTTTGATTTATTAACGAAAAAAATATTAGAACGCCAAAATTATTAAATTCTTAACCTATATGTCAAATAATGTTAGAAAATTTAATCGTAATAGATGCCAACTTTATTTTACTCCCATTTCAATTTAAAATAGATTATCTATACGAAATAGACGCGAGTTTAGAAGGAAAAACTATTTTTATCGTTTATAAGCAAATTCTCGACGAACTAGAAGCTAAAAAGAGTCGAGAACCAGAAGCTAGAAAATTTCACATGAATTTTAAGGCTGGACTTTTATATTTAGAAAAAAATAACGAAAAATATAATATTGATTACAAACAAAACATAAAATTAAAAGTTGAAACTACAGATAATTTTTTATTAAAGTCTTGTATGGAGTTAAAAAGTAGAAGTAAAAGAGTCTTTTTAGCTACTAACGACGCAGAATTGCGTAGGAAAGCAAAGAAAATGGAAGTCAGCACGATTTTTTTACGACAGAAAAGATATCTTTCTTTCGATTAAAGATGGCTTAGATATTTAGATCCATATATGGATGAGGTCTCTTTTGCTTTAATTATAAAACTTTATTACTCTTTAAAATTTCAATAATATTAATTATTTTTGTTGTTGTTTACAAGTCTTATTGAATTTAAAGTTAAATGCTTAAAATTTTGAAGCTCACATAATAATTGTGGTAATCAGATGTCTAAACCTATTGTACTAAAAATCATCACAACTGGAGAAGGGGGCGTTGGTAAGACTACGCTTCTTCATCGTTATGTCGAGGGAAAATTTTTAGCAGACACAAAAATGACGCTAGGAGTTGAATTTTTTCTAAAAGAGATTGATTTAGACGGTAATAAAATTTTGTTACAAATATGGGATTTTGGAGGACAAGAAAGGTTTAGATTTCTCCTCAAGAATTACATGATGGGTGCAAAAGGAGCTTTATTTCTTTTCGATCTAACAAGGCCCTTTTCTTTAAATAGTATTGATGAGTGGGTTAAACTCTGTCGAATGGAAAATCTTGATTTACCTATTCTTTTACTTGGCTCAAAAGCAGATTTGACAGATATGATAACGATAAACGACACATATGTTTTGGAAGTAAAGGAGTATTACGAGATGTTTGATTACTTGCGAATTTCAAGTAAAACGGGAGAAAATACAGATTTAGCGTTCGAATTATTGACAAAAGAAATTATTAAAAAATTCTGAAATTTATCAAGATTTTATTGTGGTGCTCTTTTAGATACGATTTCGCACTATCTCCATTATATCATCTCGTCTAAGTTGCACTGGATTATTTTTCAATCCTGCCTTTTTTACAATTTTATCGGCTTCTTTGATTGTAACACCATAATTTCCTAGACGATCGATGTTTAAATCATTTGTCCATTTTTCAAGAGTATCAATTAATATTGAACAATAGTTAGAAACATCAATATTTTCATACCTTTCCTTACCAGCAAGTAAAGCCCCAACCATGGCATATTTTAATAATCCCTTTTTACCAGCGTCGCCAATCTTTTGCAATTGCGTGATGTTCATCTTTGTACTTTCTGCAAGAAGCGTTCCACACACTACACCGTGAGGGATTTCAAATAATCCTCCTAAAGCCGACGCTAATCCGTGAACAATGCCTAATCCTGCGTTTGCAAGGGCAATCCCTGACATCAAAGAACCGTACGCCATAGCAGATCTTACGCCTATATCCAAAGCGTGAGTACTACAAGCAGGTATTATTGCGTCTTTCACATATCTCATGCCCGCAAAAGCTAAAGCGTCAGTGATAGGGCTTGCTAGAGGTGAAACATATGCCTCTATTAGTTGCGTAAAAGCATCCATTCCACAGGCAGCAGACACAGAAGAAGGGCTAGATAATACAAGTTCGGGGTCGATAATGGCATAATTTGGGATTAAGTTATCGTGGCGAAGAGATTTCTTAAAACCTTCAGGGCCCACCTCAGAAATAACCGCATTTTTTGTTACCTCACTACCGGTACCCGATGTTGTAGGAACCGCAATATACGGTATTTTTTTTCCATCGTGTATTTTATTCCCAACACCCTCGAGGTAGTTCATAATTGAATCTTCTTTAGGAATCATTGCTGAAATCGCTTTACCCGCGTCAGTAACGCTTCCCCCACCAATTCCTACGACTAAATCTATGTTTTTACTTCTATACTTCGCTACAGCTTCGTCAATAAGCGTTGGTGTAGGTTCTCCATAAATCGAAATTATCGAAATATTTACCGATTTCTTTTCCATCGCATTCACAATCTCGTCCCATTTACCCGATTCCTTAAGCGACTTTCCTCCAATTACATAAAGAACATTTTTTCCGAATTTTGGTATTATGTTATATAGTTCATTTAACTTTCTGGCACCAAAAATTATATGCGGGATACTTGCAAATTTAAAAGTTAAAAACATATCATTTATAATAAAATTTTTAACTTAATTTAATTTTGATAATTTGATTTATAATAAAAGAATTAGTGATAAAAAATTAAACGCGTTAACGAAAACGACTTTAAGTATAGAGAAGGAGATTCTGGCGTAAAATATTTAATGCGCGGGCCTAGCATTGATTGGGGTTTAATTTTGCTCAAACCAGGCGAATCTATGGCCGAAAAATCTCATGGACATAACTTTATTGACGAAACTTTCTATTTTATTGACGGTAATGGCATTATGATTATAGACGATAAAGAATACGACGCTCCAGAAGGAAGCGTATTCTTAATTGAACCAAAAGAAATGCATAATATTCGTAATGATTCTGATAAAAATGCAAAAATAGTATTTATTAAAGGAGAATATAAACCTGAAGATAAGTTTTAATTTTATAAATTGAAAATAAAAGGTAAAAAATTGTGGCTAAAAAAAAACAAGCGAAGAGGGGGAAGAGTAGAGGTCCTTATATACCCCCAGTAATTACACGCGTAAAATTCCCAAATACCCGAATTGGAGAAATGTTTGCTAGAGTTGTTGATATATATGGTAGTGAACGAATGGGCGTATTTTGTCAAGATGGTGAACATAGAATAGGTAGAATTCGTGGTAAAATTAAAAAAAGGGTATGGATAAGAAAAGGTGATTTGATAGTAATATCTCCTTGGGATTGGGAAACGAAAGTAGAAGGTAAGTTGGGTAAATGTGAAATTACTTGGCGATATACTAATGCTGAAATTTCTTGGCTTGAGCGAAACAGAAGAATTCCAGAAATATTAGATATAAATAATATTCCTTTTTAAAAGCTTAAAATATCTTTAATTGTTCATAACAGGCAGAATTTTACGCTTATTTTTAAAATCTCTTTAAAAAGCAAAATTTTTTAATTTAGAATTTCCTTTAGATCATAAACTTCTTTTCTAAGAAATTGTTATTTAAACATCTTAAACTTGGATAATTCAAATAAGGAAAAGTGAAAAGGTATGGTGGATCAAGAGGATAATGTAAAAGAGAGTGAAAAAGAAGGAATAGATTTAGAAGATAATTTAATTATTATCGAGAAAGAAGAAGATCAAGAACCTTCTACTACTCTCTTTGCTGTAAGGACTACAATTAACCAAGAGAGCAATATTTTAAAACAAATTTTCTACAGATTTAAAATCTTGGATATTGTTCCTGATATTAGGGCAATGCTCGTATCCCCTTTATTACCAGGCTATGTGTTCTTTGAAGCGCCCCAGAAGAGGGCGGTCCAAATTGCAGTACAAGGTATACCTCATATAAAAGGAAGGATCGTTCAAAATATTGAATTAGTCGAGTTAAAACACGTACTACTCCCAAGGAGTGTTACCGAATATTTAGAATCGGGCGATACAGTTGAAATTATAAGCGGCGTATTTGAAGGCTCCAGAGCGATTGTAATGCGTATGCCACACGATACATCGAGCAGTGAGGAAGTGGTAGTGCGCCTTCTACAAGAAGAAACACCTATTACAATTAAAATTCATGGAGACTATCTGAAACTTGTTGGAAAGAAAAAGCGCGAAGAAGAACCAATCCCTGAAATAAAAATTAGCGAAGTCGAAATAGCTACGGACTTAGATAAAGCCATAAGTTTTGACGACGATTATGATGAGTACGAAGAAGAATCAACTGAAGGGACTAAGGCAAAAAAAGCTGAAGATTTTCGTGAAGAAGAAGACGAATTCGAAGACGACGACGAATGGGCTAAATTTGATGGGTTCTAAATTTTATCATTTCTCAAATAAAAAATAAAAACCTTAATTTGGGATATTACAATTTAGTTAAACTGTTAAACTAACATTTTCGTCAAATTAAATTTTTGAAAAAAATGTGTAATTCTATTGCGTTAATGTTATAAGAACGAATTATACAAGAATTTTTAAACTTAAACTTTTATTAAAAGAGTATAAAATCTGTATTATTGGGTAAAATAAATTTATTTTTTGAACTCGCATGATAAAAAATATCTTCATTATGAAATCTACAGGGGAACTAATCTTTTATAAAACATATGAAGATATTTTTAACATTAAACTGACAAGTAGCTTTTTAAGTGCGATTTTTTCTTTTGTTAAACAAACTCTGAAAACTAAGGAGCTATCTGAAATAGAGGTCGGACCTTTTAGATTTATTTTTGAGGTCGAAAAAGCTGATTCAAGTGAATTAATGTTCGCTTTATTTAGCGATAGAACCGATAACCTCGTCGAATTAAGGAATCAATTGAGAGAAATTAAAAGCGAATTCCTAAACGAGTTTGATTTGCAGCTGCTTACTGAGAATTTTGATGGTGAAGTTTCAAAATACCAAAACTTTGAAAAAAATGTTGATGAGATCATCGAAAGCAAAAAGCTAGTTTCAGATGAAATTCAAAAGGAATTAATTGAAGTTTTTAAAGAACTCCATACTTTCTCGTCTTTCGTCATATCTTCTGCATTACTAACTCAAACAGGAAGAGTAATAGTCTCTTACCTTAATTCTAACGTATTATCTGAAATTATAAGGCTACTAGAAAGCCGATTTATTATCGGAAATTCTCGAATACACGAATTAATTTCTCTCGAAGATTACGGGATTTTATCTTTAGTTGGATTTGAAAATTTTATTACCGTTATTCAATTCAAGAAGAAATGCCCTTTTGAAACCGCCTTAATAATTTCTAAGAAATTTTCTAACAGATTAAAAAAAATAATAATGTAAAAGCATTGAATATGCTTTTTATTTATTCGAATGTTAATTTTCCAATCATTTTATTATTAAATTTGAAAATAGGAAGATAAAAATTATCAACCATTTTTCTCTAAATGAACCCTAAAATTACAATTTCTAGTAAGTAAATTAAAAAGATAAATCACATTCTTCATAGTAGAATATAATTAACATAAAATTATAAAATTGTCAAAAAGTGGTAGTAAAAATTATGGAAAACGAAAAAAAAACCAGATTTATTGACCAAGCCATTAGTGAAGAAATTCTTGAGAAGTTAAGCCTTAAGAATCGATATGCTTTCTTGAATACTAATTTAATGACTGTTTTAGACCAAAAGCATATGAACTTTCTTAGGAAAGCTGAAAAGTTTTGTGTTCGCTATGAAAAAAAGAATAACATCACTCATGCCCCAGACGAGGGATTTTATCATTGGATCCCCGATTTTGGAAAAGAAGGGTTAATTTCACGCGCTCATCCTTACGAAGAAATTGACTTAAATTTTCCAGACAATGGATTAGCAATAGAATTAATGAGATGTTTAGCCTTAAGTTTCTTTGACCCTCAGTTTTCTATGGCAGGGGGTGCTACAATACTAGCTATTAATCCGGTCTATTTTCATCACGAAAATATACCTATTAGATTAGAAATCTTAAAAAAATTTGTAACAGGCGAAACGCCAGGAGCAATATTAATCACCGAACCAGAAAGGGGCTCGGACGCAGTACACATGTTAACCACGTGCGACGAGCAGGACGACGGATCTTTTCTTCTCAACGGAGAGAAGATTTATAGTACTAATGGACCTAAAGCGGGATACGTTGTAGCTTATGCTACAGCAGAGAAAAACAACGGGAACACGATGGCTCAGTTCCTAATCGATACCTCGTGGGACGGTTGGAGTTGCGATCGCGTTATGATCCCTTGGGTCCCAAAAGTATGGCTAGGTCACGAATACTTTACAGATCTTAGAGTGCCTAAGGATTACTTGTTAGGCGGCGTAGGAAAAGGACGCGAGCACTTATTTGAAGGGTTAGTACCTGAAAGGATAGGTATCGCCCTCGATGCTACATCGCAATCTTGGAACGCAATAGCTCATGCGGCCATATATGTTAACAACAGAAAGCAGTTCAATCAAATGATTTTGAAATTCCAGGGCGTAGGATTTCTTTTAACTGATCTTTGGGCAAGATTATCAAATGTTACCCAAGGGCTGCTGAGGTTTTGTGAAAAATACGACGAGAAGGTTGAACAGTTTGGAGGAGAACTTCCAAAAAACCTTGCTCAAGCTATGGTAGCTGGTGCAAGCATGTATAAATATCATACATGTGCTCTTTCGAAAGAAATTTGCTATGAAGCCGCAAATCTTATGGGCGGAGCTGGTTTGTGTGACAACACCCTTATGCACGACCTATTAAACATCTCCAGAATTCAAGAGATCGTAGGTGGCAGCCGGCAAATACAACAATACATTCTAAGCATGGCGTTACGTCAAATTTACAAGATGACGGGCGTATAGGACATTCATTTGTCTACATTCTCTTTTTTTTTTTTTGACGCGAAAATAAGCAATTAATTATCAATATTTCTATAGTTAATATATATTCAATAAAAAAAAGTTAAAAAGACAAATCATATTTTTCCTAGTAATATTATTTCTCTTGTAAATTTCAAATAGATTAAAAAATTCGGAGTTAGAAAAATGGAAGAAGAAAAAAAAACTAAGTTTATGACTCAAGCTATAAGTGACGAAATCCTTGAAAAGTTAAGCTTAAAAAACAGATATTCGTTTTTAAACACTAACTTAACGGCTATTTTAGAACCTAAGGAGTTTAATTTTCTAAAAAAAGCTCAAAAATTCTGCATGCGTTTCGAAAAGAAAAACAATATTACTCACGGTCCTGACGAAGATGTTTACGATTGGATCCCCGCATTTGGAGCCGAGGGTTACCTAACTAGAGCTCACAGTTTCGAAATGATTGATATTATTTTCTCTGATTATGGTGCAACCACGGAATTAATGAGATGTTTAGCCGTAGACTTTTTTGATCCCCAATTTTCGTTAGCGGGGGGTGCAACCGTGTTAGCTATCAACCCTATTTACGAACATCACGAAAATATACCTATTAGATTAGAAATCTTAAAGAAATTTGTCACCGGCGAAACGCCTGGAGCGATTTTAATCACCGAACCAGAAAGGGGCTCGGACGCAGTACACATGTTGACCACATGCGACGAGCAATCTGACGGATCTTTCCTTCTTAACGGAGAAAAGATTTATAACACTAACGCACCTAAAGCGGGATACGTAGTTGCTTACGCTACTGCAGAGAAAAACAACGGGAACACGATGGCCCAGTTCCTAATCGATACCTCGTGGGACGGTTGGAACTGTGAACGAGTTTTCATACCATATGTACCAAAAGTGTGGCTAGGTAAGGAAAGGTTTGATAACCTTAGAGTGCCAAAGGACTACGTGTTAGGCGGCGTAGGAAAGGGACGAGAACATCTTTTTGAGGGTTTGGTTCCGGAAAGAATAGGAATAGCAATCGATTGCATAGCCCAGTGTTGGAACGCAGTTGCTCATGCTGCCATATATGTTAACAACAGAAAGCAATTCGATCAAATGATTCTAAAATTCCAAGGAGTAGGTTTTCTCTTAACTGATCTATGGGCAAGATTAACTAACGTCACGCTAGGCCTTTTAATGTTTTGTAAAAATTATGATAGTAAGATGGAAAAATTTGGAGGAACGCTTCCTAAAAACATTTCACAAGCTTTAATAGCTTCTGCTAGTCAATTCAAGTATCACGCTGCTAAACTCTCAGCAGAAATTTGTTACGAAGCCGCAAATCTAATGGGCGGCGCTGGTTTGTGTGATAACACTCTAATGCAAGATTTATTAAACATGTCTAGAATCGCCGAAATCGTTGGAGGCAGCCGGCAAATCCAGAATTACGTCATGTCGATGGCCATGAGACAACTTTACAAGATGAGTGGTATCTAAGACATCCAATTTCTTCATATCTTTTTTTTTATTTTTATTATCTACACTTAGAAACTTTAATTTAATAATTTATCCAGTTCACAGAAACTTTTGGAACGGAATTTTTATTGTTAAAAAAATCTAAAAAAAGATACGTTGTTTTGGTAATATTCTTTTAGTTGAAAGGTTTGATTTTCTTCAATGGTTTAAAAAAAAATTGATAAATTCATGCGTCTAAAGAAAAGTTATTTTTTGATGATAAGTATTCTTGGGTTGGTTGCTATCTTTAGCTCAACCATGTCAAAGAGTCCAATTTTACCGCTTTTTGCGAAGTCTTTAATAACTTCCTCCCAAGAACTCCAATTCATCGGGTATGTTTTCGCAGCATCTACTATCCCTGGAATAATTGTAAGTGCGTTTGCTGGTCGCCTCTCTGATATGTATGGACGAGAAAAACTTGTTTTGTTATCAATTGTAATTTTTGCTTCAGCACCTTTTTTTTATCTATTTGCGACTAATATTTGGATCTTAATGATAGTTCGATTTTATCATGGCTTTTCCACAGCAATATTTGTTCCTGTCGCCACGAGTGCAATAGCGGAATTATATCCAAAACAAAAAGGAGAAAAAATTTCATTATTTTCTTCAATAACCCTTATCGGTCGGTTTTTCGCACCCATAACCGGTGGCTTTATCCTTTATGCCACAAATTATTATTATTATGGAGTGTATCTCGTATGTGGTTTCTCAGGAATTATTGCATTTTTCTTTGCAATGTTTTATTACAAAACTCGCAAATCTCGTTATACTCAAGCTGACATTTCAAAAAGAGAGTTATTTACAATAAAAGAATTTCTAAGGGGTCTAAAAGATGTTATTAGTCATAAAAAGATCATGATAATTAGTATTATTCAAGCCAGTCAATATTTTGCTTATGGAATTATCGAAGCTTATTTTATTCTTTATATCAGTTTTCTTAATTTCGAACCTTGGTTAATTGGGTTAATGCTTGCTATTCTTACATTTACGATAATTGTAGCTAAACCTTTTATGGGATATTTATCAGACAAGGTTGGACGAAAACACGTCATCCTTGGTGGACTCCTTTTAGGAGGTTTTGTAACCTTGTTTATACCACATACTGTGAATTTAATTTTGTTATTCGTTATTTTAATAAGTTTTGGTATAGGAATGGCAAGTGTCACCTCTTCTACACCAGCGTATATCACGGATCTTTTAGAAAAAGAAAACTATGGTTCGGCAATTGGGGTTCTAAGTACTATTATGGATATCGGTCAAACAATTGGTCCAATTATAAGCGGTTATATTTTAGTGTTCTTATCTTACCAAGGAATTTTCCTAATGACCGGGTTTACCCTTTTATTCGCAGCACTTCTATTTTTTGTTTCTTTTTTTTTTGTTAAAAAAGAAGAGCGCCTAAACGAGCTTATTACAAAATAAAAGAAAAAATAAGGAAGTTAAATATCTAATAATTAATCTAGTTCACAGAAACTTATGAAACGGACATTTTGTAAAGTTGACGTAAGCTCATACTCATTATATATTGTTGGATTTGTCTTGAACCACCAATGATTTCTTGGATCCTCGAAATATTCATATAGTCGTGCATCAGTGTGTTGTCACACAAACCAGCGCCACCCATGTTATTCGCGGATTCGTAACACACCTTTTTCGCGAGTTTCGCAGCGTGATACTTGAACATACTTGCTGAGGCAACCATTGCTTGGGAAATATTTTTTGGTATATTGCCTTGAAATTTCTCATATTTTTCATCAAATGACTCACAGAATTTGAGAAGCCCAAGCGTGATGTTAGTCGTTCGAGCCCACAAGTCTGCGAGTAAGAATCCAACTCCTTGGAACCTTAAGATCATTTGATCGAACTGCTTTCTGTTGTTAGCGTATATTATTGCATGTGTTAACGCACCCCAACATTGACTAAGACCCATAATTGCTATAGCTATTCTTTCAGGTACTAAACCCTCGAACAAGTGTTCTCGCCCTTTTCCTACGCCGCCTAACACGTAATCCTTAGGGACCCTCAGATTTGTAAAAGTTTCTTTTCCAAGATGAAGCTTGGGTATCCATGGGATATTAACCCGTTCCATAAGAACACCATCCCAATTGGAGTCTATTAAGAATTGAGCCATCGTGTTCCCGTTGTTTTTCTCTGCAGTTGCGTAAGCTACTAACCACTTAGATTTGGGCGCGTTAGTATTGTAAATCTTAATTCCATTAAGTAAAAACGAACCATCGTCTTGCTCGTCGCAAGTGGTCAACATATGCACCGCATCTGAACCACGTTGAGGTTCAGTGATAAGAATAGCGCCGGGACTCTTTCCAGTAACTAAATCTTTAAGTGCTTCCAGCCTAACTGGGACTTCGTCGTGGTGCTCATAGATGGGATTGACGGCTAATACGGTACCTCCACCGCCCATCGCAAATTGGGGATCAAAGAAATCGAGTGCTAAATGTCTCAAAAAATCAGCAGCTAAACCCCAATAGTCGTAATGAACATCGCACGCATCGAACGTGTGCTGACGGGTTATATAACCCTTTTCTCCAAAAGCGGGGACCCAATCGTAAATATCTTCGTCGGGTCCGTGCACAATTTCATTTTTTTTTTCGAAGCGCATACAAAATCGTTGGACTTCTTTAAAGAAGTTAAATTCTTTTGTTGAAAGTATAGCCGTTAAATTATTATTCAAGAAAGAATATCGATTCTTAAGGCTAAATTTCGCAAGAATTTCGTCGTCAATTGCTTGCACTTCAAATTTTTTACCTGGCATTTTAATATCGCGACCTTTTTTAGATTTTTAATTTTATCATTCTATTAAATATAAAAAGGAGAATACTAAGTTCTTTTTTAATTTTTTTTTAAATAGTTGTTTATATAAAGGTTTAAAGTCAAAATAGGAAGAAAGCAGCACAATTAAGCAAAAAAGTAATTAAAAAAATTAAAGATTTAAATAAAATATCGAAATTTGATTATTTTTTGAAGAGGTTATTACTCTTCTTCTTCATCTTCATCATCTTCTCCCATTAAGGATTCGATTTTTTCTTCTAATTCTCCGATTTTTATATTAAGTTTATCGATTTTCTTGTATGTTTCGCAAGTATCGCAACCATCGTCTTCTTTACATTGAGGGAGCGTATCGCAAACCTCTTCGAGCACATCCATTTCGTCTTTTAATTTTTCGACTTGTTCTTGTAGTTCATCAATACTCATATTACACACTTTTAAGAATTTTATTATAAAATATTTTATTATAAAATATTATATTTAACATAATTTATTTTTTTTTTCTATTTATAGTTATTTATCTTGAATGCTTAAGAAAACACCCCTATTTATGGGGGTGATGAATTAAACACGATTTTTTTGAAAAAAAAAATCATAAAACCATTGTACTATAATCCATTTAAAGAACGATTCTTTCTTTTTAGGTATAAATGATTCGAGCTTTCAACATTCGGATATATCCGAACAAGACGCAACGGACCCAAATTCGCAAAACAATAGGGTGTAGCCGCTTCATTTACAATCAGATGCTTAGGGAGAGGAGGGAAGTCTATGAACGATTTAGAGATGATAAGGATGCGCTTAAGAAGCACACCTATAAAACCGAAAAACAATATAAGGTCGCGTTTCCGTTTTTAAAAGAAGCTGATTCCATTGCCTTACAAACCTCAAGAGAGCATTTGTTTGAGGCATACCAAAACTTTTTTAAAGGTTTAAAAAAAGGTCGCAAAGTCGGCTTTCCAAAATTCAAGTCAAAGAAAGGAAAGGAAACCTATACGACCAAACAAACGAATGAAAACATCAAAATTGATTTTAAAAGAAAGAAATTAAAGTTACCGAAACTAGGTTGGCTAAAATTTAGCGATAAGAGGGTGTTTTCCGAAAAGATCAAACATGCCACTATTGAAAAAACAAAATCGAACAAGTATTTCGTTTCTCTAACCTTAGAGGCGCAGGAGGATGTAAAAGAAATACAAGAGGTACATGAGAAGGATATTACTGCGTTTGACATGTCAGCAAATAATTTTTTGGTGAATGATCTTGTTAAGATGGAGAATCCACGATTCTATCATTTAGAGCAGAAAAAGACCAAGAAGCTAAACAAGGAACTTTCGCGAAAGAAGAAAGGGTCTAAGAATCGAGAAAAAGCGCGTTTAAAATTAGCACGACACTACGATACAATATACAACAGAAAGAAGGATTGGACGCATAAGCTCACCCGAAAATTAGCTGACACATTTGATGCTATTATTTTAGAAAACTTAAACGTGAGGGGAATGCAGAAGTTCAATTCAGGTTTGTCTAAATCAGTTTCTTTAGATTTCTCGTGGTATCAATTCACGACCTATTTAAAATATAAGATGGAATGGTTAGGAAAGCATTTCATTCTCGTAGATAGATTTTTTGCTTCCAGTAAACTCTGTTCATGCTGTGGTTGGAAAAACAACAACCTTACCTTAAAAGAAAGAGTGTGGACATGTTTGGATTGCGGAACTACCCATGAAAGAGACGAAAATGCTTCTGTTAATCTGAGAGACGAAGGAATAAGAATCCTAAAAGAAGAGAAATATGTCACGATCATCCATGATGATAAAACTACCGTTGGAACAACGGGAAGTCACGCCTTTGGAGATGATGTAAGACCTAAAGAGATTCTTCAGGATCTTTTCGGGCAGTTTTCGAGGAAGAAGGAATCCATGCCCCTTTAGGGTGTGGTAGTTCAAAGATGTAGGAATGTTGTAATAAAAAAGAAAAATAGAAGTTTTTAAAACTTTATATTAAGCCTTTAGTTTATTCATTTGTTTTTCAACTTTCTTGTTTAATGTGTCAATTTCTTTATCTAGTTTTTTCAATTCTACGGAAATTTTCTCAAATCTAGTCTCTTGGTCGTTCAGCTTTTTAATGTATCGTTCTTTTAACGTGACAGATTGGTTATCATCCCCTAAAACGGAAATATTTTCTCTAAGTCTTGATTGTTCGTCCGTCATTAGGTCTCTCTCTTGGTCCAAATTTTCTCTTTTGTTTCTTTTATCGTTCAACGTTTGTATAAATTCTGCGATTTCTTTTAATTTAGCTTCGAGTTTTTCGTCGATAAACTTATGTTTAATATAAAATCCTACCCTCCTTAAAATATCGTCTTTAGACCAATTCCAGAGGTAATTACTTGAATAATCTTCGCGTTGTTCTTTTAATTTGAAATTGATTGCGTCTTTAGGTTTCAATTTTAGTTTAAAACGCCAATAATTTGGGGTCTCTTCCGGGTCGTTAGGTTTTTCTACAAATTTATAGCCGTGAGTTTTGGGGTGGTCGAGATAAAGTTCCTTTTCTTCATTTGTTTTGTTTTTAATTTTATAGGTCGTTATTTGGTTAGTGTAATAATATTCGTAAGAATATCCACTACCAAAGGTAACTTTGTGTACGCTTAGACTTTCGGATTTTTGTTCGTGAGTAATAACTACGGCTTGTTCTACGGCATAATTTAACAACCGCGTATCTTCTTTATTTAGAAAAGGAATAATAGCCTCTCCTGCTAAATTGTCGTCGTATATTATAGTGACTGGGCCTCTTTCCAGCGTTAATTTAGTATTATTGGTGATCTCAAGACAAGCGTTCGGATTTCTATCGTATTCGTTTTTATTGTATAATAAAACTCGTCTTGCTTTTATAGATTCAGTCAAGATTGGAACTAAAGCAGATTGCTTCCTTTTTATTGTTACTAAATTTGAAATGTTGTATTCAAATAGTTCTCCTAAGTCTTTTGTTTGAATTTTTGTTTGCGATTTTACTTTTTCCATTAATGTATCGTCTGTCATGTTCATAACACCTAGCGCGCCACCATATCCTATAGCACCTCTAAGTGCTCCAGGTGCGGGTGGAGGCACTCCTGTTCTCATTTTAGCCTTCTTTCTCATTGCCGCTGGTTTTGCTGCCATTTCTGCCATTTCATAGTCTCTAAATTTATCCATTTCATAACCTTCTTCAATTTCAGTAGGTTTTACGCTTAATACTCTTGAGGGGCGAATTACAGGTCGTTGTATGAAGATAGGTTGATAAAACTCGTATTTAAACGAAACTGGCATTCCAGCTACCAAAGATAACTCGATATTCTCCCAGTCTTGATTAGTTGTGTTTTCAATAAGACTCCATCCGGATAATAAACATTTTTCTTCTAAGGCTTGCTCCTTACTCATTATCAAACGATAGGATGTCTTCCAAATTGGACTTTCTCGAATATAAGAGACAAAAATTATCCTTTCAACCTCGTTGTTTCCTCCCGATTCACAGTTAATCTTGATTTTTTTTGCGTCCTTTTTTTTCCCTGATATTACGGTATCGAGAAAGAACTTGAGATCCTTTTTTATCTCTTCATTCAAGATATCAAGCGATTTAATCTCTGTAAAATTAATTTTAGAAATTACATCGTCATCTTGGAATAGTATCAATAGTTTTTCAGCGATTTTTTCGTCTTTAATAAATTTTTCAAACTCTTCAATTCCTAATATCGTTCCCGACACAGTTTTTCCCCCAGTAACAGCTAATTTGACTTTAGCTCCTTTTATTTGAGTTATTAGCGAAGAAAACGAACCTCTATCGGGGATATTAAGCATAACAGATTTTAACAATTGGGAAGTTTCTAAAGCGGCATCGTAAGAAATCGAGCTGATGTAGCCTTTTTCGCTAGTATCTAAAACAAAAAGCGATTTTAACACATCGTCCATTTCGTCATTTTTAAACTCTAACTCGAAAGTATCAGTTCCCTTCACGCTTCCCTCGAGAATGTAATAAGAGACGCCATGCTTAAAAATTATAACTTTTTTGATACTAATATTCGTCATAGAATTAATATATCGATATTGTAATTTAAATCTTAATTATATTGGAAAAATTTAGAATAAGAATAAAATTAGAACTAAATCAAAATTATTTAAAAACTACTAAATCTTATAGTTTAAAGAAAAATTTCACAGACCTTCTTTAATAATTTCGAGAGTATCTTCTTCAATGGTTTTCTTTGGATGTTCTTTAATCATACCTAAAAATTCATTATTTCTATTAAAGAAATAGAACGTTGGAATTGCTTTTAAGTCAAATTTAGGGTTTACCGCTTCTGGTGGAGAACGTGTTTTATGCCATATTGTTTCACCTGGTTTATGTAAAGCGTTAACCATTATCCCGTATAAAATATGGAAAATCACATCTTTACTTTTCATCAATTTTACAATTTTAATCATGCGTGGTACATTTCTGTTGCAATCTGGACACCAATCAGCACCTAATGCGACAATCTTTAATGCTTCTTTCTTGCTTTTCAAGAGATCCTTAATTTCTTCTAATACATCTGTTTTTGGTTCATAGGTTTTATAGTTATATGCTATTTTATCTCCAAATTCTTTTAAGTACTCATCGGGAGACATTGTAGGAGATACAAGATCGTTCCATTTTAGATCGATTTTATTATTCATATTTATTAGAACAGTTTCTTTTTTTTAAAAAATTGTTTTATAATCCATAATTTTTTGCTTGAAAAAGTTAAAATTATAAAATTAAAGGGAAAAAAAGATAAATAAAAAATGTGTTTTAGAAAATAATAATAATAAAGAGATTAGTTTGAGTTCTTTTTCTATTTCAAAAATTTTTTAGTGAAATATTAATTCCTTTTCTATAAACTTAATTTTTAAGGTTAGAGGGACGAAATTTTAAATTCAAATATCGTTATAGGAATCAAATTAAAAGATAAAGGATTATATTTAATTAAATTAAAACAATGTTTATTAAATTTCAAATAAATGGGTGAATTAAATCGAAAGTAAAACATTTAAAAATTATTGGTAGCCTAGATTTAGTATTTTGTTTAATGTTTATATTTTCGAATTCCCTAACGCTGTATTCTTATTATGTTGGTGGAGCTGAGTATAATTATATGATTTATTTCTACTTTCCGGGTGAGACATTTGGTTTTGGATATCTTGGATTTTTATTTATTTTAATCTCGATTATAATAATCTTTCGATTCAGCGTTAGCAGAGTATTGTTATACAGAGGGTTAGGTATGTCTATTTTGGGGGGCGTAACCATTTATGGTCTGATCAAGATAGACATTGTATATCATGGTAGATATTTATTGTTGATATATTTGATTTGGTTTCTTATAACATTTATTGTTTTAGCCTCGACTCGTCGATCTTTAATTGAAGCGACGGAGAATGAGACACGTGAATATATTAAAAAAGCAGCCCGTATTAACCAAAGCATTTCGATAAACAAAATTGTTAGGTACATAAGAATAAGCAAAAATTACACGCCAAAATTGAAAGAATTTATCGAAGAGATGATTTCTAATAAGGAAATTTTAGGTAATCTAAAAGGAAACTCATTACATTTCACTCAACAAATGGATGATCGAACTTCATCTAGAATTAGTGAAAAACCAGCAGATATAGAGGTTGATTATAAGAAGAGATTATTTGGGATGATACGATTAAGAAAAGAAATAAATTTGGAAGAGGCTAGTCAGTTCTTAAACATTCCACCAAAGCAAATCGAATCTTTATTATACGATTTAGCGGGTGAAAAAATAATTCAGGGCAAATTTCAAGGAAATAGATTCTTGATAGAATCGGATATGGACAATTTTTTAAAAGCTCTTGATTATTCTTTTAATAAATGGGAAACCGATGAGAGAGAAAAAGTCTAAACTTCTTTAACAGTCCAATGCGGGAATATCTGTTCTACGAGAGCAAGATATTATTGGAGATTTAACAATTTTTACAGAATTGTTTGTGTTTTAAGACATTATTTTATACTATCTAAAAATTTTATTTTATTTTTTCTTAGCGATTTCGTCTTTTTCCCATTCATTGAATTTATTCAATAGGTTATCTATAAATTCAATGACATCTGAAGTTATTATGAATATGTTTTCTTGGAAAGTTCCTTCGACTTTATCTTCTGCAATTAAGTCGTAAATTAATCCCCTAATTGTGTTTTGATCCATGTTTATAATTTGACTAGCGTAATCTAAATTGACTTGTTGTTCCCCCTTTATCATCCCAAGCAATCTCTTTTTTGCCTCACTAGTGAATACTTTAACCTCCTCTTTCTTAATTTGTAGCTCCTTAAGATATTTTGGTCTATTTCTCTTTATTTTATTATATATTCTGAGCACATCATATAAACCAAAAGTACAGAGTAATAGTAAAATCATCATTCCAATCGTAAAAATTGCAAAGATACGTATAATTAATAATGAAACAATACCAAATATTGCTATAACGAAAAAGAAAATTCCTTGTTCTCTGAATCTACCTCTTCCATACCCTATACACTCCACACCTCCCATAATAAAAGCGAGAGAATAGAATAAGGTCCAAACAACGAAGAGAAAATTGGAACCCGAAAAACCAGAAAATAATTCGGAAAAACTGAATTGATGGAATGAGTACATATCTGTAGGAATAATAATAAGACCTACAATGATAATCATTAGGGGAACGAAAATTCCAACTCCAAGAAGATAACCAACAGCTCTTAATTTACTAATTCTTCCGAAATCTAAATCTATTTTACAATTTGGACAGAATTGCCATTTACCAGTTACCAAATTATCACATTGAGGACATAATAACAATACCTTACAATTATAACATCTTTTCCAATATGGCTTGATTTCCGCAGCACATTTATAGCATTTACTCATTTTTAATCTCCGATAGTTTTCTATTAATAATTTAATATCTTTTTTTTAATTAAAATTTATTAGAAATCCATATTGTTCAGAATTCTCTTAAGTGTTTTTCTTGTTATATTCGTTAATAATAACATTTTGTTGAGCTGCCCACCATATCCATACTTGACGTATAAAAAAGTGAACGATTCCAAGATGTTCGTTCCATGCATGTGTGTTTGACATGTGTTCGTGGCAAATCATGACATACTTTTTTCCATCCTGTTCCCAGATATTTTTAAGAAAGATTTTCCCGCAATATTCTAAAATCTTTTCTTCTGCGAAGCATCTTGGGCAGACTTTTGGATATTCAGATGTCAATAAGACTTTAATATCAAAATTGATTTCTGGTTTTTCAGGAACGAGTAAATTTCCACTCCAGATTAAGTAATTATAACGAGGATTTTTATCAGGAAATAGCTTAAACCAAGGTTTATTATTAGTTCTTCTTAAAAAATTGATGTATTGCATAATCTTTTCAATCTCAATTTTGACTCTATCTTTCCAAGCAGGATGTTTCGGATTTACAGGTATCCACTTTTCTGGAAATTCTTGGATAATTTCATCTAATATCGATCTTTGCCAATGATTATCTGGTCTACTCAACCAACAATGCCTCGATCAATTATGTCAAATGTATTACCAAATTGTTCTACTAATTCTTTTACTGAGCATAATAGATCTGTGTGAGTCAGTACTTGGCCCCCCATATTGGCTATGCAAATGTTTTGAGAGGATATTCCGAACTTTTTTGAGATTTCGGGTATTATATCCATTAATTTGATATTAGGAGCTACGGGAAACGGTATTTGTTTTTTCTCTGAGCCAAATTTATTAACAAAATATATCGTGTTCAATTCTGATGTCATTTCTATTTTAACCCTTGAATTTGTTTCTTGTTTTAATATAATCTTAATCTTTTTTAATATTATTTTAATTAATAAGATTTCTAAAATTCATTAATATCTTATTCATGTCATCTTGCCAATAGAATTTATGAGTCAATTTTTCTATATCATCAAAAAAAACTAGAAGGTGATGTTTTGCTTTTTCAGATAATTCTATATCTTCAAAATGATCAAATAAAGACAACAACCTTGACAAAAACTCAAAGATCTTCCCGGAGAACCTATCTTCATTTAATTTCTTAGCATCAAAGCAGAGTATTCGCATGAAAAAACCAAAATAATTAAGAAACAAGTCTTTTGGTGTAATAATTTCTTTATTATTAAGATCTACATTGCAATTATAAACTTTTTGAAGAATGTTATTACTAATGAGTTCGGTTCTAATTATTTGATCAATTTCATAAATTTTTTTATTTCTATCGTGGATATAGATTGGTAATTTTGAAGTAATTTTCATTTTAAGGTAGAGATTATCAATTTCTTTAACCAGGCTGCTAGAATTCGAACTTTTATCGAGAGCAATTTTTATATCTCCATCAGATTTTAACTTTGAAGGAATTTTTATTTCAATTGGATCTGAGCTTAATTCGTTCCTTAAATATTGGTTCACTCTTTCATCCTTTAATACTTCAATATTATTACAATACAATTCCATGTCGTTCCAGATGCTTTCAAAATACTCTCTTAACGCGTTCAGAATTCGAATATTTATCATATTAGGTTTTTCTAAATTATCAATCACTTCTTTACTTATCCTAACACTTAAAGTTTCGTTAAAAGTAATTAATAAAAACTTAGGAACTTCAGTTTCAATAAATTTAATAGGAATTTCAGTAGTCTGATATTTTTCATCTAATTGATAATAATTAACTTCTTTTCCATTTGTAACGATCGAAACACAGCTAGGAAATTGTTTACTAAGACTAATAAGAGTAGAATCATCAGTATGGCTATGGAAAACTTCACCTGAAAAAGGATGAGAATGATAAATTCCAATAGGGCCAATCCCTTGAGGTAGTACTGAACTAATTTCTTGAAACTCTTCGGCATGTGGAATGGCACTAATCACAGTTTGAAATTCGAATTTTTTGCATTCGATAATTGCTAAAATATTTAGGATGTTGTTGCTTTGGTAACCAATCAACCATCCGTAGACTTCATTTTCACTAGATAATGCTTGCTTTTTTATAACATCAATGAAAATTTTTGGAATTTTAATTTTACTTATAAAATACCACCTATTCTTCTTTCATATTATTAATAAAATCATCTAATTCTTTTTGTGAGACTTTGGCTTTTGTTGTTTTTTTATTCTTTGAAGATTCAATCCCACAGACGGGGCAATTTTTATCTAGCTTAGTGGTATAATTGAAAAATTTCCCAGAGACCATGTGATACATCAGATAATCAATCATTTCCCCAAAACTTAAAAGAAATTTTAACATTTCTTGAATTTGAATGCTTGCTAAAATAGCCATGGTGGATGGTAAAGATGCAACACAAGGTTCTCCTCTCTCATCAGGAAGATCAATAGAAAAACTTCTTAAACATTTAGCACATGCTGTTTTATGGGGAATTACGGGGTGAACATATCCAGATAATCCGCTCCTAGACGCTCCAGCATCAATATAAGGAGTGCCCAAATGCACGCATTTAACATTTAAATATTCTCTGGCAGGAATATTGTCAAGACCATTTAAGATTATGTCAATCTGAAGAATTTCTTTTTCGAAAACAGATTCAAAATTAGGATCCATTATATCGTTATTATAATACGCAATATCTACATCTGGATTGATCTGTTTTAATATTTCAGATGCTATCTTTACTTTCGGTTGGTTTATATGTTCGAGCTTGAACATGCTCCGATTTAAATTGACGATTTCGACAGTATCAAAATCGAATAATGTAATTTTTCCCACGCCACATCTTACAGCCATTTCGGCAGAAACGGTTCCTAAACCCCCAACTCCAATTATTCCGATATGATATTTCTTAAGTTCTTCCCAATCAACATCATACCCAAATTCTTTTATTGCTTTCAACCTTGTGTATCGATCGACATTCATCATTACTTGATTTTTAATATCTTAATGCTTTTGGAATTTTTGAGGTTTTATTACAAAAAACACATTCTATTATTCCATTCATATCAATATTCTTTATAGGCAAATCTCCACCGCATTCAGGACATTGAGCACTTATTACTTCAACTCTTTGTTCTAATCCTTGCTTTAATTCAGAGATTTTTAAATCATATCTTCTTAAAGTTTCCGATATGATAGATTCACTCTCACCCGTTACCCAGACTATTAAAGTCCCAGAATTCTCACTTGACATGATTTGAACATCAATTAACTTAAAGCCATCATGATTTTGCTTATTCAAAAACACGGCTGTAGCTAGATAGTCCTGTTCTTTGACATCGAAGAATTGTTCGTTGGGATCCTCAATAGGTTCTAAACCCTTAAAAATAGTTAAAATTGAATTAAATAATTGTCTAGGGTTAGTTGCTTTAAATTGGTATTTTTGTCCTTTATTGGGGTAATTTTCATGCTTAATTTTCCTAATAAATTCAATAGTGTTTTGTTTTATTTGTTTTTCTAAAATGGCCACACGATCTTTTTTCCTTGTTATATTATCCAATTTAATTTTGGATAGTTCCTCATTTGATGATTTATCTAAAAAAATGCGAGTGCGCTCCCCTATATATACAGGTGGATTAGGTAGCGTGTAATTTATAATTCCTGAACCTATGATGGGGGCACCACCTTCCCAAGGGATCAAGAACGATACTTCTTGTCCTACATCTATAAGTTTATTTAGTAAGGAAGGTTTAATATTTGAAGTCCAATCACCTCTAGTTATAATCCTAAACTCGTTTGATATATTAATATGGACTTCTATAGCTTCAGCGGGATTATATTTTAAGATATAAACTTCATCATTTTCCCCAAATTCCTCTAAATTTCTTTTATCAACAAGAATTCTAGGATTTTCGTTAAATTCCAACGCCTCAATTTTGGTGATAATAGAATATTTTTTGCTTGGTTGACTTGAAATAAGAAAAATTGTATCCCCTATTTGATATTCTAACAGCCAATCTTTCTTTCCTTGGATGACACAATTATCGCGAAATTGGGGGATTAATTTATAGGTTTTCATTTCTATCCAAATTTTTATTTCTTGAATTAAAATAAAATTGATTTAAAATAAAAAAAAATATTTAATCTATAAGATTTTTTTCCAAATTTATCAGTTCCTTTTCAATTCGACTGATTCTCATTTTATATACATCTTCAGATATTTTTCCTTCAGCTAACAAGTCATCGAAGCTATTTAGTTTTTCCTTCAAGTCAGCAATTTCTTGTTTAATTACCTTTCTTTTAATTTTTTCATTTTTTTCGCTTTCTACTTGCATTTCGGCAATTTTTATTTCTTTATCACCAGCGGTTTCGATAATTTTTACATCTCCAGCAACTCTTGCTTTTTCTTCTCTCTCTAATAAGTCCATCACTACAGCACCTTCCATTTTTTTTGCTTCAGTTATTAATTTCGTCTTTTCTATGTCTGATGTTGCATCTAATATTTGTTCTTGGCGCTCACGAGCTTTTCTAACAGCATCCATATCCACTTTTTGAGCTTCTAACTCTCCTTTCACCTTTAACAGCTCTAATTCGTCAGCTATACTTGCCTTCTCTTTCTCAAGTTTATACAATTGTTCCATGCCTTCAGAACTTTTTATACCTATAACATAAAAAGTTTCAAGATCAAGACCATAACTTACAAATTCATCAGTAATCTTAGAAGTTAGAAGCGTTATTACTCTATCATGTTCCTCCAAAATTACATTTTTTGCTGTATAATTTTTGAAGACATCCCTTAAGGAAGTATGTAAAAGACTGATAATCCATCCCTTTAGATCATTTCCCGTCCATATCTTTTTACCTGCTACGACATCGTTATAAAACTTTTTAACATCATTTATTCGAAGTTTTAAATTACCATGAAGTCCGATAATTTTACCATCTTTTGTGGGGATACCACTTGTTTGTGGTACTCCCCATTGTATTTCGACAAAAGATGTATCAATCCATACGATTTCGGTGCCCTTCACTTTCGCCCTCTTATCAATTTCATACACCCCCCCTCCAAGTACATCAACTAACACTCCTTTGTTATAAAAAAGTGCTTTCTCATAATCTTTAACCACGAAAAACTTTTTTTCTTTAATGTTATCTCCGGGTTGGGGATATACATACATTAAAGGAGTATCTAAGCTACCTTTATCTTCTCTTTGCCAGGAAATTATTTTAGGGTCAAAATCCTTCGTTTTCATATTTTTTATTTCTTTATACAATTTTTTCACCTTTGATTAAATTATTTTATTTTATGATTAAATTAATTATTAAATTCAGATACTACATACCATTGATCTCCGTACAAATATGATTTTGAATGTTTTAATATACCAAGGGATGTTAGGTTATCTAGCATCTGAAGACCTTTTTCAGTGCTCCAATTAAATTTATCAACGATATCTACAAGAGAGAATTTCTCAACTTTAAGTGAATATGAAATTAACTTCGACTCATCTTCAGATATATTATGTGTTTTTAATTGGACAACTTTCAGATAATGATCTTCGTCCTCCTGAATGATATTTATCCCCGGAATATATCCCTCATCTGCAAGAGAATTAATAATTTGCTCCAATTGTTCGATTGTAAAATTCAAGCCAGGTTTTTCATCTAAAATGAGGTTATATAACGATATTATGGGTATATTTTCCTTTATGTCGTAATTGTGGTCTTCTAATTGTAAAGTTCCTTTATTTATACTTTCTATTATTTTTAGAACGAATTCTTCAATTGCTCCACTCCGTGCTTCCTCGCTTATGGAAGGTCCAATTAGTTGTTGTAAAATTCTGGGGTTAATATTACCTTTCGAGATTTGTTTTAATTCTTCTTCGGAAATTTTATGCTTATTTACCGTTAAAGACTCTCGTTGATTTAATAAGTTGGTAAGAATTCTTATTTCATCTCTTAAATCTTTTGCAACAGAATAACCATTTGATATTGCTTCATTCTCTACAAATTGTGTCAATTTGTCAACAAATTCAGCTATTCTTTTTAATTCATTTAGGATAATTGAATAGAAAAAGTAAATTTCTACGAGAAGCAACTTTCCTTCTTCTTTCGAGATTTTTTTCTTCTTTTCATCCATTTTTTTCAATGTAAATCCTGCTACGGGATCTACGGGGAAATTTGCGACTTTTTGTCTGAGGAATTTAACTCTTTTTATCATTAAACCTATTAGATCTTCAAAAATAGGGTTGTTAGCGTTAATTATCGGCCCAAGAGTTTTACTTAAATCAATTTGCAATGAATTTAATTCAGTAATAATTGATTCTTGTTTTATTTTACCCTCGTCTCTTAGTTGTTCAATTTTTGTAGGGATATTAACTTTGTAGACTAATTCGTCTTCTCTGCTTGGAAATTTTATGTTATTTTCTATTCCTCTTACTTCCTTTATTACCCTTTTTCCGAATTTTGTGATCCTCCATTTAGGAAGGATATTATTTTTTTCAATAACTCTTTCCACTTGATTAAATTTTTCTAATTGGAGCAGGATATTTTTCACTACTCTCATAGAAAGACCCGTATGTTCGCCTATATTTCGAATGCTTGATGGAATCTTTTCTTCTTTGCCTAAATATTGTAAAATTGTTTCAATCCCCTGAAGGCTTATTGGTAATTCTCGAGTTGGGTTAAGTTTTTCATTTTTTTTTGACATATGATCAATAACTTTATTGTTAAATGTTTAATTATGACATAAGTTTTTCATATATTAAAATGTTTCCATATGGACGCATATTTTTATAATGAAAAATTTATCAATATAGCTTATAAAAAGGAATTATTAAAATTATTATTTAGAATAAAATAAATTTTTATTTAATGTTAAGTAGCTTACTTAAAAGAAAAAGAGCGTTTTTTTATCTAAAGGTTCATTATTATACGATAGAGTAATTCATTATGAAGATGATATAATAAAGAATCACTAAAAAACTAAATAATATAAATTCAATAAATATTTATATTAAAACTGAGATTTCTAAAGTGACAAAAATCTTGGAAAAAAAAAAAAGAAAAAATTAAAATAATTTATCTTCAATTAGCTATTTAAAAAAAAATTTTAAAAGGAGCTGTATAGATTTTATTATATTGACATTTTAAAAATATCTCATATGATTATTTCCATATTTTTTATAAGGTTAATTATAAATTTAGATTAAAAAGATAAGTGCTGATTTAGAGTAAGTATTAGATAATTATGGTAATATAAATATCACAATTTTTTAAATAATAAAGATTTATAACGTATTATTCCATGGACAAAAAAAAGAAAAAAATTTTAATTTCAAGGATTTTATTACTATTTATTTTAATTCATGTCATTATTATAGGAGCAATTTTCTTTTCCATTAAATCATGGCGCACGCGCACAAATCTTGCTGGTAGTGGTCGTTTAGATATTTCTGCTGATGGAAGATATATAGTTGCAACTGATAATTTGGGCATTTATCTATTAGAAAAACCGAGTTTAACGAAGTTATGGACCTATACAGT